>CAZJZG010000067.1:0-3232 GCA_964550455.1 uncultured Bacteroidales bacterium | reverse complement strand
TAACATAGCGAAACTTTGTCTGCTTTTTGTGTTTTTCAGGTGCTTTTAGAGTATGAACTGTTGATGCCATTACAATAACTTTGGATTGTTTCTGACTTCCTCTGCCTCGTTTAAGTTTTATCGGCTTTTCCTCTTTAGATAATTCAGTATCAACACTTTCAAAAAATCCTTCGTCCAACTCAACAATCTTATCCAGTTGATAAGCTCTGTCACGAATGCCCATCGTTTTTCGTAGCTTCTGCATCATGTACCAGATAGGCTCGTAGAATTTATGCCCAAGTTGTCGTTGCAATTCAAGTGAAGAAAATGGCTTTTTAGTACTGGTTAACAGATGCATAGCAATAAACCAATAGCGAAACGGAAGTTTGCTGGCTTGCATCACTGTGCCGCTGCGAAGTGTGGTTCGGGTTTTACATTTTTTACATTCGTACATCCAAATTGTCTTTTGCCAGTAATGATCTTTACCTCCACAGTGCCTGCAGGTTACCCCTGCTTCATCCCGCATGGCTTTGAATTTCAGTTTACAAGATTCCTCATCAGGAAACTGATCCATAAAATTGATTAGATTCATGTCAAATATTTTTCTCCTAAGATACATCTTTTTATTTATCTTTACCGACACTCATAATAATTAATTAAAAAAATCGAAACATGAGAAAAGCTATGAAACACTTTGGATTGGCAATACTTGCCTTATTAATTGCCAATCATTTGCTTGCCAGCAAAAATTCAGGATCAGAAAATACGATGGACCGTTGTTCCTATGAATTATGGATGCCTTCGGTTATTGCTACAGGTTCGCAGATTAGCCCTATTATTACGTTTAATGGCAACGAAGCACAACAGGTAGTAAATGTTACCACCACTATTAAATCATTGAAGTCTGATGAAATTGTTTATCAGCATACTGATCATTTAACTGCCGATAAACTGTCTGATGCTATGCCATTAGGCTTTCCTTTATGGGATGCAACAGAAGGTAATTATTCTGCGATCCTTAATGTTGAATACCCTGATATTTCGGAAACTCAATCTATTGTTACGCATTTTGAAGTTGTAAATAACAGACTGATTAAAAAGCCTTTATACGAGGTTTTTTCCAGTTCAACCTGCGGTCCGTGTGCTTATGCTAATCCGGTTTTAAATGCGGTATTAGAAGCCAATCCAGGTACACATAGCCTGATAAAATATCAAATGAATTGGCCTGGTAACGGTGATCCGTATTATACTCCCGAAGGAGGTGTAAGAAGAACTTATTATTCTATAAACAGTGTTCCTGCATTGAGGATAAATTCTTCAACTGCTTCACCGTCACAGATGACACAGGCTGTTTATGATTCTTACATCGGATTACCAACCGATATGGAAATCAATATTATTAATGCTCATCTTGATGAAGATTTAAACATTACTATTGATCTTGGAATTAATGTTTTGACTAATTACAATGCTGGTTTAAAGGCTCATATTGTTGTAGTCGAGAAGGTTACTACTGGAAATGTGGCAAATAATGGTGAAAGGTATTTCAAGAATGTGATGTTGAAAATGCTGCCTAATGCTTCAGGAACTACGTTGCCGGCATTGACTCCCGGAAATACACATACAATTTCTCAGTCATTTAATATGGGTTCAACCTTTATGGAAATTCCAAACAGACTTGCAGTAATTGTTTTTGTTCAGAACGATGGTGATAAATCAGTGATTCAGAGTGAAATGGTTAATGTTACGCATAATTTTGAAGATTATAATGTAACATTCAATATTACTGATAATAGCGGAAATGCTGTTGAAGGAGCAAATATCTTCTTGTCGCAGTATGGAGAAAAAATAACCGGTACATCCGGTCAGGTAATGTATGAAGATGTTGTACCAGGAACTTATACTTACGAAATTTTTTCTGCCGGATTTATATCACAGGAAGGTACAATACTGGTTAACGATCAGAATCTTGTGTTAAATATTCAAATGTTAGCTCCTGAAGCTTGGTTTTTTGAAGATTTTACCAATGGAATACCTTCAAACTGGACAACACACAGTACCTCTCCCGATTTTTTATATTCAACAGGTGGTAAAGTTATATTCTTCAGACAAAATGCAAATGTTGCAAATCCGATTATACTGGTAGCCCCACCATTAGATCTTAGCAATGCAGATATGATATATTTTGATGCAGGGGAAGTTCAAGGCTCTCCGCAACTTTTGTTTGGAACTATGTTAGATCCCAATGATCCTGCTACCTGGACTGAACTTGAATTGTACAATCCTGCAGCTCAGTGGAATACATTTTCATACGATCTGAGCCAGCTTGATGGACAAAAAGATAATGTTTATCTGGCATGGAGGCATTCCGGATCTATGTTTACTTATTTTTCTTTTGATAATGTTACAATAACAGCTTCACAAACACAAACATATTCACTTTCATTATTTGCCGATCCTCCGGATGCAGGTATTGTAACAGGCGCAGGAGATTATCCTGCAGGCACTCAGATTACTCTATTGGCAACCGTAAATCAAGGATTTAATTTTCTGAATTGGAGCGATGCATCTGGTAATATTATTTCAACAGAACCTGAATTTGAATTTACTATGCCTGCTGAGAATACAATTTTAGTGGCTTATTTTGGAGTTGATTTTCTTTTGGGTGATGCCAATTGTGATGGTGCTGTGAATATTGTTGATGTTGTAATAATAGCTAATAAAATATTGGGATTGGAACCTGAACCATTCTGTTTTGAAAATGCTGATATAAATGGTGATGGTGTAATAAACCTAAATGATCTTATTGCAACTGTAAATCTGATCCTTAATTAAAAGAAGCCGGTTTATCAGAATTTATTATTAGTGATAAAAAATGATTTTGTACCGGGTGGTTTTCAAAATTCTGCCCGGCATTTTTTATTACCGGAGTTTAATGATTTTTTGCTCCTATTGTAACCTTCTGTAAATTATCACAAGAAGGGTGATATAATATATGTTTTATTAATGAAAGTGTGAAGTAATAATAAGGTTTTTGCTGATTAAGGATGAGCTGCTTTCTTCAAACCCTGAGAACGCTGATCACAACAAAGTGAAGATTGAGTTAACGGAATTCTGAATATCAATTCAATCTTAAGTTGCTTGCCAATCAATAGATATCAGTCAAAATAATTTGCTAAACATCCAAACATCAAGCAAATAATACGAATTGTATTTACAAAATAGTCCAAGCTGTTTTGTAAATTACAATCGT
>CAZJZG010000066.1:0-3588 GCA_964550455.1 uncultured Bacteroidales bacterium | reverse complement strand
TGGTGTTCTTTCTTAACTGAAATAGTGGTATACTTTTCAATTGAAATTTACAGTGTTTCTCGGAAAGCTATAATTCGATCAGGATAAACAGGGCAAAAAAATATTCCTGTATCCATTATTTCATGGATAGCGTACTTTTTAAATCCGGAAACAGCAAGGAAAAACACCCTTGTGTTTTAGTCAGGATAAGCTTAATATTATAACTGATTAACTAATTCAAGATCAAGGCATAATTAGCTGGTCTAATAAAACTGAACAGAAATCTATTTGCTCTGAATTTTCTGTATTATAAAAAGATCAGTAAGGACATTTGGTATCAAATTCCGATAAGATCTGTCAAAAACATGTTTATTCCTCATTAGTGACAGTTCCGTCAAATAAGGTTTTTAAGAAGGCAATATGAGTTATCAATAAACCAGTGAGGTTATAAAGCACCGTTTAATCCTCCTTGTATAAGCGATATCAATTACATATGTATAAAATATTGAATAAAGGGTTTAGACCACTTCAAAATTAAGCCCTTATTTTTTAGAAAATTTTATAACTCCATTGGGAGCACCAATATATGCTGAACCATCGGGTGCAATTACTATACCTGAATAATGATTATTGTATATGATCTCATCCGGTCCAACTTTCTTTTGAAAAACGACCTGCCCCGAGTTCGCATTAACAGCTGTGAAATACCAACCCTCAGCATCTTTAGTATAAGTATAAATTAAATTGCTTACAGAAGAGTACTTTGAAACCACTGATGGAATAATCAGATTTGAAGTCCACGCTATTTTGTAACTGCCATCTGCATTAAAATCAATCCGGCTTAAGCCTGGTTCGGAAAGATGCCCGACGAAATTAAAAAGGTTTGAATATCCATAATTATTCTCAACAATAATTGAATTGTTAAAAGCAATAAGTGAGTTTTCATTTGAAGATGCACCGCTTGTGAATACCGGAACTTTGCATAAAAGCCGGTTAGAACTGATATTCTTAGTTCTTTTGAATACCAGAACATTCATCCGTGGCTCAGCATTATCAGTTATTGCAACGTAATCATTTGAAATTAGGGTAGGAGTTGTGCCTGAACCAAAAGATAGCTGTCCCGGCTTTTTCATAGTTCCTCTGTCATACTCTTCTCTCCAGCTAATTACAGGGCTTCCGCCAATAAGTTCTAATCTGTATAATGCATAATCAGATACAACAAAAACACCTCCTGTTTCATCTATTGCAAACGAATTCGCTATTGGTTCTTTTACTTCAGTACTTG
The DNA here is from genome assembly GCA_964550455.1 of uncultured Bacteroidales bacterium. Classification (GTDB taxonomy): domain Bacteria; phylum Bacteroidota; class Bacteroidia; order Bacteroidales; family JAAYJT01; genus JAAYJT01. The sequence continues at coordinate 2,324 of CAZJZG010000066.1, read as the reverse complement.
TTGTTGAATTAAGATGAGATAACTGGATGATATTCAGTATATTATCGCCTACAATCCCAACTATTCCTTCCGCCGTTACGAACCATAGATTTCCTTCCCAATCTGGCAACACCGATGCGATTATGCAAGGATCCGGCAGATTTGAAAGGTTGTATTCCTTTTCTAAAGCAAGCTTCGCCGGATTTCCTGTTGTGCTAATTATTAATATTCTTTTGTCAACGGTTGGGACAACAGCTTTGTAATTCTGATCTAAATAAAAATATCCACCACCACCAACACCTAAAGTTCCTGACGGAAGGTCATATTTGTCAATAACCTCAAGATTTTCTGGCTCAATGATATATAATGCTCTTGAACCATCCGCCCAGATTCCGAGAGTTATTATTTTATTTTCTCCGCTAAATGCAATTGTGCCGCCTAATTTATCAATATCTGACATGGCGACATTAAGGTCTCCATTCTCGGGGCCTTTGATTGTGTATACATCTGTCATATACGCATCATTATGGATATTGCTTTTCCCATTTGGAGCCATATACGGGTGGGAAGGAGCGTTCCAATCCATCTTACCATTGTTAATTGGATTGTCTGATTTTTTACAGCCTGCTATTACAAGAGCAAGCGATACTAAGGAAAATAGGAGGCATTTCATCTTTCTAACTTTTTTATGGGTTAATGTTTTCAAGAACGAGATTTTATAATTGATTTAACTTTCTAAAGTTCAATAAATAAATGAAAATGAGACTAAAGACTGCATACTCATCTTGTTATGTTATTGAAATTCAATAAATTTTACTTACAAATCCAATAAATAATTTGACCATAGCTAAGAATTTTGAGAGCTGGTTTTTTCATAAAACATTGATTCAATAATCACAAATATTGATTGTGATTAGCTAAAATTCTAAAATAAAATAAGTTATATATGGAAAGGGACAAATGAAGTAGCGTGCGAAACTGTAAAAATTCTCAGCCGTAAAATTAATACATTTATACTGGCAATGCAATGGTTTTTTGATTTTTTTTAGAAAAATTATCCTTTATGTCATTTATAAGGTAGATGTTTTATCAAACATCCGCTTTAGCCCAAATCTACTGATACTAAGCCTTTTTGGCTAAAGCCATTAAGTTGATTTTTCCCATTTTTACCGCCGGCTTTAGCCGGCGGTAACTGATAATTAGATCATTTATGAATAGGAACAGGCTTAAGCTAAAACCTATGGATAATGAATCTATCAACCCAATTAATCAATTCTTAATTATCTTTTTCAAAACCACTGAATTACCGTTTGAAACCTTTGCCAAATAAATACCCTGTGGCTGGGATGACAGATCAAGTTCGTGCAAACTGTTCCCGCTTATTTCCTTTGTTAAGACACGTTCGCCCAGAAGTCCGTAAACTTCAACCAGAGTATTTATTGCGGGTTCTGAGAAAACAAGCGTTACAAAAGCGTTGGTCGGGTTAGGATAAACCAAAACATTAAATGTACCAGAAGAAACATCTTTGTTTTCCGGGAAGTCAATCATACTCTTAGGCGAAGGTTCAACAGGTTGTGTGTTAACCGCAGCCATCATAGGCAGAGCACAATAGATCCCATCAGTTACTATTCGGGTATGTACCATTGAGCCTTCTTTAAAATGAGTACCGGGTAATATAATGATATTCTGACCTGCTTCAAATTTTACAATAGCATTTTCTTCAACAACATACCAGTTTCCTCCCACATATATGGTTTTATTAGCTGCATAGCAAGTATCAAATGAAATAGTAGCCTCATCAACGTAGAGAGCTGAACAATCTTCAAGCAGATTATATCCATTTTTCTGCGAACCATCAGGAATATTAACTCCTTTATCAAGCAAACAATTGATGACATTGCAGTTTTCAAGACCAAAGTAATTGTTCTCAAGACGAAATTCTACACTAATAGCATTACATAAATCATAGGGGATCTCACCTTCAAAATTATTATTTCCAATAATGAAATATTTAAGCGAATCTAAACTTCCTATTGCAGAAGGGATATTTCCTCCAAGAAAATTATTGTCTAAATTCAAATGTTGAAGTAAGGATAAATTTCCTATTGCAGAGGGTATTGTTCCGGTTAAATAGTTATCAGAAAAGTCAATAAGTAATAAATTAGTTAAATTACCTATTTCATCAGGAATTCCCCCTTCAAACTCATTCTGGCTTAAATATAAAGTTTTAAGTAAAGTTAGATTTCCAATATTAGGTGATATTGTATCAGTTAAAGTATTTTCACTAAGATTGAGCTGGTCTAATAAAACTGGACAGAAATTTAGTAATTTTAAATTTTTTGTAC
>CAZJZG010000065.1:0-5532 GCA_964550455.1 uncultured Bacteroidales bacterium | reverse complement strand
AATCGGGGCTATTTTGCCTGTATTCTCACTTTTTTGTATTATCTTAGCACCTTGTATTTATATTGTTCTATTGAGTTTTAGAATAGCAGGATTAGCAGTGTTTATACGTAGGATGAGTATTTTGATAAAGCAATAATACCGATTGGAAAAATATAACAGACCAATTATCGCTCCGCTCAATTGTTCTGAATATTTTAACCACCGGCATTAACGATTGTAATCTACAAAACAGCTTGGACTATTTTGTAAATACAATTCGTATAATTTGTTAACAAAGCTTACTGCCATAATGATTAGTGGTTAAGTTTATTATAACAGAGAGCTGATTTGATTATTAACCTCCCAAAAAACAATACCATGAAAAAGATTACCCAAATCTCCAGAATATTTCTGCTTGCCCTGTTATTGATCTCTATTGCTGGTAAAGCACAAAATCCTTATCAAAATACTCTTATCATGAATGATGCAGTGGGGCAGATCAATTCAATGCTAGTCGTTGATGTGGAATTATGTAATTATGATCTGGTGAAAGATGTAACGTTTGATGTTCCTCTGCCAGACGGCTTCACATATGTTGAACAATCAGCGATCATAAATCCTGCCCGTAGCAGGAATCACTATGTTATATCCGGTGTACTGACAAACACCAATATTCTCAGAATAATTGCAACTAATAATTCTCTTTTGCCTCTTATTGGCAACTCCGGTATTATCTTATCCTACACTTTAACCACACCTGATCAAACCGGTGTTTACGAATTAAACTTTGAAAATGCATTTGCAACCTGGGGATCTGGTTCTTATTGTGCGTTCGTTCCAGATACAATAAACGGGATTGCCACCATTATCCAAAACATTCAGTTATTACCGGGGGATTCAAATTGTAATGGAAGTGTTAATGTCATGGATATAGTAATAACCGTTAAATATATGTTTGGCGACAACCCCCAGCCATTCTGCTTTGAAAATGCCGATTTAAATGAAGACGGAATCATAGATATTACTGATGCAGTTAACACGGTAAATATTATTATAAACAGGAGATAGAAAACCTGAATTTAACCGGCTTCTGAAAATTTCAACAATCAAACAAGACTTTTAATATCTTCTGAAACTGTCTTAAAAACAGGTATCAGCATATTCTTATATTAAAAATCCATAGATATACGGCAGCTATGCCACAATAAAATTCTCTACCTTTGCACCTCTCAACACAATATCATTAATCATAAAAAAAGAATAACATGTTACGAAAATCCTTTACCCTTGCTTTGCTTATTGCAATGTTTCTGGCATGGGCATCATGCAACACCGAAACTAAAGACCCAATGAAAGACCTTGTTTCAAAATTCCATCAGGTAGAATTGAAAACCGACCTGTCGTGGCTAAGTGAAAATGAACGTGAAATAGTAAAACTACTCCTTGATGCTGCCAATATCATGGACGATATTTTCTGGAGCCAGGCTTACGGTGATAAAGAAGCTCTTTTTGCAAAAATTGAAAATGAGTATGCTAAACAGTTTGCTACCATTAATTATGGACCCTGGGACCGCCTTGATGATAACAAACCTTTTATTCCGGGCTACGGACCCAAACCCCTGAGTGCTAATTTCTATCCGCACGACATGACAAAAGAAGAGTTTGAACAACTGGACGATCCTGATAAAACCAGTCTTTATACCCTTATACGCCGCGATGAAAACGGGAAATTACAGGTTGTGCCTTACTCAGTAGCCTATAAAGAACAACACGAAAAAGCTGCCGGTATCATGCGCCAGGCTGCTGAACTTGCTGAAAATGAAGGATTAAAAAATTATCTTCTCAGTCGCGCCGATGCATTGCTTACTGATAATTACCAACCCAGCGACTTTGCCTGGATGGAAATGAAAACCTCAAATATTGATTTTGTGGTTGGTCCGATTGAAAATTACGAAGACAGACTCTTTGGGTACAAAGCTGCTCACGAATCGTTTGTACTGGTTAAAGACCCTGAATGGAGTGCAAAGCTTGAAAAATTCAATGCCATGCTTCCCGAACTTCAGGCCGGGCTTCCGGTTGATCCTGCTTACAAATCGGAAGTACCTGGAACGGATGCCGACATGAACGTTTATTATGTACTTTACTACGCCGGTGATTGTAATGCAGGCAGTAAAACCATTGCCATAAACCTCCCGAATGATCCTGAAATTCATCTTGCTGTTGGAAGCCGCAAACTGCAGCTAAAAAATTCAATGAAAGCAAAATTTGATCAAATCCTGGTTCCTATAGCCAATATGCTGATTGACGAAAGTCAGCGCAAACATATTACTTTCGATGCATTTTTTGAAAACACTACTTTCCATGAAGTGTCGCATGGCATGGGAGTTAAAAATACTATTACCGGAAAAGGTACGGCACGGGAAGCATTACGTGAATATTATTCAGCTCTTGAAGAAGCTAAAGCCGATATTATGGGACTTTACCTGGTTACAAAGCTTTATGAAATGGGAGAAATCACAAGTGGTGAAGTAATGAACAATTATGTAACTTTCTTTGCAGGTATTTTCCGTTCAAGCCGTTTTGGTGCTGCCAGCGCTCACGGAAAAGCCAATATGCTGAATATGAAATTCTTTGAAGATAACAGCGCTTTTGTTTATCAGGACAACGGGACTTATCGCGTGAATTTTGAGGAAATGAAAGCATCTGTTATCGCTCAGGTTGAGAAAATCCTTACCATTCAGGGCGATGGCGACTATGAAGCTGCTAAAAAACTTGTTGACAATTATGGCGTAATGACTGAACAATTGCGTAATGACCTCGACAGGGTCAATGCTACCGGATTGCCGGTTGACATTGTGTTCAAAAGGGGAAAAGATGTCCTGGGATTGTAAAACGGAGCTATTTGATCAGAAAAATCTTTAAAATAACTACTGTCTGTTTCTTTTATTCACTAATAATTACAAAATAATGAAAAGACGATTTTTCACTATCGCATTAACATTGCTGCTGGCAATAAATTTCCAGCTTCGTGCTGACGAAGGCATGTGGGTTCCAATGTTTTTCAAAGATCTCATTTTTTCTGACATGCAAAAAATGGGTCTCAGACTTTCAGCCGAAGACTTGTATAGTATCAACAATGCAAGCCTTAAGGATGCAATTGTGGGCTTAAGTTCGGGGAGCGCTCCTGAAGGATATTTCTGCAGTGCCGAAATTGTTTCGCCACAGGGTTTACTTTTTACTAATCACCACTGCGCTTATGGTCAGATACAAAGCCACAGCTCAGTTGATTTCGATTATCTTACTGATGGTTTTTGGGCTAATAGTTTTGAAGAAGAGCTCCCGAACGAAGGACTTACTGCTTCAATCCTGGTTAGAATGACCGATGTTACAAAAGAAGTTTTAGCGGAAGTTACACCCGAAATGAGTGATTCCGACCGTCAGGCTGCAATTCGCAAAGCCGTAAAACAACTGAAAGACGACAACTCGGAAGATGGAAAATATGATGTTACCGTTAAGCCGTTTTACGCCGGTAACGAATATTATATGCTGGTTTATATTACCTATCGCGATGTGCGCCTTGTAGGAGCGCCACCTTCATCAATAGGTAAATTTGGCGGCGATACTGATAACTGGATGTGGCCCCGCCATACAGGCGATTTCAGCGTATTACGCATTTATACAGCTCCCGATGGTTCACCCGCTGAATATTCAAAAGAAAATATTCCTCTGAAACCACGCCATTTTCTGCCGGTTTCAATTCAGGGTGTCGAGCGTGAGGATTTCAGTATGATATGGGGTTTTCCGGGTCGTACAAGCCGTTATCTTACATCATACGGTGTGGAGTATAACGTAGAACATTTTCAGCCTTTACTGGTAAAAGTTCTTGATAAACGACTGGAAGCCATGAAAATGCATATGGATGCCGATCCTGCAGTAAGGATTCAGTATGCATCAGTTCATTCATCGCTTGCCAATGCCTGGAAATATTATATCGGGCAGATCAGAGGACTGAAAAACCTTGATGTTTACGGTCAGAAACTTAAAATAGAGGAAGAATTCAACCAATGGATAAAAACTAATCCTGAAGCCAAAGAAAAATACGGTGAAGTACTTTCAATGATGAAAGAAGGCTATGGTCTTATGACTACTGATATACTTCCTTTGATGTATCTTAATCTTGGAGCCATGAGCCCTTCAAGTGTGGGCTTTGTATCTGCATTGTACGAACTGAGAACAGTTCTTGAAAAAGACCGTAAAAATCAGGCTGCAATTGATGAGGCTGTTGCAAAACTTCGTGAAATCGCTGCTGAACATTTTAAAGAAATGGATTACAATACTGATAAAAGTGTTTTTGCAGCTATGATGGAAATGGTTTTTTATAATCTTTTTGATCCCTGGCGTCCTGAATTTTTCAAGGATGTTTTTAAGAACTACGGTGGTAATTTTATGAGCTATGCCGATGATATTTACAAAAAATCATTTATTACAACTCCTGAAGCTCTTGATCGTTTTCTTGCAAAACCACGTTTGCGTGATATTGAAAAAGATCCTTTCTTTATCATTCAAAAACAGATTCGCGAACTGTCTATTAAAGCTTCGGCTAATATAGGTAAAGGACAAGGTATAGTATCGAAAGGTGAAAAACTGTGGATATCGGCACTGCGTGAAATGCATCCTGAAAAGGTTTATTTTGCCGATGCAAACTCCACTATTAGAATGACTTACGGACAGGTGTTAGATTATTATCCGGCTGACGCAATTCATTATGATTATCTTACGACCATTAAAGGTGTAATGGAAAAAGAAAATCCTGATGTTGATGAATTCATTGTTCATCCAAAGCTTAAGGAATTGTACGAAAAGAAAGATTATGGACCTTATGCCACAAACGGAGAACTATATATCAATTTCCTTACTAACCATGATATTACGGGAGGTAACTCAGGCAGTCCGGTGATTAATGCAAAAGGACATCTGATTGGAATTGCCTTCGACGGAAACTGGGAAGCAATGAGCGGCGATATAGCGTTTGAACCTGAACTGCAGAGAACCATAAGTGTTGATACCCGTTATATACTTTTCATTATTGATAAATTTGCAGGAGCAAAACGACTGATTGACGAAATGACTATCATCCGCTGATAGCTGATAAAACAGAACAGCTTCTGCGCTATAATACTGTAAGCTACTGATTTTTACTGCTTTTTTCAGGTACATACAACCCTGAAAATTTTGGCAAAAGTCAGTGGTTTTTTTTATGCTTACAGGGGTGGTTTGTTGTCCGGAATCCCGAAAAACCACCGGTATAAAAACGAAAAAACAAATCGTTTTTAAAGCTGATCAATATTCTCCCAGTGTTACAAATAAGGTAGAAACAAACTGGCAATCATTGCTGAGCTTTCTTTATCCTAATTTTTTTCCTTGCCTCACTAAAGCTGACAATTAAAATTAAAAACATAAATTCAGAACTCCTGATCCCATCTTTGAGAATCAGTAGGTTATACCAAAATGAAATATATTTATGACCAAAAATTTTTTAGATTCATTTGTTTG
>CAZJZG010000064.1:0-7147 GCA_964550455.1 uncultured Bacteroidales bacterium | reverse complement strand
TAACTGCGTAACTGCGTAACTGCGTAACTGCGTAACTGCGTAACATAAGTTAAAATATGGGGCGCTAAGATAATACAAAAAACCGAGAAATCCGCAAATTAGTTAAAAAAAATTGCGAATTAATTTATTATTGTATTATTAAAGGTGGATTAGTCAGGAGGTAATAATAATGTATTTTGTCTTTAAGCCTGTTGTATAAATCCTTGTTATGTGCTTAAAAACCTGTTTAAGCAAACTCTAAAAGGTTCTTATTTCTTGTAGAAATCAGTGCTTTCAAAGATCTTATCAGCCGATTTTGCTATAAATCCCGAATAAATTTTTCCGTCAGCATCAGGATAGCGGCGTGCAAATTCGTAATAGCAGGAAGGAATATCGTGTTTACCTTCAATGAAATCAACAGTAAGAATACCGGCTTTTGTACTGCTTTGTTCCAGAAGCTCGGCAGGAGTTCCTTTAATTTCACCGTCTGAATCGTTGAGCATGAAGCCGTTATCTTTCAGGAACTGATTGACTTTTTCAATAGTATCGTAATTCTTTAATCCATTAATGCTAACTGTAAAATGGTTCGCACGGAATCCGTAAACATACAGCCATGCTGCATATTCCGATTCATCGCGGAGATGCTGATAAACCTCATACGAAGGCTTTCCCCACACATTGCCTGAAAAAACAAGCTCATCATTGTTTATAATGGTATCGGGAATTTTTGCAATTATTTCATTAACCTTTTCCTGTAGATAAGGCGAAAAATCGCTTGTCATCAGTTCACTGATAAAAACCCTTGGTGCATCGCGGAATGTTTTATGTTCAAAATGTCTTGCTCTTAAGCGCTTTTGTTCAAAAACATAAGAATTGCGAAATTCATATCCGGCTTTAATAAAAGAGCGTGCAATTACGTCAATGTTTACTTTCGGGTCGTCGAATGTGCGGAATGCAATATGATCGTTAAGAACTTCTTCGCCTTTGGCAACAAATGAATCATACACTTTTCTTACTTCCGGATTCTGAGTGGTGTAATCGCTCCAGAGGCGGTCGAATATTTTTTGGGCTTCTTTCATAGCATTAAAATTTTTATTTGATACCGTATAACAGTATCAGCGCCCGAATGTTCATAACAAATGCTAACTAAATACGGGCTAAGGGTTTTAATAATGGTTCGAACCTACGAAAATGGGCAGATCGTATGTTAAAACAAAGCCGGAATCAGTTCTTCCAGAGTTATGTTTTTAAAATATGTCCCGATTTCAAAGCTGTCAAGAACTTTCAGAACCTCTTTTTCGCGGTGCGGGATGCCAATAAGGGCTTGTTCAAGATCATGAATGTTAGCCCGGCTGAAAAAGTCGCCGTAAATATTTGCTTTCTCAATGATCCCATCCTTTACATCAAAATTAAATTCAACTTTTCCACCGTTGGCACGGATTGATTTTTTGAAATTATATTTTGGGGAATAACCATAATTCCAATCCCAGGTGCCATATTTGGTCTGAACCAGTTCCTGGATAATCTTACGATCCTGATCGCTGAATTGATATAATTCCGCATTTGGATACATTTCAAGGATATGGTTCATTACAAGAGAGATAAAGTCCTCGATCTCAAGTTCTTCCTTCAGATGTTCGCTTATATTCGTAACTCTGCTGCGAACTGATTTTATTGCTTTGTCCCTGAATTTATCAGGATCAACATTCAGTGCGTCGGCAAGATTGTTAATTGTTGATCTGTAAAGCAGAGTTCCATGATGGAGGACGCGGTTTTTAAATACATGCTCGGCATTGCCTGAGAATTTCTTTCCATCAATTGTAAGGTCATTCCTGCCTTCGAATTTTGCTTCGATATCCAGTGTAGCAAGTACATCAATAATCGGCTGTGTGAACTTTCTGAAATCAACCAATTGTCCGGGTTGTCCATTCATTATGAATGTAAAGTTAATATTGCCGAGGTCGTGAAAAACAGCGCCACCCCCGCTGATACGTCTTACAACTTTGATCTTGTTTTGAGCGACAAAATCATAATTTATCTCTGCCAGTGTATTCTGGTGTTTGCCAACAATTACTGATGGTTCGTTACGCCAAAGCATAAAGCAGTCGTCAGTGAATTCGTGCAATACATATTCTTCGGCTGCGATATTAAAATAAGGGTCTGTTTCGGTACGTCTTATACAAATCATAAAAGGCTGTTTTTGCGACTGCAAAAATAGCCTTTAACAAAATATCTGAGTGTTTTTTAAAGAGCAGTTCCCATTTTTCCTTCCCTTTCGGCGGCAATCTTAATCCATTCGGGCAAGGTAGTCTTTAGAAATTCTTTTTTATTTGCCCTTATCTGATCCATAGGCAGCCCTATTACCTGCTGTGCTTTTTCCTTTGTACTTATGTCAGGAAGTTTAACAGGTACTTCCACTCCATGGCGCATAAATATTTCGGTAAGCAGGATACGTGCTTCATTTGATTTTTGGATTGAGGTTCCCAATACGCGTAAACACTCGGCAGTGGAATGAATACCATGACCATTTGCAGCAGCCACCCAATCCCAGCGCCATTGAGCATGACGTATCAAAGTGAGTACAGGTTTCATTTCCTGTTCTGTTGCGCCATTATCCCAGGCAACCTTGGCTTCGAGATGTACTTTTGCAAGGTTAGCTTCGGCAATACGTCTGAGGTCGTGTACTTTATCCTGACGGTCGTAAACATTTTGGATCAGTTTTTCTTCACTTTCACGATGACAAACAACACATGAACCTGCTACATTCTGGAGCGGACTTGCAATATGATGGTTAGTGAATTTTAAGCCACCGTCACGTTTATAGGGCATATGACAATCGGCACAGGCAACTCCGCGGTCGGCATGAACACCGGTCATGTAAATTTCGTAATCAGGATGCTGAGCTTTTATCATAGGTGTACGGCTCAAGGCATGAGTCCAGTCGCTAAACTCAAAACTATCATAATATGCTTCCATTTCTTCGGCACTAAAGCCGTTATCCCATGGAAATGTGAGATATTTTCCTTCGCCTTTGAAATAATATTCTACATGGCATTGGGCACAAACCAGTGTACGCATTTCCTGATGGGTGGCATCTTCAATATTCTTTCCACGGCGGGCAAAAGCTTCAGCCAATCCCGGGCGTGTAATACGCAGGTTCATGGTTTTGGGGTCATGGCAATCCTGACATCCTATATGGTTCGAAATCTCTGCTCCCATATCAAACCATGTTGTTTTATAGAATTCAGCTACCCCAATTTGGTTCATAACCCTCGGAACATCAGTACTTTTACATGTCCAGCAGGTTCCCGGCTGAGGCATTTCGGTTCTTAAAGTATTATTTATATCGGTAATTGCGTAATAATGGCCTCTTCCCTGATTATAATCGCGCGAGAAAGCATATCCAGCCCACATTACAACAAGCTCAGGATATTTATCGAGGTAATCAATCATTTTCGAACCGCAATATTTACTTTGAAATGAAGTGTCGGCGGTATTCATATACGACTGATATTCGCGCGGGAAATTTTGACCCCATACTTCATTGCGGGGCTCCCATTCAGGGATCTCATGCATCATCTGGAAATATAGCTTTGTTTCGCTGCGGCGTTCAACAATTGATGAAGCAAGAAGACCGAGCAGGAATACTACTACGATGGTAGTTAGAAAGATAACCCAGTTCAGCCAGGGTTTTTTTGCTGTTAGTTCTTTAATACTTGTCATAATGATAGTTTTAAAACTGTTTGTTATTTTTTATTTTTCAAATATTTGTTAAGCCAATCCGGTAATACTGAAGGTAAGCGCGGAATCAGTGAATGTGGTGCTGCTGCAAGGCTGTTAACAGTTCCGTGTGGTACTTCGCGATGACAATCCCAGCAAACCTTTCCCTCGCCTTTAGCTGCTGAGCCAGCCGTTACTTCCACCAGCTTGGTCATGCTTACAAAGTCAATATGACAGCGTATGCAATTTTCCTGAACTGCTGTTTTTCCGGCACTTTTAATCCGTATTACATGAGGTTCCATTCGTGCAGTGAAAATAGTAGCATGCCGGGCACCATCAGCAGCTTTGAAATAATAAGTTCTGAAAAAATTATCTTGTGGCACATGGCAATCGCTGCATGTAGCTCTTTCACGGTGGCTGCTGTGCGTCCAGGTGGAATATTGCGGATACATGACATGACAGTTGATACAGGTTTCGGGTTTATCTGAAAGATATGAGGGTGCTCTGGAAATATGTATCGTAAGAAAACCGAGCCCAAAAAAGATACCCAATACAAGGATAACTGGAAGCCTCCAGGATGGCGGGGGAGATAATTTCCTGATAATCTTCATTTTATTTAATGCTTTTTCGAAAAAGTTGTTATTTGACGTATATTGATTTTCTGACAAAAATAAAACAAAAATATTGTTAAAACCAAGTATGACTAAAATCCTGTGAGATTTATAAATAGTCTAAATAAGTACACGGAAACTCAAAAAAGGCGATTTGCTGTGTATTTGTTTTGATTGATAAAAATTGCGGATATGAAATCCGGTATCAGAAAATATAAATTACCTGAGCATAATGCATACATTTGCAATATGATAAAGTGTGGAACCAAAATCAGGGAATAAATAAGATAAAAGACAAAGCACTTTACTGCAAAGGAGTTCTAATTAATGTAAACATGGTGATACTCAGGTCTTTACTTAAAAAATGCAGTCCGATTTATAAACTGGCTTTCTTCACCATTCTCATATTTTTATTCAGTTTTCCTGAATTCACTCCTTACACCGGCACAGGGCTTGACAATTCCTATATATGGGCTTTAAATCACTTGTTTCACAACGATACTGCAATGCTTCGGCAATTGGTATATCCACTTGGAGTATTGGGATTTCTGAAATTTCCGGTTGTCGAAGGTTCTAATTTCCTGATTGCGCTTATTTTTTATTCTGTTCTGAAATTATGGTTTATTGCCGCTTTCCTTTACTATTCTTCAAAAAACTTAAAATACAAAATTCTGTCAGCATTATCGGCCTTTATTGTGTGTTTGTTTTTACCTCTCGAATTGCTGATCACCGGAATTATTGTTATTCATGCCTTTGCGATGATAGAAAGCAGGAACCTGATACATATGATTCCCGTTTTTTTGATAGCAGTTACAGGGTCATTCATTAAAGCTTCGATAGGAGTGCTTGCTTTCCCGGTGCTTGCTATGGCGTTAATACTTGATTACTTCAGATACAGGATCCATAAACGCTTAATACAGCTTGTTTTAATTTCGTTAGTGTTTGTTTTGATTTCCGCTTCTTTTATTATGGGAGGCATAAGTCCGGGATTCAGATTCATCCTGCAAAACATAAGGTTAACATCCGGATACTCGGGAGCGCTGGCTTTGTTCCCCGACAATAACTGGTGGCTGATGTCAGGGTTTTTACTTACGCTTTTCATTATACCTTTTATGAACAGCGGAAAAAGATCAGGTACTATGATAATGTTACTGGTGCTACCTGCATTTGCAATGTGGAAATACGGAATTACCCGTCAGGATATATACCATTATTCAATGATGATATATTTTTTTATCTTTTTCTGGGTATTCCTGATTGCATTTTCAGAAAATAATAAATGGAGGGTATTAGCTATTGCATGTATTAATATTGCTTTGTTATTAGGCAATATGAAAAATGTAACCATACCTGCTTACCAGCCTATACAGGCTGATTTGAAAGGTTTACGACATTTTGACCACACAGTTTTAAAATATAAAGAATTCATATCTCAAAGTGCTGAAAAATCAAACAAGGAACTTGAAAAAAGCAGGCTGGATAAGGATGTGCTGAAGATTATAGGAAAATCTGAAATTGATGTATATCCCTGGGAACTTTCATATATTCCTGCTAATGCTCTGAACTGGAAACCGCGTAAAACCTTGCAGGGCGGAAGCTTTGCCCGTTGGCTCGACAGTTTGGGTGCAGCAGACTTCAGCCGCAGCGAAGCTCCGGAGTTTTTACTGCTTCATTTTGTTAAGGACAGATGGAACGGAGGCTTTGGTTCTATTGACGGGAGATATTTGCTGAATGATAATCCTCTGACTATCACGAATGTCTTCAATCATTACTCGTTGTCTTTGAAAACCAATGATTTTATGCTTTTTAAGAAAAATCCCACGAATAACCTCAAAGAAATGATGACGGGCGAATTGTTGGTATCCGGTTGGGATAAATGGATTCAGATGCCGGAATCTAATTCTGATATTGTACGGGTTAAAGTAAGGATAAGACATACAACCCGAGGAAAGATCATGGATTTTGTTTATAAATCGGCTCCTTGTTTTATTGATTACAGCTTTGAGAATGGGAAAGTGCTTACATATCGCTTTATTCCTGAAAATGCCGAAGATGGGATATGGATACATCCTTTCGTGCAGTTTCCCGAAAGCAACAAGATTGAACCTGCTGTTACTGCTATCAGGCTGAGAAATGGCAAGTCAGCATATTACAAAGAACAATTTCAATATCAGTTTGAAGCCGTAGAGGTTAAATTTGATGAGAAGAATGATATTTCAAATCCCTGGAGATTGTTTGGAAAGACTGATTCCGGTTCTGATTCGTTAATTGTTTCGCTTCATCATAGTTTTGACGACAAAAATATTGACGGAATTAATGACCAGCTTCCTGATTTTATCAGTCATGCCGGAAATAATAATGCGATAACAGAAGGCGGCGGGTTTTCATTTACATGGATTTGCAATACCAATTCATTGTTTGCTGCTTTAGACAGTTGTTATACGTATGTTTCAATAGAATCTGATCTGGCTTATTTTAATTCCCGTACCAAAGCCAGTCTGGTCGTTTCACTTGAAGATTCAGGTGATGATTTCTGGCAGGCTCAGGAACTGAATACCGGAAACACTGAAGGAATTATGTATGCGCATATTCAGACACGAATTTCACGATACCGGCATAACCCGGGATTGCTTAAGATATATGTATGGAATCATGATAAAATACCGCTTACGTTAAAAGAACAGGATATCAGGATAAGAGCTTCAGTTGATTAATTGCGTGATGAATTGTTAAATAGTGAGTTGGCTGAGATACAAAATGCGAAGCATTTAAGAATACCATAAATTCGGCACTTTCAGAAAAGGCTTAAATATTTGATTTATAAATAATTAAGTTGT
>CAZJZG010000063.1:0-7475 GCA_964550455.1 uncultured Bacteroidales bacterium | reverse complement strand
AACAATATCAATTATATTTGTATAAAATATTGTCCAAAGGCATTAGACCACCTCACTACCTTATGCTCTCACCCGATAATTACATACAAGCACCCGATTTCTCACAGGTTTTGTATCTTCGCTGGGTGGTTCTTATTTAAGTACTAATGGATTTAATATGTCCGGTGCGGAAAAAATAGCAATTTCAGCAGCCATAGGCGGCACAGCTGAAGCATTGGGTGGTGGCAAGTTTGCCAATGGCGCCGTTACCGGAGCGTATGTGATGATGTTTAATCATCTGATGTACTTACCTCAAACAGGAGCTATTCCAAAGATATTAAATTCTGAACATCGTAAATTATTACGTACTAAAATAGAAGAAGCTGCTTTTCAAGAAAGAGTGGAAAGAAACAGACAATTAGAAACTAATCTTGATAAAAATGATATTTTTGTTTCGTTTGATATAGGGATTAAAAGGGGTAGCTCAATTTGGGATAATAACATGTATTCAGCAGAAAACCTTGAAGTTACGATTGGAAATAAAACTATAACTGTTGATGTTATTCTTTCTGTTCAGAATGATATGAATGTTGTGAGATTTTATGAACCAAAAGTTGATGCTACTATTGGCGGCCGATTTTGGCTTCAGGCCCGTCATCATTATGGAGATGGCTTTATAGTTCAGATAAAGTATCACGCGAAAGAAGATTTTAAAACTTTTAACGCTTTTATAAAAGCTCATAAAAAATATTAATATGAAACCTAAGTTGCTATTGCCCATTTTAGTTTTTGTTGTTGTAATAAGCTATATCCTTATTAAGTTTTTCAATTTTAAAAAGGACTTATTTATATACCAGGAATTTACTTATGAGCTGATTGAAGGTTATGCAACTGCCTTTCGCACTATGCCTGATAGTATTGCTGATTTTATTGCTTTAGCTGATATTCCTGATGATGATTGGAAACAGTACAACCCACCTTACCGTACATTTGATTCAACAAAAATGCGTAAGTTTTTAAAGAAAAGTGTACTGAAGGTAGAAGATGATACCCTTTATATATATCTAAAGTATCATAAAAGCAAGGATAAATGCTGTATAAAACCTGAAGATTATTCTCTTTTAGATTATTTATGGTCAAAGAATGACATTTTAATACAATCATTTTCCTTTCATCATGGAGTAGTAGCTAACGGAGGCATGTATAATCTCGAATTATTCAAAGATTATCGCATAGTCTATGACACAATAATAAAGTTTCATTTTAGCAGAAAACTTAGAAGTTTTCATCAGTATCACTTTAATACACACATTTTGCCAACATTTAACTTAGATTCAACAACCCTGTTTTATCATGTAAAAAAAGTAAATGATGGTTTTGCCTGGAAAGTTATCTATAATCCTTTGAATTTAAGCGCGAATAAAACAGATTCTATTTTTCAATTGATAAAGACTGACTATCTGAATGATTCATTGACAAGATATTTTGATATAATCAATATCCCGGTGATCATAACTGCAAATGAATAAATGGCTCATAATTTTTACACAGTACCTTTAGCGGGGCAAGGCGGTGGGAACAAGGTGGAAAATTTGAGCATGGATTTCTCTCAGGTTTTGTATCTTCGCTGGGTGGTTCTTATTTAAGTACTAATGGATTTAATATGTCCGGTGCGGAAAAAATAGCAATTTCAGCAGCCATAGGCGGCACAGCTGAAGCATTGGGTGGTGGCAAGTTTGCCAATGGCGCCGTTACCGGAGCGTATGTGATGATGTTTAATCATCTGATGTACTTACCTCAAACAGGAGCTATTCCAAAGATATTAAATTCTGAACATCGTAAATTATTACGTACTAAAATAGAAGAAGCTGCTTTTCAAGAAAGAGTGGAAAGAAACAGACAATTAGAAACTAATCTTGATAAAAATGATATTTTTGTTTCGTTTGATATAGGGATTAAAAGGGGTAGCTCAATTTGGGATAATAACATGTATTCAGCAGAAAACCTTGAAGTTACGATTGGAAATAAAACTATAACTGTTGATGTTATTCTTTCTGTTCAGAATGATATGAATGTTGTGAGATTTTATGAACCAAAAGTTGATGCTACTATTGGCGGCCGATTTTGGCTTCAGGCCCGTCATCATTATGGAGATGGCTTTATAGTTCAGATAAAGTATCACGCGAAAGAAGATTTTAAAACTTTTAACGCTTTTATAAAAGCTCATAAAAAATATTAATATGAAACCTAAGTTGCTATTGCCCATTTTAGTTTTTGTTGTTGTAATAAGCTATATCCTTATTAAGTTTTTCAATTTTAAAAAGGACTTATTTATATACCAGGAATTTACTTATGAGCTGATTGAAGGTTATGCAACTGCCTTTCGCACTATGCCTGATAGTATTGCTGATTTTATTGCTTTAGCTGATATTCCTGATGATGATTGGAAACAGTACAACCCACCTTACCGTACATTTGATTCAACAAAAATGCGTAAGTTTTTAAAGAAAAGTGTACTGAAGGTAGAAGATGATACCCTTTATATATATCTAAAGTATCATAAAAGCAAGGATAAATGCTGTATAAAACCTGAAGATTATTCTCTTTTAGATTATTTATGGTCAAAGAATGACATTTTAATACAATCATTTTCCTTTCATCATGGAGTAGTAGCTAACGGAGGCATGTATAATCTCGAATTATTCAAAGATTATCGCATAGTCTATGACACAATAATAAAGTTTCATTTTAGCAGAAAACTTAGAAGTTTTCATCAGTATCACTTTAATACACACATTTTGCCAACATTTAACTTAGATTCAACAACCCTGTTTTATCATGTAAAAAAAGTAAATGATGGTTTTGCCTGGAAAGTTATCTATAATCCTTTGAATTTAAGCGCGAATAAAACAGATTCTATTTTTCAATTGATAAAGACTGACTATCTGAATGATTCATTGACAAGATATTTTGATATAATCAATATCCCGGTGATCATAACTGCAAATGAATAAATGGCTCATAATTTTTACACAGTACCTTTAGCGGGGCAAGGCGGTGGGAACAAGGTGGAAAATTTGAGCATGGATTTCTCTCAGGTTTTGTATCTTCGCTGGGTGGTTCTTATTTAAGTACTAATGGATTTAATATGTCCGGTGCGGAAAAAATAGCAATTTCAGCAGCATTAGGCGGCACAGCCGAAGCATTAGGCGGCGGCAAGTTTGCCAATGGTGCTGTTACCGGAGCATATGTGATTATCTTTCAGCACCAAATGGAGATATCATTTTCTACGACAATGAAACAGGCTGCAACACTCCGGAGGAGGTGGAGGAAGCTTGCGGAGAACTTGGAATCGGGATAACTGCCGGCAATGAACAGACTTTCATGAGTTGTAACCCCAATCCCTTCACCGGGAACATAACCATTGAGTTTACCCTTAACAATGTTTCAGATGTTGAAGTTGCCATTTACAACCAATTAGGGCAACTGGTCACCACCCTTGTGAATAAAAAACTGTCTGCCGGAATTC
The DNA here is from genome assembly GCA_964550455.1 of uncultured Bacteroidales bacterium. GTDB lineage: Bacteria > Bacteroidota > Bacteroidia > Bacteroidales > JAAYJT01 > JAAYJT01. The sequence continues at coordinate 3,967 of CAZJZG010000063.1, read as the reverse complement.
ATAAAGCAGAATGGCATGCCGGCAATGTGCCGGAAGGTATCTACCTGTGCAGAATAAAAGTAAATGATAAAGTTTTTACACACAAACTTATGAAAGCCAAATAGCACCTTCGGGCATGCCTGCCTCCTGAAAACAGAACAACACCTGCAATCCCCTCTCCGCCATACATGGAAATATCACGCAGTGAGAGGGGAAAGAGGTGAAAAATGTAAGTAAAAACTCAGATAATTCTGCAATCCTTATATTTGGCGTTTAAGTGCAGCAAAGATATTTTTACAGGCTACTAAATGATATTAATGTTTCTTTGCGCAAAATATCTTATACGAATTGTATTTACAAAATAGTCCAAGCTGTTTTGTAAATTATGCCGATGGTAATAATAAGTTGCTTCGCTCATTAGCATTTTTATAACCTGTTGCTTTCCGCATAATATCCTGAGCAAGAATGCTTTTGATACCATGTTTTAGGTATCCTGGTTTAGCGTTCAGACAATCAGCTATTCTGTTGTTAAGCCTTAGTTTTTATCCACATCTTTAAAACAAGAAGCCCTCAATCGCTTGAAATCTGTTGGGTTGTATATTACACTTCTTCATTTTTATTTTATATTTGCTAATGATTAGGATTCTTAGTAAGACAAATGCATCATGATTCAATGGGATATAAGTATATTTACCCGCTTTTTTAAAACAATTATCTGCCAGCCCTAAAGCGGCTCATTTGACTTTGTCTGGCACAAAAGCCAACTCTTTGAAATGCAAAAAGAGTCGCTTTTTGGCCAACGCACAAACGGATTCACGTGATATAAAAAGCAACTTTGACCAATATAAATTTTAGATGACAAAAGAGGTACAAATAGAAGATAGTTTGATTGCCAAATTGACTGACCTTAAATACACCCACAGGGCAGACATTCGGGACAAGGCTTCGCTTGAAAAGAATTTCCATGAGAAGTTTCAGGCGTTGAACCGTGTAAACTTGACCGATTTGGAATTTAAAAGACTTTTTAAGGAAATTATCAATCCGGATGCTTTTGCATCTTCAAAACGACTGAGAGAAATCAACACTTTTACTCGCGAAGACGGAACACCTTTGCATTACTCTTTAGTAAATATCAAAGACTGGTGTAAAAACGAGTTTGAGGTAATTAATCAGCTACGAATTAACACTAACTACAGCCATCACCGATATGATGTAATTTTGTTAATAAATGGAATTCCCGTTGTACAAATTGAATTAAAAAGCCTGGAGGTTAGTCCCCGAAAAGCCATGCAGCAAATTGTTGACTATAAAAGTGATCCTGGAAATGGCTACACTAATTCATTGCTTTGCTTTATGCAGATGTTTGTTGTGAGCAACCGTTCAAACACTTACTATTTTGCCAACAATAATAATGCTCATTTTAGCTTTAATGCTGACGAACAATTTTTGCCAGTTTATCAATATGCCAGTGAGGATAATAAAAAAATCACCCACTTAGATGATTTCACAGAAAAATTTTTAAGCAAATGCACTCTTGGCGAAATGATAAGCAAATATATGGTATTGGTTGCCAGTGAACAAAAGTTATTGGTTATGCGACCATATCAGGTTTATGCAGTTAAGACAATTGTAAATTCTATTCAGGAACACAAAGGAAACGGCTATATCTGGCACACAACGGGAAGTGGAAAAACACTAACTTCTTTTAAAGCATCTACCCTACTTAAAGATAATCCGAATATTGAAAAATGCTTGTTTGTAGTTGATCGCAAAGACCTTGATAGACAAACCCGAGAAGAGTTTAATAAGTTTCAGGAAGGTTGTGTTGAGGAAAATACCAACACAAAAACTTTAGTTAGACGAATGCTTTCAGATGATTACGCCAATAAAGTAATTGTTACAACTATTCAAAAACTCGGATTAGCTTTAGATTCAAATAATACAAACAACTACAAAGAACGATTGCTTCCTCTTAGTAACAAACGCATTGTGTTTATTTTTGATGAGTGTCACCGTTCACAATTTGGTGAAAATCACAAAGCTATTAAGGAATTCTTCCCTAAAGCTCAATTATTTGGTTTTACAGGCACTCCGATTTTTGATGATAATGCAACTTACAAGAAAATTGATGGCACAGTTGGTTCTTATGTAACCACAAAGGACATTTTCCAAAATCCGTTACACAACTACACTATCACGCATGCAATAGAAGATAGAAACGTGTTGCGTTTTCATATTGACTATTTCAAACCCGAAAAAAACGTAAATATTGGCAGCACCGACCATAAAAAAGCAGTCGTAAATGCCATTTTGAAAAAACATAATGCTGCCACACACAGCAAACGATTTAACGCTTTATTAGCAACAGCTTCCATCAATGATGCGATTGAATATTACGAACTATTCACTGAAATTCAGGCCTATAAATTAATAGAAGATGAAGATTTTGTTCCTTTAAATATAGCCTGTGTATTTTCCCCACCTGCCGAAGGAAACAAAGATGTACAGCAATTGCAGGAAGACTTACAACAAGAACAAGCCGACAATAAAGTTGAACCTGAAAAGAAGAAAGAAGCATTAGAATCCATCATCAGCGATTTCAACCAGCAGTATGGCACTAACCATAGAATCACAGAGTTTGACTTGTATTATCAGGATGTTCAGCAACGCATGAAGTTTCAAAAATTTAGCAATGCTGACTATCCACACAAAAATAAAATTGATTTATTAATTGTGGTGGATATGTTGCTCACAGGATTTGACAGCAAATACCTGAACACCTTATATGTTGATAAGAATCTAAAATATCATGGACTGATTCAGGCTTTCAGCCGCACTAACCGTATTTTGAATGACACCAAACCATATGGGAATATTTTAGATTTTCGCCAACAGCAAGCCGAAGTTGACAGAGCCATTGCTTTATTCAGCGGTGAAAGTGTTGCAGAGCGAGCCAAAGAAATTTGGTTGGTTGAACCAGCACCAAAGGTAATTCAGAAATACCAAAAAGCGGTTGAGGCAATGGAAAAGTGGATGGAAAACAAAAATCTGGTAGCCGAACCACAAGAAGTTTACAACATTAAAGGCGATGCGGCGCGTGTAGAGTTTATCAATCGTTTTAAGGAAGTGCAACGCCTGAAAACACAGCTTGACCAATACACCGACCTGAACGAAGAACAAAAAGCAAAGATTGAAGAGTTGATGCCCGAAGAGCAACTGCGTTCGTTCCGAAGTTCGTATTTGGAAATTGCAAAACAACTCAAGGAAATACAGCAAAAAGAGGGCGACCAAGCACCCGAAAGCATCCAGCAGTTGGATTTTGAATTTGTATTGTTTGCTTCTTCGGTAATAGATTATGACTACATCATGAACCTGATTGCCAGATACACACAAGACACACCGAAAAAGCAGAAAATGACCCGCGAGCAATTAATTGGTGTGTTAAGTAGTAGTGCTAACCTGATGGAAGAACGCGAAGATATTATTGACTACATTAATGAATTGGAGGTTGGCAAGGCTTTAAACGAGCATGAGATAAAAGACGGTTATCAAAAATTCAAGGAAGAAAAGATGGCTAAAAAATTAGCCGGGATAGCCCAGCGTAACGGTCTGGAATTTTCAGCATTGCAGCAATTTACAGATGCAATAATTAGCCGACTGATTTTTGATGCCGAAAAATTAAGTGAACTATTTGAGCCTTTTGACTTGAGTTGGAAGGAACGCACAAAAAGAGAATTGGCATTGATGGAAGACTTGACATCTATTTTAAAAAAGAAAGCCGAAGGGCGTGAAATAAGCGGATTGAAAGCTTATGATGTCTGAACATGATTTTTAAGATAAAAGGATAACCACGATGAATGTGGATGAAATAAATAAACTGACCCACAAAATCATTGGATGCGCTATGGAAGTGCATAACCAATTAGGGAATGGATTTCAGGAAGTTATTTATCAAAGGTCATTGGCAATTGAGTTTAGCTTACAAGGT
>CAZJZG010000062.1:0-8188 GCA_964550455.1 uncultured Bacteroidales bacterium | reverse complement strand
AGTATAGCCTGTCATTTCAAAATTAGCGACTAAAGTAAGATTTTCGGCAGGCATTGAGAAAATGTGTTCAGGCAGATTGGATATGAGATTACCTTCAACATCTGTCCAGTTAACAAAATTCCAGCCTATATTTGGGATTGCGCTTATATTAACTGAATCTCCGACATTATAAATTCCATATCCGCTAATGATACCACCTTCTTCAGGATTGGCATACAAAAACAGGACGTATTCCAAAACAGGATCCAACAATGTGATTATTCCATCAATAGTTTCTGAAATAATATTTTGTGCGCTGGCATTACTGATAACAGCATCCTGTATGGCAAATGTACAAATACCTCCTGATGGCGGAGTTGAAAAAGCAAATGACGCTACAACGCCTTCATTTCCTATAAATGGTGTGTTCACAAAAGAAAATGCTATGCATCGAAAAATATTGGTTGAAGGCAGAATATTTGCCTGTATCTGATGATCTACCTTGCGTTCAGGATTTAATTGTGCTGAACCAGAAACATAATCAAAACCTGCAGGTAGTGGAATGTCAAGCTGAAAAGCAACAAACTGATCTTCATTTATAATTTCCAGGTCAACTGTAATATCTTCACCGGCTATTGCAGTAACATCTGATAACTGCATGATATTCTGAGAGATAACAGGTTCAAGGATAACATTTACAGTTACATTTTCATATGTTATGATAACTGTTCCGGAAGTGCTTTGATAACCTTCCTTTTCTACAATGTAGTCATATTCTCCTGGCGCAATGCCGTGAATAATATAGTCTCCGGGTGAATAGGTAATGGAATTGAAGATTATGCTTGCATCTGAAATCAGATTCTGGTCAGGGTCAGTTATTAAAAATGTTACTGTATAAACCTGAGACCCTATAAGGGTTATTGTTCCATTGATTACTCCACTCAAAATATTCTGTGCGCTGGCATTACTGATAACAGCATCCTGTATGGCAAATGTATAAATACCTCCTGATGGCGGAGTTGAAAAAGCAAATGACGCTACAACGCCTTCATTTCCTATAAATGGTGTGTTCACAAAAGAAAATGCTATGCATCGAAAAATATTGGTTGAAGGCAGAATATTTGCCTGTATCTGATGATCTACCTTGCGTTCAGGATTTAATTGTGCTGAACCAGAAACATAATCAAAACCTGCAGGTAGTGGAATGTCAAGCTGAAAAGCAACAAACTGATCTTCATTTATAATTTCCAGGTCAACTGTAATATCTTCACCGGCTATTGCAGTAACATCTGATAACTGCATGATATTCTGAGAGATAACAGGTTCAAGGATAACATTTACAGTTACATTTTCATATGTTATGATAACTGTTCCGGAAGTGCTTTGATAACCTTCCTTTTCTACAATGTAGTCATATTCTCCTGGCGCAATGCCGTGAATAATATAGTCTCCGGGTGAATAGGTAATGGAATTGAAGATTATGCTTGCATCTGAAATCAGATTCTGGTCAGGGTCAGTTATTAAAAATGTTACTGTATAAACCTGAGACCCTATAAGGGTTATTGTTCCATTGATTACTCCACTCAAAATATTCTGTGCGCTGGCATTACTGATAACAGCATCCTGTATGGCAAATGTATAAATACCTCCTGATGGCGGAGTTGAAAAAGCAAATGACGCTACAACGCCTTCATTTCCTATAAATGGTGTGTTCACAAAAGAAAATGCTATGCATCGAAAAATATTGGTTGAAGGCAGAATATTTGCCTGTATCTGATGATCTACCTTGCGTTCAGGATTTAATTGTGCTGAACCAGAAACATAATCAAAACCTGCAGGTAGTGGAATGTCAAGCTGAAAAGCAACAAACTGATCTTCATTTATAATTTCCAGGTCAACTGTAATATCTTCACCGGCTATTGCAGTAACATCTGATAACTGCATGATATTCTGAGAGATAACAGGTTCAAGGATAACATTTACAGTTACATTTTCATATGTTATGATAACTGTTCCGGAAGTGCTTTGATAACCTTCCTTTTCTACAATGTAGTCATATTCTCCTGGCGCAATGCCGTGAATAATATAGTCTCCGGGTGAATAGGTAATGGAATTGAAGATTATGCTTGCATCTGAAATCAGATTCTGGTCAGGGTCAGTTATTAAAAATGTTACTGTATAAACCTGAGACCCTATAAGGGTTATTGTTCCATTGATTACTCCACTCAAAATATTCTGTGCGCTGGCATTACTGATAACAGCATCCTGTATGGCAAATGTATAAATACCTCCTGATGGCGGAGTTGAAAAAGCAAATGACGCTACAACGCCTTCATTTCCTATAAATGGTGTGTTCACAAAAGAAAATGCTATGCATCGAAAAATATTGGTTGAAGGCAGAATATTTGCCTGTATCTGATGATCTACCTTGCGTTCAGGATTTAATTGTGCTGAACCAGAAACATAATCAAAGCCTGCAGGTAGCGGAATGTCAAGCTGAAAAGCAACAAACTGATCTTCATTTATAATTTCCAGATCCACTGTAATATCTTCACCGGCTATTGCAGTAACATTATTAATCTTCATTATATTATTGCCGAATACCGGTACAATTGATATTAAGCAAACGATACCGGCTAACAGAACATGTCTCATGATAGAATTGTAAAAGTTTTCAATTTGTAAAATTAAAAAGAAAAGCTCAATCAGTTGATTTAGTTACTGATTTTATAAATATATCACCAATTAAACATAATTCTCCTCGAATAAAGAAGAATGTGGAATAAGAATTACCAATACTAATTTTAATCTGGCATTAAATTTTAAGATACCAGACCGTGAATAGGGAATCATCCTGTTTTCAAAGACAATAACATTAACAACTGATTATCAAAACATTAGTGGAATTTGTAGTATAAATGTAGCAGTCATTAATACTAAAATTATGTCAGAAATAGTACTGGTTTTTAATTTATAAAAGACATTTTTCTGATCTTTGCAAAGTTTTTAAAAAGCACCAATGGTGTATTATTTTTTTAGTTATTAATCAATTAAATCAAAACATGATGAAAAAGCTATTTTTAGCAATGATCCTTCTTGCATCTTTCAGTTTAGGTGCATTAGTAGTAAAAGCTCAGCAAACCGACAATGAAAATCCTTTGTTCAACACCCTATTGAACAGGATTGACTCTCCGGCTATTAACAAATCATTTGAATTTGACGCATTTCCCACTACCAAATACAATACCGGCAGAGATGAGGTACAAATTACTATTTTAGTTAACGAGCACGCTTTCCCTTATTATATGTCAACTGACGGGCAATATGTTTTAGTTTCCGGATTCGGTGGAGGGGGTGCTTTCTGGTCAGAAGCTACCGGTTTAATTCCTTTGGGAGATGCAACAGGTAATGGTATTTCTGATAGTGGAGTTATTGCCGGTTATTTTGAAAACCCTGATGTTACCTGGAATGGTGACCCTGTTCAGTGCGCCGGAACATGGAGCCCTGTAACCCAGAACTGGGAATTTCTTGGTATGAATCCTGCCGCAAATCTTTTTTCTACTGATTACAGCTCAGGATGGGGTATCAGTGCTGATAACAACATAGTAGCTGGAATGCAATATATTTCTTACACTGATTATAAAGCTTTCAAATGGACACCGGAAGGTGGATATGATATGATTGGCAATTTACATTCTGGAGGTTCGAGAGCTTCAGGCGTTAGTGCTGACGGATCCAAAATTTATGGATGGGCACAAACATCTTTTCCAAGAACACCGGCAATATGGTATAATAATCAAATAATCTTCATTGATAACACTCAAGGCGGTGAGGCATTTGGTGCTTCGGCTGATGGAAACTATGTAACCGGAACAATTGGTTCACTTGGTTTCATATGGTCAGTTGACAGCCCACTGGTTACCTTCCCTAATTCAATTAATACCGGCACAATGTCACCAACCTGTGTTACAAATGACGGAACTGTTTTTGGATTTAATAATGAAATGTTTCCTCCTATTCCATGGGGACGCAGAGCTTTTGTAAGAGACAACCAGGGCAATATGATCACCTTTAATGATTATGCTGAAAGCCGTGGTTTGCCAAACGCTCAGGCATGGACTTTCTATAGTATTAACCATGCTACCCCTGATGGAAACAAGGTTATTGGAGCTGCTATTACACCCGAAGGACAGGATATTTCCTTCCTGATGGAATTCTCAGGGTCAAGTCCTGCTTTACCGGGCGACGCCAACTGTGATGGTTCTGTAGATGTTCTGGATGCAATAGCCATAAGTAATTACGTTCTTGGTCATAATCCCCAGCCATTCTGCTTTGAAAATGCTGATATTAATGGAGATGGAGAAATTAATTTGCATGACATTATTGGAACTATTAACCTTATTCTCAATAAATAATATTATTCTCTGAAAAGAGGATAACACCCCTCTGATTTTTATTCCCGGGCTTTAGCTCATAATCTTGATGCTTAAGTCCGGGATTTTATTTTGTAAAAAACATTTAAAGTCCGGGAAAATCAGCTATCAGTGTTATTCAATTAAATGATTAATACGAAAATTTAAATTACCGAACCCAAAAGGACATGTTAGAAAACTGACAACCCTGCTAAAAATCATTTCCCTTCATTCATATTGATTATGTGATGCTTTCTACTAACAAAAATAAAGCTCAGAACACCAATAAATGAAAGAATAATTATTGGCATCAATTTGATTTTAGCTGGTTTATTATTGGGATTTACAGCCTTCTCGGGGAAAAAAGAATTTTTGGTATTCTTAGTCTGCAATGCTTTTATCTCATTAAACTTTGCTACCACCACTGAGGTTTCAAAAGGCACATCATTAACAAATCCTTCAGCAGGAAGAACAATATTGGATATAGCCTTTTCAAACCAATAATTAACAACTATTTCGCGTGTATTGAATGGAACGTCATCAACGTAGTCTTCAGCCGGCAATCTGATATTTGATATTAAATTTTCGAATAGTTTGTTCACCACTATTTCGTGAGTATCAAAAGAAATGTCTTCAACATAATTTTCAGCCGGGGTTCTGATATCAGCTATTGCATTTTCGAACCAAAAGTTAACAGAAATTTCATGAGTATCAAATGGAATATCATCAATCTCCGGTTCAGCCTGAAGAATCGGGAAATTAAATTCATAAGCCTTGCTTTCATTATTTACACACAACATAAATGTTGTTAAGAAAAAAGTAACAATAAATAATTTAGATTTGCACTTGTTATAAAATTTCAGAGTTTTCATTGTAAAATTGGAATTAAATAAAATAGAAATATCGAATTTACAACAATATGACGCCTGACTCAAATATTTGTTACAACTGCGAGTAAATGATTTTTTGTGAATCATTAATCTGCAAACCTGAGTAATCCGCTTCTGGTGAACATAAAGCAATAATCAGCGTTAATTGAACGTAATAATAAAAGCACTAAAAATAATATGGCTAAAATTGGATTATTTTATAGCGGCAGTCCCAAGGGCAGCACACATAAAGTTACATCCCTGATCAGGGATGCTATGGGTAAAGCCAATGTTGATATGCATAACATTGCAAATGTAAAACCCAAGGACATTGAAAAACACGAATTTCTTATCCTTGGAACATCTGCATGGGGTATTGGCGACATGCACCGCGATTGGGAAATGTTTATTGACAGCCTTTCGGAAATAGATTTCAAAGGCAAAAAAGTTGCTTTATTTGGCCTTGGCGATCAGAAAATCTATCCTGAGAGTTTTGTTGATGGCATGGGAACCATTTATTGTCGCCTTCCTGATAAATCGGTTGTTGTCGGCTTTTGGCCTATTACCGGCTATGAGTATTATTTTTCCTCAGCCGAAAAAGACGGGCAATTTGTAGGGCTCGCCATTGACGATGATTCACAGCCTGAACTAACAAGCACAAGAATTGAAAAATGGACAGGCATTCTGAAAAAAGAGTTTAAAATAAATTAAACAACATGCGTTTTCTAAAAATAATTACAGCTACCCTAATATTTTATGGAACATTCTGGCAGCTTAATGCACAATCCTTTTCCGAAAAAAACTCTTTACAACATATTAAATATCTTAGCAGCGACAAACTGCAAGGAAGATACCCCGGCACTGAAGGTAACAGGCTTGCTGCTGAATATATCAGGGATCATTTCGCAAATGCAGGATTGGAACTCATTTATGATAAAGGTTTCCAATCGTTTGAAGTCGTTACCGGTGTTAAACTTATTGGCGAAAATTACTTAGTTACTGAAAACTATAATGCCACTCTAAAAAAAGATTTCATTCCTCTTTCTTTTTCGGCAAATGCAACCGCATCCGGCCATGTAGTCTTTGTGGGCTACAGTATAGTTATGCCTGATAAATGGGATGATTACTCAGATATTGACGTAAAAGGGAAATGGGTTCTTTCACTCACCGGCGATCCCGAACCAGATAATCCTAAAAGTGAATTTATTGCCCATTCTTCTGACAGACAGAAGGCATTAAACGCCCGTGATCGTGGTGCCATAGGTTTATTACTTGTTAAAGGCACCGGACAGGACAAAGAAGACAAGTTAATGCCGGCGTATTATGATAAAAATGCATCTGATGCAGGCATACCGGTCATTAATATTACCCGTAAGCTGGCAGATCATTTAATTTCAGGAAGAGGTTTTACAATTGAGGATATTGAAAAAGAATTACAGGCATCATTACAGCCGTTTTCGTTCGAAGCATTTACAGATATAAAAGCAAAGGTGAGCCTGGAATATGTTAAAGTAAGCACTCAGAATGTTGTTGCAATACTTCACGGAAACAGCAATGAGATGAGTGAAGAATATATAGTCATAGGAGCCCATCACGATCATCTTGGAATGGGTGGAACAGGCTCAGGCTCAAGAATGCCTGATTCAAAAGCCGTACATCACGGAGCTGATGATAATGCATCGGGAGTAGCTGCTTTACTGGAACTAGCTTCGAATATGGCTTCAAAACAATCCCGGAGCAAACGCAGTATTTTGTTTGTATCTTTCGGTGCTGAAGAAATGGGACTGGTAGGTTCAAAATATTTTGTAAGCAATTTGCCTGTACCTGCCTCACAAATCAAAACCATGATTAATCTTGATATGATCGGCAGACTTAAGGAAGACTCAGTTCTTACCATAGGTGGTACCGGAACAGCAAAAGAAATGGATGAGATATTATCTTTATTTGAAAATGACCTTCCATTCAAAATAAACCGTCAGCCCGATGGTTACGGACCTTCTGACCATGCTGCCTTTTATGCTGCTTCTATCCCGGTATTATTTTTCACCACCGGCGCTCATGAAGATTATCACACTCCTCTCGACACCTGGGATAAAATAAATATTGCAGGGCTTGAAGCTATCTCTGATTTTGTGTATGATTTAAGCAATTATCTGGCTGACCGCACTGAAAATCTTACATTTACCGAAAGTGGCACCATGACCCGTACTGGTATGGGAAGAGGATATAAAATAACTCTTGGCATAATCCCCGACTATGCTTCAACAAATCAGGGTCTCAGAGTTGATGGGGTCAGGAAGGAAGGATCTGCAGCAAGAGCAGGAATACTGAAAGGTGATGTTATAATAGCAATGAACGGATTGCAGGTTGGAAATATTTATGATTATATGGCAAGATTAAATACCCTGAATGCCGGCGACACCGTTATTGTTGAAGTAATGAGAAACGGCAAAAAAGAAGTTCTTCTTGTTCAATTGTAAGAAACTGATGTTTTTTTGAAGATTGTCTATCCCGGTATCTGGCTTATTCGTAAATAACTTTTACTCTTTCGCTTGATAATCGCTTTTTCAGCCATAATTCAATTCTATCTTTCTCTTCTAAAGCCAATTCGCTTTCTTTCAGAGATAAAATAACACGAATTGTATTTACAAAATAGTCCAAACTGTTTTGTAAATTACAATCGTTAATGCCGGTGGTTAAAACATTCAGAACAATTGAGAGGAGCGATAATTGGTCTGTTATATTTTGCTATCCGGTAAAATTGGTCTGTTATATTTTTCAAAACGGTATAAGAACCTTTTAGAGTTTGCTTAAACAGGTTTTTAAGCACACAACAAGGACTTGTACAACAGGCTTAAAGACAAAATACATTATTATTCCCTCCTGACTTATCCGCCTTGAATAATACAATAATAAATTAATTCGCAA
>CAZJZG010000061.1:0-9030 GCA_964550455.1 uncultured Bacteroidales bacterium | reverse complement strand
TTACCCGTAAAAGGGATCAATAACAGTGCAAGCAAAAGTAATTTTGGGATTTGGGCATTTTTTTTCATAAAAACTTGATTTATAAGATTTAAGAATAATTATGATAATAAAATTGGGTACGGATAATTCATTTTATTTTATGGTGGATAGATTTTATTATACCCTATAACATCAAATAAATAAAAAGCAAAATTATTTTTAAATAGCAGGAAACAATGTATGATCGTGTACCTGTGTACCAACGCACTTGAGTATTTGCGTAACTGCGTAACTGCGTAACTGCGTAACTGCGTAACTGCGTAACTGCGTAACATAAGTTGAAATTTGGGTTGCTAAGATAATAAAAAAAACTGAGAAAACCGCAAATCAGATTAAAAAATTAAGAATTAAATTTTTATTGCATTATTTAAGGCGGAATTCAAGTTTTGGCTTTAACTCTTGTTGATTACACTGAACCTGTTTCAAATTGGTTTTTAATACTTTATTTTTTCTGAATAAAGTAGAATGTCTCTATAAGTTTGTGATTTTGTTACTGTTCCGAAAGTAATTCAGGAGTATTATATATTCGACTCTCGTGAAGCTGATGAGATTTTTAAAATAGACTTTGACAATGCCGAAAAAAGCATTGAACGGATAATTGAAATGATCGAGAACCCTATTGATTGAATCTTAAATCGTTTATAAACTTTATTGTGTCAATACCATCAGCATAATCGCTTAATGCCGGCTCCTGGGTTTTTCCAAAATCAATAGTTTTATAAAGCAAAAAAGGCAAACCTGTTATGCATTGTATTTCATGTTTATGATTGTTTATCAGGGAATTAAGATTTTTGTTTTCATCATAAAATTCATAATGCAGAGTAGCAGGTTGTGAAGAAATTAGCGAGGAATTGATTAAAAGTATATAACCATTATCAATAACTGTGTTTTCCTGCATAGAGTTTAAAGCCTTCTGATAGCGATAATTATTCATAAATGGTTTGTGGTTTAAAACGTAACCCGCAGTTTTAAAGGCTTTAAGCAAATTTTTAAAATCATAGTCAACAGGAATGTATAGTTTTGAAACATTTCTGCAGCCCAGCCCGAAATGCATGAAAATATCTCTGGTCAGATCAATTAATTGTAATTCAGTTTCTTTACCTGATAAAATTGCAATTCCATTACGGTTTTGCCTGAAAATATGTGGTTTCGAACCATAAAAGAAATCAAAATATCTTGCTGTATTATTGCTTCCTGTTGCTATTACAGCATCAGCATTAAGAGGAATTTCTGGATGAAAAGTAATAAGGTCAGAGAATTTCTTATCAATATTTATTAATATTTCAGCAAAACAAGGTAACAGATAAGGATCATCTGACGAAAGTTTACCGGCATACTTGTTTCCGGTGATGAGTACTGTTAAAAAATCATGAAAACCAACAGCAGGAATATTTCCGGCATTGATAACACCGATCTCTAATGGCTTTTTATCATGATTGCTGTTTAAGACGTAATGTTCCAGCCAGGAATCAAGATTCTTAAAAGTAAGCATATTGCTGATTGCCTGTAAAGCATACAAAATATGTTGCCGTATAAACCATTGATTATTTTCTATTGATTTTTCAATTGATTGATGTATCAGTTCATTATAATAGTTGAAGTCAGGTTTTTTATTTTGCAAATTATAATCCTGCAGGAATGTTCTGATTGCATCACCCAAAGCTACAAATGCCTGTTTTCGGTGTTTAAGCTTCATCATGGTTCATGAAAAACTGTTATAAGGCGCAAAAATAAGCATCCCTTCTGATTTAATTATATTATTGGTCAGAAGTTGAGTTTTGTGATTGATTGCCATGTGTTTATACAATAATAGTTTGGTTTTTTTAAAGAAAACAATCTTTATTTAAGAATAATTCCTACCTTGCGCTCGTTATTTGAAACCAAAGAAATACCATAACCGAAAATATTCATTTTCATAAGTAGCTTGATTTTATGACTTATACAGCAGATCAGATTGCCAAATTCCTGAATGGCACAATTGAAGGTGATCCGAATGTGAGCATACATAAATTATCAAAAATTGAATCAGGTGAGCCCGGTTCACTCACATTTCTGGCAAACCTTTTATATACTCCTTATATATATACTACACAGGCAAGTATTGTTATAGTTTCTAAAAGCTTTGTACCCGAACAAAAAATTACAAGCACCCTTATAAGGGTTGACAATGTTTATGATGCATTTGCAAGGCTTTTAGAAATGTATGATAAAGTAAAATTTAATAAAAAAGGAGTGTCAGCCAATGCTGCTGTTTCAGAAACCAGTACTATTGGAAATGAAGTTTATATAGGCGATTTTGCTGTAATAAGTGATAATGTGGTCATAGGGCATAATGTGAAAATCTTCCCACAGGTCTTTATTGGACCCAACGTAAAAATAGGAGATGATACGATTATATATCCCGGGGTAAAAATCCTTAATGACTCAGTAATTGGTAAAAATTGTATTATTCATGCGGGAGTTGTAATTGGAGGAGACGGATTTGGTTTTGCACCTCAGGAGGATAGTAACTACAGGAAAGTTGCACAGATCGGGAATGTTATAATTGAAGACGATGTTGAAATTGGTTCGAACACTACAATTGACCGGGCTACATTGGGTTCCACCATTATACGCAGAGGCGTAAAACTCGATAATCTTATTCAGATAGCCCATAATGTGGAAATTGGAGAAAATACTGTAATTGCAGCACAAACCGGAATTTCAGGAAGTACCAGAATTGGTAAAAACTGCATGTTTGGTGGTCAGGTGGGTATAGTAGGACATATTACAATTGCCGATAATGTTAAAATAGGAGCCCAATCGGGAATTTCATCAAGCATACGAAAACCCGGGCATATTGTAATAGGTACGCCTGCCATTGACGCTTCAGTTTTTAAAAAATCAGCAGTATATTTTAAAAATCTGAGCCAGCTTGCTGACGATATTCAAAAATTGAAAAAGAAAATTTTAGAATAACCCCGAGGATCTTCTTGTTTTTTTCAATCTGCCAATCCATAAACTTTGATTCTAATAATGTTTCTGTTTTTAGGGTAGATGTTGTTAATCAGTGCTTTATGTGTGCATTGATAGACTTTGTCTATAGTCACAAGGTTGCTATAACATAAACTCAAACTTTTTGACTTTATGTGGTACATTTAAATTTTTATACCTTTGCCGACTATGAGAGAGAAACAGAAAACTATAAAGCAGCCGGTATCTGTATCAGGTGCCGGATTGCATACTGGCAAAACAGTAACACTTACTTTTAAACCAGCACCCGAAAATCATGGTTTAAAGTTTCAACGTATTGATCTTGAAGGTCATCCGGTTGTTGATGCAAGTGTTGAAAATGTTGTTGACACCAATCGTGGTACCAGCCTCGAACAAAACGGGGTTCGCATTAACACGGTTGAACATGCCCTTGCTGCATGTGTGGGTATGGGAATTGATAATCTGATAATTGAATTGGATGGAATTGAGACACCAATACTCGACGGAAGTGCCAGACAATATGTTGAAGCAATTGAAAAGGTTGGGATTATAGACCAAAAAGAAGAAAAAATCTGGTATGAGCTTGATTCAAATATATCTTATACAAATCCAGATCAAAAGATTGAATTATTGGCTATTCCAAGTAATGAATACAGGATATCAGTAATGATTGATTATGATGAGAATGTACTTGGAACACAAAATGCCATTCTTAATAAATTAAGCGATTTTAAATCGGAAATAGCATCTTGCCGTACTTTTGTATTTCTTCACGAACTGGAGTACCTGATTCATAATAACCTTATCAAAGGCGGAGACCTCAACAACGCTATAGTATTTGTAAACCGTTTGATTGGTCAGGCTGAACTTGACCGTTTGGCGCAGTTTTTTAATAAGCCGAGGATTGAAGTACTTAAAGAAGGTATTCTCAATAATCTGGAACTATATTTCCCAAACGAACCAGCACGCCACAAGTTGCTCGACGTGGTCGGCGATCTTGCATTGATAGGTGTACCATTAAAAGCTCATATAATTGCTACCCGACCTGGGCATACTTCAAATGTTCAGTTTGCCAAACTGATAAGAAAACATATCAGAGAGGTGTCCAAGCAACCTCTTGCACCATGTTATGACCTTGACAAACCACCATTATTTGATATTAATCAGATAAAGAGGATACTACCGCATCGTCCGCCGTTTCTTTTAGTTGATAAAATCCTTGAGATCGGTGAAGATTATATAATTGGCATGAAAAACGTTACATTGAACGAACCTTACTTTGTAGGTCATTTCCCTGACGAACCACTTATGCCGGGAGTATTACAGGTTGAGGCTCTTGCCCAGACAGGTGGTGTTTTTGTATTAAACAGCGTTCC
Organism: uncultured Bacteroidales bacterium; assembly: GCA_964550455.1. Taxonomy (GTDB): domain Bacteria; phylum Bacteroidota; class Bacteroidia; order Bacteroidales; family JAAYJT01; genus JAAYJT01. Next base: position 4,642 of record CAZJZG010000061.1, on the reverse strand, counting down.
TGACCCTGAAAACTACAACACTTATTTTTTAAAGATTGAAGATGTCAGATTTCGCCAGAAAGTAGTACCAGGTGATACTTTAATATTTAAACTTGAACTTTTGTCACCTTTCCGGCGCGGTATTTGTCATATGAAAGGAACAGCCTGGGTAGGAAGAAAAATTGTTACCGAAGCTAATTTGATAGCACAAATTGTCAAGAAAACCGATTATTAAAACCATACATTATTATATATAGTGATGAATCAACCACTGGCACATGTTCACCCGGAGGCAAAAATTGCAGAAAATGTTGTAATTGAGCCATTTGTTAATATCCAAAAGAATGTTGAAATTGGCGAAGGTACCTGGATAGGTTCAAATGTAACCATAATGGAAGGAGCGCGTATCGGAAAAAACTGCCGAATTTTCCCCGGAGCTGTTATTTCTGCAATTCCTCAGGATTTGAAATTTAATGGTGAGGATACAATCGTTAAAATTGGCGACAACGTTACAATCCGCGAATTTGTTACTGTGAACCGTGCCACCAAAGCTAACTGGGAAACAGTTGTGGGTGATAACACACTCTTAATGGCGTATGTTCATATTGCACACGATTGCATAATAGGAAAGAACTGCATTCTGGCTAATGTGGTCAATCTTGCCGGACATATTGTAATTGACGATTGGGCAATTCTTGGCGGACTTTCTGCCGTACATCAGTTTGTTCATATAGGTTCGCATGTGATGATAGCAGGTGGATCGCTTGTGCGCAAAGATGTACCCCCGTTCACAAAAGCAGCACGCGAACCACTGTCTTATGCTGGAGTCAATTCAATTGGGTTACGTAGAAGAGGATTTAGTAATGAGCAGATTAATGAAATCCAGAACATATACCGACAGATATTTCTTAAAAATAATAATGTAACACAAGCATTTCGTATAATTGAAGCTAATTTTCCTGCAACTTCCGAGCGTGATGAAATCCTGACTTTCATTGCTGGTTCACAAAGAGGTATTATGAAGGGGTTCAGTAAATTAAAAGAAACAGACTCAGAGGGATAATAAGCCTGAAATTTTTCTCTGTAATTGAATCATGCAAAAGTGAATAAGCCAGTTGATTTAATAGTTTAGCTTTCTTTCTTTAAATCTGTTGTTTCTATGCAAATTATCCTTGAAAACCTCGGAAAGCGTTTTAATAAACAATGGATATTTGATGGGCTGAGTTATGAGTTCGAACAAGGTAAGCGTTATGTAATACTGGGTAGAAACGGTTCAGGTAAATCAACACTTCTGCAAATCATTGCCGGATTTCGCGTTCCCTCAAATGGAAAGGTGCTTTTTAAAGTTTCTGATAAAGAAATTCCGGTTGATATACATTATAAATATATCTCAATTGCAGCTCCTTATCTGGAACTCATTGAGGATTTCAATATCAGTGAACTGTTAAAGTTCCATTTTAGTTTAAAACCATTAATTCCCGGTATTGATATTAATGAGATTGAGTCTCTGCTTCAGATATCTGATATCCATGGTAAGCCGGTCAAGCAGTATTCATCGGGTATGAAGCAACGCCTGAAGCTGGCACTTGCTTTTTTTACCCATACTCCGGTACTTCTTCTTGATGAACCATGCTCAAACCTTGATGCACATGGAATAAAATGGTATCGTGAATTATTGGCCAGTTATTCGGCTGAAAGATTAACGATAATTTGTTCAAATCATCAGGAAAATGAGTACTCTCCGGTTGATAAGATGATTGAAATAGAACATTATAAGTAAACTAAGCTGTTTTAATCCGGCGAAATTTAGTAATTTTGCACGCTTTTTAGAAAAAATTAAATCTCTTATTCTTTATGGCTACAACAGCAGATTTTAGAAATGGTCTATGTATCGAGTTTAACGGTGAATTATATTCGATAGTTGAATTTCAGCATGTGAAACCTGGTAAAGGCGCAGCTTTTGTCAGAACAAAACTGAAGAACCTTAAAACCGGGAAAGTAGTTCCCAATACTTTTAATGCCGGTGTTAAGATTGATGTGGCAAGAGTTGAAAGACGTCAATATCAGTTTTTATATAAAGATGACTCGGGTTATCATTTCATGCATAATGAAACCTTTGAACAAACATTCATTAATGAAGAAATTATCAGCGCACCTGATCTACTTAAAGAAGGACAGGAGGTTGAAATATCTTTTCATGCCGATACTGAAACACCACTGACGTGCGATTTGCCACCTTTCGTTGAGCTTGAAATAGTTTATGCCGAACCTGGTGTCAGAGGCGATACCGCTACCAATGCTATGAAGCCTGCTACACTTGAAACAGGTGCAATAGTCAATGTACCTTTATTCATTGATACCGGCGAGCGCATTAAGGTAGATACCCGTACAAATACTTATTCTGAACGTGTGAAGGGCTGATAAACCTGATATTCTATCCTTCATCCTGAATTAATATGAAATTCATTGCCTCAACTACTCTTAAGGAGCTTGCTGATTTTTTGTCCGCAAACTACGATGGTGATCCTGATCACATAATAAGCGGTATCAACGAAATTCATATGGTCCAACCCGGTGATATTACGTTTGTTGACCACCCTAAATATTATAAAAAGGCTCTTGGGTCAGATGCAGATACTATCATTATTAATACCAAGATGGAAAAACCTGAAGGTAAAGCTCTGATCTTTTCAGATGATCCATTTACTGATTACGTAAAAATCGTGAAAAGATACAGACCTTTTGTTCCTGCAAATAAAATGATTAGTTCTGAAGCCCTCATTGGTGAAGGAACCATAATCCAGCCGGGAGCATTTATTGGTAATAATGTTATTATTGGTAAAAATTGTCTGATTCATGCAAATGTCAGTATTTATGATCACAGTATTATTGGTGATAATGTTATTATACATTCAAATACTGTTATAGGTGCTGATGCATTTTATTTTCAGCGGAAACCTTCCGGATATTCAAAGATGGAGTCTTGCGGCAGAGTTATTATTGAAGATAATGTTGAAATAGGCGCATGCTGTACTATAGATAAAGGAGTATCGGGCGATACTATTGTAGGCAATGGGACTAAACTGGATAATCATATACAGATTGGTCATGATACTGAAATAGGGAAGAATTGTTTGTTCGCTTCAGCTGTTGTGATTGCGGGTGTCAGTAAAATTGAAGATGACGTTGTGCTGTGGGGGCAGGTAGCAGTTCAGAAAGACATTATTATTAAAAAAGGAGCTGTAGTACTGGCAACATCAGCAGTTGATAAGACTCTTGAAGGTAACAGGGTGTATTTTGGAGTACCTGCAATTGAAGCTCGGCGCAAGTGGAGAGAGCTTGCTGCATTAAGACAATTGCCGGAATTAATACAACAATTGTAATGTTTTTTTTGAAAATAATAAAGAACGACGAATTTGATAGTGTTGATATTGAATGAATTAAAAAAAATGTAAAAAATATTTTCAAAAAATGCTTGTAGGAATAAAAATAGTTGTATCTTTGCACCCGCTTTTGAAAAACAGAGTTCATTGAAAAGCTAATTACCTGATTTAGTGGAAGGATTTAAAAAAAGTAAAAAATTTTTTAAAAAATGCTTGGTGGTAATATTAAATGTACTATCTTTGCAGCCCCAAATTTAGGAGAAAGATATTTTTGAGTTGATGGGACGAAAAAAAAACACTATTTAGTTTGGTATATTAAAAAAATTATTAACTTTGCAGCCCTTTTCGTTTTTTGAAAAGGTATACAAAAAAGTTCTTTGAAAGTTTGAAGTGATACTTTAGCAGCAAATATCCTTTTAATATTAATATTAAATTGAAGAGTAAAACCTGAGATATTAAGATCAAATTTTTACAATGAAGAGTTTGATCCTGGCTCAGGATGAACGCTAGCGGCAGGCTTAATACATGCAAGTCGAACGGCAGCGGGTCCAGCAATGGATGCCGGCGAGTGGCGCACGGGTGCGTAACACGTATGCAACCTACCTTTAACCGGGACATAACCTCGAGAAATCGTGGCTAATATTCCATAATATCTTTGAATCGCATGGTTTGAAGATCAAAATTCCGATGGTTTTAGATGGGCATGCGCGACATTAGCTAGTTGGTGAGGTAATGGCTCACCAAGGCTACGATGTTTAGGGGGTCTGAGAGGATGATCCCCCACACTGGTACTGAGACACGGACCAGACTCCTACGGGAGGCAGCAGTAAGGAATATTGGGCAATGGGCGCAAGCCTGACCCAGCCATGCCGCGTGCAGGATGACAGCCCTACGGGTTGTAAACTGCTTTTATACGGGAAAAAACCCTCTGACGTGTCAGAGGCTGATGGTACCGTAAGAATAAGCATCGGCTAACTCCGTGCCAGCAGCCGCGGTAATACGGAGGATGCAAGCGTTATCCGGATTTACTGGGTTTAAAGGGTGCGCAGGCGGAACGACAAGTCAGTGGTGAAATCTCCTGGCTCAACCAGGAAACTGCCATTGATACTATCGTTCTTGAGTCCAGTTGAAGTAGGCGGAATGTAGCATGTAGCGGTGAAATGCTTAGATATGCTACAGAACACCGATAGCGAAGGCAGCTTACTAAACTGAAACTGACGCTCATGCACGAAAGCGTGGGGATCAAACAGGATTAGATACCCTGGTAGTCCACGCCCTAA
>CAZJZG010000060.1:0-9418 GCA_964550455.1 uncultured Bacteroidales bacterium | reverse complement strand
AACAATATCAATTATATTTGTATAAAATATTGTCCAAAGGCATTAGACCACCTCATCCAGATAAAGTAAGTTATTAGCTTTTACTTCTTCATATAAAGGAAGTAAAGGTAGATGATTATCAATAACATCCTGAGCAATAATTTTTAGCTTATCCAATTCTTCAGTTGTATGAGCTGATCCAATATGTTTAAAAATTATTCGCTTTCTATTATGATAATACACAATCTGCACAGCTTTAGCTTTAGAGGATGTGTTAACAATTCGAATATGTAACATAAAAAAATGCCTTAGTGCGACAAATTTAGATTTTTTACTCAATAACTAATTGAATATCAATATAATATTTTTAGCACTTCAATAAGGCGGACAAGTCAGGAAATATTTAATCTTAATGGGCAATTGATCATGGAAAGAATAGTTTCTGATCAGGTTGAAACAAAATTTGATTTAACAGCTAAACCCTGCGGAATATATCTGATTGAAGTAATTAACTCAGATTCGGTCTGGATTAACAAGGTCGTAAAACAATGATTATCAAACAATGACGTCCTATAAATAATGTATATTCTGACTGCCGCTTTTTATATTAAAAAATACTTTTGTATAAAACAGGAATTATCGAAACCATTGGATGAGCCCTGTATTCTTTAGCTTAACATGTTTAAAATAGTTCTGAACCATAGTTAATTGTAGCTTTTTAAAGTCAATAACAACCTGCTACCTCAATAACCGGGCTGAGTTTTCCTTTATCTTTTCGCCAAATGTACAATTCTCAAGTTTGCTTTGAGTCCAGGATATTAAATCAAAATTAATAAGCATTGTAATCTGGTCTATAACAGGTATTTGCATAAGTCTGTTCAATAATTGCTGATAATGTTGAGTATTTTCAGTTAGATCCATCCCACTTAAAATAAGTTTACGGAAATATCTGAGAAAATGGCTGAGGAATGTTTTGATGTTTGTTTCTTTTTGAATTTGCCGTTGTAATCTACGAAGCCTCGAATCAGCCAGATCATATTTTTTCTGTTCATAAAATATTATCATTTCCATTATCTGAATAGCTAACCTCAAATTTGGCAGAAGATCCTTACTATAATAAGCATCGGTATTTCTTATGTATTTTAATGCTTGCGTTAAATTGCCGGCTCCAAAATAAATATAGGCAGTATAATAATATGCATACATGAATTGGGCATAAATATTATCATCGCTATAAGTTTCCAGAAAATTTTCAACAATTTCAATTGCAGTAAAACCGGCATGGAAATCTCCATTCAGTGCACATAAAAACAAAGGATAAAAAGACAGGCTCTCAGCTTTTTTGTACTTTACCCTTAGATTAATTTCCGGAACCTGTTGTAATTCACTCAAAGCAATTTTCAAAGTATCCGGTTTTTTTCTTGCACCACTTGAATATATCAAACCTGTAAGCGTGTTTATATAAGGCTCATGGAGCATTTTTTGCCGATATTCATCTTTCAGCTCTTCAAACATCCTATAATAAATACAGTATGCTTCTTTAAAATCAGAGAGCATTAAATAATACTGCGCTAAGGGATACAACAGGTTAATACGTGCTTTTAACGGTAATGAATCAACATCAACAGTATCTATAAAGTTATTTATTTTTTCAATTGAAGCCGGATATTGGGAATTATAAAACCCAAAAGTAGGAGTGTCGAGAGAAAATATTTGAAGTTCATTCATTAAATGATTTCCCCTGGTATTAATATCATACCAGTTAAGTAACTGGCTGGTTCTTTCAAAATATTGTTCAAGACTTATTTTATAGTCGGCCAGGTTAGTTTTGTTTATCAGATCAAGCTCCCATTTTAAGAAACCTATCATTTCAAGAAACAATTCGTGCCGCGAACTAACATCTATTCCTTTCTGAACAATTTCACGGCATAATTCATACTGACCTTTGGCAAACAGTATCGCAACCTGCTGATGTAAAGATAAAACAAGCATTCCTACCGAATTCTCGCAATGCAAATTTTGAAGGCTTCTAATAATTTGTCGCTGCAAATAATATTTGGTAACTGTAAGTTGCTTGATAAATGTTTCAGTACGAAATTCATTTTTTATAGCTTCTTCATCATATACATCCTGTTTATCAATGGCATTAAACAACCTGATATAATTGTTTTTCTTAGCACTGTTGTATTTTCCGGCAAGAAGCTTGAAATTTCTTTTTTCCTCTTTTGTCAGCGATTTAATAAGCTGAAAAAGATATTCTTTTTTCTTTATCATAATTTTATTCTTACAGTTATCGTTTAATCAAGCATCTCAAAGTAAAACAATAAAAAAACAGGTCAATTTGTCTTTGAATATTTAAGGCAGCAAATATAAATATAATTTAAAGGACTAATGTAAATTCATGTGGATCAAAGGTATAAAGATTTTTTATATGTTTAAATACAAATTTATATTCTTTTTTCATATAGCTGTATATCAGCCAATTATCATTCTCCCTTTTATTAAATCAATTTGCTTGAATTTTTATGTTTAATTAACAACTTAGAATTGGCAGATCAAAAAAAGGTAGCATCTTTGCATTGTTTTTCATGAAATATTGATTTGTGTTTCAGGAAATTAAGTTCTTTGGTAGTAGTCATTATAATTACTCATTACGCCTCCATACGCTAAAATCACACTGGTTTACTGCGCTTTAAAAAACCACTTTTCAGGTTTTGTTGGTTAGCCTGCTAAGTGCGAATACTACCAAAAATATTATCCGGAAACAAAAAAGAAAGGCTTCTGAACGAAGCCTTTCTTTTTTTATTATTTTTGTGTGCTTAATAGTATTAAATAACCCCATCATAAAGCAATGAGCGTAAGGGCACAAAAATATGTTTTATTTATAGCTTTAATGCTGGTTTTGTTTCCGGCATGCGAACTCATAGATGTTGAGCCTGACACTGATGATCCGCGTGATAAGTTTATTGGTACATGGAAATTCAATGAAGATGAAAAGAAAAAAAGTGATCTTGCATTTTACAGTGTATTAATAAGCAAAGATCCCACTAATTCAGCACAGGTTTTACTAAAGAATTTTGGAAATCTGGGAAATTTCTATACAACCCATGGAATAGTTACAACAAACAGAATATCTGTTGAAAATCAAACAGTTGCATCTATCAGGATTCAAGGTAGTGGCACATATTCATCTACCGGAACTATGAACTGGACATATACAATTAACGATGGTGCCGACGAGATAACCTTCACAGCAACGGCAGAAAAAATATAACTTTCAGGATTAGAGATCGGCAAGGCTGTCGTTAGTTTCAATAATAGCGATACTATCAGACCTGATTGAATCAGTTTCAATTTTCATTAAATTACTGATCACTATATCATAAATAGCATTAAATGCTTTGGGATCCTGGCTATAATAATACAAGCTGCTGTCAAAAGCTGTTCTGGTAATATTGTATTTAGTAAAAAGCGAATCGTAATAGATTTGCGTTAATCCTGCAATCAGATTTTTCTCCATCTGTTTTCCTGATAACACAGCTTCTATAAGATGCACATCAGTTAGTATAAGGGGCATAGAATCCTTACTGATTAAAGTTGCCGGACGCACTACTTTTTGTTTGTCTGAGTCACAGGAAAACAACAAAAAGATAATCGGCAGAAAAGTGATTATCAACTGTTTAAAGCAAGCTTTATACATACACAGAATCACTTCAGTTTATTTCCGGGGCTGTTTAAGACGATAATCCTGATTCAGCAATTCAACTACCTCCGGAGTAATATCATAGGCATGGTTTGCAATAAAATAATTATTGCCTTTCTTAAAATTAAAGATCAGGTCGTAATTATGTATCTGATTATACTCTTCAAGAAATCTTGAAACAATATCATACAGCTCAAGATTCATTTCGTATTCCTCTTTTGAAAGCTGCTCAGAGAGTTCATCGCGCAACATCATCAGTTCCTGCTGCTCTTTAATAAGCTGCTCTTCAGTAATTTGAGCGATTTCCAAAGAAATACTGCCACTTTGAACACGTTGCTGTAAATCAGCATAACGCTTTTCAAGTGAGCTTTGTTTTTCTCTTATCATTGCTTCCTTTCCCTTAGTACTTTTCTCAAATTCAATAATCATACTTGAAACCATTTCATATTGATCCATTAAGACATCGGAATCAATAAAAGCAATACGAGGGAATTCAGAAGGCATTTCCTTTTGCATGGCAATATTTTCAACTGTTTTGGTATTTTTAATACTGCTGAAATGCAAAATATAAAGGACTATCAATCCAATTAACAGAATTATATTAATAACTGATAGTTTAGGCGTTTTCTTACCGCCCTGATTTTCAAGATTCTCTGTCATAAAAGTATTAAAATTAAGATCTTTGATGATTTAATTACCCAACTCTGATATAAATTTGATTCTCATTAAACGAATTTCCTCTTCACTAAATTCATCTTCACCCAGCTCACGTTGTGCATCAAGAATTGAATCGGATTCCGCTTCTTTAAAATAATCAAATATTTCTTCCTGATGGTAAGGGTCAATATATTCGTTTACATAATAGTTAAGGTCTATTTTAGTTCCGCTTGATACTATTCGCTCAACTTCGGTAAGCAATTCATCAATAGTTAAATTTTTTGCGTAAGCTATATCTTCAAGTGCAATTTTACGGTCAATATTTTGAATGATGTATACTTTCAGTCCGCTTTTATTAATCACTGATCTGACAACCATATCGAGCGGACGAATAATTTCATTTTCTTCAACATATTGAGCAATCAAATCCACGAAAGGTTTACCATATTTCTGAGCCTTGCCAAGTCCTACCCCTGTAATATTTTTAAGTTCATCAGTATTAATAGGATATTGTGTTGCCATATCCTCGAGCGAAGGATCCTGAAAAATTACAAACGGAGGCAAAGATTCTTTTCTTGAAATGTCTCTACGAAGATCTCTAAGTAATGCAAACAAGGTTTTATCAGTAGTACTGGTTTTGTTACCACCACCGGCAAAAAAGTCTTCATCATCAGCATTGTCATAATCATGATCCAGTGCAAGCATTATAGAAGTTGGTTTCTTCAGGAATTTCATTCCATCAGGGCTTACTTTCAGCAACCCATAATTATCAATATCCTTAATAAGCAGCCTCTCAATAAGCATTTGACGGATTATGGCATTCCAGAATTTTTCGTCTTTCTCCATTCCCTTACCGAAAGATTCGAGTTTATGATGCTTGAAGTTTTTAAGAGTTGCTGTATTGTTTCCTGTAAGAATATTAATAACATGTTTTGCCTTGAACAACTGCTTGACTTCCAGAATGGCTTCAATAACCATTACAACATATTCTTTGGCTTCGAATTTGGTTTTTGGATGCAGGCAATTATCGCAACTATTACAATTATCTTCCTTGTATATTTCGCCAAAATAATGTAGCAATTGCCTGCGGCGACACACTGATGATTCAGCATAAGCAACGGTTTCTATCAGCAGTTGCTGTGCAATTTCCTGTTCAGCAACAGGTTTACCTTTAAGAAATTTCTCAAGTTTCTGAATATCATCGTATGAATAAAATGCAATGCAGTTCCCTTCTCCATCATCGCGGCCTGATCTGCCAGTTTCCTGATAATAACCTTCAAGACTTTTTGGAATGTCATAATGGATAACAAAACGAACGTCCGGCTTGTCAATTCCCATACCAAAAGCAATGGTAGCTACAATGATATCAACCTCTTCCATCAGAAACTTATCCTGATTGATCTTTCGTGTCGAAGAATCTAACCCTGCATGATAAGGCAATGCCTTAATTCCATTGACCTGAAGGGTTTCTGATATTTCCTCAACTTTTTTGCGGCTCAAACAATAAATAATGCCTGACTTTCCGGAATTATTTTTTATGTACTTGATTATGTCTTTTACAACATCATCAGTTTTAGGTCTTACCTCGTAATACAGGTTCGGACGATTAAATGATGATTTAAAAATGTTGGCATCCAGCATATTCAGGTTTTTCTGAATATCCTGCTGTACCTTAGGAGTAGCAGTGGCTGTAAGTGCAATAACCGGTACTTTTTTTCCTATTGCGTCAATTATGGGTCTTAACCGGCGATACTCAGGTCTGAAATCATGTCCCCATTCAGAAATACAATGAGCTTCGTCAATAGCATAAAACGAAATACTAATATCCTGGAAGAACTTTATATTTTCCTCCTTAGTCAATGATTCAGGAGCAACATATAACATTTTTGTTTTACCACTAAGCAGATCCTGACGTACCTGAGTAATCTCAAGCTTGCTCAATGATGAGTTTAAAACATGTGCAATACCTATCTCAGCGCCAAAATTACGGATAGCGTCAACCTGATTCTTCATCAATGCAATGAGAGGAGAAATAATAATTGCCGTACCTTCAAGAATTAATGCAGGCAATTGATAGCACATTGACTTTCCACCACCTGTGGGCATGATCACAAATGTATCCTTGCCCTCCAATACGCTTTCAATAATTTTTTTCTGGTTTCCTTTAAAACTTTCGAAACCAAAAATCTGCTTTAATAGATCATTTAACGGATATTTGGTCTTTGATGCCATTGACTTACTTAATTAATTAATTCCCTTAACAAACAGTTAAATAACAGAACTTTAGTATCTCTCTTTCTTCAGCTTATTAAATTAACGCAGCCATTTATGACAGAAATATTAATGTCTTCTGTACAAATATATTGTTTTATTTTAAATGTATGACGTTTAATAAAATATTTTCTCTATCACAAATCTACATTCCACTGATTATCAACAATATAATAATAGCGGACGGAATATTCTTCAACGAAATTATAAACTTTTCTTTATATTGCATTACAAAAATCGGCAAATAAAATGATTTTTCAAATAAAACAATGCCATTATGAAATTATTTCAACAAAAAACAGTTAACAAACAATTAATCAGATGACAAAACATAAAATTCCAGCGATTTTAAAATTATTTATCTTTGTAAGTTTAAAAAACAAACCTTTGGAAATTGAAATCAGGAGATGAAATAAAAGATATAGCCCGTACAACTCTGATGTATGAAGCTGAGGCAGTGGCAGGCCTTGTTTCGCATATAAACAATGATTTTGTTGAAGTTGTAAGAATTATTTTAAACTCTTCGGGAAGAGTTATAATCACCGGGATAGGAAAAAGTGCCAATATTGCACAAAAGATTGTTGCAACCCTTAATTCCACAGGAACCCCTGCTATTTTCATGCATGCTGCCGATGCTTTACACGGCGATTTAGGCGCCATCAGAAAGGATGATATAGTAATTTGCCTGTCAAAAAGCGGAAATACACCTGAGATCAAAGTTTTGATTCCATTGCTTAAATTATCGGTAAACAAGCTTGTGGCAATGGTTGGCAACACTGAATCATATCTGGCAAAACAAGCTGATTATATTATAGATGTATCAGTAAAAAAAGAAGCCTGCCCTAACAACCTGGCTCCTACGTCAAGCACTACAGCGCAACTTGCCATGGGTGATGCACTTGCCGTATGCCTCCTGGAATGCAGAGGCTTCTCTATTCAGGATTTTGCACGTTTTCATCCCGGAGGTGCTATTGGAAAACAACTTTATCTGCGAGTTCAGGATATATGTATTAATAATGAAGTACCCATGGTACAGCTTAATGACAGCATCAAGACTGTTATAATAGAAATCACCTCCAAGCGTCTGGGGGCAACGGCTGTACTGGATAAATCAAAGCTTGCCGGTATTATTACTGATGGTGATATAAGACGAATGTTGTTAAAAAATGTTGATATCAGTAATCATACAGCCGCCGATATAATGTCAGCAAACCCTAAAACCATTGAAAAGGACTCCCTGGTTTCTGATGCACTTAACCTGATGCGGTATAATAATATTACCCAATTACTGGTTGTAGACGAGGGTAAATATATTGGGGTAATACATTTGCATGATATTTTAAAAGAAGGAATAATATGAATTCAAAACCTGAAAGCAGAAAAGGTATGGTTGATGAATTCAATGCATACAGACAAAGAATGAACGATCGTATTCTCAGTACTGATAATAAAGTAATTAAAAGAATCTACAATATTGACACCAATGCCTATATGACAGGTGCACTTGATGTTAAAACCAAGGAAATGATAGGACTTGTGGCTTCATTGGTATTACGCTGCGATGATTGCATTAGGTATCATTTAATCAGGTGTAGGGAAAACGATGTCACAGAGGAGGAACTTTTTGAATTACTTGCCATTGCTAATCTGGTAGGAGGCACTATAGTTATACCCCATACCCGCAGAGCAGTTGAATTCTGGGATGAACTGAGCAAATCACAACTTTAACACTATTAACTTTCTTAGTCCCGCTTATTTGTAACTAAAAAATCTTCAACAAAAAACTTCATGATACTACGAACCGATAATATCGTTAAAAAATATCGCAACCGCACAGTGGTCAATAATGTAAGTATTGAAGTAAACCGGGGAGAGATTGTTGGTTTACTTGGACCCAACGGTGCAGGAAAAACCACCACCTTTTACATAATTGTAGGATTGATAAAACCATTTGCAGGGCGGGTATTTCTTGATGATAAGGAGATAACCAATGAGCCTATGTACAAGCGTTCGCAATTTGGTATTGGTTATCTGGCACAGGAAGCATCTGTTTTTCGTAGGTTAAGTGTGGAAGACAACATAAAAGCGGTTCTTGAATTCACTTCATTAACACGTCAGCAGCAGCACGAACGGCTTGAATCGCTTCTTGATGAATTTGGATTACAACATGTAAGGAAAAGTCTTGGAATTATGCTTTCAGGAGGAGAGCGCCGCCGTACCGAAATAGCACGTGCTCTTGCTGTAAGCCCTAAGTTCATGTTACTTGATGAACCATTTGCCGGCGTTGATCCCATTGCTGTTGAAGATATTCAAAACATTGTTTCAAAGCTCAAAACCAAGAATATCGGAATCCTGATAACTGACCACAATGTTCACGAGACACTAAGTATTACTGACCGCGCATATTTATTATATGAGGGTGCGGTGCTTAAATCGGGAACGTCAGAAGAACTTGCTGAAGATGAGCAAGTAAGAAAAGTTTATCTGGGTAAAAACTTTGAACTTAGAAGATAAACCACAATCAATCAACGGAAACAGTGTTAGAAATTGACTGCTTTATTAAACCATTGTTTTCAAAAAACTCATAAATCAATCCGGCTATTGCAGGCTTATCCATTTCAACAAGTAAACGGGTTATTTCCAGAACATCCTTCTCGTTTACTGATAATTTGTCAACTAAGTTATTATTACTTATAAACTCAGCAGCAGATCTGCCTTCTGTTGCAATATCAAATGCAATCTGCTGAACGGGGGTTAACTGAGAATCATCTTCCTCAATTATTTTCCGAAATTTGTCCAAAACATAGT
>CAZJZG010000059.1:0-11432 GCA_964550455.1 uncultured Bacteroidales bacterium | reverse complement strand
AGAATGTAAAATGGGATGATTGGAAAGAAAATTGTAGGTTTGTGAATTAAACAGGTTAAATTAAAAAACCCCGTCAGGGTTTAAATCCGTGACGGGGTTTGCATCTGTTATGACGCTTTTAGCAGACAGAAAGAATGAGAGGAGGCTAATGTTTAATCAGTTTTTCTATGCTTGCCTGCTTTCCATTCAATATACGTAATATATAAATTCCCTTTGGACTGTTAGTAAGATCAAACTCATGTTGATTCTGACCAAAGAGTTGTGTTTGAAGTATTTTTTCGCCCATCATATCAAATATTTCAATATTGATGGTTGAAGTCTCATCAGTTTCTTTCATCAGTAAAGTGAAGCGTCCGGTCGAAGGATTAGGGAATAATGTAAATACAGATTCTGTTGTTTCAGGATTTATAATCACAGCAGGAATAATCTCTTCCGATTTGGCTGCAACCATTGCAGCAGCCTGTTCGCAGTATGTTATTTCCTCCATGATACCGGCATAAAAATTAGCTCCTTCGCTAACATGAACGCCGTCGCCAAGAACAATTTTAGTGCCGGCATACAAGTATGCAGTAGCATTTTCAAGTAAAGTAAAGTCTGTTGCATTTATACTTATTCCAGCTCTGAACTCTCCGATACTTCCTGATCCTACCTGAGCATTTGAAATAGTAACAATTTCTGTTGCATCGTAGCAGCCATCCACTTCACCAGTAACAGATAAATTTGGCTCAGGACCAGGTTCTTCTGTTGCAACAATACTTATATCATCAAAATACCAGCCATTGATATTGTTATAATTATTACCAAAATATGTAAAGGCTATTAGGAAATCTTCAGTATTTTCTGGAAGTTCAAAATCAAATTCATTATATTGAGCATTGTAATTAGCATCAATGAAAAGTTGCCAGATTATTGACCAGTTTTGTCCGTCATCAACTGAAAACTCAATTGCAATATAAGCTCCTGCGTTATACATATAATAATCCAGGTATTGTTTCAGCGATATTGTAAATTTACTGGCGCCTTCGGTTAACAGAACCGGAGTGATTAACCTTGATATTCCTGTAAAACTTGGAGAGTAATTAAGCTTCATTTCTGGGCTTGTTCCGCCAGCAAAATTACTATTATAAACACCCCAGGCTCCTTGACCCAACTCCGCTTTTGACCAACATCCGGGTATATAACCAACTGCTGTTTCGTCAAAATTTTCAATAAACGGTAATGTAAAAGGAGCACATAATGTTTCAAATAATATTGGTCCAGCCCAAAGACTGATATCACCATCTCCACAATTAGCCTGAACATATATATGATACTTAGTAATGATCTGTAATCCTGTGATTGTAAATGTGTTGTTTGATACTCCCTGAATTAAATTTCCATCTTTATAAGGGTTAAATCCCAAAGCTCCATACTTAATATTCCATAGTGTTTCGTCAGAACCTGCCATCCATGATATATCTGCCGATGAGCTGCTTATATTTGAAACCAAAAGGTTAGTTGGAGGCAAGCAATTGGTAGACTTAATTATAGTAACATTATCTATCATTAGATCATTGGCAGCATTGTAAATTGTAGAAATTCCATAAAAAGCTATTTGTATTAATCCCGGTTCGTTTAATGGAATTGTAACCTTCATTCCTGTATTAGGTATTTGATTATACACATATTCAGAACCCTGATTGTCCCATTGTCTTACAATATTTGCAGGAGTCCAGCTAGTTCCGTCTCCTATAAGAACCGTAAATATATCATCTGTGCCGCTTTGTTGAGGGGGATTAGCGGAATTGTACGCCATTAAAGCCAGGTCGAATGACAATTCATAACCTTCTTCAGGAATCATGACAGGTGGAGTGATCAGCCATCCATTATTAACGAGTGCCATATAAATCTTTGCTGCTTTATTAGGTATAGCGGTATTGTTCAGCCAATCATCTTTAACCCAATGTCCGGAAGGATGTTTTCCTAAAACAGTCGGATTAGCAAGAACACCACTATGCATTGTCCAATTCATAGGTGGGAAAGGATCACTTGCTGTAAAACCAAAATTTTCTACCCATGGAAATGAATAAATTGTTGGATCATCCATAACTGTAAAAGATCGTGTTTCACTTAATGCTTCGCCCGCAGCATTATAAGCACCAACTCTCCAGTAATAAGTTGTTGAATACTCT
Organism: uncultured Bacteroidales bacterium; assembly: GCA_964550455.1. Lineage (GTDB taxonomy): Bacteria > Bacteroidota > Bacteroidia > Bacteroidales > JAAYJT01 > JAAYJT01. Next base: position 9,261 of record CAZJZG010000059.1, on the reverse strand, counting down.
AAAGGCGGCAACACCATATAAGGTGAAGCTGTAACATCAGCCCATTCAAATGTAGGTTCGGGTGAAGTCCCGATATAGATCTTATAACCATTTGGAATTCCTCCCGATGCTGATGGGTTCCATGAAAGCTCAGGTTTATTGGATACGTTTACAGCATTATTTGCCGGGCTTGTTAGTTCAGGAGGTCCTGGCATTACAGGTGCGATTTCAGGACCAAAAACATGATCAATATATACCTGTGCACCTGAACTCATGGAATATACTGCAAAAGCAAAATAATATTCTGATTCTTCTCCAGCAAGGGAACCAAGATCTACACTAAAATACTCAAATTTTGAAGTAGTGGGAATTGGCAAAGGGGGACTGATATTAAGCCAGTTCTCACGATCAGTTGAATATTTAATCTGAATTCTTTGAGTATTGGTTGTTGCAAGGGTTAAAGCATAAAACTCCAGTTTGCTTTCTGGAGTAATTGTTAATAATGGAGTTGTGAGTAAAGCTTGAGTAGCTGAAGTGTATTTATTTGCAGAAGCAGCACCATGGTATTTATAGTTAGTGCTTCTGAAGAAACCACCGGGATTGGTCCAGCCTAAGGGAGGAATTGTCATTGATTCAAAACTTTCAAAAAGTTGTGTTTCAGTAGCTGTTTTAAAACTCCTCACAGGGCATCCTTCAGAAGGTCCTATGCTATTGCGGGGAACAATTTGCCAGTAATAGGTTTGCCCCGCAACAAGTGATGGAGTGTAAGTAGTTTCACTCTGATTTTGAATAAATTCCGGCGGATTACTTGTTCCAAAATAAATATCATAAGAAGTAGGGGCGCCTCCACCACTTATCCAGTTCAGGGTTTGGGTAAGTAATACTGTCTGGTTGTTTAAAGGGCTGATCAACTGTGCACAGTTTGGCGGAGTTGTAGGTATAAATGCAGCCATATCAAACTGGATCTGAGACATTATTGTGCCGGGGTCATAAATAGCTTCAGGTGGATTGGCAGGATCTACAATGTTGTTATCACCAAAATATATTAAGTTGCGGTTTGAGCTTACTGTAAACGAACGCCAGAATGCAGTACAACTATAGTCAGGGGAAGTTTCATTTACTGCAACAACTATATTGTTTCCAGTGTAATTAAATGGAGTTTGCAAGGTTATCTCAAGCCATGTTCCTGCAACTGGTGTCGGAATATCTCCTGAAAAGACCTGCGTTAACTGGTCAATAGGAACCCAGTTCGATGTATTTGTAAAAGAAGCTTTGGTAGTATTACCCAGATATATTGTCCAGTTTTTCCAAGTATTAAAAAGCGACCCACCAAAGTCATAATAAAACCTTATTTTAGTTATATCTCCCGAACCACCTCCTGCATCATTAATCTCATTTTGCAAATAAATTTGCTGACTATAATTATAAGTATAACAGGAATGAATTGGGAAAAATTGGTTATTATTTTCTCCCGAACCAATTTGCACATCAACAGCTTTAAGGCTAAAAAGCCCTAAAAGCATAGCAACAAAGAAAAGTAATAATTTTTTCATAATTTTAAATTTTAGTGAGACATAAAAGGATATAAATTAACTTAATAAATAATCTATGGCTTTATTACGGAGGTAAATAGTTAAATTAATAATCAATGAATCCATTTATCTGGTTTTTAGCCAGGAAAAACATATTCCTGGTATTTTATTTTAGAGATATCATCTTAAAATGGAGCGAATTGTAATATTCGCTCCATAAACAACCAACCAAACATGAAGAAATCACTTTTCTTCTAATTTATAACTATTTCCCTTCCTAAATTGAATCGTTGTATTAAATCAAATATATTTTGAAAATATTTTGTTATTCAATAATTATATTAACAGTAAGAATAATATCCAGAAGATTAATAATGCCATCTCCTGATACATCTGCATTCTCAAAACAGAAAGGATCAGGATTTTGTCCTGCTATATAATTAGCCAGGCAAATAACATCAAGCACATTTACAATACCATCGCAATTTGCATCTCCCGGTATTGCAGTGCTTGTGTAATTGAATTCCCATTTTTCCCAGCTCCTGCGTACATCAATACCATCACTTGCATTAACATACCAGTAAGTTGAGTCGGCGCTCATCCATGGTGCAGGTACTATATTAATTGTAGTATCCTGAACAGGACCAAAAACAGCGTTGTGCTCCGGGCTCTCAATATGAAGATAATAATCAATTGTGTTGCCCATGTCGGGGTCATAACTTGCTGTCCATTTAAATACGACACCTTTATTTGCATCAGAAATATCAGGTAAAGGTTCAACCAAACGGAAAATCCGGGGCGGTACATTACCTTCCTGCTGGATGGTAATGAACTGGTTTGCATTAATATTATATAGCTTCTGTAACATACCGCTTGGCCATAAAATATGGATACTGTCAACAATTTGAGCATTGCCAAGTCCGATGTGTAATGCAAGTGCATCCTGAGAAGATGCACCACGCCCACCGTTTATTTCTCTTATTTGCTGCCTGTCGTTTGCAAACACTGTTACCCGGCTTCCAATTCCACTTCTGTTATCAAATGTTCCTTCCAGAGTGATATTTAAAAAATATTGTGCATTGCCGCCATCGTTCCGTAATAATACAATCCCAAATGAATGCCCGGCAAACAGGATATCCAGATCACCGTCGCGGTCAAAATCACCCCAGCTAATCGTAAAACCATCAGAAGGACCATTTATATTTGCCTGAGGTGAAACATTGGTAAAAGTTCCGTTTCCATTGTTTTTATGTAACCTGTTTGGATTTACATGGTTGGTGGTAAACAAATCAAGATAACCATCATTATTATAATCAATCCATGCGCAGGTTCTGGCATCTCCCACATCTCCAACACCGGCAGCAATAGTTTTATCAGTGAATTTTCCATTTCCGTTATTATGAAACAGTACATTACGATTAGAACCAATATTGGCAAAATACAAATCCATCAAACCATCATCATTGTAATCCCCCCATGCAACAGCCACACTTTTTCTGTAATCACTTACAGCAGCAGCAATAGTAACATCTTCAAATCCCATACCTGCAATATTTTTATACAAACGATTTGTTTTTGTATTTGAGCTGAACGCACAATAAATGTCAGGAAATCCATCATTGTTATAATCAGAAGCCGAGGCTGTTGTACCAGAAGATTGATTAAATCCCATATTCTGCGTAACATCCTCAAAACTTCCGTTACCATCATTTCTAAATAGATAAGGTGTTCCGCCCCATGTAAGGCAGAATATATCCAAATGACCATCACAATCGTAATCTAACCAAATCCCACGGTTTGATGGGATACCCGTATTAAAAGCTTCAATAAATCCATTTCCTGAATTGTTACGATAAACTTTTAGAGGTTCGCCAATTTGCATTGATGACAGAAGAATATCAGTGTAACCATCGCCATCATAATCGCCAACTGCAAGACCATGAGGGGTTGTTGTGGAAAGCCCTGATTGAACTGAAATATCAGTAAAGGTGCCATCACCATTATTATGATAGAAAACAGTCTCATTTTCAGTTGAACCAAAAAAGTCAAGCCATCCATCATTATTGTAATCAATCCATAATACGGCATCGCCAAGCCCTGGCAAAACATTAATCCCTGATTGTGATGTTATATCTGTAAATGTCTGTCCGATTACCGATAATTGTATCGCTAAACTAAAAAGAAGTAATATTCGGTTTTTCATGTTATAGAATGAAAATTTTATACAATAAGTCGCGTTGTTACTTGAAGTATAAAGATTAATTACTGTTAAGAATTATATTTACTGTATTGATCACATCCGATACAGTTATCTCACCGTCACCGTTTACATCTGCATTCTCGAAACAGAAAGGCTCAGGATTATTTCCCATAATATAATTCATTATTACTATTACATCACTTATATTTACTATGCCATCGCAGTTGGCATCGCCCGGTAAGGTTGTAGTAGCATTTCCCAGTTTAAGGATTAGCATTTCAAGCTCATTTGCCACATAAATAAGATCGTTTTCTGCATCGGCTATCATATCATTAACCCGTGTGCCGTTAGTAAGATACCAGCCTAATGAAACAGGCTGTTCAGGATTGGAAACATCAAACATCTCAATACGTCCGTTATCCATCCCTAAGTATGCTATATCGTTAAGTTTTAATACAGAATTTGGTTTTCCAACATTTGTATAAACTTGGCCAAGGGGTATAATCACATTCTGACTAACATCGAAAGTGAATAAACTGCCTGAATAATCAGCTACGCAGGCAATACCATTATCTACTGATACATCAAAAACAGGCCCATTAGTATTATGCCAATTCACTAGATATGGATTTAAAGGATTGGTAACATTATAAAGCTGAAAACCATAGTTGCCTCCGGCTACATAAACAAACCCCTGTTTATTTGCCAGAATACCCATTCCATTTTGTCCATATACTGATGTAATACCTTTTTCAACCAATGTTCCGGAGGAGCCATCATAAATCCTGATATAATTTTTATCAACTAAATAGGCGTTTCCGTTAAAAAAACTGACAGAGCTATTATAATAATGACCCAGATTTCCTCCGGCAGGTTGTAAATCAGTAATATAAGGATTTGAAAGGTCCTCAATATTAACTAATACTATGTTGTAATTATAAGCAGGAAAATCATAAACTGCAACACAAATATATGCCCAGTTGTTTTGATCGGTTGCAATTGACATACCACGACCCGGAATATCAATAGTAGATAAGAGTACGGGATTTACCGGGTCAGTAACATTCAGAATATCCAGATAACCAGCTTCGGATTCTGTGCCTTTGGAATTGTCTCTTGCAACCAGGGAATATTTCTGATTGTTTTTATCCAATAGTGTTACTGATCTGGTTTTACCCGGTTTTGATTCTATTATACCGATAATTGATGGGGATGTAACCTCTGAAATATCTATAAGGTGAATAGTATAACCTTCAGAATGTTCCTGCCCATTATTTAAAACATATAAAATATTGTTCTTTAAACCTCCTAATGTGTAACCACCACCATAAAACCAATTACCATAATGAGCATGTAGGACGGTCGGATTTACAGGGTTGGTTATGTCGCAGATAGTAAATGCTCCGTTATTACTGTGATTTAATACCATAATATTATTCTCAATAGATATGTTATAAATAGTATGAGTGGATGGTAATCCTTCATAAACCCGGGTAAGATATGCGGGGTTAGAGATGTCATAAACAAGGAGTTTAAGAGTAGTTGCAACCAATAGATAATGATCTTTAATTGTAACCTTGCCCCAGCATGTTCCGCCTGTATTAAAATCGTCGCTTGAAATTAACTGTATGTCTTCGGGATTACTTACATCAAGACAAAAGACTGTGTAAGAATTGACATAATAAATATAATGACCTTTTTTAGTAAAACCTGCAAAACTGGTAACAGCAGGAGGAATATCAATGGATCCTACCAGATCAAAGCCATAATCTGCAGTAAGCTTATAGATTTTTACTCCGCTTTCATGTGCAAAATATACATATTGCTGCTCAATGGCGATCATATAAGGTTCAAAACTAAGATACTGGAAATTGATAACTTCAGGATTTGCATAATCTCTTATATCAATTACAGCTATTCCACAGTCATTGCAAACATATGCGTAGTCACCTTGTATTGTAAAATGATATGCTTTTCCTGGTACAGGGGTGCAGGAAATATTTACAGGGTTTTCCGGATCAGCCACATTATAAATATTAAAACCATAAAAGTCAGTATAAAATAGGTAATCGTCCTCTATAATGGGATTGGAGCGGGGTGTGCCAACCAATATTCCATTTTCGAGATTATGTGAAACCGGATGGAATAATTCCTCTGTATTGCCCCAGGTTTGACCAAATGTAAGATTTGAATACCCGCACAAAACAGCAACAATAATTGCAAAGTTCAGAATAAATGTTTTTTTCATGATGAAAAGAATTAAAGGTTAAAAAAATATTTGTTAATAATTAATGATATGATAACCATTGTGTTAGAAGTAATTGAAGGGCTTATTGACTTTATATGTTTTATGATTCTAGAGATTATCATTTGAATTAAAAAGCTGACTTTGGTTTTAAATCTTTATTGAATATTTGTTTCATGGCAATTTTTGTTTTGTAGGTCAAAGACAATTAAATATATTGATGCAGCAAAATTATTACTTAATCCCAGTACCGGAATCAGTAGTATCGGGTAAAAAATATCAGTAGTATAGGGTATTTTTATCCTGATTATTAGTATATTATAAAAATCAGCGAAAAAATGAATTAGTTTTGCCGGGTCAAAGGTGAATTTTATAAACCAATATTTGAAAAAATTGAAAATTCAAACCTTCACTCTTTTTTTATTAAAGATATTGTCTTTTAAAGATTGATAAATGAAATCGCTTGTATTGCTTATAATCTCAACATTGTTGATGCAGTTCAATGTACTTGCCGACATATTTTTTATGAACGGGCAAAAAAGGCAATCAAACGTTTCATCAATAATAATTGACGGACAGCCTGTTGACACCCTGTTTAAAGAGATGCAGGATCTGGTTTATTCCAATCCGGACAGTGCCAGAATCCTGGCTGACAATGTTCTAAAAAAATTGGATGATAATGAATGGCAGATAAGAATATTAAATCTGATAGGCACAACCTGTGTTGTGCAATCCAATCATTTTCAGGCATTTGAGAGTTATCACAAAGCTCTTAAACTTTCAATACAATCAAATAATCCTGAGAGAATAGGCGATAGTTATAATAATTTAGGTGTATTGAATTTATCAATAAAGAATAATAAAGATGCGTTGGAAAATTTTCTGGCTGCAATTCAAAATTACGAGTTGGCTTCAATTCCCGACAAAATAAATGTTATTCACTGCAACCTTGGTATTTTATACCTTGATCTTAGTAACGTTGAAAAAGCATTTTATCATTTTCACAGAAGTCAGAATGGTTTTCTGGATAGCCAGGATAGCCAAGGACTTGCAATAGTTTATAGCCATCTGGCTGCTTCATTGTTGCAGGTAAATCAGCCTGATTCTGCCATGTTTTATGCTAAACTGTCAATTCAGGTGGCAAATAGCATTTCCGACCTTTATACATCAGCATTTGCACTAACTATTGAAGGCAATATTTATCTTAAAGAAGGTGATTTTAAAAGTGCAGAGGCAATCTATAAAGAAAGTCTTGAAATATCTGAAAAGATTAATTCCGGTAGTTTGATAACTACTAGTCAGCTTGGATTGGCAAGGATAAATCTTGAACAAAATAATACGGACAAAGCTCTTGAACACGCTTATAAAGCACTTGAAGAAGCTGAAATTACTAATTCAACTGAGTTAATATATGACGTGTTTGAAGTATTATCAGCTATTTATGAACAAACTGAAGATTTTGAAAAAGCTCTTTCATATTATAAAAGTGCAAATAATTTGAAAATAGCGCTAAACGATCAGTCAAAACTACATCAACTCTATTACATGGAGATAAATCAGTTGATCAAAGATAAAGAAGCGCAATTGCTTGAAATAGAGAAACAAAAGCTTTCATTGAGCCAGAGGAATTCACTTTTAATACTTTTAGGATTACTGTTTATAGCAATAATCATTATAATCCTGCTTATCTATAACAATCATATAAATAAAGTAAAACAGGAACAGGCAGTTAAGTTTAATGAAGCTGTTGTTAAACTTACCGAAGAGCGCTCAAAAGCAGCTTTCGATGCTGAAATACAGGAACGAAAAAGATTGGGTCTGGAATTACACGATAGTATTGGACCAATGTTGTCGTTAGCAAAACTAAATCTTACAGCACTTCTTGAAAGATCTGATCTGGCATCGGAAAGAAAATCAATGATTTTGAATAATACGGTTTCAACCCTTAATGAGATTTTAAGAGAAATGAAACATATAGTTCAAAATATGGCGCCTATTGTACTGATTGAGAAGGGTTTCAGATTTGCAATAGAAAATCTTGTATTAAAACTTAATGAAACTGAAAAATATACTGTAACCCTGGATATTTCTGGTTTGAATGAAGAGATGGATCAGTATCTTGAACATGCACTTTATAGAGCTATTTTAGAGGTAGTAAACAATATACTCTCTCATGCTGATGGTTCGGAAATTAATATCCAAATTATTCAAAATCATGAAGATATTACTATAATGATTGAGGATAATGGTATAGGGTTTAATCCTCAGCGACATGAGGATTCAAAAGGAATTGGTTTAAAAAGTCTGGTATCCAGAATTGAAGGGCTAAAAGGCAAAGTTTTTATTGATAGCGTTGTAGGGAGGGGAACAATAGTAACCATTGTTGTACCTGTTTAAAAAAATGAACTATGAAAAAAATCAGAATTTTTATAATTGATGATCATAAACTTTTTGTTGAGGGAATAAGTTCTCTTTTATCTGTTGATCCGCGATTTGAAATAGTTGGTTATGCACTTTCAGGAAATGAATTGCTAAGTAAATTTGAAGAGCTTAATCTGGATATTTTTCTTATTGATATTAATATGCCTGAAATTTCAGGTGTTGAACTCACCCGTCAGATTAAAAAATTGAATCCCAAAGCCAATATCCTTGCTCTTACTATGTACGACGATTACAGCTATGTTGAAAAAATGATTAAAAGCGGAGCTGCAGGGTATGTACTCAAATCATCAAGCTTGTCAGAACTTTCTAAAGCCATTGAAATCGTAGCAAGCGGAAAGAAATATTTTGGTGAAGAAATTCAGGAAATGGTTCATAACAAGATAAGTGGAAAGGCAACTTTTGATGAAAAAAAACCTTCAGTGAATGAATTGAGCCTTACTAAAAGAGAAATTGAAATTTTGTCATTGATAGTACAGGAATATACTACCCAACAGATTGCCGAAAAGTTGTATATTAGTGAGAGGACGGTTGAAACCCATCGCAAAAACATTTTCTCAAAAACAAATGCCAAATCAGTTATAGGCTTGAGTAAATTGGCATTTCAACATGGAATTATTGATTTTAAATAAGGCTTCAAACCATATCTTATATTTTACGTATTAATTCCGGCACATTATTTCATATTTGACATTTTAACACTTAAAGCAATAAGCTGTATTTCCGTTATGGATATTTGCTGAACTCACCATTTTACCATAGTTGAAAAACACAAGTTTATTGAACCATCTTTATTCTTTTACTGTTATCTTTGAGGTGGTCTAATGCCTTTGGACAATATTTTATACAAATATAATTGATATTGT
>CAZJZG010000058.1:0-11936 GCA_964550455.1 uncultured Bacteroidales bacterium | reverse complement strand
GCTCTGGAGGGCGACAAAGGTGGTGGTGAAGTGAGGGGAAGAGAGAGCAATAAAACGATAAAGTGAAGGATGAGAAATTTATAATTTCGGATTTCTACCACGATGGACATGTTGGATTATGGTTTTATCAGACAGGTTTTTGACCACCTCAAATATAATAGACAAATTTTCATTTGTCCTTTCCTGCACAAATATTCTATCTGACTAATATTCAGGTAGCTTGGAATTATACCGATTGGAAAAATATAACAGACAATTCTTAGCTCTGCCCGATTGTTCTATATATTTAAACCATCGGCATTGACGATTTTAGATTTACAAAACAGCTTGGACTATTTAGTAAATACAATTCTTATTACTTCACAAAAAATACTCATTATTAAAAAATTTCTTAATTTTACCGCATAAATTATTAAAATCTTTAAATCTATGGGCAAAGGAGATAAAAAAACCCGAAGAGGCAAAATTGTTGCCGGAACCTATGGGGTAAGGCGTAAAAAGAAAAGAAAAAGAAAAACAGCAAGCTTCTCAGCAGTAGCATCACCTAAAAAAGAAGCTGCTGAAATAGTAGAAGAAAAAATTGCAGCTCCGGAAATTAAGGAAGAACCGGTAGTTGAAATTACCGAAAAAAGTGAAGCTGCAGAAACAAAAACGAGCGAAGCTGAAGCTGCTAAGGAGGTTGTTGAAGAAGTAAAAGCTACTGAAGAAAAGAAAAAGAAAACAACTGCAAAGAAAACTAAAACTGAGGCAAAGGCTGATGAAGAAAAAGCTCCTGCTGAGGAAAAGAAGAAAAAGACAGTAAGCAAGAAAGCTGCTGAGAAGGCCAAAGAAAAGGAAAAGGAAGATACTAAGGAGGCTGAATAATTTTTAATTTAGCCGGTTGAAAACAAATTACATTCAAATAATATACAGGCAAACATACTACGATCTTCATTTGCAACAATTGAGCGTAGCATTATGAATTACCGGTAAGTTTTGTTATGTTCTGATCTTTCAGGGATTGAAACCAGTTATTAACCAATTCCCTGAAACGGTTTCCACGGTGTTCAAAGTTCATGAACTCGTCATAGCTTGCTGCTGCCGGAGATAAAAGGCAAGTACGGTTTTCAGAAGTACTTTTAATTGCCTCCTTTACCATTTCATCAAAACTTTTAAACCATTTACAATGATGCCTTTGTGTCAGACGTGGCTTTAGCATATTCAACATCCGTTTACCGGCATCACCTGTAAAGAAAAAATTAGGTATTTCAGAATTGGCAAGATAATCAACTAATTGCGAATAATCTATTCCACGATCGTAACCTCCAAGAAGCAAACAATCAATGTCTTTAATGGTATCGAGGGCATAAATAACTGCTTCGGGAATAGTTGCAATTGAATCATTATAGAATCGTTTGCTGTTATAACTGCCTATGAATTCCATTCTATGTTTTAAGCCACGGAAGTCTGACAATGAATTATAAAAGTTAAAATCAGTTACTCCGGCTCCAATAAGCGCCGAAAATGCAGCCATCAGATTTAATTGGTTGTGTCTTCCTGGCAGAAATTCAATTCCGGTAAGATCGCAAATCATTTTTAAAGCACCTGAGGCATTTAAAAAAATCTGATCATCCTTAAAACAAGTATTTAAACACGGTTCTGTTCCAAAACCATAAGTTCTCTTGTTTGAAACCAGAGTAGAATGATTTATTAAATCTATAACTGAATTTTCCTTACCCGGGTAAATCAAAAAATCTTTGCTGGTCTGCCATTTCGCAATATTGAGTTTAGCAAGCTGATACGACTGAAAATCATTGAAATGATCAAGATGTTCCTGATAAATATTTAGCAATACACCAATATGTGGAGAAACTCTTACCTTTTCAAGCTGATGGGCTGACAACTCAAAAACAATAAGAGTTTCAGGCTGTATCTGGTCTATTACATCGAAAGGTGGCAGACCAATATTTCCAACAAGTAAGGATTTATATTTAGCCGAGCTTAAAAGATGATGTATTAAACTGGCAGTTGTACTTTTTCCTTTTGTCCCGGTTATTCCAATGGTCTGGTTGCGATATACCTCAAGGAAAAGCTCAGTTTGGGAAGTAAGTTTCTCATCAGGCAATGATGCAGGAAGCAGGTTTTCAGAAATTCCGGGGCTTTTAATAATTACATCAAAAGATCCAAGGTCATGAAGATAATTCTCTCCAAAATTCATGATGGTATTTACATGCCGGAATTCATCAACATTTAGAAGCTCAGTGCGCTGATCAGAAAGAGTAATCTGCTGATCCGGAAACATTTTCCGCAAAAATCTGTATGTTGACTTGCCTTCAACACCAAGACCAAGGATCAACACTCTTTTTCCAGCAATCTTACTGTTAAAAACCTGTTCCATACAAAATCTTTTTCAACAAGCTTAAAAATGGTTCCTCGAGAAAATGCTGTTCATTAAATTGAGACAAAAGCTTCTCAGCACTTCGGTATTCTATCTTTGAGTATTTGTTACTGTTCATGTAATGCCGAAGTAATACAGGAATATTATTTTCTTCATATTTATTTACAGCCATATGCAAAGCTGTGTTTACTTCATCCAAAGTGCCAACACATTCAAAAGGTTTTTCATCTTCGATGCCGCACAACTGATCAAAATAAAACAACAACTCATTGTCGTTTAACAGATTACTGCCAAATATCTTTATAAGTTCTTCAGGATCAAGAAAAGCTGAAAGAATTATAAAAGTAAAAAGGCATTTAGAACATTTACCGCACCATATCCCCTGTTTGCTACCAGCATTACAACTTCTGAAAACACTGTGATATTGAGAAAAACCTGAAAAAAGTCCGGCGATCTGCAACTCATTTAAAGGGCGTAAGAAACTGAAATAATTAAAGTCGTCACTGATATTTTTTCTGCAATACTCTCTAAAATCCTTTTCAAAACCATAGCTTTTTGAATATTGATGATTTATCCCGGTTCCCGGTATAGTAGGCTCATTGGCGCTGGATTCATTGCTAAGGGCAATGTATCTGGTTTTCCTCAATGTAGCAGAAAGCAAGGAATAAAATGCAAGCAGTGCTGAAAACGGAGTATGACCGTTTAAAAAACCTGCTTCATTCATTTTCAGGAGTTCGGGATCAATAGTCCTTTTTACAAACAATGCATTTTTTTCTATTCCAGCCTTTTGTACTACATTAATAGCTGCCTGAACCGGGTTCAGATAAAAAGGGATAAGTGGCATTTCCAGATTTGAAAGGACACTCAGTGTAACGGCAGAATCCTTACCTCCCCCAACCGGTATCAAAACCGAATTATCAAGACTGACCTGTTGTTTTTCAAAAGTCTGATCGTTTTTATTTCTGATCTCGAGAAAATGGTTAAAATCCGGTTCAATTTTATTGGTATAAAAAAACTCGCCTAAGCCATAAAAAAACAATTTCCTCCACCATGCAACTGCATAATCATTCAAGACAAAAGGTTTTACAATAAGCACAGGAGGACAGGCAGCTTTCCAGTAACTTATCAATTCAACCATGCCAATATGAAAAACCAGATTATTCAATAATGAATCGGGTAAGTCATTTATGTTACTGATATCTTCAATATAAAACTCAGGTGAAAATTTAATTTTATCAGCCAGATTAAAAACAAATTGCACCTTTAATGAGTTAATATTCTTATAGATATGATATTTCTCAAAAACCATGAACGGATATTCGTTTCCAAGGTTCAGATACTTTTTGTTAGAGTCGGGCATGGTGCAAATAAAAACTTTGACTATCTTTACGCTTTCAAAATCACTACAAAAGTAATAATTGCAATCGCATGTAGTTTTAAATACTGAAGTATTAAATAAAATGTCAGTAAAACGCGAAAATAAAAGATACGGTTTAATGCCTCCGGCACCGGGCAGGATCCTGATTTCAGAGCCCTTCCTGCAGGATTTCTATTTCAGGCGTTCAATAGTTTTATTGGCTGAACATAATGAAGAAGGTTCGTTTGGAATTATAGTCAATAAACGGGTGGATGTTCGTTTTAATGATGTCATAAAGGGATTTCCAAAATTCAATGCTCCTTTGTATCTCGGAGGTCCGGTTCAAACCAGTAATTTATATTTTATTCATACTTTGGGTGATGCAATTGAAAACAGCCTGAAACTCACCAAAGGAATTTATTGGGGTGGTGATATTGAGCAGGTTAAAGAAATGATGACTCTTGGACAGTTAAATCCTGAAAACATAAGGTTTTTTATTGGTTATGCCGGTTGGGTAAGCAAACAACTTGACCGCGAACTTGATGAAAATTCGTGGGTTGTTGCTACTGCTACTACTGAGCAGCTAATTACTCAAAATCCTGAAAATTTATGGCGTAATATAGTAAAGACACTTGGAAAAGACTTTGCTATATGGGCAAATTACCCTCCCGATCCTTTACTCAACTGAAACTCCGGTAGTATGATCAATCTCAGAACCAAGCATACTGTGAGGTATGAGATAAACTAATAGCAATACCACAGTTGCAATTATTACCCAGGTTCTTTCCTGTCGGTTTTTATGTAGTCTTATAAGTGCTATGATCCATATAATCAGAGCTAATGCTGTTTTATTATCTGTAAGATCGGTGCCAAGAGGCCAGCCTGTCCAATAAGCACCAAAAGCATATTTCTGCACTATTGGTCCAAATACTGCACCACCAAGTGCAAGAAAAACAACTGTGAACCACGCCAGAATGTAAGTTTTTGGTCGTTTAAACAAGGCTTCAAGACCTGTACGTATTGAAAATATTATTGCAAAAATCATGAAAAGTATATGTGGAACAAGTATACCGTCAGGTACAGCACCTTTGAAACGTATAATTACATTTTCATCATTAAGCTGTATGTTCTGATCAATGTATTGCAACACAACATCATACATAATTTTACCCGCTGCTGGTTGATTTGGCAGATAAGCCACCAACTCACTACCTTCTCTTATCATTTGTGTTTCAGTCCATGAATCATAACTTTTATAACGGCGATATTTTACAATGCCATTGATACCGGGGTTTGAAACCTGAATACGTATGGCAGCATCGGAGCCGGTTACATGAGTTCTAATCAATTTATATTTTATTTGTTCACCTGCTATTTCTATTTTGCCTCTTACCGGTTTTGTGGGACCGGTTCTCCGCTGATAAGCATATGTGCCAAGTGTCAGTACTATTGTAAGAATCCACAGTATCAAAGAGTTGACTTTCATTTTCAGTAAGGTGTTTTTTAATAAATCATGGAATACCCAAATATTAAAGTTAACAATCCACTTTCAGGATTGTTGCAAAATTCAGGGTCATAAAAACAAAAACCCCGTAAATTAACAACTTACAGGGTTAATATGTAGCGAGGACGAGAGTTGAACTCGTGACCTTCGGGTTATGAATCCGACGCTCTAACCGCCTGAGCTACCTCGCCATGAAATTTAATGAACTTGTTTTATTCGGGCTTAAACCGTTAAATCTTTATTTCCGGCTGCAAAATTAAAAATAATATTAAATCAGCAAAGCACTTCATAAATTTCACTACTCACAAAAGCATTTATTTTATTAAAACAGCTTAATGCTAAATCATTTTGTATCAAGGCTAAGTTTCCTAAAATCCGTTCCTGCAGGTACCTGGAAGATTTCAAGATCAAACTGCGGTACAGAGGCAAGAATATGATCAAAAATATCAGACTGTAGCTGTTCATAATTAACCCAGGCTCTGTCAGCACTAAAGACATAAATTTCCATAGGCACACCTTTTTCATTAGGATGTAATTGCCTTACCATCAATGTCATATCCTTGTTCAACAATGGATGATTCATTAAATACTCTTTCAGATAAGCTCTAAATACTCCAATATTGGTTTGCCGGCGTCCGTTTACTATTACCGTACTATCAATATTATTAACAGTATTGTATTCCAGGAGCTCCTCTTCTTTATTGTCAATATAATCCTTTATCAGATGGATTTTTCTGAAACGCTCAAGCATTTCAGGAGTGCAAAATTTAACACTGTTCATATTTATCAGGATTGAACGTTTAATACGCCTACCCCCTGACTCTGTCATCCCTCTCCAGTTCCTGAACGATTCACTTATAAGTGCATAGGTAGGAATGGTGGTTATACTCATATCCCAGTTTCTTACTTTAACGGTTGTAAGGTTCATATCAATTACTGAACCATCTGCATCGTATTTTGGCATTTCAATCCAATCACCGGGCCTAACCATATCAAGTGCTGACAATTGGACACTACCAACCAATCCTAGTATTGAATCCTTGAATATCAGTAGCAATATTGCTGAAATAGCTCCCATTCCTGTTAAAATAGGCCATGGAGAAGTACCTATCAGAATTGAAAGTATCAGCACCCCTACTATAATATATATTATGATCTTAACTACCTGAATATAACCCTTTATGGGTTTCACCTTTGAAATATCATATTGCTGATAGATATCATGAGTAGAATTTAAAAATGCATTAATGATAGAGGTAAGAATAAATACTATATAAACCTGTAATAAAACCTGAACCAGCCTGCTTAAACCAGAAATATCCTGAACGAGATCAGGTCCAATCTTATAGATAATCATAGCAGGGATTAGAAGTATAATTCTTTGAAAAAATCTATTCTCTACTAAAATATCGTCCCATTGGCTCGCAGTCTTCTTTGCAAATGCTTTAATTATTTTCAGAACTATATATTTCAGTATCAAATATATAATAACACCAAGCAATAATACCGAACCAAAAATTATAAGATTACTCAGCTTCAGTGCAGCAACTTCAGAGATTGACATGCTTGTCAGCCAGGAAATAATTAAATCAGAAAAATTTTCAATCATAATAATTTAATATTTTGATCTATAACAAATGATTAAGGATTTTTCCAAATCATTAAGAAAAGCTTTATTTCTCAATGCAAAGATAGTTATTCATCTGATAATGCCTGACTTCCTGATATTGTTTTACTAATAAGATTGTTTTTTATCATCACTATCAAATAATACGATTTGTATTTACAAACGTAATACCGATGGTTTAAATATATAGAACAATCGAGCAGAGCGATTATACGAATTATATTTACAAAATAGTCCAAGCTGTTTTGTAAATTACAATCGTTAATGCCGGTGGTTAAAACATTAAGAACAATTGAGCGGAGCGATAATTGGTCTGTTATATTTTGCCATCCGGTAAAATTGGTCTATTATATTTTTCCAATCGGTATAAATCCCTAACAGAAAGTTTTTAAAGACAAACAAACAGCAGAATCCTGAATTTTGATGATATATTCTGTTAAGAAAAACAAAGTGGAGTTTTTAAAACTGATCCAAAAGACAGAAAGAGTTCAGAAATTTAAAAAACCCTATTGAGCACATTTTTAAGCTTATTTTAAAAAGATTATAATAAGAGCACATAACACATGCACTATCCCTTAATATATAAAGCTTATTCCAGGCTATATCTTATTTATCTTCAACCACATACAAGAAAGAGGATGAAAGATAAAAATTAAACATCAATCACTGCAATGCTGTTAAAAAATGTTAATCTAATTGATTATTAACGAGCGATTTATTTATTTTGCACACAAATTAACATATGGAATATGGATATAGTAGTTGATAATTTTACCCGCAAGTACGGAGCACAAAAGGCTGTTGACAACATTTCGTTCACTGTTAAAACCGGTGAGGTTCTTGGTTTTCTTGGACCTAATGGTGCAGGTAAAACAACCACCATGAAAGCTATTACTACTTTTCTGTCGCCTACCAATGGAGATATAAAAGTTGGACCTTATTCAATTACAAACGATCCTGATGAAGTTAGGAAATTAACAGGTTACCTGCCTGAAACCAATCCTTTATATCCTGAGATGCCTGTGATTGATTACCTAAAATTCGTTGCCCGGATTCATGGTATTCCGAAAAATAAAATCCAGGATAAGATTTATGAAATGATTGAAGTATGTGGTCTGGGGGCTGAGAAACATAAAAAAATCGGTGAGTTGTCAAAAGGTTACAAGCAACGTGTAGGGCTTGCACAAGCCTTGATCCACGATCCTTCCGTACTTATCCTCGATGAGCCAACCTCCGGACTTGACCCGAATCAGATTGTTGAAATACGTGAACTTATAAAACGTATCGGGCGTGAAAAAACTGTAATTCTCAGCTCGCATATTCTTGCTGAAGTAGAAGCTACCTGCGATAGAATTTTGATCATTAATAAAGGTCGCATTGTAGCTGATGGCTCTGCCAATGAACTACGCAAGCGTGCTCAGGGCAAAGAAGTTTTACATATATGTATTGAAGATGCCGATCCTAATGTTGTTTTTGAAGCACTGAAGGAATTAAACACAGTAGAAACTGTTGATTTTGTGAAAGATAAACCGAATTATTATGAAATACAAAGCCGCACAAATTACTCGTCCCGCAGAGAAGTTTTTAGGCTTTGCAGTGATAAAAACTGGTTTCTTACTGAGCTCACCCCTCTTGAAACCAAGCTCGAAGATGTATTCAGAGAATTAACATTAAAATAATGGTTATCAATCAGTTAAAGATATCATTTTTATCAACCTGATTTTTTAAAAGTATTAATAAATAAATGTATTTATGAAAGTTTGGGTAATTGCAACAAGAGAACTCAGATCATTTTTCGATTCACTTATGGCATATATCATGCTCATAGCTTTTCTGGGTTTTAGTGGTTTTTTTACCTGGTTATACGGTGCTGATATTTTCTTTGTCCGTCAGGCAAGCTTACAGGTATTTTTCTCAATTGCCTACTGGACCTTATTTTTCTTCATACCAGCACTTACCATGAAACTACTTGCTGAAGAAAACAGAACCGGAACCATAGAAATGCTGCTTACAAAACCTATAAGCGACTGGGAAGTAGTACTTGGTAAGTTCACATCTGTAATGCTGCTGATAATTATAGCACTGGCACTTACCATTCCTTATTATATTACTGTGGCTAATCTCGGAACCATTGATCATGGTGCAACCATTACCGGTTACATAGGGCTGATCTTTATGAGTGCCGCATATGTAAGTATAGGGCTGTTTGCAAGCAGTATCTCAAATAATCAGATAATAGCTTTTCTGCTTGCATTGCTTATAAGCATCTTTTTCCACATTATTTTCGATGTATTGTCGTACAGTATTAAAGGCTCGTTAGGTTCAATTTTCAGTTATCTTAGTCTTTCGAACCATTATGATTCTATTTCGCGCGGAGTTATTGATTCAAAGGATATTATCTATTTCCTATCTATTGCATTTTTTGGTTTGGTAGGAACCGAGGCAGTTATTGCCAGACGCAATGCAGTTTAGTTTTTGGATGAAAAAATATTTCAGTTATGAAAAGAAAAAACCGTATTACATATCAGTTACTCATGATTGTTGGGGTAATTGTTCTTGTTAATATTTTGGCTGACAGATTTTTTCTGCGTCTTGATTTAACACATGATAAACGATATACTCTCAGTTCTGCAACAAAAAACATACTTCGCAACCTGAAAGAGCCTGTAACTATCAGTGCTTATTTCACAAGCGATCTTCCACCACAATATATCAACGTTCGCCGCGAATTTACTGACCTTCTGGTTGAATACGGAAATATTTCACGTGGTATGGTAGTTTTTGAAATGAATGATCCAAAGGATGAGGAAGATGAAATGGCTGCCATGCAGGCAGGTGTTCAGCCGGTAATTGTAAATATCAGGGAGCGAGACCAGGTAAAACAGCAAAGGGCTTTTATGGGAGCAATTGTAATGATGGGTAAAAACAAAGAGATCATCCCTCTTATTCAACCCGAAGCCTCAATGGAATATGACCTGTCGTCAGCAATTAAGAAATTATCAATTACAGAAAAACCTTTGGTCGGATTTATTCAGGGTCATGGTGAACCAACACTTAATGTTTTGCAACAGGTAGTGGCAGGTTTGCTTGTTCTGAATAACGTAGAAGAAGTTAATTTTTATGATAGCGATCTGAATTTGTCAAAATACAGCTCACTAATAATGATAGGTCCAAGTGAAACTATTCCTGAGGAACATTTGCATAAGCTTGATGAATACATGGCAAACGGAGGTAATTTACTTGTAGCCTTAAATAGGGTTCAGGGGGATTTCACTACCCTTCAGGGCACTGCAGTAGAAACCGGTATTGAAACCTGGCTGATAGAAAAAGGTGTTATAGTTGAAAGCCGCTTTATAATTGATGCCAATTGTGGTACCGTTGGGTTAACCCAGCAGGCTGGCTTTATGCAATACACTACTCAGATAAGATTTCCTTATCTTCCTTTGATAAATAATTTTGCTGATCACCCTATAACCAAAGGATTGAGCAATGTATTGCTTCAGTTTGCAAGTCCTATTATTTATACTGGCGACACAACTTTAATTTTTGAACCTATTGCTTTCACTTCCGAAAAATCGGATGCACGAAACGTTCCTTTATATTTTGATGTGCAGCGTCAGTGGCGTGATGCCGATTTCCTTAATCCAAACCTTGTAGTGGCAGCTACATTGCAGGGAGCTGTTGCCGGAAGCAGCAATACACGCATGGTCATTTTTGGTGATGCTGATTTCCCGGTTGCCGCCGATCAAAGACATAGTGTTCAGAAAGAAAATGTGAATCTTCTTGTCAATGCAGTTGACTGGTTATCAGACGATACCGGCCTGGTTGAATTAAGAACCAAGGGAGCTAAAGCACGACCACTTGACGAAATAGAAGACAGTACAAAGCTATTTCTAAAGCTGCTTAATTTTTTACTACCCATCTTACTGATCATTGGTTACGGTATTTTCAGAATGATCCGCAACCGTAATATTAGGATGAAAAGAATGGAGGATGTTTATGTTTAAAAAATTAAAATCACCGGTTTTATTTGCTTTACTGGCATTGCTGCTGATCGTGTCAGTTGTTCTTCTGCGAGTGGATTCGCGCAAACAGAAAGGGAATTTTGTTCGTGAACTCGCTAATGCTGATGCTGATAAAACAACAAGTATTGTAATAATTCCAAATGGAGAAACTGACAATGCCATTATTCTGGAGAAAGCTGATGGAATATGGAATGTTGGAACGCCGGGTAAAATGCATCCAGCTAATCCCGAACATATTAGCCGTATTTTCCAGACTATTTCACCGCTTGTTCCCGAACAACTGGTTTCGCGAGGAAAAGAAAACCTTGATGAATATGAGATAAGTGGTGAAAAAGGAACCCGTATCAAGGTTTATCAGGGCAAGCGTATTACTGACGAGTTTATTTATGGCAAAATGGATTTCCAGTCACAAATGATACAGGGACAGCAAAGGCCTATAATCAACACTTTTGTGCGTCTTGCCGGAAAAGATGATGTTTATACTGTACAGGGCTTTCTCGGTTCTGTGTTCCCGCTGGGAGCTGAACATTACCGGAATCAGACAGTAATAAATACTTCAGAGTCCAATATTGAAAGGATCAATGTTAGCTTTGAAAATCTGAATTATACCCTGAACAGGGTGGAAAATAACTGGATGATTAATAGAATGCCAGCCGATTCAACTATAACAACTGATTTTATTAGAAAACTTGTTGCACTACGAAGCACCGGATTTGCTGACGAAGCTGAAGGTAAATTAACTCTTGCATCACACAAAATGGTCATAGAACAAAATTCGGGCGAAGCAATTGAAATTCTTGCTTTTCCGGCTGACATTACTCATAACTATTTTATTACCAGCTCACAAAATCCAGGTTCAGTTTTCAGTGGAGCGCAAAACAATCTTTTTGAAAATCTTTTTAATCCAATTGAGTATTTTCTTGGTTTACAGAGTGTTAGCCAGGAATGAGAACCTGATTGCTTTTAATTTATTTTCTCGTTCCTCTTGCTTAAATAGGCACTTTCAGAAAATAGAATAATTTCTACTTTTTGGGATTAAAAACAGC
>CAZJZG010000057.1:0-12854 GCA_964550455.1 uncultured Bacteroidales bacterium | reverse complement strand
GTACAAAAAATTTAAAATTACTAAATTTCTGTCCAGTTTTATTAGACCAGCTCAAACATTAACCAAAGACAATCGCCCGGAGTTATTCAAATACATCTGGGGTATTTTAAAAAACAAAAAATGTCATCTTTATCAAATTGGAGGTATTGATGACCATTTGCACATTATAACAAGTATTCACCCATCAGTTGCGTTGGCAGCTTTAGTAAAGGATATTAAGTTAGGTTGTACAAGTTTTATTAAAGAGAGAAATTTATTTGAGCACTTCAACGGGTGGCAGAATGGTTACGCAGCTATTACATATTCAATTGAAGCAAAAAACAACCTGATTGAATATGTTAAAAATCAGGAGGCTCATCATAAGAAAAAAACATTTAAAGAAGAATTGATTGAGTTATTGAAAGAGCACGGAGTGGAGTACGATGCTAAGTACATGGAGTAGAATTGTTAAACCCCTTTCGGGGTTTGGGCATTAAATGCTTTTTCTCTCTGCATTTCACACAGAGTTATTCATATTTAAGTCCTTCGGACTTTTCATTGCTCATAAATATAAAGTAAGAAAACAAGGTGTTTTTAAAAGTTAATTGCATGTTTGAGGATTAAACAAGCTAAAGAACACATCAAAAGAAAGCAATTGGCAGCATTAATAAAAAATGAACAACCATAAAGTGGTTAAATTTGATTAACCCCATACGAAGTTTGGGGAAACGAAAGAAATGATAAAAACAACCATGGAGTGGTTGAACTAAAAGAATTGATTGGGTTATTGAAAGAGCACGGAGTGGAGTACGATGCTAAGTACATGGAGTAGAATTGTTAAACCTCTTTCGGGGTTTGGGCATTATATACTTTTTTCTTCTCTGCGTTTCACACAGAGTTATTCATTTTTAAGTCCTTCGGACTTTTCATTGCTCATAAATATTAAGGAAAAAAACAATGTCAGAAATATAATCCTGAAAATCAGCTTTTTATAGTCTTTTGCGAAATCTGGATCCAGGTTTAGCTTATAGGCTTTTAAAGTCATTCTTCGGTTCGCAAAAACCGATGTATTTATACTTTTTAATCGCTTTGGTCGCCAAATCGCTGTTTTATAAAACTTTGTTCATTATTCTGTTTCAAATAAATATTTTAAATTTCTACCTTTGCAGCCCCAAGTAGCACTATCTACAAACTAATTATATACTGATATGAATAACATTATTGGAATCCGACACGAGGATAAGTACGTGATGGAACGTCGGACCCCGCTTACTCCCAGACACATAGCGCGGTTGATTAAAGATGAAAAACTGAATTTTATTATTCAGCGTTCGGCTAAACGTGTGTTTACCGAGCAGGAATATCTGGCTGCTGGTGCCAGAGTTGAAGATACACTGAAAGATTGCTCAGTGATACTTGGCGTTAAAGAAATGCCTGAGTCTTTTTTCGAGCCTGAAAAAACCTACGTCTTTTTCTCTCATGTCATTAAAGGACAACCTTACAACATGCCAATGCTCAGAAAAATGATGGAACTGAAATGCAACCTCATTGATTATGAACGTATTGTGGATGAAAGAAATAAACGTTTGATATTCTTTGGGAAATTTGCAGGGCTGGCAGGCATGATAAATTCGTTATGGAGCCTTGGGCAACGTCTGCATCATTATGGGTACAACACTCCTTTTCTGAAAATCAGACAGGCATGTACCTATGATTCGCTTGCTGAAGCCAAACAGGAAATATCAAAGGTAGGGATGGAAATAGCAAGACATGGTTTGCCGGCAGAACTTCTCCCTCTTACAATTGGTTTTACTGGCTATGGGAATGTTTCGGATGGGGCACAGGAAATAGCTCATTTATTACCCCTTATTGAGATTTCATCAGAAGAGCTGCTCAAATTAAAGGATAGGAAAGATTTGCCAAACAATATCATTTATAAAACAGTTTTCAGAAAAGATGACCTTTCGAAACACAAAAACCCGGGTCAGGAATTTGATGTTTACGAATATAGCAGGCATCCTGAAAATTACCGGAATCAGTTTGATAAATTCATTCCTCACCTCACCGTACTGATGAATTGCATGTATTGGGATGAGCGTTTCCCGCGTATTGTTACCAAGGAATATCTTAAGGAACTGTATTCCGCAGGAACGCCGAAGCTTACCGTTATTGGTGATATTACCTGCGATCCCGATGGTTCAATAGAATGTACTCACAAAGGCACCGAAATTGAAGATCCGGTATTTGTATATAACCCATTTACCGGAAAGCCCATTTCAGGATTCAGCGGAGAGGGGATTCTGGTAATGGCTGTTGATATTTTGCCAAGCGAGCTTCCCCGCGATTCATCAATGGCTTTTGCCGATGCACTGATGCCCTTTATCAAATCACTGGCTTCAGCCGATTTTAGTAAGGATTTCAATGATGTGAATTTACCTTCTGCCTTGAAAAGAGCTTTTATAGTTCACAAAGGCAAACTTACACCTGATTATAAATACATTGAGCAATACTTATAAATCAAATTTTAGAAATTAGTTTTATGCAAAAAGTTTTAATATTAGGAGCTGGGATGGTGGTAAAACCCATAGTTACTTATTTACTTGAAAAAGGTTATCAGGTAACAGTAGCCACCCGTACAAAATCGAAAGCCGATGCCATGATTGGTTCTCATAAAAATGGTTTTTCGGTAGCATGGACAATTGATGATACAGAAGGTCTGGCTAAACTGATCACAGAGCATGATCTTACGGTAAGTCTTTTACCATGGGTACATCACATTATGGTTGCAAAGCAATGTATTGCGCTGAAAAAGAACATGGTAACGACTTCGTATGTTAAACCTGAAATGCAGGCTTTTGATCAGGCAGCAAAGGATGCAGACATTATTATTCTTAACGAACTGGGGCTTGATCCCGGAATTGACCACATGGGCGCTATGCGCATCATTGACCATGTTCATGGTAAGGGTGGGAAAATTGAAGAATTTTATTCAATCTGTGGTGCTTTGCCGGCTCCCGAAGCTGCTGACAATCCATTCCGTTACAAGTTTTCATGGAGTCCCAAGGGTGTGGTAATGGCAGGGAATAATGACGGAAAATATCTGCGCTATGGAAAAATAGTTACAGTTTCTACTGAAGATCTCTTCAAAAATCCTCTTTCAGTTGATTTTCCTGAAGTTGGTAAACTTGAGATTTATCCGAACCGTGATTCATTACCTTATATTCAGCTTTACGGTATTCCGGAAACCAAAACCATGATGCGCGGTACCTTCCGTTTCCCCGGATGGTGCGAAAGCATTGATGTTATGAAGGCGTTGAAGCTCATTACCAGCGATAAATATGATTTCACCGGAAAAACCTATGCTGAGTTTGTAGCTATGCTGATTGGTGCGAAGGATGCTACCAATATTCGTAAGAAAGCTGCTGACTATCTGAAAATAGATGAAAAATCCTATGCTCTTGATGCTATCGAGTGGTTAGGACTGTTCAGCGACGAACCTATGAACAGGGGAGAAGACACTCCTTTTGAGATTACCAGTGATGTGATGATCGCAAAAATGGAATTAGGTCGTACTGAGCGCGATATGGTTGCAATGCAGCATGTATTCCTGGCTTCATACCCCAATGGCAAGCAGGAAATCATCAAATCGTCAATGCTTGATTTTGGCACACTGGCTACTGATACTGCAATAGCCCGCACGGTAGCTCTGCCCGCTGCCATTGGAGTAGAAATGATCTTAAAAGGCGAGATAACTGAAAAAGGAGTTCATATTCCAGTCATCCCTGGAATTTATAATCCAATTCTGAACCGCCTTGAAGACCTGAATATCAGGATGGTAGAAGAATTTGGACTGCCTTTGTCTGAAAATATTAAATAGTAAATCCAAAAATATTGTCATTTTGGATTGATTATTGTTAGGTCGTAAAAACGATTTAAGTTAATGATAAATATTTGCGGTTTATCATTAATCAGATTAGATACATATTTATTACGGTAGATAATCAGGGCTTAAAATAACTGGTTATTGTTTTGAACCCAAACGTAAAATATTTTGTTAATTCACTAAATACCATTTGGTTTTAAAATGGCTGAAAAATTAAAAAAGGGTCTTATACCTGGATCTGAAACACAGTTTTCGCTTCCTTCCCGAACCGAAATTCTAAGGGATTATCGTATAGGGCACGAAAGTCGCCAGATAAGTTTAATGGGTCGTAAAGAGGTTCTGACCGGAAAAGCAAAATTTGGCATTTTTGGTGATGGCAAAGAAGTACCGCAGCTTGCAATGTCGCACTATTTTAAAGAAGGCGACTGGCGTTCAGGATATTACCGCGACCAGACTTTTATGCTTGCTGCAGGAATGATGACCCTTGAAGAGTTTTTTGCTCAGCTATACGGCGATACTGACCGAAAGGCAAGCCCTGGAAGTGGCGGCAGAATGATGAATAATCATTTTTCTACTCAGATTCTTGATGAAAACGGAGAATGGAAAGACCTGACAAAACAAAAAAACACCTCAGCCGATATTTCACCAACTGCCGGACAAATGCCTCGTTTGCTCGGACTTGCACTGGCATCAAAATTATACAGGAACAATCCTGAACTGAAAGTTTTTAAGAAGTTTACAAACAACGGTAACGAAATTGCATTCGGAACTATTGGAGATGCCAGCACCAGCGAAGGGCATTTTTTTGAAACTATTAATGCCATTGGTGTACTTAAGGTTCCTGTGGTTATGTCAGTATGGGATGATGGTTGGGGAATTTCGGTTTCAAGAAAATATCAGACCACTAAAAACAGTATTTCAGAGGTATTAAGAGGTTTTGAGCTTGATGAGAATGGTGATGGATTTAAAATTTTCAAAGTTATTGGATGGAATTACCCTGAGCTTCTAAAAGTCTATTATCAGGCAACTGAACTTGCAAGAAAGTATCATATCCCTTCAATAGTTCACGTTGTGGAACTTACTCAGCCACAGGGACATTCAACTTCAGGTTCTCACGAAAGGTATAAAAGTCCTGAGCAGCTTGACTGGGAAAATAGTCATGACTGCCTGCTGATGATGAGAAAATGGATGCTTGATGAAAAAATTGCAAGTGCTAAAGAACTTGACAGGATTGAAGAAGAAGCTGTAAAAACAGCCCGCCAGGCACGCAATACTGCCTGGAACACTTTTATGTCCCCGATCCTGAAGATGCGCGATGAATTCATCAGAATGGTAGATGTTACCACATGTAATTGCGCCAAGACCTCTAAAATTGAAGCTATTAAACATGATCTGCTTCGTATTCCCGAACCCATACGTAAAGACATTTATGCTTCGGCAAGACGCATTTTAAGACTTATCTGTGATTCATGCTCCAACCCCGAAAACTCATTAAAGATCAATGTTACCAAATGGTTGGACGATGCTATGGCAGATAGTTATCAGCGTTATAACTCACACTTGTACAGCGAATCGAAATATTCTGCTCTTAAAGTTCAGGAAATAAAACCAATATTTTCTGAATCTTCCAAAACTGTACCGGGTCGTGAAATTCTTCGCGATAATTTTGACAGGATAATGGATAAATATAAGGAAGTAGTTGTTTTTGGAGAAGATGTCGGTAAAATTGGCGGAGTTAATCAGACTTACGAAGGTTTGCAGGAAAAATACGGCGAAAATCGGATTTTTGATACCGGTATTCGTGAAGCAACAATAGTAGGGCAGGGGATAGGGCTGGCAATGCGGGGTTTCAGACCTATTGCCGAAATTCAGTATTTTGATTATCTGCTTTACGGTTTGCAGGTTCTCAGCGATGACCTGGCCACCCTGCAATACCGCTCAGTAGGAAGGCAGAAAGCTCCTATGATCATCACCACACGAGGACATCGTCTTGAAGGTATCTGGCATGCCGGCTCCCCATTAAGCATGGTAATTAATTCAGTACAAGGTGTTTATGTCCTGGTTCCAAGAAATATGACACAGGCAGCAGGGTTTTATAACACTATGCTTGCTTCTGACGAACCTGCATTGATAATTGAACCGCTCAACGCATACAGACTAAGAGAACTCAGACCGGACAATATAGGTGAGTTTCGTGTGCTGCCCGGAATACCGGAGATACTGCAGGAAGGTACAGATGTTACTGTGGTAACTTACGGCTCATGTGTAAGAATAGCTCAGGATGCAACTCAACAGCTTAAAGATTTCAATATCAGTGTTGAACTGATTGACGTTCAGAGCCTTCTTCCCTTTGACCTGAACCATGTGATCGTGGATTCTCTTAAGAAAACCAATAAAATAATTTTCTTCGACGAGGATGTTCCGGGAGGTGCAACTTCGTATATGATGCAACAGGTACTTGAAAACCAGGGTGGATATCGCTATCTTGATGCTCAGCCTACAACAGTTACTTCAAAACCTCACCGTGCAGCCTATAGCACTGATGGTGATTATTTTTCTAACCCCAATGCCGAAGATGTATTTGATGCGGTTTATAACCTGATGCATGAATACAATCCGGTAAAGTATCCCAAGATATTTTGATTTCTTTATTTTTGCCACTTAATTTTTTTAAGATGAATCTCAATCATATTATTTTATTAACTAAATCAAGAAAGATGAAAATCAAGTTAATTTCGGGCGTAACATTACTCTTTGTTTTTTCGCTGGCAACTATTTCACTAAATGCCCAAACTCTGGATGATGTTGTCAGTAAGTATAATGCAGCCGCTGAATTTGTAAATTCTGATGCAATAAAAGCAGCAGGGCTTTTGGAGGAAGCTGTTGATCTGGCAAATAAGGTAGGTGCCGAAGCCGATGATTTGAGAATTATGGCTGAAAGCCAGCTCCCGGCAGTATATTTCAAAATAGCCGGTCAGCACCAGAAAGACGGGGATATAGATGCTGCAATTGAAGCTTTTCGTAAAAGTTTTGACCTTGGCCTTGAATACAATGACCCACATACAGTATCCAGGTCCCAGGCTAACCTCGGACGTTTGTATCTCATGCAGGGCAACAATGCCTATCGTGGCGGGGAAAATGAAAAAGCAATTGAATATCTGAAGAATTCAGTGAACTTCGATCCAGAAAATGCCAAAACATTTTTACTGATGGGTCTGGCATACAGAAAGCTTGAAAACCTTGAGGAAATGACTACTGCAATGGATCAGTCAATAGTTCTGGCTCAAAACGCTGGTGATAATCAAACTAAGGCTACTGCCGAGAAAAGCATGCGTGATTATCTTGCAGTAAGAGCAAATAAAAGTATTCAGGCTAACAAAGGTGCTGAAGCTGTTGAATTTATGCAACTGGCACTTAAATATGGCGAAGAGGCTCAGACTTATTTCCTGCTTACTCTGGCATATAACAACCTGAAACAGTGGGATAATGCCCTTGAAGCTGCTGGAAAAGCCCTGACTCTTGAAAATGATACCCCAACTGATAAGGCAAAGATCTATTTTGAAATGGGAAATGCCTATCGTGAAAAGGGTAACACTGCTGAAGCCTGCAAGGCATTTAAAAATGCTGCTCACGGTAATTACGCCGAATCTGCAAATTATCAGATACAGCATGTGCTGAAATGTCAGTAATATTAATATAAATATACACCTGAAAAAACCTGACAGTTTATCAACAAGCTGTCAGGTTTTCATTTTATAAAGGTTTTATAACGTATTTTTGCGATTGTAAGTCAATTAACCACTGATGAAACTTTCAATTGTTATCGTTAATTACAATGTCAGGTTTTTTCTTGAGCAATGTTTGCTTTCGGTTCGGAGAGCTGTTAAAGATATTGATGCTGAAATATTTGTAGTTGACAATAATTCAGTTGACGGATCGGTGAGTATGCTGGAAGAGAAATTTCCGGAGGTTAAAGTTATTGCCAATAAAGATAATAAAGGTTTTTCAAAAGCTAACAATCAGGCAATCAGGATATCGGAAGGGGAGTATGTGCTACTACTGAATCCTGATACTATCGTTGAGGATGACACCCTTTCAAAAGTAGTTTCCTTTATGGATAATCATCCTGATGCCGGTGGTCTGGGTGTGAAAATGATTGATGGTAAAGGCCGCTTCCTGCCGGAATCAAAACGTAGTTTGCCAACTCCGGCAGTTTCGTTTTATAAAATATTCGGGCTAGCAAAATTATTTCCAAAGTCCAGGGTTTTCGGTCAGTACCACCTGACTTATCTTGATAAAGACCAGACTCATCAGGTGGATGTGCTTAGCGGCGCATTTATGCTTTTGCGCAGGGAAGCACTTGATAAGGCAGGATTGCTTGATGAAACATTCTTTATGTATGGCGAAGATATTGATATGTCATACCGCCTTATTCTGGCCGGTTACAAAAATTACTACTATCCTGAGGCAAGAATAATACATTACAAGGGCGAAAGCACAAAGAAAACCAGTGTCAATTATGTTCTGACGTTTTATAACGCCATGAATATTTTTGCCACCAAACATTTCTCAAAACAAAATGCAAGGTTGTTTTCATTTCTAATCAATCTTGCAATCTGGTTCAGAGCAGCAATTTCAATTTTCTGGCGCTTTATCCGAAGTGCTTTTATGCCTTTGCTCGATGCAACACTCATATATACAGGTGTTTATGTATTAAAGAACTATTGGGAAGATAAATTTATATACCTCGAAGGGGGGAATTACCCTCCGGAATTCATGCAGATACTGGTGCCTGTATATATTTTAATATGGTTGCTTTCAACGTATTACAGCGGTGGGTACGATAAACCTGTAAAACTCATAAAAATACTTCAGGGATTATTTTTCGGAACCATAACCATACTGGTGATTTATGCCCTTTTACCGGAAGCTTTTCGTTTTTCGAGGGCACTCATTATTCTTGGCGCTTTCTGGGGGCTTATATCAATGATAGGCATCAGGCTGTTGTTGCATCTTACCAATATCGGGTTTTTCAGGCTTGGATCGGCTGAAAATAAAAGATATCTGATAGCCGGGGAATTAGAAGAGGCTGAACGGGTAGCAGAACTATTGAGAAAAACTGAACTTAATCCAAGCTTCATTGGATTGGTAAGTGTAAGTAATTCCGGATCAAAGGGTAATGGTTTCATAGGAAGTTTAAGTCAAATAAAGGACATTATTACAATTTATAAGATTGATGAAGTGGTTTTCTGTGCAAAAGACATACCTGCCAGCAATATGATTGACCTCATGTCAGAACTGGGACAGGAACAGGTAGAATATAAAATAGCACCGCCTGAAAGCCTCTTCATTATTGGCAGTAACTCAATTAATGCAACCGGCGATTTGTATATGATTGAAATTAACTCCGTTGCGAGTGCCGGCAACCGGAGGACCAAACGCTTGTTTGATGTGATTGCATCGCTTGTAATGCTCGCAATGCTGCCTGTTCTTGTATTTATTGTTAAAAAACCTCTGGGATTCATTCGAAATATATTTTATGTACTCATTGGCAAGCGTTCATGGGTAGGTTACGAAACCACACAGTCCATACCCGAAATGCGTCTTCCTGAAATTCGTAAAGGCGTTTTGCATCCCATTGATGTTTTGATGAAACAGGTTCTCAGTCCTGATGATATTAGCAGGCTGAACATATTATATGCTCGTAATTACAAGGTGATCAATGATTTCAGGATATTACTGAAGGGCTTCAGAGAACTTGGCAGATGATGCGCTGGTTTGTTAGGCAGAATTCTTAAATCAGTCAAGATAACAATAGAAAACTGATTTTTGTTATTAATGTGTACTGCTGACTTCCAAACAAATAAACTTTATCTTTGTTACCTATTATGAACTATGATAAAATCTCGGAAATCATTAAAACATATTTAGTTATAAAACATATAAAATCATCTTTAAACAAGACCAATAATGACAAATTTTGAAATTATAATGCCCAAGATGGGCGAGAGTGTTATAGAAGCCACAATTATTCGCTGGTTGAAAAAAGAGGGTGAAATTATTAAAGAAGACGATCCCATCTGTGAAATTGCCACTGATAAGGTTGATTCTGAAATTCCCAGCCCTGTTGAGGGGGTTCTGAAAAAAATCCTGTTTGCCGAAAATGATGTGGTGCCTGTTGGTGCTGTTATTGCCATTATTGATATGGGTGATGAAGATGCAGGGGAACCTGGAGCTGACAAGCCAGAAAAACCTGCGGAAAAGAAAGAAGTTGTTACTGAAACAACTGCTCAGCCTGTTGAAACACAGGCACTTCCTGTTGATGAGCAGGTTACATCTACCAGATTTTACTCTCCTCTGGTAAAAAGTATTGCCAAAGAAGAGAATATCAGCGTTGCCGAGCTTGAAACTATCCCCGGTTCGGGCAAAAACGGACGTCTAACCAAAGATGATCTTTTGCAGTATATTAAAAACCGTCAGCAGCCTGTAGTTCAGCCACCAGCGGTTTCAAAACCGGAAGTGCCAAAAGCTGTTACTTCTCCGGCAACATTACCACCCGTTACAGTTTCAGGTGATGATGAAGTCTTTGAGATGGATCGTATGAGGCGTCTGATTGCCGATCACATGGTTCAGTCAGTTCATACCTCTCCTCATGTAACTTCCTTTATTGAGGTGGATGTTACTAACGTTGTGAAATGGCGCGAAAGCATCAAGGATAGTTTCCTGAAGCGTGAAGGTGAGAAAATAACCTATATGCCTATTTTCATTGAAGCTACGGCAAAGGCACTGAAAGAATTTCCCAATGTGAATGCTTCGGTTGATGGTTATAAAGTAATACGGCGAAAAAAGATCAATATAGGAATGGCAACCGCTCTTCCAAATGGTAATCTGATTGTTCCTGTCATAAAAAATGCTGATCAGAAAAACCTTGTTGGCCTTGCAAAAGATGTTAACAGCCTTGCAAATAAAGCCAGAAATAGTAAACTTGATCCGGATGATATTCAGGGTGACACTTTTACAATTACCAATTTTGGCACTTTCGACAGTATTACCGGAACACCAATCATCAATCAGCCTCAGGTAGCAATATTGGGTATCGGCGCAATAAAGAAAAAACCTGTTGTGCTCGAAACCAAAGACGGCGATGTAATTGCTGTAAGGCATATGATGATACTTAGCCTCTCGTACGATCACCGGATTGTTGATGGAGCTTTGGGTGGTATGTTTATAAGAAGGATTGCGCAACTGCTTGAAAATTTTAATATTGAAATGGCTATATAACTATTTAGTTGTCCATAGTATCACAACCTTTTTTAATCTTTTTGCCTGAACCTGAAACCTCATTATTTAGGATTGTTTTGGCAGTATATTTATTTGATTATGAATCTAAACCTGACCCGTCCGCTTGCCGTTATTGACCTGGAGACAACCGGTACCAATATTGGCACAGACCGTATTGTTGAAATCTGTATTTTGAAAGTTTACCCTGATGGTAAGAAAGAAGTGAAAACTCACAGGGTAAACCCTGAAATTCCAATACCAGCCGAGATTACAGCCATTCATGGTATTAGTGATGAGGATATAAAAGATGAGCCTGTTTTTGCTGAGTTAGCTTCCCAGTTATCTCAAATGCTTATCGGTTGCGATCTGTGCGGTTATAATGCATTGAAGTTTGATATTCCTTTGCTCGCAGAAGAGTTTTTACGTGCAGGCACCGATTTTGATCTGAAAGGAAGACGTATAGTGGATGTGCAGAATATTTTTCATAAAATGGAACCCCGTAATCTTAGGGCTGCCTATCAGTTCTATTGTGGTAAAGACCTTGAAAATGCCCATAGTGCCGAGGCTGATACAATTGCAACATTCGAGGTTCTGGATGCACAGGTCGAAAATTATGAAAATGCTGTGTATAATGATAGTGTATCCAAAACTTCATATCCTATAGAAAATGATATAGGCTTTTTACATACGTTTTCAATTTATCATAAATTTTGCGATCTTGCCGGACATCTTATTTTTGACGCTCAGGGAAGGGAGACTTTCAATTTTGGAAAATACAAAGGAAAACCTGTTGAAGAGGTGTTCAAAAAAGAACCTTCATATTACGACTGGATGATGAATGCGCAATTTCCTAATTATACCAAGAAAGTTATTACAGCTATAAAACTTAGAGGTTTTAACAAAGGCTCAGCTCAAATGAAGTAAGATATTAAGATTGTAAAGAACTATATATAAGTGAATTAAGCCAGGTCAGTAAAAGTAATAATTTAATATTACCCCGTCATGAAAATTGTTTGTATAGGACGTAATTATACAGAACATGCCAAAGAATTGAAAAACCCTATTCCCCAAAAACCTATCTTTTTTCTTAAACCTGATACCGCATTACTTATTCGTAACCGACCATTTTTCTTTCCGGATTTTTCAAATGATATTCATTACGAACTTGAGCTGGTTTTCAAAGTTTCGAAAAATGGAAAGAATATTTCAGAGAAATTTGCTACGGATTATTATAATGAAATAGGACTTGGAATTGATTTTACAGCCCGCGATCTACAGCAGGAATGCAAGGAAAAAGGTTTGCCCTGGGAAATTGCCAAAGGATTTGATCAGTCGGCAGCAATAAGTGAGTTCATACCCATTGAATCATTACAAGATCCGGGAAATATTTCATTTTATCTTGAAATGAACGGGCAAACAGTACAACAGGGTAAAAGTACCGATATGATTTTCGGGATAAATAAACTTATTTCCTATGTTTCATCTTTTATGACTTTGCGTGCCGGTGACCTTATTTATACAGGAACTCCATCAGGAGTTGGTCCGGTGAAAATAGGAGACAAACTTCAGGGCTACCTCGAAGGTAAACCAATGATACATTGCGAAATAAAATAATCAGACTGAGTTTCTTTGAGCCGTTTATTTCAGAGAAGCTAATTAGGCACTTTCAGAAAAGGCTTAAATATTTGATTTATAAATAATTAAGTTGTAT
>CAZJZG010000056.1:0-13645 GCA_964550455.1 uncultured Bacteroidales bacterium | reverse complement strand
ATTTTAACCACCGGCATTAACGATTGTAATTTACAAAACAGCTTGGACTATTTTGCAAATACAATTCGTATTATATGTAAAAGCAACTATAGCACAATATTGGTTGAGGTAATGGCTGACAGACTAATTTTTTGATACGGTTCGTTATGTTTAAACTTAAAATCCTCTTACCCAAACACAATTATTATCTTTGCTGACTTAAATATTGACTGTTATGAGCAAAATACTTGTTGTTGACGACGAAAAAAGCATCCGTAATACACTAAGGGAAATACTTGAATATGAGAAGTTCATTGTAGATGAGGCATCCGATGGAATGGAGGCAATAGAAAAAGTTAGGGAAAATCGTTATGATGTGATTTTACTTGATATCAAAATGCCAAAGATGGATGGAATTGAGGTGCTTGAGCAATTAATGAAACTTACTGATGCTCCGGTAGTTATGATCTCCGGTCATGGTACTGTTGAAACAGTTGTAGAAGCGATAAAAAAGGGTGCTTATGATTATATCACCAAACCTCTGGATTTGAATCGCTTGCTGGTTACTATCCGTAATGCTGGTGAAAGGCAAACTCTTGTTACAGAAACAAAAGCACTGAAACGTCAGGTCAGCAAGGCTTACGACATGATAGGCGAGTCGCAGGTGATGCAGGATATTAAATCTATGATAAACAGAGTGGCCGCAACTGATGCCAGAGTGCTTATTACCGGTGCAAACGGAACAGGAAAAGAGCTTGTAGCCCGCTGGCTTCATGAATTAAGTAATCGTTCGTCAGGTCCGTTTATCGAAGTAAATTGTGCAGCTATTCCTTCTGAACTGATTGAAAGTGTTTTGTTTGGTCATGAAAAGGGCTCTTTTACATCAGCAATAAAACAGCGCAAAGGTGATTTTGAGCAAGCTAACGGAGGTACTTTGTTTTTGGATGAAATTGGGGATATGAGTTTATCAGCACAGGCTAAGGTTTTACGTGCTTTGCAGGAAAACAGGATTATGCGCGTGGGTGGAGAAAAAGATATACCCATTGACGTTAGAGTTATTGCTGCTACAAATAAAGATATTCCAAAAGAGATAGAGAAAAACAATTTTCGAGAAGATCTATATCATAGGCTTGCAGTAATTGTTATTCATGTACCAACACTTAATGAAAGAGAAGAGGATATTCCACTGATTGCCAATCATTTTCTTGAAGAAATAAATCAGAATATGGGTAAGCCTCTTATGAAAATTGATCCTTTGGCTCTTAAAGAGTTAAAAAAAATCAACTGGACAGGTAATGTGCGTGAATTAAGGAATGTGGTTGAACGCCTTGCTATACTATGCGATACCACAATTACAGCAGCCGATATTCAAAAATATGCACAGCCTTTAAAAACTAACTTTTAAGAATAAAACTCATTAAGTATGATTTACGATTTTGATGAAATCATTCCACGACAAAATACTGCAAGTGTAAAATACGATTTGTTACAAAAATATTTTGGAAAAGATAATTTATTGCCAATGTGGGTAGCCGATATGGATTTCCGCACTCCTGATTTTATTGTAAATGCTGTTAAAGAAAGAGCTTCGCATGAGATCTATGGCTATTCTTTCCGTACTGAAAAATACGACGAGGCTCTTATAGGATGGTTTGCCTGCAGGCATGGCTGGAAAATTGATAAAGAATGGATTTCATTCAGCCCGGGCGTGGTACCTGCTTTGAATCTGATAGTAATGGAATTTACTGAGCCCGGTGACGAAATTATTGTTCAGCCACCTGTGTATTTCCCCTTTTTCAGTGCTGTTAATAATCATAACCGCAAACTT
This sequence comes from uncultured Bacteroidales bacterium, assembly GCA_964550455.1. Lineage (GTDB taxonomy): Bacteria > Bacteroidota > Bacteroidia > Bacteroidales > JAAYJT01 > JAAYJT01. The sequence continues at coordinate 11,838 of CAZJZG010000056.1, read as the reverse complement.
GTACTAAACCAGCTTGCTTATGAAAAAGGAAGATATTCTATTGATTTTAAGGATCTTGAATCAAAACTAAATAGCAATACCCGCATGCTTGTTCTTTGCAATCCGCATAATCCGGTCGGAAGAGCCTGGAAAGCGGAAGAGTTGGAACAACTTGCCAATATTTGTGTAAAAAACAATATTCTACTGCTTTCAGATGAAATACATTGCGATCTGATTTTCCCTCCAACTAAGCATATAATGACAGCTTCTTTATCAGAAGAAATTGCAAACAACACTATTACAGCAGTAGCGCCAAGTAAAACATTTAATCTGGCTGGACTTTCTACATCTGCAATAATTTGTCCGAACCCTGAATTAAAAAGGCGTTATGATAAAATCCTTGATAATGTTCATGTAGGCTCGGGAAATATATTCGGCTCAGTGGCGGCTCAGGCTGCTTATACCCATGGTGATGAATGGCTGGATCAATTACTTGATTATGTGCGAGAGAATTACAGGCATGCCTATGATTTTCTGGAAAGTTTTTTGCCTGAGATAAAACCGGCTCCACTGGAAGCAACTTATCTGCTCTGGCTCGATTTTTCAAGAGCCGGATTTGGATCAAATGAGGAATTGAAAGATTTTATTATTGAAAAAGCAGGTCTCGCATTGAATGAAGGTGTTAGTTTTGGTGCTGGTGGCGAAGGATTTATGAGGATGAACCTGGCTTGTCCGCGTACGGTTCTTATCAGGGCTTTAAATCAGTTGCGAAAGGCATTTGAAGAAAGAAAAAATTCAGATAAATAACAGAAGTTTAAAATCTTCAAATATTTAAGTGATGAATATTTTACAAATTGTTGATCTTCGTAGCGATACGCTTACGAAACCCACTCCTGCCATGCTTGAGGCAATGTTTAATGCAAGTGTTGGCGATGATGTTTGGGGTGAAGACCCAAGTATGAATGCTTTGGAAGAGAAGATTGCAGGTATGTTTGGTCATGAGGCGGCTCTTTTCTGCACATCAGGGATAATGTCAAACCAATTATCTATTAAAGTTCATACTGTACCTGGTGATGAGGTTATTTGCGATCGTCTTTCTCACATATATAATTACGAAGGTGGCGGAATAGCTTTAAATTCAGGGGCATCAGTCAGATTGTTGAATGGCGATAACGGACGTTTCACTGCAAAAGAAGTTTTATTGAATATAAATCCTGATGATGTACATTATCCACATACAAGTCTTGTTTCAGTTGAAAATACTGTAAATAAAGGAGGCGGTGCAGTTTGGGACTGGAATGAATTAAAGGCTATTGGTGAGGTTTGTAAAGAAAACGGATTAAAATATCATCTTGACGGGGCACGTATATTTAATGCTTTGGCTGTAACAGAGCAAACTTGTGAGGATTATGGAAAATTATTTGATTCAATTTCTATTTGTCTTTCCAAAGGGCTTGGAGCACCAGTAGGCTCAATGCTTACCGGATCAAAGGAATTCATTAAAAAGGCAAGGCATTTCAGAAGAGCATTTGGAGGAGGAATGCGGCAGGCCGGATATCTGGCAGCAGCAGGTATTTATGCCCTTGATCACCATATTGATCGTTTGGTTGAAGACCACAGCAGAGCAAAACTTTTAGCAGATAATCTTGCAAAACAAATCTGGGTTCGGAAAGTTGTGCCGGTCGAAACAAATATTGTTATTTTTAGCATAGCTGACGGATTTACGGTTTCACAAGTATTAAATGCCCTGAAGGAAAAAGGCATTTTAGCTGCACAGTTTGGTGCTGACAGCATACGTATGGTTACTCATCTTGATATTAATGTTGAGATGATTAAATATGCAACGACAGTTTTCAGTCAATTGTTCGTTGTAATGTAGACTCATAGTTTCCTTAAAAAATACTACTTTTGCACTCCCATTTGTATAAGATTATAATTCAAATAATGAGACTAAACGATACCGTTTTAAAATTTAAAGCAAGACCTGTCTTGCTGCCTCTGGTTTTGGTTTTGATTTTTTCGTCTTGTATTTCACAGAAAAAGCTGAAATACATGGTTGATGATTTCCCCAAATCAGTTTATGAGCATTACCCCAGGCAGGATTATAAAATTCAGCCCGGCGATAATTTATTTATTCAGGTTTTGGGTCTTGATGCTCAAACTGCAGATCTTTTCAGTTTTCAGCCTTCAGGTGCCTATCGCCAGTATCAAACCAATGATTTAAGTGCTTATCTTACGAGTTATACTGTTGATCCTGAAGGATATGTTGAATTTTCAATAATAGGAAATATACTTGTTAAAGATAAAACAGTTGATGAGATAAAAGTTTTGTTACAAGAGGCTATTAGTGAGTATATGCGTGATGCAACAGTTATAGTAAAACTGGTAAATTATAGAGTTACTTTGCTTGGAGAGGTGGTAAGGCCAGGGCAATATCCAGTATATCATACACAGATAAATATTTTTGAAGCTTTGGCAATGGCTGGCGATCTTACCCAATGGGGCGACAGACGTAATGTTCACCTTATACGCAGCACCAAAGGAGAATCTCAGGTAATTATACTCGATATTTCCGGCAGGAAAATTCTTGAATCTGAATATTATTTTCTTATGCCCGATGATATTCTTTATGTTATACCAATGGAGGCAAAAACCTTTGCTTTTACAACATTCCCTTATTCAGTGGTTTTTTCTACCATTACCACTGCATTGTTGATCCTGAACTTTTTTAAATAAAACATAAATCATTGTGAACGAGTTTAATAGATATGGCGAACCGCCACAAGAAGAAAAAATAGACTATAAGGTTCTTTTTTTTAAGATATATAGCTACTGGTACTTCTTTCTCATTACTATATTTATTGCTGTGCTTATAGCATTCTTGTTCAATAAATATACTCCTTCTGTTTACAAAGTAAAATCCACGGTTTTAATCAAGGATGATAAGTCAAGAATGGACCCGCAGGCTTTGCTGGGTATTTCCATGATGAGTAGTTCACAAAATATTCAGAATGAAATAGGGATTTTGAAATCTTATACTATTTCAAATAAAACAGTTAAGAAATTAGATCTTAAAGTTTCTTATTTTATCGAAGAGAACTTTATAACCCGTGAATTATATGATGAAAGCCCTTTTGTTGTAATCCCTGAAATTGAATATTTACAACCTGCAAATATTAAATTCCTGGTTACTGTGTTGTCTACCAATGAGTTTAAGATTGAAGCAGAAGGTGAGAGTATTGATCTGTATAATTTTTCAACTTACGAGAATATACCTAAAGGAGCTGACCGGGTATTTATTAATGGGATATATACTTTTGGCCAGGATATTGAAGGCGAGAACTTTAGATTTAAAATCATATTAAATGAAGACTTGCTCGACACGGAAATAAAAAACAAAAAATACATCTTCATTTTTAATAATATAGATAACTTAACTAAGACTTTTAGTAATAGTATTGAAATTGAGGCTATTAACAGAGATGCCAGTATTTTAGAAATTTCAGTTAAAGGTAACAACTCAAAGAAAATAATAGATTTTCTGAACACATTGATTGAAACCTATCTTGAGCGATCGCTTGAAAAGAAAAACCTTATAGCTAGCAGTACCATTGGTTTTATTGATGCTCAACTTGGTGATATTGCTGATTCTCTGAGTGTTGCTGAAGCCAGTTTGCAGGACTTCAGAATGGCTTCGTCAGTTATGAATATTGATTATCAGGCGCAGCAGGTATTTGATCAGATGAAACAGTTTGAAACAGAAAGGGCTGCTTTGGTTGTACAATCAAAATATTACAACCACTTGAAAAGATATATTGAACAATCGCGGGATAATATTGACGAAATTATTGTTCCCTCGTCAATGGGTATTGATGATCCTATGATTACTCAGCTAATCAGCGAACTTGTAAAACTACACTCTGAAAAGGCAGATCTTCTTATAAAAACCACTCCTAAAAACCCGCTTGTTGTTACTATTGACATGAAGATCAGTAACGTAAAAAACAACATGCTTGAAAATATTACAAATATTATCAGTGCTTCTGAGATTGCTATAAATGATAAAAACAATCAAATTAGACTGCTTGCTGAAAGAATAGACCGTCTTCCTGCTACACAGCGCCAGCTTTTTGGCTATGAACGCAAATTCAAATTTAACGATGCTATTTACACTTTTTTAATGCAAAAGCGTTCAGAAGCTGCTATTACAAAGGCATCTAATCTTCCTGATAATGAGGTGATTGATATAGCGTTGCCAGGTGTTTATGAAACAGTTTTCCCTAAAAAGAATCTGAATTTTGCTATTGCAATTCTACTTGGGTTGATTCTGCCAATTATTTACATTACAGTAAAAGACTATTTAAATGATAAAATTGTTGAACGCAAGGATGTTGAAAACATAACTAAGCTTCCTATTATAGGTCATATCATTAATAGCCGGAATGCAAGCAATATCATTGTTGCACAATCGCCTAAATCTTCCATAGCTGAATCGCTTCGCTCAATCAGAACTAATATTCAGTTTTTTTCTAAAGGGAAGGAAAAGCTTGTCATTCTAATCACTTCAACAATGCCGTCCGAAGGTAAAACTTTTGCATCTTCCAATCTTGCAACTGTGTATTCATTATACGGAAAAAAAGTTTTACTCATGGGTTTCGATCTTCGTAAGCCTAAAATTTATCAGGATTTTGGAGTACTAAATGTTAAAGGTATCAGTTCAGTTTTAATAAATAAAGATACTCTGGAAGATGCTATTCAGGAATCACCGATTGAAAATCTTGATTTAATAATGGGAGGTCCTGTTCCACCTAATCCATCAGAATTGATAGCTTCGGATAATACAAAGGCGATGTTGGCAGAACTGCGTGAAAAATATGATTATATTATCATTGATACTCCACCAATCGGACTGGTTACCGATGCTTTTCTGCTTATGCCTTTGGTGGATGTTACAATATTTGTATGCCGGCAGAATTATACCAACAAAAAAGTGTTTTCTGCCATAATGAAAGATGTTGAACAGCGGAATATCTTAAATTCAGGAATTTTGATTAATGATGTAAAACTTACAAGAGGGTCATATGGTTATGGTTATGGCTATGGTTATGGTTATGGCTATGGTTATGGCTATGGTTATGGTTACGGTTATGGCTATGGTTATGGATATTACTCTGATGATGAGGAAGATGAAAAAGAATTAGGATTAAAGGGGCTGTTCAAACGCGGTAATGATTCAAAATCCTGATAAAAGAGTAATTGTTACAAATCAGTAATATTAAAATAACTTTATTTAAAATGAAAAAAAGAAATTCGGTAATTTATTTAATGGTATTATTAATGGTGTTTGGCTCAGTTAAACGAATAGAAGCATGTACAAATTTTCTCATCAGCAAGGGTGCTTCAACTGACGGATCAACTATGATCAGTTATTCTGCTGATTCACATGAGCTATATGGAGAGTTATATCATTGGGAAGCTGCCAAATGGCCTGAAGGTTCAATGATGGATATTTATGATTGGGATAGTGGCAAGTATCTTGGAAAAATCAAACAGGCAAAACAAACATATAATGTAGTGGGGAACATTAATGAATTTCAGGTGGCAATTGGCGAAACTACTTATGGAGGTAGAAGTGAATTGAGCACGCAACCCGGTGCCATTATGGATTACGGCAGCCTTATTTATGTAACACTTCAGCGTGCAAAGAATGCTCGTGAAGCTATTAAAATAATAGCCGAACTTGCTGAAGAATACGGTTTTTATAGTTCTGGCGAAACTTTTTCTATTTCTGATCCCAATGAGGTGTGGATTATGGAAATCATTGGAAAAGGTAGTAAAGAAAAAGGAGCTGTATGGGTAGCCTTACGCATCCCTGATGGATATATTTCAGGCCATGCAAATCAAGCCAGAATTACAAATTTTCCTTTGGCAAATAAGCAAACATCAATTACAAGCAAGCAGTTCGACCTGATCTATAAGCCTGGCGTTGAAGTTGTTTATTCTCATGATGTAATAAGTTTTGCACGAGATATGGGTTATTTTGATGGCAGGGACGCTGATTTCAGTTTCTCAGATATATATGCTCCGGTTGATTTTGGAGGTGCCCGTTTTTGTGAAGCCCGTGTTTGGACTGTGTTTAGAAAAGTAAACAACAATATGGACCAGTATCTTGATTATGCGATGGGTCATAATCTTAAAAACAGGATGCCTTTGTGGATATTGCCAAACCGTAAAATCTCAGTTAAAGATATGATGGAATTTATGCGCGATGCTTTTGAAGGAACTCCATTGAATATGACAAGCGATATTGGTGCCGAACCTTTTAGCAAACCATATCGCTGGCGTCCGCTTACATGGGAAGTTGATGGTATTGAATATTGTAACGAGCGTGCTGTAGCTACCCAGCAAACCGGTTTTTTATTTGTTACTCAATCGCGCTCATGGCTGCCCGACCCAATTGGAGGAATCCATTGGTTTGGCGTTGACGATGCAAAAAGTACTGTTTTTGTTCCGATGTATTGCTCAATTACTGAAATTCCGGTTCCTTATGCCAAGGGCAATGGCGCTATGATGGAATGGTCAGATAATTCAGCTTTCTGGGTGTTTAATCAGGTAGCTAATTGGGCATATACAAGATATGATTCTATAATTATTGATATTCAGAAAGTTCAACAGAAACTTGAAAAGAAATTTATTGCCTATACACCTGCAATTGATAAGGCTGCCAAAGAACTTTATGATACTGACAAAGATCTGGCTGTTCAGTTCCTTACTGAGTATTCAGTTAAACAAGGTAATTATACGGTTGATCGCTGGAAGGAATTATACAAATTTCTTTTTATGAAATATCTTGATGGAAATATAAAATATCAGGAGCCGGACAAAAAGAATCCAACAGTTAAATTTGCCGGTTACAGCGAGGAATGGTACCGCCGCATCGCTAAAGAAACCGGAGATCATCTGAAAGTAGTAGAGTAGTTTTATAGATTAAAGGTTTTAAGTAAAACCTAATAAATTACCGGAAAATCAATTACATCATTAAAATATGAATGCACAGGAAAATAAAAAGCCATCGTTGTTAAATATTATAGTGATTGCAGCACTGGCTTTATTAGCTATTATTCTTGTTTTTTTTCTTGTTAAAAATTCAAATAAGGTTCGTGACCTCCAGGCTGAGAAAGAAGCACAACGTCTTGCATTTCAATATGAGCTTGATTCATTGCTTACTGAGCATGAAGCCATTAAAACTGAATATGGGAATCTGACTGAATTATTAGCGGAGAAAGATAGTGTTATTCAGGCTAATGCAGTAGAGATCAAGCAATTGCTGGATACTCAATGGGAGTATGTTAAGGTTCAGCGTAAACTTGAACGACTGCGTGTCATTTCGCAGGGATATCTTCATCAGATGGATTCATTATTTACACTGAACAGGGAGCTTCAGGCTGAAAATGAGGAGGTTAAAGCAAAATATGAATACGAGCGGTCTTTGACAAAGGAATTGCAGAAAGACAAAGAAACACTGATTGAAAAAGTTGAGGAAGCTGCAATATTAAGAGCTTATAATATCAAGGCTACTCCTTTTAATTTAAAGGGTGCGCATAATAAAGAGTCGGAAACCGATCGTGCACGGCGCACCGATCTTATAAGGGTGTGTTTCTCACTGGCTGAGAATAATATAGCTCCTTCAGGTATGAAAGATGTGTATCTGAGAATAGCACGCCCTGATAATATGATCCTTGTTGCAGGATTAGGTGATGACTATTCTTTTGTGTTTAATGGCAATGTTTTGCAGTATTCAGCAATGCGTCAGGTTGATTATCAGAATGCTGAATTGAAAGTTTGCGCCGACTGGATAAACCGAAACAAGGCTGAACCTATGCAAACAGGAGTTTATGTTGTTAATGTTTTCCATGGTGATAATGAAATAGGGCAAACATCATTCACTTTAAAGTAAAAGATCACCTCGAAGCACTTTGATATATGAAGTACAAAAAAAATCCGGCATGAAAGCCGGATTTTTTAATTTAAAAATGTGCCCTGTATTAATTCAAAATTAGTTTTACTGTTTCATGAAATTCCCCATCCAATGAAACAACATCAATTAAGTACAATCCTTTCTTCAAAAGCTCAAAGTTAAGAGTAATTTTCTGTTCAGTGGTTTCGGTTTGAACCATAATAACTCCTTTGGTATCGAACACCTTTACTACACATGGTTTATCCGGCAGATTGAGCACGGCAATACCTGAGCTTGGGTTCGGACTGATATTCAATATTCTTTGCTTTTTAATAATATCACCCGTCCCATTAGCTTCGCCCGTAATTGAAATACTATCTATCTGCCACCATTTATAATTACCTGCTTCATAACGATATTTAAATCCAATGTAAACTGCTGATCCTGAAACTGATGAAAGATCAATTTCTCCTGAAGATTTCCATGAGCTGCTTTCAGCAGGTTTTTCAAAATCAAGGCTTGTCCAGTTGGCTGTTGACGGATCGCCTATGCCGGGATAGTCAGTAGAATAGAATAATTTAAGGTAGTTATCATCATCGTCTGAACCATAATTCCACCATAAATCAAAAGTCATCACCTCATTTTGATAATTGTTGAAATTAATCGCCGGTAATATCAGCCAGTCTTCTTCGGTTTCACCTGAATTATGTCCGTTAATTTGTGCTGTTTTATTGGCACTATTGTAATTCCAGGTTTTTGTATCTCCTGACACACTGTAAACATAGCAATCTCCAAGGTCATTGTCAAATGATTCATTATATGGAAGTTCGGTTGTTGCCGGCAGAGCATAGGTTGTTGCATGTGCAGTAACCCCTGTGGAATAACTACTTCCGTTATATGACCATATTTTATAATAATAAGTAGTTCCTGCTTCCAGGTCTTCATGGTCGGCTGAGGTATTAGCACCAAAATACATTACGGTACCCCCACCGGTAATGGTTTGTCCCGAAATATGGGTATCAGGTTCAGAACCGAAGATCCCATCACTGCTCCAGGCAAGAACTACAGGATTTGAATTTGAATTGAGTTCCCAGCTCAGATTTATTTCTGACATACTGACTGTTGAAGCATTAAAGTTTGATGGATTGGCTATCATAGTTATTTCAGAAAGGCTCAGAATGAAGTCATCTATAGCAAGCCCGGGCGAGAAAGATTGTGTTTTTGCCCATCTTAACATTAAAAATTCTCCTGCACCCAATACTCCTGTATTTGCAAGAGGAATATTGACAAATTCTATGCGATTTTCTGGCAGATTCCCGTTCAAAGCCCCTTCAGTACCGGTTTGGGGAGCAACAAAAGTCAGATTTGAATTCTCTGTCCAGTTTCCTGTTTTAATATCTGTGATAATTGTTGGCGAAACAGCATAACTGAAATCAAGTGCATGTGCATTGGTATTTTGACGCCATTGTTCTCCGGTATAGCTTAAATAAATAGTTGATAGATTTATAGGCGAACCGGTATTGTTTTTAAACTGAACTCCCTGATAATAGTTTCTGTTGCTTGAACCTGAAATTGCACCCATAGCCCTGTCACTATTTTCAACAGTTCCAAAACTGGTGGCAAAAGCTGAATTTGAAGTTCCATCGTTAGTTGTATAACCTACTACTACTACATTTGGATCCCTGTCGCCGGGACTTTGCCAATACCAACCTTTAATTGTTTGGTTGTCAGTCCATGGATTGCCTGTGCCACTTGAGGCGAGTGTATTGAAATCTTGATTATATACAAAATCCAGATCATTAATCACTAATGGAAGTTCAATATGGGGTGTAACTGTTCCATGACAAACAACATTCACTGAAGCAGCTTCCGGTGAACTTATTACAATTGTTTCGTTATCATAACTGCCAATTTCCAGATCTGCCATTAAACGTACATAAACCGGAATTCCTTCAATAACTCCGTTAATTTGCTGAAGAACAACAGGATTTGTCGGAGTAAAACCTGCTCCGCCAACAGTTGAGATTTCGTAATGCTCAGGGGGAGTGATTGTAATATTATTTGTAAGATTTACTCCGCTTACTGTAAAACTCAGTTCGTTTGAAGGTCCTTCGCCAATGTCATACGTAAATCCATATAAACTTGTTGGGTCAACGTTGATCATTGGTGAGTCGGATTCATAAATATGAATGTCATCAATTCTCCATCGTGTTGGGTCAGTGGTTGAATAATATTTAAAAGCGATGAAAACCTGATTCCCGCTTATTCCTGAAACATCAATATTTCCGGAAAATGCACTTACTTCTGTGGTATTATTAATTCCTTCAGGTTGTTGGAAATTTAATGGAGTCCATGATGAATTCACAGGATTTCCGGTTCCGGGATAATCTGTTGAATAAAAGAGTTTCAGATAATTTGACTCATTATTTATTCCATACTGTGCAAAGGTTTTGAAGTTCATAACTTCATTTGAATAATTATCGAAATTAATCCCAGGGAGAATAAGCCATTGTTCTTCAGGACTTTGCCCATTATGTCCATTAGCTGCAGCAGAATTAGAGTAAAAATACCATGGTTTAATTCCGGATACAGTATAGGGGTAACAATCTCCGAGATCGCTGTCGAAGGGTTCAGAATAAGGTAATGTAGTATAAACGGGCTCACGATGGGTGATGGCATTTGATGTAATTCCTGTAGAATAATTATCACCGCTTTTCGACCAGGCTTTGTAATAATATATGGTGTAAGGAGTTAACCCGGTGTGATTGAACGTAACATCAGAACCAAAATACAATACTGTACCTCCGCCAGTGATGGGATCTCCTGCAGAATAATTACCTGTGGGGGTACCAAAGTTTTCGTTATTTGACCAGGCTATTAAAACATTATCCTGATTGCTGTTTTTATCCCAATTAAGGTTGATTTGGGATGTGCTTACTGCAAGTGCTGAGAGATTTGCAGGAGGCAAAATTCCTCCAATTTGTGTTGCGCTTATCTGAACATTGTCAATTCGGTTATTGCCTGTTGCTCCTGTAGCACCATCCAGTGTGTAACGCAGATAGGCCACAGGTGCCGAGTTAAGATTTGAAAGCTCCAGTGTAACTACTGTTCCGGGACTTAACGAAGGGCTGATTATTTCTCCAAAGTTTGTAAAATTAACTCCATCAGTACTCCATGACCATTGGTTATTGTTAAATCCTGTTGCAGTTTTTTGAGTCCAGTAACTTAAAACCAGATTTTCAAATCCTGACATACTGAATTCAAACTGAATATAGTTGCCATTCATCTCATTACTTCGCAAACTAAGGGATGCACCGGCAGGATCGCCAAATAAGACATTTTGTGTGCTTCCGCCAAAACCATCCGTGAATTCCAGATTTCCCCATGTCCATGTTCCGGCGGTTATTGTGCCATCACCGGTACTTGCTGGTATTGGTGCATTCCACGGCGTACCGTTGGCACCGGTATTGAAATTCCAGTAAGCAATTAATTCCTGAGAGTAAGATGTTAAGCCGAGTAATAATAAAACCAGAATGAAACTGATTGCTTTAGTGGGTAAAACTTTTTTCTTCATGGTTATAAATTTTAATTAAATAATAAAGAAATCGTTAAAAAAATATGTGCTCATAAATATAGATGAATAGTCATCCAGGCTTTTAATTAAACATCAAAATTAATAATTAATCTGGGGTTGTTTTAGAATTTTGGTAATTTAATTTTAGGGATTGCTGGTTTTACAAATAGAAAAAGCCACCCGTATATTCCCGGGTGGCTTCCTAATTACTTGTAATTAAGTTCACTATGATAGAAAGTCAGTTGCCAAATCCATTATTTGTTAACTCAATTCTTAATCCCAAACCCTAATTTATTTTAGGTAATAGATATTTTCATTTTTTCTAATA
>CAZJZG010000055.1:0-13814 GCA_964550455.1 uncultured Bacteroidales bacterium | reverse complement strand
TGGACCTGTAAACTTTGGTGAGAACGAAAGTTACTGGGGTTTGCTGGTTGAAGGTTTCGACAATCCCAGTTATGGTATGAACTATCACCATCCTTATTATCAGAAATTCTTTGAGAACTATGGGTTCTATAATTTTTTTGAACAAATTACCAATAAACTGGATCTTACCAGAGAATTTCCTGAACGTTTCTGGAAAATAGCCGACTGGATAAGACAAAAACCCGGATTTACATACGAGCACTTTACAAAAAAGAATTCTGAAAAATATCTGAGAGATATTAAAGAGGTATATGACCAGGCATGGGTACATCACGAGCATTTTACACCTATTGATCTGGATATACTGAGAAAAGAATTTCAGAAAGCTAAACATATTCTTAATGAGGAGTTTATCTGGTTTGTCTATCATGATAATAAGCCCGTGGCGTTTCTCGTAATGTTGCCCGATGCAAACCAGATACTTAAGTACTTTAATGGCAGACTGAATTTATTGGATAAAATAAGATTTTTACTGTTAAAAAGAAAAGACCTTTATACAAAAGCTCGTATTACCGTAATGGGTGTGATCCCTCGGTTTCAGCGTTATGGAATTGAATCTGCAATATTCTGGCATATGGACAAAATTATGCGTAAAAAACCAAATTACACTGAAATTGAGCTTGCATGGGTAGGCGATTTTAATCCCAAAATGCAAAAGCTTCATGATGCGGTACAAAGTACATTTTCAAAACGACATATAACTTATCGAAAACTTTTTAAGAAAGGAACTGAAAAACGGGCAAACATAATTGTTTGATGTAAATGAAATGCTAATATCAGTTTCAATGATAACAGGGTTTATGATTAAACAGGGGGAAATTTTGTAAATCAAATAATAATAATAATTCCTAATTTTCTGAACTATGATTACTATTACTGGAGCCAATCTTACTGTTGAAAACCTCGTTAAAGTTGCAAGGTTTCATGAGAAAGTGGAACTGCACCCTGATGCAGTAAAACGTATTAATGCATGTCGTGCAATGCTTGAAAAGAAAATTGTTGCCAAAGAAATAATGTACGGTGTAAATACCGGTATTGGCGAATTTTCAGAAGTCGTACTTAATGACGATCAGGTAAAGGATTTTCAGAAATACCTAATCTATAATCATGCTGCCGGAATAGGTGAAGCAATGCCTGAAGAATGGGTAAGGGCTGCCATGGTCAGCCGTGTTAATGTTCATGCACATGGAAATTCAGGTAACAGGCTTGAGATTACCCAGACTTTGGTTGATATGTTAAATAAAGGAGTAACTCCTTTTGTGTGCGAAAAAGGATCTGTAGGAGCTTGTGGCGATTTAAGCCCAATGTCGCAGATAGCTTTATTAATGATGGGTGAAGGCCATGCATATTATAAAGGAGAGTTGCTTGAGGGCAAAGAAGCGCTGAAACGTGCCGGTATTCCTGTACCTGGCTTGCTTGCACGCGATGGGCTTGCAACTATAAATGGTTCAAATGTGCTGACAGGTATGAGTGCTATCATGTTGTATGATACCAATTTATGGCTGAAACAAGCTGAAATAGCCTGCACTATGACCCTTGAAGCATTGAAAGCCAATCTTGGTCCTTATAACCACAAATTACATGAAATCAGGGGCTTTCCCGGAGCTGTTCGTAGCGCTGCTGCTATAAGAAAAGTTGCGGAAGGAGGTGATCTTCTTGAAAAACGACTAAAAGTAAAAGTTCAGGATGCTTATTCAATGCGTTCTACCCCGCAGGTAATTGGTGCAGCTCATGATGCAGTGGCATGGGCGAAGAAACAGGTTGAAATTGAACTTAATGGTGTAGGCGATAACCCGATATTCTTTCCTGAAGACAATATACAGCTATCAGGAGCAAATTTCCAGGGATCGCCGGTTAGTTTACCTATGGATATGATCGGTGCTGCTGTAACTATGGTTAGTGTTTTATCAGAACGCAGAATGAACCGTTTAAATAATCCCGCATTAAGTGTTGGCTTGCCTCCTTTCCTTACTAAGGGAGCAGGTATGTTCTCAGGATTGATGCTTAGTCAGTACACTGCTGATATGCAGATTGTTGAACAACGCATCCTTTCAATGCCTGCTTCAATACAGTCAATTCCTGCTGCTGCCGACCAGGAAGACTTTGTTTCAATGGGAATGAATACTGCTTTAAAGAATTTTAAGATTCTTGATAATGCTTATGGTATTCTTGGCATTGAGTTTATGGCGGCTGCCCAGGCTCTGGATTTAAGAGAGAAATATGAAACTCCTTATATATATGGTGCCGGTACAAAAAAGGCACGTGAAGTGATAAGGAAACATGTTGAATTTCTGGATGTTGATCGTCCGTTATATCCGGATCACAATAAAATGAAAAATCTTGTTAAATCAAGTGAAATTCTTTATGAAGTTGAAAAAATAGTTGGAAGCATTGGGTAACAATGTATAAACGTGATTGAGACATTTATACTCTCAATCTAATTATTGGACTACCATTTCCTAAAATAATTTATTAAGTTTTGTTAAAATCAAATATTATTTTATATCTTAGCGCAAACTTTCTCGAGGCGGTAATTTCTTAGTATGGCGGCTATGTTAAATTCAATATATATGCTTGAGTATTTTATTTATTAACTAAACTAGTGTTAACCAATTTCTAATCAAAATCAATGAGATTATGAAAAAATTTACTTTTTTGCTTGCCTGTATGCTGCTGGTAGCACAGGCTATGTTCGCACAGCGAACTATTACTGGTGTTGTTACCAGTTCAGAAGACAACAAAGGAATACCAGGTGTTTCTGTTGTTGTTAAGGGCGCACCTACCACTGGCGCTGTTACTGATGCCAATGGTAAGTATGTTCTTACTGTTCCTGCCGATGCTGTCAGCCTGATGTTTAGTTTTATTGGTTTTCAAACCGTAGAAATTCAGATTTCAGGGCGCTCGGCTATTGATGTTGTTTTACAACCTGAAGCAACCACTCTTGAAGAGTTGGTTGTTATTGGTTATGGAACTCAAAGAAAAAGAGAGGTTACTGGTTCGATTACATCAATTCGAGGAGATGAACTTGCAAAAATAGCAACCCCCAGCTTTGAATCCCAATTAATGGGTCGTTCTTCAGGAGTTCAGATCACATCGCAGACCGGTGTACTTGGCGAGGTACCAAGAATTCGTATCAGGGGTGTTGGATCAATAACATCCGGTACCTATCCTCTGATTGTTGTTGATGGTATTCCAATCCTTACCGGAGATGTTGGAGGATACGCCTCCACTAATGCTCTTGGAGACATAAATCCGGCAGATATTGAATCAATTGAAGTATTAAAAGATGGTTCAGCAACTGCTATTTATGGTTCAAGAGCTGCTAATGGTGTAATTCTTATTACAACCAAGAGAGGGACAGCCGGAAAATTCCAGTTGAATTACAATAATTATTTTGGTATTGCACAACCTATCAGACTATTTGATCTGGCTAATGAAACAGAATTTCTTGAATTGACTGCTGAAATGTTTGAAAATGCAGGCAGAACAAGCCCTGCTGTAGCAACCGGACTTAATA
Source organism: uncultured Bacteroidales bacterium (assembly GCA_964550455.1). Taxonomy (GTDB): domain Bacteria; phylum Bacteroidota; class Bacteroidia; order Bacteroidales; family JAAYJT01; genus JAAYJT01. The sequence goes on along the minus strand of CAZJZG010000055.1, from coordinate 10,258 downwards.
CTGACTGGCAGAAAGAGGTTCTCAGGAGTAATGCATTCCAGCAAGACCATATAATTTCTTTGTCAGGTTCAACACCACAAACCGGATATTATTTCTCAGTGGGTTATTCTGATCAGGAAGGTGTTACAATACCTAACGATATGAGCCGGTTTACATTCCGTGCTAACGTTGACCAGAAAGTTACGAAAGCCATCACATTTGGTGCAGGTGCAAATCTTGCCCGTACTCAGTATAATGGCCAGAATACCGGAGAAAACTCATTGTCGGGTAATGTTTTCTCAGCGATAAGGCAACTTCCTAATACGCCTGTTTATAATCCTGATCATCCTACAGGATATAATATTGACCTTGTTAACCCACAATTGGTTGGTCGCTGGGAGAATCTTCAGACTATTGATGATAACCTTCCTAATATTATGTATACCTTGAAGAACAATGTTTATGGTTCAAAAGTAAACAGAGGTACACTAAGCTTTTATGGTGCAGCAGATTTATTGCCATTCCTTAATTTCCGTTCACAGGTAGGTGTTGACCTTTCAATGACCGAAGGTCTTTTGTACTGGAACCCTATCCATGGTGACGGTGCATCAGTAAAGGGAAGAATATACAATACACAAACTAATTTCCTGAGATGGAATATTCAGAACATTTTGTCATTTAACAAATCTTTTGCCGATGTTCATAATCTCAGTGCAACATTGGTACAGGAAGCTCAAAAGCAAAACTATAATTATTTCTTTGCCGGTGGAACCAATATTTCCGATCCGCATTTCAGGTACGGTGTTATTGGTGGTTCATATTCAACACAACTTTCATCGGGTAGTATGACCGGTAATGGTATTCTTTCCTATGCCGGACGTCTGAGCTATAATTATGATAATAAATATTTTATACTGTTATCATCACGTTACGATGGCTTGTCAGCTTTACCAAAAGACAACAGATGGGGCTTCTTCCCGGGAGTTTCAGTTGGATGGACTGTTTCACGCGAAGGATTTATGAGTAATGTGGATTTTATTTCTGATCTGAAGATACGAGCTTCTTATGCTGAAGTAGGTAACTCTTTCATTGGAAATTATCCGTATCTGGGTTTGTACTCGGGTGTAAGATATGCTGATTACACAGGTATTGCTTTTTCTCAAATGGGTAATGATCAGTTGTTATGGGAAACAAGTAATAAGTATGATATTGGTCTGGATGCTTCAATTCTTGACGGGAAATTCACTTTAACCTACGATTATTTCCTTAATGATCTTGACGGTCTTATCCTTCAGGCACCTACTCCTCCTTCGTTTGGTGTTCCCGGGAACTATGTGTACAGAAATATTGGAACAATGAGAAACTCAGGTCATGAGTTATCAGTTGATGCCAGAGTAATAAGCACCCGTGATCTATCCTGGAATGTTGGTGTTAATCTTACATTGACAAAGAATGAAGTAACTTCACTTGTTGATGACAAACCAATTATTCTTACCTATACCATAATTGATGTAGGAGAATCCATACGTTCAGTTTATGGTTATGATTATGTAGGTGTAAATAAAGCCAATGGTAATCCGATATACCGCAAGGCTGACGGAACAATGGTTCAGGGTAATATTGCAAATCAAACCTACAGGGTATATGATCCCAATAATCCTGAAGATGTTTCACAAGCAGCCACACTTGCTGCAGCCGACAGAAAGGTTTTTGGTTCATCACTTCCAACATATTTTGGTGCTATAACTTCAAATTTGAAATACAAGAACTTTGATTTCTCAATGCTCTTCCGTTATTCAGGTGGTAATTATATAATGAATCGTACCAGAGCCGATCTTCTTTCAAACACATTTACAAACTTTGGTTCTGAAATGCTTGGAAGATGGCAAAGCCCTGATAAACCCGGAGATGGCTGGACACCAAAACTTTGGTATGGACAGACCAATTTTATTAATCGCCAGAATGAAACCAGCGGACGTTTTGTTGAAAAGGCTGATTTCCTGAAACTGCAGAACCTTGTTTTAGGTTATACCTTTCCTAAACATTTGCTAAGTCGTGTTGGCATTAATGGATTAAGAGTATTTGTTTCAGGTTCCGAATTATTTATGATCACTGATTATACCGGTGTAGACCCTGAAATGGAAAGAGAAGATGGATATGATTATAATGGAACTCCAAGACAAAGAACTTTTGTTTTTGGTATTAATTTCAGTTTATAAACCTTAAAAAATGTTGAAAAATGAAAAAGAATAAATATAATAAAAGCTTATTATTGCTTTTTGCATCATTTTTTGCTTTTGGGATTTTCTTTTCTTCATGCGAAAAAGATGTACTAGATCTGGTGCCTTATAATCAGATCTCCGAAAATGTTGCCTTTGATACACCTGAAAAGATTGCTCTTGCTGTTAATGGTATGTACGAAGCCGCTCAGGTTGGACAGTACAGATTGCCTACAGGCGATGGACTTCGCGGATATCCGTTTGGAGCAGCTTTTGTTCAGCAGGGCGATAATCGTGGCGAGGATGTTGTGAATACTCAGGCATTTTATCAAATTACCTATATGGGTACATATAATTCAACTACCGCCAATAATGTATTCTACTGGAACGATACATATCGTCTTATTAATCTCATAAATATAGTTGCCGAAGGAGTTCAGAAAGCTGGTGAAGAAGGCATTATATCCGTAGAACAGGCTAATGAATATCTGGGTGAAGCCTTATTGCTCAGAGCGGCATCTTACCACGAACTGCTAATTCATTTTGCCAGACCCTATAAGCACACAGCAGATGCTTCTCACTTGGGAGTGCCTTATCATAAAAAACCATTTACTACTCTTGGAACCATTGATGAAGGTTTTGTAACAGGCAGACATTCTGTTGGTGAGTGTTATCAGTGGATCATCGAAGATCTTGATCTGGCTGAGCAATACCTTCCATTAAAGTCAGCCCGGTCAGGTAATCAAAAGGTTTCAAAAGGAACAAAAGGAGCTGCTGCTGCTTTAAAAGCACGCGTATATCAGCATGTGTGGGATCACGCTAAAGTTATTCAGGAAGCAAGCAAATTTGTTGCTGGTGGAGTTTATGCCGGACATTATGCACTTGGAGCTGAGCCATGGACTGTGTTTACTAATAACTACGGTTCAGATGAATATATTTTTGGCATGGAAAATTCGGAAACAAATTATCCAAGTGTTAACGGAGCTTTGGCATCGCAATACAAGCGCAGGCTTTTAATAAGCCATAGCCCTATATTATGGAGAAATCCGTCATGGTTGCCCGATGATAAAAGGCGTGATGAACCTAATATGGTTTTTAAAGAAGCAAATGGAGTTATTTACACTCATAAATACAAAGATGATGTAGGTTATACTGATTTATCTCCCATGATGAGATATGCCGAAGTAATACTTAACCTTGCAGAAGCTTATGCAAGAGAAAATCAGGTTGGGAATGCATTGACCTATCTGAACGTGGTTCGCGATCGTTCATTGGCTGATCCTACAACACAAAGCTATAAAGCTTCAGATTTTGCTGATAATAAGGAATTACTTAATGCTGTTTTAATTGAAAGACGTATTGAACTGGCTATGGAAGGACGTCGTTTTCCTGATATTCATAGATTACAACACTGTCCATATTTCCCTATAGCTGGTGTACCGGGAAAAGTTCAGACTGGTTTTGCACCAGCAGAAGAGTTTGAATTGTACGATGCTTCAGGTAATTTGAAAGGGCCTTACAGTGGTGAATTATTATATGCTATTCCTTACGATAGTCACCTGTTTTTATGGCCTATTCCGCAAGATGAAATAAATGCAAATCCAAAGCTTGCTGAACAGCAGAATCCTGGCTATTAATGCATAAACTCAACAGATGATTAATTAACCATCTTATTCCTACTGACTAACAGTAGCCTATTCGTACAGAACTAGCCGTCTCATTATCTGAAAATTTGAGGCGGCTAGTTTTTTATGTTTATTGAGACCTTTACAGGACAATGTAATTTTAAATACTCTTATTGCTTGAAATCACAGGGGATGTTATACGAATTGTATTTACAAAATAGTCCAAGCTGTTTTGTAAATTACAATCGTTAATGCCGGTGGTTAAAACATTCAGAACAATTGAGCGGAGCGATAATTGGTCTGTTATATTTTTCCAATCGGTATTATTAGCAATTTTTCCTATAAAAGCCTAATCAAATCAGAAATTGCACTATGATTTTGACTTGTTTCTGAAATTATTTTTTATTTGTTTAATGACCATAATAGCCTCTTTAGTATCTAACTTATCATTAAATAAGCTTGTGATGCTGTGATAGTTAGGAATTTTAAATATAAAGGAGACTTGCCGGAGTTTTATTTGTAAATGAACCAGAGTAGAGTATTTATAGGAAAAAAACTGTTAAGATTTGTTAAAAGTTAATAATTTTGTTATACCTTAGCCAAAATTTTCTGCTAAGTCTTAATCTATACGCATATTGAAAATGTCAAACTAAATATATATGCATGATTAATGAATCTGTCTTTTTTCAAATTAAACTAATGTTAAACAATTTCTAATCAAAATTAATGAGATTATGAGAAAACTTGCGTTTTTGCTATTGTTCTTGTTTGTTGCGGGCATCGGCGGTGCCTTGGCTCAAACCAGAACCGTGTCTGGTAAAGTTACCAGTTCACAGGATGGAGAGGGAATTCCTGGTGTTACAGTGAGGGTAAAAGGCACCACTATTGGTGCCATTACGAATTTTGATGGATCTTATGTGCTTACTGTAGGGCCTGAGCACCGAACATTGGTGTTTTCGTATGTATCAATGAAAACACAGGAAATTGCCCTTGACAATCAAACAATTATTAATGTAGCTTTAGAACCCGACGTGGTAATGATTGATGAGATCGTGGTTACCGCTTTGGGTATCTCGAAAGAGAAAAAATCATTAGGCTATGCTGTACAAACTGTTGGTGATGAGGAGCTAAGGCGCACTGGTAATACAAATATCATGGGTGCCATGCAGGGTAAAATCGCTGGGGTAGATATTAAACCTTCCAGTGGGATGCCCGGTGCATCTTCGCAAATGGTGATCCGCGGAGCCCGTTCATTCACCGGTGATAATACACCTTTATATGTAGTTGACGGTATGCCTATTTCTTCAACAGCCCCGTATTCAACTGGTAATAGTGTTACCGGATCGGACGTGGCAAACCGTGCACTGGATATAAATCCGGCTGATATTGAAAGTATTGATATTCTTAAAGGTCAGGCTGCAGCCGCTCTTTATGGTATTCGTGCTTCAAACGGGGTTATTATTATTACTACGAAAAGTGGTCGTGGCCTTGCAGCCGGAAGACCTGTGGTTACATTCAACCACAATACCAGTTTTGATGTAGTTTCTCGTACACCGGATTATCAGACAACTTATGCACAGGGAAGTTATGGTGTTTATCAGCCTACCGCATCTTATTCCTGGGGTCCTAAAATAGTTGATTTGCCTAATGATCCAAAATATGGTGGTAATACTGATAACGACATGACTAAAAAGTGGGGGGCGCAACCCGGTAAGTATTATGTTCCGCAGCTCGATCAGGCTGGATTGGATCCCTGGCTTAGCCCTAAAGTTTATAATAACTGGGATGATTATTTCCAAACAGGTCATGTTGTATCGAATAACCTGAATGTATCGCAGGCAACTAATGAAGGAAATTTTGCTTTGGGCTTTAGTATGACAGATCAGAAAGGTATAGCTCTTGCAACGGGATTGAAGCGTTATAATGCGAAAGCCTCCGGTGAAAGAAATTTAAACAAAAATTTTTCAGTTGGTTATAGTGCCAATTATTCAAAAAGCAATATTGACAAACTGTCAGGTGCTAATGATGGTTCGCTGACCGGTGTATTGGCTGCTCCGTCCAGCTATAATCTTAAAGGAACACCCTATCATGTGCCGGGTAATCCTTATAAGCAAATATATTTCCGTGGAGGTTCTTTTGATAATTCATATTGGATCCCTGATAATAATACTTTTAACGAAAAGAACGATCGTTTCTTTGGTAATGGATTTGTAAATTATATTGCAAATCTTAATGAAGGAATGATATTACGCCTTCGTTATCAGGCAGGTGTTGATACTTATACGACCCATTTGCAGGATATTTTTGGATATGGTAGCCGTGGAAGTTCTAAAGGTGTAATTGATAATTATGGAACTACTTATGCTTTGTTTAACTCAACTGCTACAGCAAATTTCGACTGGAAGATCAACAGCGACCTTGAACTGAATGTTATGATTGGTAATGAGCTGAATCACAGTACAAGAAAAAGCTATTGGGAATCAGGTACTGATTTTAACTTTGGCGGTTGGAACCATATGGGAAATGCCAGTATTGTTACAGCCGGTGAATCTCAGAATCAGTTCCGTGATGTGGGAGTATTTGGTAGCCTGGCTTTGAGCTGGAAATCAATGATTTATCTTAATGCAACCGGTAGAAATGACATAGTTTCACAAATGCCCAGAGACAATCGTACATTCTTCTATCCTTCGATTTCATTAGGTTTTGTTGCAACTGAACTTGCCGGTCTTAACGAGATAAGCTGGTTGTCGTTTGCAAAGCTCAGGGCTTCATATGCTGAAGTAGGACAGGCAGGACGTTTCCTGGAAAATTATTATGTTACTCCTGGCTATAGTGGAGGATTCTGGCTGTCAGATCCTATCCAGTATCCTATTGGAGGTGTAAACTCTTATATTCCGAGTTCCACACAATATGACCCCAATCTGAAACCGCAGAATACTGCTTCATATGAATTGGGTATTGATTTAAAATTCTTCCAGAACAGATTTGGAATTGACTATAACTTCTCGCACCAGACAGTTACAGACCAGATTTTCCCTGTACCTCTGGCCGGATCAACCGGAGCTTCACAGTTGGTTATGAATGGTGGTAAAGTACAGACAGATGTTCATGAAGTTATGATGTATATAACACCTGTTAAAACCCATGACTTCCAGTGGGATTTGAATTTCAACTATGCCGCTGTTGAAAATAATGTTATTGAGCTGGCTGAAGGTGTTGAAAGTATTTTCCTGGGTGGCTTTGTTACTCCTCAGGTAAGAGCTGGTATAGGATATACTTACCCGGTTATTTATGGTACTTCATTTGCAAGACATGACAATGGAGAGATCCTGATAGTAGATAAACCAGGAGCATGGAATCATGGTATGCCAATGGCTGGTGAGCCTGGTGTAATTGGAGAAGTATCACCGAAATTCATTCTTGGTGCAACCAATACACTTAGATTTAAAGACTTGTCGTTGAGTGCTGTATTCGAATGGAAGAATGGTGGAGAAATGTATTCGGGTTCCAATGGCTTGATAGACCTGTATGGTATGTCGGCTGTAACTGAAGACAGGGAATCAACTTTTATATTTAAAGGTGTCAAACCTGATGGAACTCCTAATGATATTGTTAGAGGTGGTGTGAACGACCCGGATGCATATCAGGATTTGTATGCTAACGTGCTCTCGGATGTTGATGAGTATTATATCCATGATAACTCGTTTGTGAAACTTCGTGAACTGTCGCTCAGATATCAGTTTGCTAAACCAGTTTACAAAACGATGAATATTGGTGTTTCACTATATACCAGAAATATTATTTTATGGACTGCATTGCGCAACCTTGACCCCGAAACCTCTCAAGGAAACAATAATATGGGTGGTTCATTTGAAAGGTTCTCACTGCCACAGACCACCAGCTATGGATTTGGTTTTGATATAACATTTTAATTTTAAAAAATGAAGAACATGAAAAAGAAAATAAACATAGTGCTGGCTGCCATGCTCATGATATTAGCATGGTCGTGCTCAAAAGATGTCATGGATGATATTAATAAAAATATCAATGATCCTACGAATGTATCTGCTAATCTTATCATTACCGATGCTATGATTACATCCGCGTTTAGCATTACCGGCAGTGATCTTGCCTTTTATGCCTCCATTTATATGGAACATAATGTAGGTGTATGGAATCAGGGATATAGTGCTGAGATCCGTACTGGCGAACCTATTAGCGCTACTACCTATAATAATAGCTGGAACACGATATACAATAATCTGTATAATTTGAAAACGATTATTGATAAATGTTCTGAGGACGGAGAGGAACCTGATAACTATTATACCTTAGGTATTGCTCAAACTCTTATGGCTCATAACCTTGCAACCTTAACTGATTTGATGGGTGATGTGCCATGGTCGGAAGCATTACAGCCCGGTTTTATTTACACACCTAAATTAGATAAGCAAGAGGATATTTATGCTATTGTATTTAATCTCCTGGATGCTGCTATTGAAAACTTTAATAAAGAATCTATTATCTTTCTAGGTAATCAGGATTTTATTTATAGTGGAAATGCTGCTTCAATTAAAAATTGGGAAAAGTTTGCTTACGGACTGAAAGCTCGTTATACCATGCGTTTGTCCTTAAAAAATGAACAATACGCTAAAGTTATTGAATATGCCAACAAATCATTTGCGTCAAGCTCTGAACAAGCCCAGCTTAAATATAATGGAAGCACCATGATCAGTCCATTTTATAAGTTCTTTACTGATCGTGATTACTTTGGTGCAAGCACAAGCTTTTATAATAAGTTGAACGATCGTAATGATCCAAGACTTGATGTATTTTGGGAAGCTCATCCTAAGGCTGATGACTTTTTGTTAACTCCAAATGGTTCACCTGACCAGGTACAGGGAATTTATGCAATATCAGCAATTTCAAATCCTGAGGCTCCGACTTATTTATTGAGCTATCATGAAATTGAGTTCTTAAAAGCTGAAGCTTTTTCACGAATGGGAAATACCAATGATGCAAAGGATGCTTTGAAAAAAGCTATTGTTGCTGCATTTAAGAAAGTAAATGTAGGGCTTACAGCAGACGATGCTGAAGCATATTTTGATGCTGAAGTTGTTCCACGATTTAACTCCAATGCTATTTCAGAAATTATGAACCAAAAGTATTTTGCGTTCTTTGAAGAAGAAGCTATTGAAGCATATAATGATTATCGTAGATTGAGAGCTTTGGGTAACGATGTAATTCAATTAGCAAATCCTAAGAATGCTGATCGCTTCCCTCATAGATATACCTATGGAAATAGTGATGTAACTACCAATTTTAATGTACGTGAGGCATATGGCGATGGTAGTTATGTGTTTACTGAAAAAGTATGGTGGGCCGGTGGCTCTCGTTAATATTAATTTTGTCAAATATTAAATAACTAAGATATGAAGAAGATAAAATTTTTAAGTTTGATTGCCACTCTGATCCTGTTTATAACTGCTTGCGAAACTGATGTTGTTGACCCGGCGGGCGATCGTGGAGTGGCACCTGCACCAGGTATTGAAAACCTGAATCCGGCTACATTTGATGTGTATGATCTGGAAAATACCTATATTCAGTTTACACTTGTGTTGAATGACCCAAAAGTGAATGAGGCTAAAATAGTTGCTTCATTCAAAGGCAATCAAAAACGTGTAGAGGTAGCATCAGTTACCAGTTTTCCAAGCACTATCAAAATTACACTGAAAGAAGTAGCGACTAAACTTGGTATGCAACTTAATGATGTGGTAGCAGCCGATGTATTCAATTTTGAAGTTCAGACTTTACTGGGCGGAAAGGTGTATTATTCCAATGCAGCTTTCAATGCTGCTGTAGTGTGTGGTTATGATATTGCTAATGTTACAGGAAGCTATCATGCACTTAGTGATGACTGGGGATTTGATGATGATGTTGAAATTGTCGCAGATCCGGATGATGAATTTGTACTTTATGTACATGGGCTTGCTGCAGCAGAAGGGCTGAATGAAATAGCTCCTTTAAAGCTGGTGGTTAACCCGCTCAACTACAGTGTAACCGCTGTGAAGACGGTATTGGCTCCGGATGTAGCTCCATGGGGTCTTCCATATACAGGATTCTTTTATGAAGGTTCAGGAGCATTGAATACTTGTGATGGTACCTACACAATGAACTTCACTATTGGTGTAGATCAAGGAACATGGGGCTTACAGGCTTTTGTGTTTACCAAAAACTAATTTACATCCAGGACAAGGATATAGTAGTTTTTTGCTAACAACCCTTGTCAGAAATTAATAATTTAAAGAGGCTATCTCATAGCGGGATAGCCTCTTTTTTGTACTTCAGGTTTTACGTTATAGCAAAGGCTTTGTTTATAGCTAGGCACTTTCAGAAAAGGCTTAAATATTTGATTTATAAATAATTAAGTTGTAT
>CAZJZG010000054.1:0-14617 GCA_964550455.1 uncultured Bacteroidales bacterium | reverse complement strand
GATTAAGTACGGCTGAACCGGCAATATATGAAAAACCGGATGGTAACGGAATATCTGACAGAAAGGCAGTTATAGGTTGTTTATTTTGCATTTCAACATCAATAACCACAGTTGACTGTGGCAACCCAACAGCATCATGAATTTCTAAAAGATTTTTTTCGGGCATCTGTGCTTTGCCCATAAAAGGGATCAATAACAGTGCAAGCAGAATTGTTCTTGGGATTTGGATATTTTTTTTCATAAAAACTTGATTTATAAGATTTGAGAATAATAATGATAAAAAAGTTGGGTACGGGCAATTCATTTTATTTTATGGCGGATAGATTTTATCATACCTTATAACATCAAATAAATAAAAAGTAAAATTATTTTTAAATAGCAGGAAATAATGTGTGATCGTACCTGTGTGCCAACGTACTTGCGTATTTGCGTAACTGCGTAACTGCGTAACTGCGTAACATAGGTTAAAATTTGGGTTGCTAAGATAATACAAAAAATTGAGAAGCAATCAAAATAGCCCCGATTTTTAGGAGGTAATTTTACTTTTCAATATACTTTATTAACAAAACAGGTTTTAAGATTAGTCTGTTATTTCAGTATTTTAAAAAATAGGTGTTTATCCCGGAAATACTGTACTACTTAACCTGTCCATCTTAGTGCGACAGATTTGAATTTTTTATCCGACAACTAATTGAATATCAATGTAATATTTTGGGTGCTTTAATAAAGCGGACAAGTCAGGAAATTAATTTCATTGAATACACTAAAGGATTGGGAGCTATTGTTAATCACATTAACGCTGAACTGCACCGATTTTTTGGCTGATTATCCTGAAATTTGATTAGCATGCATTATAGCCATAATTTCACTTGCAATTTCTTCAATGGGTTTATTTGTAACCTTTATAATTGGCCATAATGGCTGTCGCTGAAAAAAAGAGTTGGCATAGTTCAGTTCTCTTTTAACATAATCAAGTCCGGCATAATTTTCAGGATCAATACCCAGATGATGCTGCCTTGCCTGTCGAAGCGAGGAAAGATTATATGCATAATTAGTGAGACAGAAAACTTTTTCGGGAGGTATATTAAATAATTGTTCGGGAGGATCAATATTTAGTATGATCGGAACATTTGCCACAAGCCAGCCTTTAAAAGCAAAATAAATACTTAAAGGGGTTTTAAAGGTTCTTGAAACACCCAGTAATATAATTTCAGCTTTATATAGCTCATCGGGTCGTTGTCCGTCGTCGTGCTGAAAAGCAAATTGCATGGCATCAATGCGTTTAAAATATTCAGCATTTATTTTGTTAAAAAGCCCCGGTTCCTCTGTTGGCGAGTGCATTAATTTTTCAGAAAGCCTTGCAAGAAGCGGTCCCATCAGGTCAATGGTTTCAACATTATGATTTCTGCCGGCTGTAATCATGAAATTTCGTAAATCATGAGTAACAATTGTATGCACAATGAAAGCATTATTGTCGGCAGCTTCTTTTACAGCCTCTTCAATTTCATGCTTATGTCTCACTTCTTTTTTGGTTTCAATTTCAACTTCATGAGAAGGGAACTGAAGAAGAGCTGCTCTTAATGCCTGAGTAGCAGTTCGCCCTGTACCATCAGAAACTATGTAGATTATTGACTTCATAAAATGGTCATTTAACAGGTTAGGAATATAATAGCTCGAAAGCCGAAGAACGATTTAGCAATACCACTTTCATTTCAAGCAAAGATAATCAATGAAGTGAAGGCAGTATCATAGAAAAATAAAAAAATGAAACTTAAGAGAGAGATTATGTATTTTCGCAAAATATTCGATTAAAATAAAATTGCTCTGATCGTCATGGAATTATATTCAGCAATGATCAATAAAAAACAAGCCGGAGAAAAACAATTTGCAATATTGTTTGATCCTGACAAGGTTGATCATAAAAAAATACTAAAAACAGCAAGGCTTGCCCAAAAATCCGGTGTTGACTGGTTTTTTGTTGGAGGTAGCCTGCTTATTCAGAATTCTCTGGACAGTTGTATAAAAGTGTTAAAAGAAAATTGCGATATTCCTGTTGTTTTGTTTCCGGGCAATACTCTGCAGATGAGCAGCAAAGCAGATGCAATTCTGTTTTTGTCGTTGATCTCAGGAAGAAATGCCGAAATGCTCATAGGAAGGCATGTTATTGCTGCACCTTATCTTAAGTTAAGTTCATTAGAAGTGATAAGTACGGGATACATGCTGATAGAAAGCGGAAAACCAACAACAGTTTCATATATGAGCAATTCAGCTCCCATTCCTGCCGATAAAAACGACATAGCAGCATGTACTGCTATTGCAGGCGAGATGCTTGGAATGAAGCTGATTTTTATGGATGCCGGTAGTGGTGCAACAAATCCTGTGCCTGAACCCATGATAGAAATGGTTGCAAAGTCAGTGAATATTCCTCTGGTAATAGGTGGTGGTATTAATACTCCTGAAAAAGCTGCAGGTGCATGTGCCGCCGGTGCTGATATTATTGTAATTGGAAACGCAATTGAAAAAGATCATGAACTTATCCCGAAAATTTCGGCTTCCATAAAAAGATGAATTTCAAATTCTTACAACTCATTTTTCCTGTTTTGAAACTGCTATGATTAAATTCAAAAAAATACCCCACACCTTTGCAATCGTCTTTTTTATTATTTTTTTTTCAGCCATACTTACATGGATAATCCCTCCGGGTAAATACACAGCCGGGAAACAGGTAATCAACGGAAAAGAGCAAACAATAATGGTTTTCAGGTATGATCATTCACTTCCTGAAGAAGATAGGTCAACACTTGGCAGCGGAGGCGAAAAACAAACCTGGCAGGTATTTGCAGCACTTTTTAAAGGATTCGTAAAACAATCCAATATCATTATTTTCATCATTATGATAGGGGGTGCCTTTTGGATCATGAATCAAAGCAGGGCAATAGATGTAGGTATTCTGGCATTTTTGCAGTTTACCCGCCGGCTTGAACGTTTCAGCCTGATTAAAAAAATTGGGATAAACAATATCGTGATGGTGCTTATTATGCTGATGTTCAGCTTGTTTGGTGCAATTTTCGGAATGAGTGAGGAAACCATTGCTTTTGTAATTATTTTAATACCTCTTGCCATACGGATGGGTTACGATTCAATTGTTGGAGTGTGTCTTGTATATGTGGCAGCACATATTGGATTTGCTGGTGCTGTATTAAATCCTTTTACAATTGGCATTGCGCAAGGTCTTGCTGAAATACCACTGTTTTCAGGTATTGAATATCGTGTTTTTTGCTGGGTAGTGATTAATATTGTTGGCTTCGCATTCATTTTACATTATGCCCGTAAAGTAAAAAAGAATCCGGAATTATCCCCTGTTTTTACTGAGGATGCCTACTGGCGCGAGAAAGGTGAAAGCGATATTGAACATATTGAATATTATACTCCTAAAGCCGCCTGGTTTGTATTTGCAGCAATTCAACTGGCTTTAACAATATTTGCATTTATTTATCCTGTTTCAACCCTTAATATTGGCAATTCTTCTGTTACTTTCAGCATTATACCTATAACTGCCGTATTATTTGCCGTTGGCGGAGTTATAACATTGCGCAAATCAGTTCATTTTTTCATTCTTCATATACTGGCTTTCACTATTCTTTACCTTATTGTAGGAGTAATGGGTTATGGATGGTATGTTATGGAAATTGCAACATTGTTCATGGCTATGGGTATAGCATCAGGGCTTGCAATGTCTCATTCAGCCGATAGAATTGCACGTCTTTTTCTTGAAGGGGCAAAAGATATTCTTGGAGCTGCTGTTATAGTTGGTCTTGCCGGTGGAATTATTGTAATCCTTGATGATGGAGGCGTTATTGACACCATTTTATACAAACTCTCAAGATCAATGTCAGATTTTGGCGAGATTGCTTCGATAGGAATTATGTATCTTATTCAAACAGTTATAAATATTGTTATACCATCAGGTTCGGCAAAAGCAGCTATCACCATGCCAATAATGACTCCTTTTTCTGACCTCATTGGTATTTCACGACAAGCTACTGTAATGGCATTTCAGTTTGGCGATGGTTTTACAAATATGATCACACCTACATCAGGAGTGCTGATAGGAGTACTGGGAGTTGCACGCGTTCCATACGAAAAATGGGTAAAATGGGTGTTACCAATGCTTCTGACGCTTATTGTTCTGGGATTCCTTCTGCTTATACCCACTGTAACAATGAAGTTAAACGGTTTTTAACATAAACTTACATATCAATAGATTTTATATATTTGCGAATAATAATCCCACTAAATTTTATTTATCATGAGAAAGCTTATTATTTTATTAATTATGCCTTTGCTTATAGCAGGCTGCGGAGGGCAGCAAATGAAAAACAATGAAACAAAAGAAATGCCCGTAACTAAACCGGTTGTGGAAAAAACGATGAATGTTCTGATTGACAAGTACGGACAACAACAGAAGTTCAGAATTGAGCGCGGTGTGAACCAGGTTGCACAGCTTTGGCGCAATAGCGACGGAACTACAGAAGAGTTCACTGAATTCTGTACAGATAACTTTATTGCTGACGAAGCAGAATTAAACAATGTATTTGATAAACTCATGGTCAATTTTGAAATCCTTAGAGGTAATATGCTTAGGATCAAAAAAGACCTAATGAGGCCTCTGCATCTCGATATGGGACCCATGCATGATATTGATGTTATGTTTGGCAGTTATGAACCCGGTGCCCATATGCGCGAAGATTTCTTTGAGAACAAAATAGCTTTTTATATTGCCTTGAATTTCCCGTTTTATTCGCTGGCCGAGAAAAATGAATTCGGTTCAGAATGGACAAGAAAGGAATGGGCTAAGGCAAGAGTAGGCGACTATTATACATCAAGGGTGCCGGCAGCTTTGATTCAGGAAGCATCAGCGGTCGAAACACAATCCGACAATTATATCGCTGAATACAATATTTATATGGGAAAGCTGGTAAACGACCAGGGCGAAGCCTTATTCCCCGAAGATCTTCGGTTAATAACCCATTGGGGATTGCGCGATGAACTGAAATCAAATTACAGCGATGAGAACGGACTGGAAAAGCAAAAAATGGTTTATGAAGTAATGAAACGCATCATTGATCAAAGTATCCCTCAACAGGTCATCAATAACAATGAATATACATGGAACCCGTTCAGCAATACCTTGTATAAAGACAATCAGAGCATTACTTTCAGATCAGAACCTGATACACGATATGAGCATTTGCTGAATAATTTCATTTCAAATAAGAAACTCGATCCGTATTATCCAAATTATCCGACTTACCTTCGTCGCCAGTTTGAATCAAACATGGAAATTCCTCAGGAAGATGTATGGAAACTTTTTACTGAATTTATTTCCAGTGCACAGGTCAAAGAAGTTGCTGAGCTTATAAGCCAGCGCCTGGGAAGACCATTGGAGCCATTTGATATCTGGTATAATGGTTTCAAGCCCCGCGGAACTTATACTGAAGAACAGCTTGATAAAATTGTAGGGCAGAAATACCCTGATGTTCAGGCTTTTCAGAAAGGACTTGAACAATTATTGCTGAAACTTGGCTTCACCAAGGAAAAAGTTGCGCATCTGACCTCGAATATCAAGGTAGAAGGCTCACGAGGCGCAGGTCATGCCTATGGTTCGCTCATAAAGACTGATAACGCATTGCTTCGTACAAGAATAGGTGCAAGCGGAATGGATTATAAAGGGTATAATATTGCAGTACATGAATTCGGGCATAATGTTGAGCAGGTTATCACCTTGCACGATATTGATTATTATACTTTAAGCGGAGTTCCCAATACAGCCTTTACGGAAGCACTGGCATTTATTTTCCAGAAACGAGATATGGCTTTACTTGGTCTGGAAGAAAAAGACCCATTGAAAGAACATATGGAAGCATTGTCAAATTTCTGGTCGTGTTATGAGATCATGGGAGTATCACTGGTTGATATCAAGGTTTGGGAATGGATGTATGCAAATCCAAATGCAAATCCCTCTCAGTTAAAGAATGCCGTTATATCAATTGCCAAAGAAATCTGGAACGAATATTATGCACCTGTTTTTGGAGTTAATGACGAGCCTATTCTTGCTGTTTATTCGCATATGATTGCAAGCCCGTTATATCTTTCAAATTATCCTCTGGGACATTTAATTGATTTTCAGATAGAACAATACATAAAAGGTAAGAATTTTGCCACTGAAATACAGCGAATATACCTGCTTGGCAGCATAATCCCTCAGGAATGGATGCGTCAGGCAGTTGGAATGGAGTTATCAATTCAGCCTACTCTGCAGGCTGCTGCTGAAGCATTGAAGACTGTACGCTAAGATGTATTTTTACTGCTTTATTAAGAGAGTCATTATTTGTTCGAACCGAATAACTGAAGATTGGAATTCTGATACAGTACTAAAGAGAAATAATGCAATATAGCAGTTGACTTTTGCAATATTTTATTGGGTTGAACCATAAAAACCTTATTTTCTTCATATTCGTGAAAAGACAAAGCTGCCAATTAAAATCTTCATGTATCTTTGCCAGCATATTTACTCATTAAAACTACAGAAATGAACTGGATTTCGAAACGAATACAGAATTTATCAGAATCGGAGACCCTTGCCATGTCGAAAAAGAGCCGCGAATTAAGGGCTCAGGGTCATAAAGTTATTAATCTCAGCATTGGAGAACCCGATTTTAACACCCCTGAATTTATCAAGGAAGCCGGAAAGGAAGCAATTGATCAGAATTTTACCCATTATCCGCCGGTGTCAGGTTATCCTGAGCTTCGTGAGGCTATCAGCCAGAAACTCAAGCGCGATAATGATCTTGATTATCCACCCGATCAGATTGTGGTTTCAGCCGGTGCTAAACATTCCATAGCTAATGTAATTCTTGCTTTGGTTGATCCGGGAGATGAAGTTCTGATTCCGGTTCCTTACTGGGTTTCGTATAAAGAACTGGTTAAGCTTGCCGAAGGGAAATCAGTGTTTATTCAGGCTCCTATCGAACAGGATTTTAAAATCACTGCCCAACAGCTTGAAGCTGCAATTACTCCCCGTACCAAGCTGATGATATATAGCAGTCCGTGCAATCCTTCAGGCTCAGTGTACACAAACGAAGAGTTGAAGGCTGTTGCTGCTGTATTGAAAAAGCATCCGCGTGTACATGTGATCTCCGACGAGATTTACGAACACATTAATTTTACAGGCAAACATTACAGTCTCGCTTCTTTTCCTGAAATCAAAGATCAGGTGATAGTGATAAATGGAGTTTCAAAAGGATTTAGCATGACTGGCTGGAGACTTGGTTATATGGCTGCAACAAAATCAATTGCTCAGGCATGTGATAAGTTACAGGGACAGGTAACCTCCGGTATCTGTACTATTTCACAACGTGCTTCAATTGCTGCCTTGCTTGCCGATCCGGTCAAATCAGAAGACCTTATCAATATGCAGCGTGCTTTTCTTAAACGTCGTGATCTGGTACTTGATCTTCTTGGTCAGATTCCTGATATAACTGTGAATAAACCGGCAGGAGCTTTTTACGTTTTTCCTGATGTAAGTGCATATTTCGGTAAATCTTTTGGTTCGGGGAAAATAGAAAATAGCGCAGAACTCTGTGATTATCTGCTTAACGAGGTTCATGTTGCTTTAGTGGCAGGTTCGGCGTTTGGAAATAATAATTGTATCAGATTATCATATGCTACTTCTGAAGATCTGTTGATTGAAGCTATTGAACGTATTCGGAAAGCACTGGAGAACCTTAAATAAACAAATTTAGTTTAAGTTTTTTATTATTTCACAACTTGATATCACACAAGCAAATAGACTTATTATTTGGTAGATTTCGCGATGTTAATGCTATGGTAATAGGCGATGTCATGATTGATGCCTATTTGTATGGCGATGTCGAACGAATTTCACCTGAAGCACCAGTTCCGGTTGTATCTCTAACTAAGCGTATAAATATGCTTGGAGGCGCAGCCAATGTGGCTTTGAATGTTAAAGCCCTCGGTGCTGTTCCTTTACTTTTTTCAGTAATAGGAACCGATCTTAAAGGCAGCGAATTCCTTGAACTGCTTGAAAAGGAAAATATGTACACTGAAGGAATTATTCAGAGTGCCGGACGTATTACAACAACAAAATTCAGAATAATTGGGAATAAAAGCCAGATGCTGAGGGTTGACGAAGAGATCATAACCGATCTTGATACTGAAACCGAAGACTTATTACTTGAAAATATCAGCCGCACAATCAATCAGAAAAACATCCATGTTATTATCCTTCAGGATTATAATAAAGGCGTGTTGACAAAAAGAGTAATTGAAAGTGTTATTAAACTGGCTGATGAAAAACATATTCCGGTTGTAGTAGATCCCAAAAAGAAGAATTTTGATGCATATAAAGGTGTTAAGCTGTTCAAACCCAATTTAAAAGAGCTTAAAGAAGGGTTGAAAACCGATTTCCCGACTTCTGACCAGCAGGCTTTGTTTGACAGTATAGCATTGTTTCAGGATAACCAAATGCATGAAATGATTATGGTAACCCTGGGCGATAAGGGCATGGTGATAGGATATATGAAGGATGGACAACGGCATTTTTATTCTCAGGCAGCACATGTAAGAACCATTTCTGATGTTTCCGGAGCCGGCGATACTGTAATTAGTGTTGCAGCCCTTTGTCTGGTTCTTGATTGTGATGTTCAAACCATTTCTTTTTTATCTAATCTTGCCGGAGGCATAGTTTGTGAACATGTTGGAGTGGTTCCAATTGATAAGGAGCGGCTTATGTGTGAAGCCAGGGCTTTGGCAAATTCTGATACCGAATGAATAAGATAAATAGCAGCAAACCGCCCCCTGAAAAGCATAAAGAAAAAATAAGGAGCATGTTTAACAGCATTGCTCATCGTTACGATTTCCTTAATCATTTTCTTTCACTGGGTATTGACCGATTGTGGCGGAAAAAACTCGTAAAACTCGCCTCTGGTTCAAAACCGGAACATATTCTTGATGTTGCCACCGGTACTGCCGATCTTGCCATTGAATTTGCCAAGACTAAACCAAAAAAAATAACTGGCATTGACATATCGGAGAATATGTTAAAGATAGGGCAGGAGAAAATAAATAAACTTGGTTTAGATCAGATAATAGTACTAAAACAAAGCGATGCTGAAAAACTGCCTTTCAGCGATCGTTCGTTCGATTTGGTATCGGTTGCTTTTGGTGTAAGAAATTTTGAGAACCTCGACAAGGGGTTAATGGAGATTAAAAGGGTGTTACGACCAAATGGAAATATTGCTGTTCTTGAATTTACCATGCCCAGATATTTTCCTGTAAAACAATTGTATAAATTTTATTTTCATTTTTTGCTTCCTCGTATAGGTCGCTGGGTTTCGAAAGATTCTGGTGCATATTCCTATCTTCCCGAATCGGTTGAAACTTTTCCACAAGGTAAGGCTTTTACTGCTGAACTTACCAAAGCAGGTTTTGCCGATCCGCAGATATACCGGCTTACTTTTGGAATAGCAAGTATTTATCTTGCAAGGAAGCTATAAAAATAAAATCATGTTGCTTCCGTTTATGATAAGTCACTTACCAGAAGCAAATGATTCTGAAAAAGCATCCGTATTTAATAGCCGCATTTTTTATTTTACTGTTGGTGTCAAATATTCAGGCTCAAAAAAGCCGACCTCTTAATTTGATACAATACGACCATAATCCTTATAATTTTGGTTTCACCCTTGGTTTGAACCAAATGATTTTTACTATTAATCACATGCCATTATATAATGACAGTGTATATTCAGGTACGGCAATTAACGATATCACTCCTGCTGATTCTGCCTCTTTACAATCAGTGGAATCAAATTCGAATTTTGGCTTCACTATCGGTATCGTTTCAAATCTGAGACTTGGACAGTATTTTGATCTTAGATTTATTCCCTCTCTTTCGTTTGGTGAACGCGATTTAACTTATACAGCAGCTACTACTTACTATACTGCTCATGATACGGTTATAGTCCGAAAACCCATCCAGTCAACATTTGTAGAGTTTCCATTCTATATAAAATATAAATCAAAACGCCTGAATAATACAAGAGCTTACCTGATTGGAGGTCCCAAATACTCTCTTGACCTTATATCAGATGCCCGTCGTAAGGAAAAAGCAGGTGGGGCTGAAATTGTAAAGTTACATCGTAATGATTTATACCTCGATTTAGGAGCAGGTTTTGATTTTTATAATGAGTATTTCAAGCTGGGTGTTGAAGTAAAAATGTCTTATGGTTTAAACAACCTTATTAAGAAGGAAGGTACCATTTATACCGAGGGAATTGACAGGCTAAGAAGCAAAATATTTACTCTTTCACTGACTTTTGAATAAAAAAGATTGCCTCAGGGCTTGTAATATTAAAAAAAATACTACTTTTGCACTCCCAAAATATAATGGCCCGTTCGTCTAGGGGTTAGGACGTCAGGTTTTCATCCTGGTAACAGGGGTTCGATTCCCCTACGGGCTGCAAAGAACATAATTTTGAATTAATGGCAAATCATAAATCAGCTCTTAAAAGAATTAGAGCAAACGATAAAAAGAGGCTTTATAACAGGTATTACGCCAGAACTATGCGTAATGCCATTAAATCATTTCGTTCGCTTACCGATAAAGAAGAAGCAACTACAAAGCTTCCCGGTATGATATCAATGATTGATAAGACATTAAAAAAAGGTATTATTCATAAAAATAAAGCAGCTAACCTTAAGTCAAAGCTGACTATGAAGGTTAATGCTTTATAAGTGATTCTTTTTCCATGGTTTGTTTTGGGGTCTTTATTTTTTTATAAAGACCCTTTTTCTCATTTAATTTTATAGTGTCATGGAGCCTTCTGAAAATAAGTCATCCATACGTTTTTGGGCAGAAGATGAACGCCCTCGCGAAAAACTTGCTCTCAAAGGTAAAATGGCATTGAGCGATGCAGAGTTGCTGGCTATACTTATAGGTTCAGGAACTAAAAAAGAGTCTGCTGTTGATCTGAGTAAGCGCATACTTAAATCAGTAAATAATAACCTTATAGAATTATCAAAAACTGACATTGAAGGCTTGTTGAAATTCAAAGGTATTGGACAGGCTAAAGCCCTAACAATAATTGCAGCGCTTGAACTTGGCCGGCGAAGAAGAGCTGCCGAGCCTCTCCAAAAACCTGGAATAAGCTCAAGCAAAGATGCTTACGAAATTATTCAAAGCCTTGTTGGGGACAGCAATTACGAACAATTTTGGGTTTTGTTGTTAAATCGTGCAAATAAGCTTATACGTTCTGAATGTATAAGTCAGGGTGGGATAGCAGGCACAGTTGCCGACCCCAAACGAATTTATAAACTTGCCCTCGAGCATAATGCGAGCTTTATCATTCTTGCTCATAATCACCCTTCAGGGAATCTTAATCCCAGTGAAGAAGATATAAAAGTGACAAGAAAAATGAAGCAAGCCGGCGAAGCTCTTGACATTAGAGTCATTGATCATATAATTGCCGGCGAAAATGACTATTATAGCTTTGCTGATAAAGGTATTTTATAAGCCTTACCTTATTCTGTTTCTGGTATTCCTGTGAACTCCTGTTATTTGTTGCTGATACATTCAGAAAAGCAAGAATCCTTCGTTGGTTTTCTGAACCGGCTTTGTAGTTATTCCTTAAGGAACTTAATGCTGTACGAATGATTAGTTTCTGTGGTTATTATAATATTATAAATACCACTTTTAAGATCACTGATATCAATTGTATGATTCTTCCTCGTGTTTTTCTGTGATCGGGTAATCATATTTTCTCCTCTAACATTATAAATCGAAAATAGTTTAGCAGCAGATTCTGTTTTTAAATAAAGAGTATTTCCGGCCGGATTGGGATAAACAGTTATTATATTTTCAGGCTCAATATCGTTTATTCCTGTTAGATCAATATTAATGGTTTTACTAATGCTGGTTTTCTTATAGCAATTATTCTCAACTGCTACAAGTTTTGCTTCATACAGTCCATTGGCGGGATAAACATGAACCGGCGAAACCTGTGTACTTGTCCTGCCATCGCCAAAGTGCCAGATATACTCATTAGCATTTACTGAAAGATTTGTAAATTCAACTAGTCTGCCGGAAATAGAATATGAAAAATCAGCAACTGGTAAAATGTGAGTGTCAAATCGGTACCAGTATGTTAAACTGTCAAAAACAACTTCTTTGGCAATATTTTTTATGATAGTTGCTTCATCATGTGGCAGAGTGTAATCGTATTTAGTCAGTGCAGGATCTTTACCAAACATTATTGAATAAAAAGCGCAGGCTGCTGCATATGATCCATTGTTCTCCGGATGGCTTTCATCAAGATGATATAGTTCAATTTCAGGATGCTCTTTTCTGATTTTTCTCCACACTTTAGCTACCGGAGCTATTGCTGCCTCATTGTCTTCTGCCATTATTGTATATCTGATCTGGAGCAGACTGTCCATACCTTCGTATGTACATACAGGCGGGAAAGTAGGACAATATTCATGATCACCGTTTTTTCTGCCCCATGTCATAAAAAACAAAGTAGTACTGCATGGGTTGGCTGATTTAATCAAGCTGTCGAGCATGGCAGCATACGGATAAACCATCTTTTCAACCTGATCATCAGGAAAAGACGGTAATTGGCTTTGCTCCTGAAGAACAACAAAATCCCATCCACCTGATCTGATGAGATTAAGAGTCGTTTCATTGGTTGTGTGTTGTCTTAATGTATACCCTCCCGGAGTATTACTGCTGTATTCCAGTGTGTCACCTGTAGATAAACCCAACTCTCTTATTATTTCCGGCAGATTATTTGAAGCGGTGTAACTGTTACCAAGAAATAAAACTTTGATTTTTTGTGCATCAGCATTTAAATAAGCCAATAAGAAGCTGATAATCAAAAGGATCTTTGTCTTCATGAAGCTATGAGCTGCTATTATTAGTGGTTTGCTAAATTAAAAAACATTTTTTAACCCATTCCTGATTCTTTGTCTTAATTGTAATAATGACCAAATGTTTGCAATATATTGATTATCCGTATTTTTGTGCCTTGCCTTCATTTTGTTTTAAAGATGAAAAGAGCTTTTGGTTTCGAACTCGTTGAATAGGCGATGATTAATATATGTAGTAATAAAATAACATGATTAAAACTCTGACTATAATAGGTGCGCGACCCCAGTTTATTAAAGCAGCCGCATTGAGTCGCGCCATTAAAAATTCATTTTCTCACAGGATCAGGGAATTGATTTTGCACACGGGGCAACATTACGATGAAAATATGTCAGATGTGTTTTTTAAAGAATTACAAATCCCAAGTCCTGATTTCAATCTTAGTGTAGGTTCGTCTTCACATGGTGTTCAAACTGCTCAAATGATCGAAGGTATTGAGAGAATATTAATTGCTGAAAAACCCGATTGTGTGATTTTGTATGGTGATACTAATTCAACGCTGTCAGGTGCCGTAGCAGCTTCAAAGCTTCATGTTCCGGTCGTACATATAGAGGCAGGAATGCGATCATTTAATAAATCAATGCCTGAAGAAATTAATCGGATAATATGTGACCATTGTTCCACACTTCTATTCTCGCCAACAAAAACCGGAATAAACAATCTGATTAAAGAAGGTTTTAACGTTAACAATAAGCCTCCATTTACTGCTGATAATCCCGGGATCTTTCATTGTGGAGATGTGATGCTGGACAATACTTTGTTTTTTTCAAAAACAGCCAAAACAAATACCACAATAATAAAGCAACTTGGTCTCAAGAACAGGAGATTTGTGTTAGTTACTATTCATCGTCCTGTAAATACCGATGATACAAAGCGACTAATTAGTATTTTTAAGGCACTTATAAGTTTAGCAGAAACAAAAGATATTAATATTGTTATTCCGTTACATCCCCGGACTTCAAAAATCATACAGCATATTCCGGATATTTCTTTAAAGGAGAAACTTAGCCAGAATGATAAAATAAAACTGATCCCGGCTGTTTCATTTCTTGAGATGGTTGCACTTGAAGAAGCATCTTCAATGATAATTACCGATTCGGGAGGAGTACAGAAAGAAGCCTGTTTCTTAAATAAACCCTGTATAATTTTACGTAAGGAAACCGAATGGGTTGAAATAGTTGAAAGCGGCTGTGCTATTCTTGTTGATGCAGATGAAAAAAAGATCATTGATGCATTTCTGCAATTAAATTATATCAGGAAATTCAATTTTCCTGATATTTTTGGGGATGGAAAGGCCGCTGAATTTATAGTAAATGAAATAATTAAAGCCTTCGAACGACTTTAAAATACTGAATATTAAAGTGTTATAAATATTTCAGTTTTTATATAACAGAATCCAAAAAATGTTTAATTTTGCGCCTTGAAAATGGGAGCATAGCTCAGTTGGTTCATATCATCCCGACTTTAGGTCGGGAGGGGTCACTGGAAGACTGAATTGAAATATTGGGAGCATAGCTCAGTTGGTTCATATCATCCCGACTTTATGTCGGGAGGGTCACTGGAAAACTGAATTGAAATATTGGGAGCATAGCTCAGTTGGTTCAGAGCATC
>CAZJZG010000053.1:0-15213 GCA_964550455.1 uncultured Bacteroidales bacterium | reverse complement strand
CAACTTAATTATTTATAAATCAAATATTTAAGCCTTTTCTGAAAGTGCCTAAAAATCCCGTACCCGGAAAATATCCGGGCGAACCTTTATTACTGAATTCATAACCCTAATAGCCAGAAGCAGGTTTGGGTCTATTTTGTAAAAAATATTGTCCAAAGGGATTTGGACAGATCATTTACATCCCATACATCTCGATTATTTCCTGTTTGCTTTTACCCAGGATATTATATTTTTTTCCAACTTTTATGAAAGCTTCCAAAGCTTTTTCCAGGTGATGCATTTCATGTCCTGCTGATATCTGGGTACGGATACGTGCCTGACTTTGAGGTACAACAGGGAAAAAGAATCCAATTGCATAAATTCCCTCAGCAAACAAATCGCGGGAAAAATCCTGCGAAAGCTTGGCATTGAAAAGCATTACAGGAACAATAGGAGTATCGCCATCTTTCAGAACAAAGCCGGCTTCTTCCAAACCCTTACGCCAAAACGCAGTGTTCCGTTCCAGCTTATCGCGGCGCTCAGTTGATGAAGATAATATATCCAATACCCTTAAAACACCTGCTACAACAACCGGTGCAATAGTGTTCGAGAAAAGATAGGGACGTGCCTTCTGACGACACATTTCAACCAGCTCCTTTCTTCCTGAAACGCAACCGCCGGATGCTCCGCCTAACGCTTTGCCAAAAGTGGTTGTAATAATATCAATTTTACCCATTACACCACAATGTTCGTGTGTACCACGTCCGGTTTTACCGATAAAACCTGTGGAATGGCTATCGTCAACGAATAGCATGGCATCATATTTTTCGCATAGGTCAACCATTTCAGCAAGTTTGGCGGTATCGCCGTCCATACTGAAAACACCATCGGTAATAACTACTTTCAATCGTTTATCACTATGTAACTGGAGTTTGGATTCCAAATGATTCATGTCGCTGTGCTTGAAAGTATCATGCATAGCGCTGCAAAGACGGATTCCATCAATTATACTGGCATGAACCAGACGGTCGCTTATCATCACATCATCTTTTGTAAGGATAGCCTCAAACACGCCCGCATTGGCATCCATACACGACGGAAATAAAATAGTATCTTCAGTACCTAAAAATTCAGTTACCTTACGTTCAAGTTCCTTGTGAATATCCTGAGTTCCGCAAATGAACCTTACTGACGACATTCCATATCCACGGCTGTCAAGACCTTCGTGAGCCGCTTTAATGACTTCAGGATGACTTGAAAGTCCAAGATAATTATTGGCGCACATATTGATCACCTTTTTCAGTGAGGCGCCTTCCGGAAATTCCACTTCAATATCAGCAGCCTGTGTTGAATGTATAAAACGTTCAACCTTGAACAAACCGGCATCTTTTAATTCGCCAAGGGTTTGCTGATAAATTTCTCTGATTTTATCGCTATATGCCATTTTCTAAAAATTTTTACTGAGTATTATCGGTTCAACTTACTATGTATTGATCTAAATTTTTAGAACCACAATTATCATATCAACTATAGTTCCGTTGACTACGAACCATATGGGAACCGGTTACTCAGATGGTTCTTATTTTAAAAATTCATTTAAAAGGCTAACTATCTTATTCACCGAGTCAAAAGCTTCGGGAGTAGCCTTGTCGTCGGGAATAGAGATCTTGTATTTGTTTTCAAGGAACCGTTTTAAAGAAACCATTGAAAATGAATCAACTATACCTCCACTAATAAGCGGTGTATTGTATGTAATTTCTTCATCCGGATCTTCAAGATACTCGTCAATTACATACTGCAAAACAACATCTTTCATTTCTTCCATATTTTTTCTTTTTAAAAGTTAATAATTGATTATTATGTTAGGATTTTTATCATAAACTCATCGCTCAATGAACTGCAATTAAATATCAATCATCTTCAAGAGT
This sequence comes from uncultured Bacteroidales bacterium, assembly GCA_964550455.1. Classification (GTDB taxonomy): domain Bacteria; phylum Bacteroidota; class Bacteroidia; order Bacteroidales; family JAAYJT01; genus JAAYJT01. The sequence continues at coordinate 13,306 of CAZJZG010000053.1, read as the reverse complement.
TGATGTGTCACCAATTTCCTGACCCCATTCTTTTGCATGGAGTATTCTGCGCATGATCTTTCCACTTCGGGTTTTGGGAAGTTTATCAATAAATTCAATTTCCTGTGGCATAGCCAGAGGCGAAAGTTTTTTTCTGATAAAATTCATTATCTGAAGTTCAGTATCACTATTTGCTTCAAATCCGGTTTTAAGAGTAACAAAGGCTTTAACGACCTCCATATTGATCTCATCAGGCTTGCTTACCACAGCCGATTCAGCAACAGCTTCATGCTCAAGCAAAGCTGATTCCACTTCGAACGGACTTACCAGATGTCCTCCGGTGTTTATCACATCATCGTCTCTTCCCACAAACCAGAAATAACCCTCTGAATCCAGTTTAGCCCTGTCGCCGGCTAAATACCACCCGTTTTTAAATTTATTTTTAAATGTTTCTTCATTTTTCCAATATGTTCGCATCAGGGCAGGCCAATCAGGTACAAATGCAATAAGACCTATTATTCCGGGCTCTGTAATTGGTTCATAGGTTTTAGAATTCACGATTGCAGCAGTGATACCCGGAAAAGGTTTACCCATGCTTCCCGGTTTTAATTTCATTCCCGGATAATTACAAATCATCATAGAGCCGGTTTCAGTCTGCCAGAAGGTATCATAAAAAGGTTTTCCAAAAACGCGTTCCGACCATATCACTGCTTCAGCATTCAAAGGCTCACCAACACTGGCAAGATACCTCAGACACGACAGATCAAATTTTTTGATCAGTTCATCTCCTGCCTTCATCAGCGAGCGTATTGCCGTTGGCGCTGAGTACCACATGGTAATACGGTATTTCTCAATAAAATTGTACCATGCTTCTGCCGAGAATCCTGCTTCAAAAACACATTGAGTCACCCCATTACTGAAAGGGCCTATTATCCCGTACGATGTACCCGTTACCCAGCCCGGATCGGCAGTACACCAGTAAATATCATCTTCCTGAAGGTCCAGAACCCATTTTGAGGTAAGGTACTGCGATATCAGTGAATAATGAACATGTTTTACTCCTTTTGGCTGACCTGTGGTTCCGGATGTATAGTGCAATACCGAAGGTGTCTCAGCAGTTGACGGATATATCTCAAAATGCTCAACCGGAGCAGCTTCTTCGAGTGAGAATACCACTTCGCGCTCCTGCAATGCCTTTTTTCCGTCATGGTCAACAATAATAATATGCTTCAGATAAGGCATTCTGTCAATTAACTTTCTTACTTTGCCAACATGCTTGCGTTGTGTGATAATGGCTTTGGTCTCAGCATTGTTAAGTCGCACAAATAAAGATTCCTCTCCAAAAGCGGAAAACAATGGTTGGGCTATAGCTCCAATTTTAAGAATTCCAAGAAACCCCAGATACAGTTCAGGAATACGGTCAAGAAAAATGCAAACTCTTTCGCCTGCGTCTATTCCCAGCGAACGTAAAAACTGCCCTATAGTATTGGAAGCCAGCCTGACATCATTGTATGTATATTTCTTTTCCACCCCCATGGCGTTTTCCCAGAGCAATGCCATCTTATCAGCTTTACCCATATTACAGATCCGGTCAGAACAATACCAACCGATATTGATAATGTTGCCTGGTTTATAATCCAGTTCGTCTTCTGAAATCTTCCAACTGAAGTTTTTAACACGTTCTTCGTATGAGCGGATGTTAGTCATGAGATAAGTATTACTGATTTAATTACAGAACCATTATTGATTTCATTTCAAATAAATCTCAATCCACTTAACTGATATTCAATAGTTTGCTATCAGTTCCAACAGATCATTTTTCAACAATTACGATCGCATTTACAACATCTTTGATATGTGTAAGCGAAACCTGTATATTGGTAATATTGATCTGATTAACAAAATCTTTGGTTTTTCCTGAAAGCACTATCATAGGTTTCCCCATTTTATCATTTGTCACTTCTATTTCATTGAATTGCAACCCATCACGCCAGCCTGTTCCAATAGCTTTAAGAAAAGCCTCCTTTGCAGCAAATCGTGCTGCATAGTGCTGAGCTTTATTTTTTTTATTTTCGCAATAAGCTATTTCGTGCGTGGTAAATAACTTCTCTTTCAGTCCTGAATTCTTTTCAAGCTGCTTTTCAATACGTTCAACTTCAATGATATCTGTGCCTATTCCAAAAACCAAGTGTCAGAGATTTAAGGGCGCAAGATATAAAAAAGTCTGATTTCAAGACTAAATTGCACCAAATTTCTTTCCTACCTTGATGAATTTTTCAAGTGCGAACTCTATATTTTCTTCTGAATGTGCTGCACTTATCTGAACCCTTATCCTTGAATTTCCTTTGGGAACCACCGGATAATAAAACCCAATAACATAAATTCCCTCAAGTAAAAGTTCATTGGCAAAGTCCTGGGATAGTTTTGCATCATTTGGCAAATGACCAAGCATAACCGGTACAATGGGATGGGTACCCGAAATTATTCTGAAACCTGCTTTTTCCATTCCTTCACGGAACATTTTGGTGTTCTTGTTCAACTTGTCGCGTAAATCAGTTGTTTCTGTCAGAAGATTTACTACTTCAAGTGTGGCACCGGTAATTGCAGGAGCTAATGAATTTGAGAAAAGATATGGCCTTGAGCGCTGGCGCAGTAGATCAATGATCTCCTTATGACCCGAAACACATCCTCCTGAAGCCCCGCCCAATGCCTTACCAAAAGTGGTAGTAATAATGTCAACACGACCCATGGCATTGCAATATTCGTGAGTGCCGCGCCCTTTTTCGCCAATAAATCCGGTGGCATGAGAATCGTCAATCATTACAAGAGCTTCATATTTATCAGCAAGGTCACAAATTTTATCTACCTGAGCAATTATTCCATCCATTGAAAAAACGCCATCGGTTACAATGATTTTAAATTTTGAATCCGAAGCTTCCTTGAGTTTTGTTTCCAGGTCTTCAAGATTGTTGTTCTTATACCGAAATCGTTTTGCTTTGCACAGCCTTACACCATCAATAATTGAAGCATGGTTCAGTTCATCGCTGATAATGGCACTGTTCTCGTCGAGCAGAGGTTCAAACACTCCTCCATTGGCATCAAATGCCGAAGAGTATAAAATGGTGTCTTCAGTTCCAAGGAACTCACTGAGTTTGTCTTCTAACTGTTTATGAACCAATTGCGTTCCGCAAATAAAACGCACAGATGCCATGCCAAATCCCCATCTGAAAAATGAATAATTGGCTGCAGCCATTACGCGATGATCGTTACATAAACCCAAATAATTATTGGCGCAAAAATTCAATACTTCAAGACCACCTTTTGTCTTGATATTAACGCCCTGTGGTGTTACCAATATGCGTTCTTCCTTGTAAAGTCCGTCTTGCCTGATCTTTTCAAGCTCTTCCTGCAGGTATTCTTTATATTTTCCGTACATTTTTAAATATTTTTCCGCTTGCAAAGGTAGTTATTGTATGAATGTTATCATACATCGAGGAATTAAGTATTTACACTTTTTGGTAAATAACTGCTAATCAATGGTTTTTCTTATAATAATTATACTCCCAACATCAAATAAAACATCTTCAGTTAATTCTGTGATTTCAAAACCAAACCTATTTACTAGTTTTCTGAAATCATCAGCCCATTCGTAATGCTTTAGGCTACCACAGATGAATAATATTTTATTGAGAATACCGCATGTTCCTCCCAGAAACCCATGCTTAAATCCCTGAAGATAAATATTCTGAGGTGAAAAATAAGTACAATCCAGCCCGTTTTGCTTCAATGATCTTTGAATTCCCTGATCAGAAGTGATAAAATGCTCTTCACCAAGCGATATGAGATTACAGCGTGTATAGCCCTGCTCTGTATGTATGCAGGTTTTGCCGGATGTTAGATCTGCGATGACCGGGTCAGTATGATCAAGATTATGAATAAGAAATTTCCTGCCCACAACTGCATTATAACTAACAGTAAAAGGATAAACACTTCCAGGTTTATGCTTACCGGTTACGAATTCTATTTTATTTGATTTCAGAGTATCAATATATTCATCAGGAATACCAGGTGCTGCAACAAGCCCATTTTCAGTTTGACAGAAAAAAATATCAGGATGCCCGGATATTGACGGATAAACAATACCGGATGTTTGCAGTTCCAGCAGTTCCCCGTACAAACCAAGTTTTTGCTTAGCCTCTTCAGGCATTTTCTTATCAACGATGATCAACATAAAATTCTCGTCCAAACAAATTTTTATCAACTTTAAATTTAACATCCCAAAACCTTTGCTGAAGCAATTTCTTGTTACTGCCTTTATGCCCTATTGCAGAATTTAATTGCCCGGGATTAACAAAAACAGTGATTGTAGCAGATAGATCTTCGGGTATTTTCAACAAAACATCTTTCCATAAAGCTGTATGAACCAATTCACCAAAAGCAACATGAAAAGGTCCTGCGATGATATCGTTCCCATGGATCATACCTTCACCGGGATGTAATCCAATTCGAAGGATTTTTACTTTGGCTTCTTCAAACAAAAGCACTATCGAACTGCACCATTCAACCGCTTCATCCAGTGTAAGAGGCTGATACTCACCTTTCTTATAGATAATTTCCAGATCTGTGTTTTGCACAACCAATGTAGGATATATCCTTGTACAATCAGCACCTGATGATATAATGCCTTTTGCAGTATTAATGGATTTCTGAAATGTATCGCCGGGTAAGCCAAGCATCATCTGCAATCCAAGTGAAAACCCTGATCTTTTTATCAAAGCCGCCGCCTGCCTAACCTGTTCTGATGTATGTCTTCGTCTGGCTAACTGCAATACTTCATCGTCAAGGCTTTGCGCACCAAGTTCAATCGTGTTCACACCAAAATCCTTAAGTATCTGCAGAATATTATCATTAATATAATCCGGCCGTGTTGATAAACGCATACCGCTGATAATTCCGCTTTTGAGCCAGGGCTGAACCAGGTTCAGATAATGTTTTTGCCGCTCAATCGTCAATCCGGTAAAACTTCCTCCGAAAAAACCGATTTCAATTTTACTATTATGCCTGGGGATTGTTTCCAGATGTTTTTCTATTCTTTTAATTATTCCAATATCATCAGGAGCCTCATTGCCCGAAGTTATCTTTCGCTGATCGCAAAACACACATGCATGCGGACAACCTTGCATAGGTATGAAAACAGGGATAGTAAAGTGCTGGATTTCAGAAGCCATGTTCTATCATTAATTCAAAAGTAAAAGTACTAAATTTTTATTATTTCTGGTCATTTAAGATTTTACAAAAAGCTTAAAAATCTTCATAAATACGACATTTTGTCTGTAAAATAAATTACATGTGTGCCATATTTACAGGATCAACAGGATTTTTTTATAAATGGTTTTTATCACATAAACTACTATCCGGTTCAGAAAAGCATACTTAAACAACAATATATCAATACCTTATAAGATTAATTGAATATTATGAACAAGAAAGTGATTCATTTCAAAGAATTGGCGGCATAAAAATTGACTCCTAACTATGCAAATGAAATTAATAAAATGAAAATTAAAACTAAGGAGGACCAAATTATGTTACCAGTATTAAGAAAAGGAACTACTTTCCCAAGTTTTATGGATGATTTTCTCGGAAGAGATTTTTTCTCAAATTTCTTCGATAACCAGACCGGCATGAGCATACCCTCTGTAAATATCATAGAAGGTAAGGAAGACTTCAGAATTGAAGTTGCAGTACCCGGACTGGACAAGAAGGATTTCAAAATTGACCTGAACAATAATGTGTTGGTGATTTCATCAGAGAAAGAAGTTAAAAACGAACAAAACGATGAAAAGTACATGCGCAAAGAGTTCAGTTACAGTTCGTTTCAGCGCTCTTTCACATTACCTAACTCTGTGGATGCTGAAAAAATCAATGCAGCTTACAAAGATGGAGTACTTAATGTAACGATCCCCAAAAAGGAAGATGCAAAAGAAAAGCCCCCACGTACCATAAAGATTGCGTAAAAGCAGTTTCATAAATTGAGATGTTGAAAGCTGGAATTAAAATTCCGGCTTTCTTTGTTTATAAATCGCAACTAATTATGCCATGGATTAATAAGTAAGTAACTATCCGGAATTATTACTTTTGCCGGTAAATACCTGTTTTGTGCTTATAGAATGTATGCTGTTATTGACATAGAGACCACCGGAGGAAGTGCGCAGCGCGACAGAATTATTGAGGTGGCTGTATTTGTTTACGACGGATCTGACATTACAGATTCTTTTGTTACCCTTGTGAATCCTGAGCGTTCAATACCATATTTTATTACGCGGCTTACCGGAATTACTGACCAAATGATAGCACATGCCCCCCGATTTTGTGAGATCGCTCGAAAAATCCTGGAAATCACTGAAAACACAACATTTGTGGCTCACAATGTAAGCTTCGATTATAATTTCATCCGCCAGGAATTCTTGCGTCTCGGATATGATTACCGCCGCCCAAAGCTCTGCACTGTGCAACTGAGTAGAAAATATCTTCCCGGTTATCGGTCATACAGCCTTGGAAATATTTGCAAGGAATTGGGTATTGAAATTGATTACCGTCACAGAGCTGCCGGCGATGCACTTGCCACAATTAAACTTCTGAACTATATTCTCGAAATAAAAGAAACCGGAGATTTTGATGAGTTATCAGAAAAAATAGTTTCGCCCGAATACGAAATGATCAGGAATCTTCCGAAAACAACAGGAGTATATTACTTTTTCAACGATAAAAATGAAATTATCTATATTGGTAAAAGCCTGAATATACGGGAGCGTGTAAAAACTCATCTGCTGCAGTGCAATACGCAGAGAGCAGTGGAAATGAAAAATGCCATTGCAGGTGTTGGCTATGAAGAAACTGGTTCGGAACTTGTTGCATTACTTTTTGAATCGCACGAGATTAAAAGGGTTAAACCATTGTATAACCGGTCTCAGCGCCGGACTCTCGCGCAGTATGGTTTGTATTATGCTTATGATGATAATGGCTATATGAACCTGATAATTGATAAAACAAGCCGAAACGAAGTTCCGGTTTCAGTTTATTCAAGCAAAATGGCATCGCGGGAGCATCTTTTTGCAATAACAAGTAAGTTTGGTTTATGCCAGAAATTATGTGGTTTGTATCAAACCCAAAATTCCTGTTTCCAATATTCAATAGGGCAATGCAAAGGTGCCTGTGTGGGCAGGGAAAAACCTGACGAATACAATAAAAGGGTAAAGATGGCTATTGACAGCCTTGCCATTGGCAGCGAGAACATTTTGATTATCGGCAATGGGCGCCATGATGAAGAAAGATCAGTGATAAAAATTGAACAAGGGAAATATATAGGCTTTGGATATTTTAATCCTGCGGCTTTGAATGGGAATCCGGAAATACTCGACGATTGTATCAGGAGTTTTGAAGACAACCGCGATACCCGGCAGATCATACGCTCGTATCTGCGACAGAACGATAAGGATTTACGTTGCGAAACCAGACTAAAAGCCGATAACACAAGGGTTTATATATATCTGGAAAATGATTGTTGTTTTTAAACAGATATTTTCTCCAGTGCTTTCTCAGCAGCCTGTTGTTCAGCAGCTTTTATTGAATAATCCTGCCCGCGTCCAAAAACAACCTGATCAATGAGCAATTCAACGATATATTGCTTGTGATATCCCGAGCCAACCTCATCAATAACTTTGAATTCAAGGGTTTTCTTTTCACGTTGTGTCCATTCAAGCAATCTGCTTTTGAAGTTAGTGTCCATAGTAACCATCTCATCCATATCAACATGCAGCCGTATTATACGATCAATTATAATACTTCTGGTAATTCTGTAACCTTTATCAAGATATAAAGCTCCGATGAAAGCTTCAAAAGCATCGCCCTTCATTGATTTATGATGAGGGATGGTTTCCTGTGAACACTGGATCAACTTGTCAATGCCAAGTTTTGATGATAGTTTGTTAAGATGGTTCCTGCTTACAATTTTTGATTTCATTTGGGTCAGAAAACCTTCATCTTTATATGGGAACAATTTGAACAGATGATCTGCAATTATTGCATCCAGAACAGCATCACCCAAAAACTCAAGACGTTCGTTTGAAATCCTTATTCCGTTAAAATGACGTAAAGCGCATGATTTATGCCTGAAAGCCAACTGATAAATAGAAATATTGTTGGGGTAGAACCCAAAAATATTTTTTAACTTTAAATATAGTTCTCTGTCAGGCGAGAAGATTGCCTTAAAGTAACCAAAACAGAACATGTGGGCAATGATTTGTTTGCCATTATTTGAGTACAGGGCAGAAAGCTGTCAATAGTTCATGTAAAATATTGTAAAGCAATCTGGAATGTCAAACGGTTTTAGCTGTTATATTTTTTAAAAACCATGCTGACGTTGTGACCGCCAAAACCAAAAGTATTGGAAATAGCGGCATTGATATTACGTTTCTTCGCTGTGTGAAAAGTAAAATCCAGTTTATTGTCAATTTCCGGATCATCGGTAAAGTGGTTGATAGTAGGCGGAACTATGCCATTCACAATTGAAAGCACAGTAGCTACAGCTTCAACAGCACCTGCTGCTCCAAGCAAATGACCGGTCATTGATTTTGTTGAATTAATACTGATTTTGTAAGCATTTTCGCCAAAAAGCCTTACAATAGCCTTTGGTTCGGCTATATCACCAAGAGGCGTGCTTGTACCATGAGTATTAATATGGTTAATTTCATTTAATTGTAATCCTGCCTCTGTAATGGCGTATTTCATTGACTTATATGCACCTTCGCCATCAGGATGAGGAGAAGTAATATGATAAGCATCAGCCGAAAGTCCGGCACCGGCTAACTCGGCATATATCTTAGCACCACGTCTCAGAGCATGTTCCAGTTCTTCAAGGACCAAAGCCCCGGCTCCTTCAGCCATTACAAAACCATCTCTGTCTTTGTCAAACGGACGCGAAGCAGTTTTTGGATCATCATTTCTGGTTGAAATGGCATGCATTGCATTGAACCCGCCTACACCGGCAATACTTATACTTGCTTCGCTGCCACCGCACACCATGATATCAGCCTTACCCATTGCAATAAGATAAAAAGCATCAACAATAGCATTAGCAGAAGAAGCACATGCTGAAACAGTTGCAAAGTTCGGACCCATGAAGCCATGCTTTATTGAAATATGTCCGGCTGCAATATCAGCAATCATTTTGGGTATGAAAAACGGGTTAAACCGTGGTGTTCCATCTCCTTGAGCAAAACTGATCATCTCTTCGGCAAAAGTGTCAATACCACCAATTCCGCTCGACCATATTACACCAATTCTATCGTGATCAATTTTCGGAGAAATACCTGCATCTTTAATCGCCTCATCGCTGCACACAATGCCGTAATGTGAATATCTGTCGTGTTTACGGGCTTCTTTACGGTCAAAATAATCAGCAACATTAAAGTCTTTTAATTCACAGGCAAAGTGCGTTTTACATTTTGAAGCATCAAAATGCGTAATAGCAGCAGCGCCACTGACTCCACTAATCAAACTGTTCCAATATTCCTGGGTGTTATTGCCTATTGGAGTCAGTGCGCCTAAGCCAGTAACTACAACTCGCTTTAGCATAATTAAATAAAATATTACTTAAGTATGTTCTCAATATAAGCGATTGCTTCACCGACAGTTCCGATCTTTTCGGCTTGTTCGTCGGGAATGGCCATGTTGAATTCTTTTTCGAATTCCATGATGAGTTCAACAGTGTCGAGAGAGTCTGCACCAAGATCGTTGGTGAAACTTGCTTCAGGTGTAACTTCACTTTTATCAACACCGAGCTTATCAACAATGATAGCTTTTACTTTTGCTGCAATTTCTGACATTTTTTCTCCTTTGTTTATTGATTTGAGCCTGCAAAGAAAATCATTAAAACGCTTATAACAAAAAAATGATGAGGCATTTTTTCATTATCGCATGATAAAATATTGATTTTCATGATAATAACAATTTTGAGGTTTTTAGGTTTTTTAAAATAGTTTTATCAAATAGTGCTTATTTTTATAAATAAATAGAATTTTTTTTGACCTTTGTCTTCAAAGAATAAATAATAATTATGGATCAGCATATTGTAATTTTTGCTTCGGGAAATGGTTCTAATGCCCAGGCTATTGCAGAATATTTGCAAAAGCATGATGTTGCCAACATTTCACTAATTATGAGTAATCGCCATGATGCTTATGTTCTTGAAAGGGCAAAATCCCTTAGAATTCCATCTTTGTATTTTTCACGAACTGATTTATATAATGATGACTTGGTTCTGAACCGATTGATTAAAGAAAATCCCTCATTGATTGTATTAGCAGGTTTTTTATGGCTTTTGCCGGTGAATATCATCTCAAAATTCCCTGATCGCATAGTAAATATTCATCCTGCCTTACTGCCGGCTTTTGGCGGAAAAGGAATGTATGGCAGCAAAGTGCATGAGGCTGTTATTGCCACGGGCTGTGAGGAAAGCGGAATAACAATCCATTACGTGAACGAAAGATACGACGAAGGTGATATTATTTTTCAAGCCCGCTGTGAGATTTTTGATGGCGATACACCTGAATCGCTTGCTCAAAGAATTCATCAGCTTGAGCATTTCTGGTATCCCAGAATAATAGAAAAGCTTTTAACCGGAACTAAAATCACTGATCAGGATAACACTTCATAAGCAGACTAACATGGCACACTCTAATCCAGATACTTACAAATGTTCGCTGGTTTAAATAAAAGATTACAGCTTCTTCCTACTCTACTGATAATCAGGAAATTTGATTATTCTATTAAACTAAAAGTAAAAATATTATGCGCAGGTGATGCTTTTCACCAATAAATGTTGTATATTTGGCTCGTAAATAAAACGTTAGGTATAATCATAAAAAAAACACCCATGAAAAAGATTTGTGCAATTATTTTAGCAATGACAGTAAGTATTATTACTTACGGACAAGTATCGAAAACTCTTGTTGACGATAATAAACTCTGGAGTAATCTATTTCAAAATTCTAAGGCCGGACCTCCACCTCACGTAATGGTCACTAATTATATTAAGTTTTCGGCTGACACAACAATTGATGATAAGATCTATAAGAAAGTTTTAGAATCAAAAGATGAGTATCAGACTGATTATGATGTTATAGGCTACATAAGGGAAGACTCATTAAAAAGGGTTTATTACAGAGATAAAAATGAAATGGAGAAACTCCTGTATGATTTTGGAGCTGAAGTCGGTGATAGCATAACGATTGGTGTTGTTGGTGGTGGCATCTTTATTATGACTATGGCTTTAGTGGTAGAAGAAATTGACTATGTATTGGTCAACAACGAAATCCTGAAAAGAATGAGGGTGCATCCTGAAGGATTCGGTGGAGGGCCTGGGGAACAATGGGAGGAGCAGTGGATAGAAGGAATTGGTAGCTTATGTGGGATCTTGTCAAGCGGAACATTTGAGTTTACTGGCGCAAAGTATGATCTCTTATGCTTTTTTGAGAATGATGCATTGATATATTCAAATCCGGAATATGAAGACTGCTTCTATAATACTGTAGGAATTGGAGAGATAGAAACTAACAGATTTGGAGTTGAAATAATACCAAACCCTGTCGCTAGTTCGTCAATAATGAAAATTCACAGTGAATTCAATAATGATCTATTGATAGAAATTTTCACCCTTCATGGTGTTAAAATAAGAACAATACACCCGGGCGAATCAAGTATTGTGTTAAGAAATGAAGATTATGTATCGGGTATTTACATTTTCAAAGTTACAAAAATAGGTGCTGAATATACTACTGGGAAGTTTGTGGTGAAATAACAACTATGCGCAACATGATATAGCCAACAAAAGCGTGACCTGGACGTAGTTTGGTGGTCGTTGTTACGTGTTGGCTTTTACAGTGGTGAACAGTGGAGCAACCCACAAATCTGCTACTGTAACTTTGCAAGGGACGGTAATCAAAAATCCAAACCAGTCGCACTAAACTTGAAAATCCTGCGAAGCAAGGATATTCCTTATTATATCAATTGAAACATCGGAAAGGTGTAAAGCCATAAAAGCAGTCAAAACCGTATCAACAACATAGTTTTAATCCTAGTTTCAAATCCACCTTTTTTGAAATCTTCAACACCTTTGATCAATTAACCGCATAAACAGACTACTGTTATGATATACTCTAATTCAGAGGATTACAAACATTTGCTGGTTTAAATAAAAGATTACAACTTCTTCCTATTCTGCTGATAATCAGGAAATTTGATTATTCTATTAAAATAAAAGTAAAAATATTACGTGCATTTGATACTTTTCACTAATAAATGTTATATATTTGTGTGGTAAATAAGATGTTATGGGCTGTTATCAAAAAAAACAAGTCTAAAAGGGCTGCCCCCCCAAAGTCGTAAATGTGAAATCGAAAAACTACATTAAACAACTAAGTAGGCGAAAATGCTGAAAATCGAAAAAGTAAGCCATTTGTTTAACTTTTGAATTTATTAACATGAAAAAAAAATATTTTAGTGTTGTTGGTGTTGTGGCAGTTGCTGCCATAATTTCACTTATTTTCTTTTCAAATGGATGTTCAAAAGACATCAAGACTGCTAGTAACGATGAGGAAAGTAGTAGTATTTCTCTCAAATCCGCAAATGTGAATTCTGCAGCAATTTATATAGAATGTGCTGGTACATGTGAAAATAACGAAATTTGTGGCGCTTATTGGAATATTCCCGATGGCATCATTGAATGTACGTGTAGTGGGTGTGTCATGTCAATTATTAAGGATAATGTTTCTAACAGGAGTACATCTTCAAGGGCTGATATGCCAAAGATTGCTGCACACTTCGTTGATTATATTAATAGGACACACGACACCGAAGATTATTTAATTACAAGCTACAAACAAACATTCTATGATTTAGCCGAGTTCATTGAAATTCAGTATATCGTAAATAACAATCCATTAGAAATTTTCAGCTTGACTTTTCTTGCCAAATTTGAATCTGGTGATTTAAACGCGGCTCCCACTAATACTGTTCTGGTTGATTGCCACGGTTCTTGTGATACATCGGCTGAAAAATGTGTTGATGTTTATAACACAAATACAGGAGAAGTTTACTGTAAGTGTCAGAGTGATAATTGCAAGATGAAACTTGAACAATTATAAAGTAACTGATTAATAGAAAATTAATAAAAGCCCGTAACATTATTGCTAATGCTAAAAAAACAGACCCTAACCTGAAATATTCATAAAATAAAGAAAATGCGGGTTAAATATACTGATATATC
>CAZJZG010000052.1:0-16304 GCA_964550455.1 uncultured Bacteroidales bacterium | reverse complement strand
TAAGTGGTATACTTTTCAACGGGAAGGTGGTATAGTTTTCAATTAATATATACAATTGTAAATACTTGAAGCGGTTTTGGGTTTAATGGTAATACTTTACTTGCCTGTGGCAACTCCGTTAAGGATTAGTTTAATGATAGCCTCATCTGAGCCTTCAGTGTGTTCAACAAAATAATGCCCACCATAACTTGCAACACCTCCTGAAATGATCACCTCAAAGGATTCACCTTTAAGACTGCCGCTCATGTCGTTTTTGCTGTAAACGCCTTCGCTGAAGGTAACAGTAATTAGTTGGTTATCAGCCGAAATGCTGATGTTTTTCATGGTTGGAGGATCAGAAGGAGGATCATCTTTTTTACATCCGCTTATGAAAATCATTCCTGCAGCAAGCATTATGAAAAGAAAGCCTGAAATATTTGTTCTCATGATGAATTAGATTATTTGGTAATAGTTTGATATTTAGTGCTTTATGATTGAGTTCCGGGAAATTTTAATACTTTTAATTTTTTTTAATTTTTTATTAGTCTTTTGCGAACCATGTTCTTATTTAGAAAATCAATGCGTCATCCAAGTTTGTATTTTACGCGGGACAAAGTTAAAACCTTACGTTTAAAGTATCAATATAAACCTGCCCATATTTACCTATGCCTGCAATAAATAACTGATGTTTATCACTGCCGGCAATCCATACGATCTTTGCCGAGTTAGGAGTCTGGCTTAGTATAAGACAGTTTTCGCATGAAAAATAATGTTCTTTGTATTGTTCTTGTTCAATCCAATATTCAGCAGCCGGATCATTCCGGGAGAGGTACTGAGGTCCGTGAACAATCTTGGTTGGAGGTATAAACTGATCATTAATGAAATTTAAGATCAGGTTTTTGATAATCTCATAATTTTCGTCAATCAGTTGATTATTTTCGTCAAAATGCGGCTCATGCTCAAGTCCTTTAAATGTATAAAGTGAATGATTCATACCGATTGATTCGGCATATTCATCAATGCTTGCTGATCCGTACATTTTCTTTAAGAAAAATGAAGAAACCCTGGTGCTGACATTTGCAAACGGGAAATCATATCCATAGGCTACCACCTGGTCATGATCGCCATGAATGGACAAAACAGGAATTTGATCCTGAGGTTTTATAATAGCCAGATCGTCAATGGCACCCCACATATTGATTGCGCCCATGATTTTAAAAGGGCCTGTAAGATCGTTAGTTGAGCAATCAAGACAGCCCAGATCAGATTGCATACGTATGGTACTTCCTGCAACACTTGGCCAGATCTCGGTATCATCCATAAATGTTGTGTATAACGACAGAAATCCACCGGCACTGTTCCCACCAATAAATATCATATCAGGGTCAATTCTATACGTTTCATGATTATGGGAAAGATATCGCAGTGCGGCACGAACATCCTGAACAGCGCTATATATAGCACGTTCAAGATTGGAATACATTCCCGGCAGGAATATATATCCAAGCCTGTAATTCACCGATGCCACTACAAAGCCTCTTTGGGCATATTCCAGAGCAAGTTTTGAAACTAGTTCATCGCGTTTATCACCAGCAATAAAAGCACCGGCATGTAACAGAACTATCAATGGTCTGTTTAGTACGGTATCATCCTTTGGCTCATAGATATCCATTGATAGTGGTATTATTTTTTTTGAAATATTAGAAGTAATTCCTTCGGCAACATTGAAAATAATCTGAGTGTAACTTTTGTTTTCGCGTTTTTCAACGGTTTTTGATGAATAATAGCCTGAAGCCCTGCCATATTCCACTTCATTAATCTCAGGCTCCGGAAACAATATGTTTTTATAACGGTAGGGTGGTTTTGGAAAAGCTTTTGTAGAGTATTGACGGAATTCAAAAATCTGATCTTTTGTTTGAATATAAAATTTACCATGTAATGTTGTGATCTTCCCGCGGATCTGAAGCAGATCTTTGAATTTAAACACCACTTTTTTACCCGACTGTTTTTTTGTAAATGATTGTTCCTCAGCAATAGCTTTTTGTGTGGAGATGTATTGCCCTTTGCTGAATGTATCAAATTTAAGGGCAATGTTAAGTTCATTGTTTATATACCAGATATCTTCAGCTATCTCTTCCGAAGGGATTCTTACTTTACAGGCAGTTAAAGAAAACAATAACGATATCAGCAAAATAATATATTTATTGTTTTGAGTATTAAGTAGTTGTCGGAAATTGAATACTTTACCTTTGTTCACGGTTTGGTGTAAAATGGATTAGTAGGTTTTAAAAATAGTTTGTTTCAATTTATGTTACAAGTCATGTATTATCATAAAGTTTACAAACCCTGTTACACTATGGCAGGTTATGGTTATAATTAATTGTTTTTCAATGTATTAAATTTATTAAACATGGTTTCTGTATCTGTTTTATTTTTGAAGTTTATAATTGTTTTATCGCCATTGTTTTTTGATAGTATTAAAAAAGGCGGTTGGGTTGAATGCAATAAAAGATGGGTTTTGCCAAATTTGTCAAGGTTAAAGAATCCTTTATTTACAGATCCTAAACTAAACCCGTTTGTGCGCTGTTGAATTGCTGGTAATTCATTGGTAAGTTCTATGTTTTCAATCTCCTTTATATTTATTTCAAATCCATACATTCCTGAAAACCTAACTACATCATTATTATAACTTGCCTTTGATGGAATAAAGCCGTAAGTAATTAATCCGATCACAAACAATGTAACTAATCCCAGACTTATAAAAATGAATTTTGATTTCTTTTCTTTATTATGATCAAATTTTTGTGATTTTATTAATAAAACAGGTATTCCGATCAAAGTAATTAGCGGTATCATTGAATTGGCAATGGATATGAAACCCAGCCATTTGAACAAATAGTACCCTATGATAATTGCTAAGCCCATAGTAATCAATCCATTACGTATGAAGGTTGCCAATCCCTCAATATCAACATTTTTCTTTTTGCTTTTGGGCATGGTATTATATCCTGCAATCAGGTAAGGAGCATATTTTACCAAAAAACCTACTCCAATCATTGAAAATCCAACTATTAAAATACTGATATCCATTGTTTGTCAGTATATTACAATTATTTATAATTCATTTATTTTGTTTAAGAGCATAGAAACTACAGTTTTTGCAAAATTCTTAATTATTCTTAAATTTCAAAGTGTTTGCCTGAGACTTTCTGACTTGAAATAAATCTTGACAAATGCATAATAATTTGATTATCAATTCAACCCCCAATGGTTTAAAGGAATAAAACAGAATGGTCTTTTTAATTTCTTTTTTTTGTAAAACTCTGTAAACTAAAAAAGTTTTATAGTTTTGCAGCCGGGAAATAATGTTATGGAAACAAGAGAAAAAATATTGGCAAAAGCCAGTGAAATGCTTCTCAGTCTTGGAATACGCAATGTTACAATGGATTTGCTTTCCGAATCTCTTGGAATGTCAAAACGAACAATTTATGAACATTTTAGAAACAAAGAGGAGTTGGTAATTGAAAGTATACACTTTATAATTGTTGAGAATAACAAAGAGTTGCTTGAGATTATTGAAAGCTCTGAAAATGTTGTAGAAGCAATTTATTTAATCACATTAAGGCAGGAACAGTATCGCAGGGAATTTCCCAAAGTTTTTGTTGAGGACATAAAAAAGTATTTTCCGCTTGTACAGGCATCATTTTTTTCTAATAAAGACCGGCTTAAGCAGTTTTCAGCTTCTTACACTTTACTTGAAAAAGGATTGAAAGAAGAAATTTTTTGTAAAGATCTCAGAATTGACCTGGTAGATAATTTCATTCATGAGATCATCTCTATGATACATACAAGTGACCGGATTCGTTTGCTTAAACCTTCTGACAGAGAGGTTGCTTGTAGTATATTTATGCCATACTTAAAGGGAATTTGTACTGCTAAGGGTCTTAAGCTGATGGATAAATATTTTGACGAATTATCAGATTATAATTAATTAAGGAATATGAAAATAAAACATCTTGTTTTAATGATTTTGCTGATGGCAGGGAACCTTACGTTACCAGCCCAAACAACACTAACTCTTGATCTTGAGGCTGCACGAAAATATGCTCTTGAACATAATAAGGCAATGATCAACTCAAACTATGCAGTTGAAAAATCGAAAATGGCTCTTAATGAAGCTATTTTAAACGGATTGCCATCGGTGGATGCATCAGTTGATTATTCAAATGCACTTGGAGCAAAAATTGCCATTCAGTTTGATGAGAATATGCCTACTACCGAAATAGATATTAAACCACAAAGTAATCTGTATCTTAATGTTAGTCAGTTGATCTTCAGTGGTAATTATATTGTTGGGGTACAAACTGCCAAACTTTACAATCAACTTAGCTCGTTGGGTCGTCAAAAAACTGAAATTGAAGTCATTGCACAGGTTTCTGATGCTTATTATCTGGTTTTAATATCAAAGCGTTTGTACGGGTTTCTTCAGCAGAATCTGGGAAATCTGAATAAACTTTATGAAAAAACTTCAGTTCTTGAGCATGTAGGTATTATTGAAAAAACTGATCTCGACCAACTTTGGGTTCAGGTTAATAATCTTCAGAATGCATTGACATCGTCAGAGCGGCAGGTAGAACTTGCAACAAATCTTTTGCGCCTTCAGTTAGGTGTTACTGTTGACACTGAAATTGTGCTTACTGAAACCATTGATGAGTTGATTGCTGAAGCAGGTGTTGAAAATAATTTTACAAAACAGTTTGTTGCAAGCCGGAATATTGATTCCAGAATGTTGCAGCATCAGGAGCTGATAGGAGAAAAGATGATAGATATGAAGCGAGCAAATGCATTGCCCTCTGTTGCAGGTTTTTACCGATATACTCACAAACTTATCATACCTAATTTCGATATGACACCAAAAAACATTGTTGGCTTACAGATGAATATTCCTATTTTTTCAAGTGGGGTCAGACATTTTCAAACCAAACAGGCAAAAATTGATTTGCAAACCATTCAGAACAATATTGCTTTACTTGACGATCAGCTTAATATTCAGGAAAAACAACTGAGGTTCAATCTGAATAATGCAATTGATACGTACAATAATCAGAAAAACAATGTTGAAGTTTCAAGACGGGTTTACGAAAGCCTGAAACTAAAATATGAACAGGGTTTGATTTCAGGACTTGATATGATAAATGCCGATAATAATTACCTGAAAGCCGAAACCGATTTTATATCAGCGATGTTACAGGTGTTAAGATCAAGGCTGGAATTGGATAAGTTGCATGGAGAAATTAAATAACAAAGGAGTTGTGTTTTTTGTAAGATTTTAAAAGTTAAACATAAAATTTTAAATCCGGAATTTAAAAACTATAATATTTGAATATATGTCAAAGTCAAAATTTTTAATTGTAATGATGGTAGCTGTTATTTTTTCAGCTTGTACTCCAAATAAAAAGGATCAGGAAGCTTCTGATGTTCAATCCCGTATCGAGCCGGTAAGAGTAGCCCCTATTGATTATCAGACGGTTACTCGTGATGTTGAATATACTTCCAATTTGCAGGCTTACGAAGAAATTCATATGACGCCTGCTACTCCCGGAAGGATTGAAAAAATATATGTTGAAGTTGGTGCAAGGGTTGCCAAAGGCGATTTACTTGTTCAGATGGACAGGACACAACTGCATCAGGCTGAAGTGCAGCTAAGAACCATTGAAACCGATCTTAAGCGTTTTGATACCCTTCAAAAAGCCGGAAGTATTGCTCAGCAGCAGTACGATCAGTTGGCGGCTCAGGTGGAAATTGCAAAGAACAATATTGCATTTTTGCGCGATAACACACGTCTGTTGGCTCCTTTCAGTGGAATTATTACAGGTAAGTATTTTGAATCGGGAGAAATGTATTCAGGTACACCTGTTGCCATGATTGGCAAGGCTGCTATAGTTTCTTTGGCACAAATTGATTTGTTGAAAACGATTGTACCCGTTTCTGAAAAATTTTTCCCTTTGGTAAAAACAGGAATTGAGGTAATAATCACTACTGATATTTACCCTGATAAAGAATTTACCGGAAGAGTCTTTAGGATACATCCTACTGTTGATCCCGCAAGCCGAACATTTAATGTTGAAATTTCGATTGATAATCGTAGCCAGTCATTAAGACCCGGTATGTTCAGCCGTGTAAGATTTAGCCTTGACAGGTTTGAAGCCATGATCGTTCCTGCTATTGCTGTGCTTAAGCTTCAAGGTTCAAACGAACGCTATATATTTGTTGAAAAAGATGGTATAGCCAAAAGAATAGGGGTTAGCCTTGGCAAGCGATATGATGAGAATGTGGAAGTAATTGCCGAAGGACTGTATGAAGGCGATCATATAATAGTTAGTGGACAGGCTCGTCTTCAAGATGGGATGCAGGTAACAGTTGTTAAATGAAGCATTTGTTGAGATTAATTGATAATCAATAATTTAATATCTTAAATGCAAATGATAATTCTTTTAAATATAAACCAGGAATTACAATATAGAATATGAGCATATATAAAAGCGCTGTCAATAAGCCGATCACAACTTTGATGATATTTACGGCATTAATGGTAATAGGCATTTACTCTTTAATCCGAATACCTGTTGACCTTTATCCTGAAATGGAACCGCCTTTTATTTCCGTGTTAACAACATATCCTGGAGCTAATGCAGCCGACATTGAAACAAATGTTACTAAACCGCTTGAAAATGCTCTTCATACAGTTGACAAAGTCAAAGAGGTTGGTTCTGCCTCAAGCGATAACATGTCGGTAATATATCTTGAATTTGACTGGGAAGTCAATCTTGATGAAGCTACAAATGATATTCGTGATGTGGTTGACAGGGTATACGGCAATTTGCCCGATGGTGTTGACAGACCATCAATTTTCAAGTTCAACACCAATATGATGCCGATAGTATTTTTTGCTATTACTGCTGATGAAAGTTATCCCGGATTGGATAAAATACTTGACGAAAAGATTATTAATCCGCTTAACAGAATTGATGGTGTCGGTTCTGTTGGAATGATGGGAGTTCCCCGTCGTGTTGTTTATGTGGAGGTTGATCCTCAGCGCCTTGATGCATATAATCTTACTATTGAACAGATTGGAAATGTAATAGCAAGCGAGAACATGAATATGCCTTCGGGAAATATAAAAATGGGAGAGATAGATTATCAGTTGCGAATTCAGGGTGAGTTTTTTGAAAGTTCACAACTGAATGATCTTGTTGTTGGAAATTTCAATGGCAAACTGGTATATCTCCATGATGTTGCTATGGTTAAAGACACCCTTAAAGATCATTCGTTGGATGAAAAAATCAATGGGGAACCGGGATTGAGGATGGTTGTCATGAAACAGTCGGGATCCAATACTTTAAGAGTAGCAAAAGGGGTTCGTACAGAACTTGAAAAGCTTAAAAAAGATCTTCCTCCCGATATCAGAATAAACCTGATAATGGATTCTTCTGATTTTATTAAAAGCTCAATAAACAACCTGTCCGAAACATTGATGTGGGCTTTTATTTTTGTTGTTTTGGTAATTTTGTTTTTTTTAGGTCAATGGCGGGCAACTTTTATTATTGCTCTTACTATACCGGTTTCGCTTATTGTTGCTTTTATTTATCTTTTTTTAACTGGCAATTCCATTAATGTAATTTCACTGACATCGCTTTCAATAGCTATAGGAATGGTTGTGGATGATGCGATTGTAGTACTGGAAAATATTTCATTTCATATTGAACGTGGTGTAAGTCCGCGTGAAGCTGCTAAATATGCTACCAACGAAGTATGGCTTGCGGTTATCATTACAACTTTAGTTGTGGTAGCAGTATTTCTGCCTTTAACTTTGGTAGGCGGAATGACCGGAGTATTATTCAAACAACTTGGATGGATAGTAACCATTACAATAACCACATCAACTCTTGCAGCAATATCGCTCACACCTATGCTCGCGTCACGTTTGATGCGCTTACAAAAGAAAAGAAACATAATCCCCCGTCTTAGTTATGACAGAACCATTAAAGTTTTTCTTGATAAAGTTGACGATTTCTATGTTGCCACGTTAAAATGGTCTTTACATCATAAGACTTTTGTAATTATTACCTCATTTATCATTTTTGGTATTTCTATTTACTTATTTAAGTTTGTTGGAACCGATTTCATGCCCGAAACCGACCAGTCGAGGATTAGTGTTTCTATTGAGCTTCAAACGGGAACCAGAGTTGAGGAAACAATGAAAACAGCCCGTAATATTGAAGCTATCATTAAAGAGCGCTATCCTGAAATTACTTTGATGTCTACTTCTTCAGGGGCAGATGATGAAGGTAGCATGTTTTCATTGTTTTCGGCTACCGGATCGAACATCATAAACCTGATGGCAAGACTGAAAGACATTGATGAACGTGACAGGACAGTGTGGGAAATAGCTGATGACCTCAGAGAACAGATAAATCAGTTACCTGAAGTTGTAACATTTAACATAAATACTTCTGGTGCTGGTATGGGCATGGGTTCAAACACTGTGGATGTTGAAATATATGGATATGATTTCAATACAACAAATGCTCTCGCTATCGAGGTTCAGGAAAGGTTAAAGTCAATTGAAGGTGCTACCGATATTTCAATAAGTCGTAAGAATGATAAACCTGAACTGCAGATTATTTTCGATCGTGAGAAACTTTCTACCCACGGACTTACCACAACAATGGTTTCAAGTATGATACGAAACCGGGTGAGCGGGATGGTGGCTTCAAAATTTAAGGAAGAAGGTGATGAATATGATATCAGGATAAGGTTTGCCGAAGAATTCAGAAGCTCTCTCACCGATATTGAAAATATCACTATCCGTAATGGAATGGGTAAGATGATCAAACTAAAAGAAATAGGAGAGGTGCAAGAATATTGGGGTCCTCCATCCATACAACATAAACGTAAAGAGAGGATAGTTACTGTTTCGGTAAAACCTAACAAGGTATCTCTGGGTGAACTGGCTAAAAGTGTTAATAAAGAAATTGAAAATCTTGAACTACCACGGGGGGTAATGATTGCTATTGGAGGAGCATACAAAGATCAGCAGGAGGCTTTTCAAGATCTCATTTTGCTTATGTTTATCAGCCTTATACTTGTATTTATAGTTATGGCTTCGCAATTTGAATCATTCAAGATGCCTTTCATAATAATGTTCTCTATTCCTTTTGCTTTCACAGGAGTTATACTTGCTTTACTGATTACCGGCACCACTCTTAGTGTGGTGGCAGCTCTTGGGGCGGTTATACTTATAGGTATTGTTGTGAAAAACGGAATAGTTCTGGTTGACTATACTAATTTAATGCGCGACCGCGGCATAAAACTGTATGATGCTATTGTGGTTTCTGGTCGTTCGCGACTTCGTCCTGTATTAATGACTGCGTTTACAACTATGCTTGGTATGTTACCTCTTGCATTAAGCACAGGAGAAGGTTCTGAGATTTGGAGCCCGATGGGAATAAGTGTGATAGGCGGGTTAGTTTTTTCAACTATTGTTACAATGGTACTTATTCCGGTTATGTATGGTATTATTGCCAGAACCGGCGAACGTGACAAGATTATGAAACTCAGAAGTAAATACCAGTTCCTTGATTAACCTG
Organism: uncultured Bacteroidales bacterium; assembly: GCA_964550455.1. Lineage (GTDB taxonomy): Bacteria > Bacteroidota > Bacteroidia > Bacteroidales > JAAYJT01 > JAAYJT01. The sequence goes on along the minus strand of CAZJZG010000052.1, from coordinate 6,675 downwards.
ATTTTCAAGGGTTTGGTTTATATTGAATTTAAAGATTTTATTTTTTTCTTATATGAAAGCAGTATTTATAGCATTTAATCAGGCACATACCGAGAGGGTTGAATTTATTCTCGATAAGCTTGAAATCAGAGGTTACACATGGTGGAGCGATGTAAAAGGTCGTGGTTCGGAAACAGGAGTGCCACGTATGGGCACTCATACATGGCCTGAAATGAATTCGGCTTTGATTACAATAATTCCTGATGAACTTGTAGAAGATTTACTCGATAATCTACGTAAACTTGATCGGATAAATAAAGAAGTAGGAGTGAAGGCTTTTGTATGGGAAATTGTAAATCAGATGTAAAATAGCTGAGGCAGGGGGGATTTCTGAACCGTCTGCCGGAATGTGGCTTTTAGCAATTATATTTAACAAGGTTATGATACCATATTAAAAAATGAAATGCTTTTTATCGTAAGAGCTTTTCTGTGAGTCTGTTAATTTCTTGGTATAATCCTCTATTTTCTGTTCTTTTTTAGTGATTGTTTTATTAAGCTGATTATATATTCAAGATTGTCGTCAGAGTTTACAAGTAATTCATAGTCGCCATTTCCCCAATGTCCGATTTGTGAAACATCACGACAAATACCTTTTGGGTCGTCAAGTTGTCCGTGTTGTAGGTTTATCCAAATTTTAAGGCTACTTTTTTGGATTCGGATATCAGCAATATTTGAGCCTGAAACAAAAGCAATATATAATTTTTTAGGTTTAACTTCTATATTGTCGAGATTAAGAATTGCATTTTTGAATTTTTCGTAAAGCTCTTTTATTTCTTCTGAAATGTCGTCCAAATGATCTTGTTCGGTATATACTATTATTTCTCGCGACACTTTCTGAATTGTTTCATCTTGTCTGCTAATTGTTTTAATACTTTCTTGTGAACCGGATGTTTGAATTTGATTATAGTTAATTGTTTTATTATCATATCTTTTCACTTCCCAAAGCTCAATAGGCAAGTCTTTGAAATTAATTGCCTCTTTTTGATAAGTTGTAAAACCCGGTGAAATGAAAATAACCCTTGATTGCGACCAATCAACATCATCACGTTTTAATGTGTTTTTATTGTTTTCGTTATATTCAAGAATGAAATCTGCTTTGTTGTTAAGCATTAATGCCAGGTAAGCATAGCCCTGGTCAATTACGCTGAAGTTTTTATCCCTTTTGTATTCAATGATTATAAAACTGGAAGAGCCTTTGTCAAAAGCCAGTGTATCAATACGAAAATTGCCAAGTGAGAATTCAGAACATACGAAATCAATACCAAAGATTGTTGCTAAATTTTGCTCTGTTAAATTCTGGATTTCCTTTTCAAGTTTGAAAGGGAATTCTTTTATTTGAACAAGTCTCCCTTGTTCGTTGATATTAAATAGTGCCATTTCTTTTTATGTTATGATATTGTTGTACAATGCCTTTTCCAAGAAACAAATATACAACATTCCCCAAAAAAACAAAGTATATTAAGCTCCGTTGGAGCGAACTTTTGGTAATTATATGCTCCCAAATCAAAAAAATAGCCCTGTAGGGGCGTCCTTTTACTATACTTTGTTTTTGGCAATATGGTCGTCCCTATGGGACTTACAGAGTTTTGCAGGAATTATTAGCTACCATTAGAACGTCTCTACGAGACTTGCTGTCTGTAAATGTTTTTACTTTTAAGTCGTCAAGCCTTAAAAAGCCAATTTACTTTGTTCTTGTTAAAATTCTGATTTTTATTCTTCTTTGCAAAATTCGTCAATCAGGCTGAGAAACATTTCCGCATCCCTTATACCTTTATCATAAACTATTAGGTTTAGCCATATTCCGGTTGCAAATCCTAATCCAAGCACAAAGAATATCATGGGTATTACAAGCATTAGAATTTTTAGGAGATCAATGTTTGCAGCGCTATTGAGAATTAAAGGAGTAAGCGAGATCCCAAGGATTGCAGCCATAACGTACTCTGTTTTTCTAAGACGCATTATGAAAATTCTGGTTTAATGGACATTTTTGATGCTGTTTTTTTGTACTGTTTTTGAAAGTTAATAATTTGCTTTTCATTTTTGCATTCATGCTAAATCAATGGTTTATATTAATTGTTATGCCACCATAAAACATTACACCATACAAGGGGGCATACATAAATGCCGCATCGTCTAAATGTCTTTCGTCCTGAACATAATTAAATATGTTATTTATTCCGGCATACAATTTAAACTGGTTTAGTCTCCTGGACACTCTTGCGTTAAAAAGCATGTAAGGTTCAGTTTTCTTAATTTTTGACAGAGTTTCATCTTCACTATAATAGTCAATATACATATTCCCTTGATAATTTCCGGTAAAAGCAAATGTCCATGTTTTGGGGCTGTATTCAATTTTCAAATTACCCGTTGTAGTCGGAAATCTGGAGATGAACTTACTTTCTTTTTCATATTGAGTTCCAACCCAGTCTTCTCTCACATTTTTGTATTCTCCCTGATTATACGTAACGTCAACTACTAAGTCAAGGTTGTCTGCCAAATTAGCAATTACTGATAGTTCTATGCCCTGTACAAAAGCATCATCAATATTCTTCCATTGGTAATTGTAACCTAATGCGGCAATGCTTGCATCGGCATCAGTAAACCCTATTTTGTTTTTCAAATCTGTCCGAAATATATTTGTACTTACTCTGATATTATTACTGTAATAATCTGTAGAAATGTTATAACTTCTTGAAGTTTCCGGGTTTAGTTCTGATGATTTCCAAACACGTGGTGATCCACTGCAAAGATGTAAATCTTCTGAGAAGCCATAAGGAGCACGAAATCCAGTTCCTGCATTTGCCCGCAAAATAAATTTTTCAGATAGTTTGTACTTTATTGCTAATCTTGGATTTATTGCAGCTTTATCAAAACTTGTTTTTGGAAAATTGGTGGTTCCAAATATCTGTTGGTCTGATGTATATTCTTCTCCTGAATTATGATTGTCAAGCCTAATGCCGGGTACTATTATTAATTTATCGTTAACTGCCCACTCATTCTGTATGAATAATCCGAATTCCTTTGCCACTTTATCTGCTACCGAACGATACGATTTGCCAAGGTAACTACTTGATTCATCAACAATAACGTACATTCCCGATTCTTCAAGTTTGTTGTAAAAGCTTTGAAGACCCACAATTAAACTGTGTTTGTTGATTCTTGTGTTAAAAGTTATTGTTGACATCAAAGAGTTTTCGTTTGCAAGATAGGGTCTCATATTTCTTAAATCGGGAACAGTGTCTCCGTGTGTTGCCATATAATCACTTAAATACGAATCATTTGTTGCATTTCTGTTATGATTTATATAAGCAAGGCTCAAATTAATTTCTGAGTTGGTTTTTATCTTCTTATTATAATTGAGAGATGCTTCGTACCTGTCAGTTGTAATGTTTTCTGTTCCATCGGTCAATGGATTGCGGAAATAATCATCGGTCATAGTTCCACCTTCGCGTTTTTCAAATACCGATTTTCCCCGAATGATCAGTTTGTCATTTTGCATAAAAGCATCGTTGATAAATAAACCAAAACCTGCATTGGTAAGATTTGTCAGTACCCTATCGGAAATGCCATCCTTATTCTTTACTTCATTTGGGGTTAATCCTGCTCCTGTTTCGTCAATAGCGCCTTCTGAGTATCGTTGAGCAAAAATACTCAAGCCGATATTTCCCTTTTCATTACGCATAGATGAATTAACATCAAACTTGTTGGTTTTGTAATTACCCAATTGAATGTCAACCTTAGTTGATGGAACAAAATCTGGTTCTTTTGTTACAATATTTATTGCACCGGCAACAGCTCCGCTGCCATAAAGTGCTGAACCAGATCCCTTAACGATCTCTATTTTATCTATATCAACTGTGCTTAATTGTTGCAAACCATAAACCCCGGTTAATCCTGAATACATTGGCTGTCCGTTAATAAGTACTTGCGTGTGTTCAGCGCCAAGCCCCTGCATACGAACCATAGAAAAATTACAATATTGGCATTGGTTTTCTACTCTTACACCCGGAGTACCTTCTAAAGCCTGATAAAGGTTGCAGGCATTTTTATTTTCAATGGCTTTAGCTGAGATTATTTCAGTTCTTACAGGTACATCTTTTAAATAGTGCTTAGTTCTTGTGGCAGTAACAACAACTTGTTCAAGGTTAAGAACATCATCTTCCAATTCAAATATGATTTCTATTTCTTTTCCTTTTTCCAAAGTCATTTCTTTCTCTTGTGACTTGTATCCCATTGAATGAGCAACTATTATGTACTTCCCAACAGGTAAATTTGTTAGTTTATAATGTCCATCACCATTGGCTGTTGTTCCGATATTTGTTCCTTTTACCATTATTGATGAATAAGGTATATGCTCTTTGGTTTTTATTGATTTCACATCACCAAAAAGCAAGGCATCAGTTTTATCCTGTGCTTGTACTTGTACCAAAATCAAAAGCCCAAGTATCAAAATGAGAGTTTGTTTCATTTTTCTTTCCTTTTTTAAAATTTATTTTTCAATGCAAAATAAGAGGAAAGTAAAAATGTAAACAATCACATAAAAAGGGTAAATTCCGAACTTTAAATCATTATTAATAGGGATGCATAATTCAGCATCTAAAGCACGGCCATGTCTAACGATATGATCTTCTTTGAAATAGCATATATTGTCATTCCCGATAAACTTTTAATTCCGGTTTTTTCAATTATGTTTTTTCGGTGACTGATTACAGTATGAATACTGATGTTTAGCTTATCTGCAATCTGTTTATTTGACAAGCCTTTTACAAGTTGAACCAATACGTCAATTTCCCTTTCAGATAGCTCTTCTTGCAGATTGTTTTTGCAACCGCATTGCTTGTATTGATTATTTAATTTCTTTGTGATTATTTCGCTGGTATCTGAAATTGAGATAATTTCATTGAATTTATTAAGCAGTTCGCTGTCAAAATACGAATAAACTAATCCAAACCATAAAATATCAGGGTATTGCTTTTTGAGTTTAGTGAAATAGTTCATTCTGTTTTGCAGTATGACCGGATTTTGAATTACAATATTGATTTTTTCTTTTTCTGACAAGTTACTTAATTCGTCAAAATCGCTTATTCGATACAAATAGATATGTTGTCCCGCTTTTAACAAAAGAATTGAAAGTCCTTCAAAGATGATATCTGATGGTTCAATAATAGCAATATTTATTCTGCATTTATCCATTTAAAAGTTGTTTTTCTACCTTAGTAATAAGAGGCAACAAAATCATTTCTTCAATCATTGAATGGATATTTAAATCAAATTCTAGTTCAAAGAGACAGTAAAGGAATTTTCTCCTAAGGGGTAAATCATTTTTAAATGTAATATGCTTCAGCATCAGGTTTTTCAAATCAGTAAGTTTGGTTTCAATATCAGAGTGATGTTCTTTGTATTCTCTTGCCGAAAAATTTGATTCTTGCTGAATGGATTCGCTTTCTATTAGTTGACAGAAATAAGGAAAAGCGGTTTGTTCTTCATAATCAAGATGTTCCAGTACTTCATTAAAATAATCATTAAAGAACTTTTCAATCAACTTAATATCCTCTGTATTATGTTTGTCGTGCAGCTTCATAAGATATTCCTTTATTTCAGGATATTTATCTTCCTTATAAAAACGATGGCTGTTTTTTAATAGTCTTATAATTATTGGGATATCGCTTATTGAGTGAATATCTCCTTTATCAGGATAAAATCCATTGTAAAGGTTACTGACAACTAAAAAAACTGATTTACTAATATTGTTTTCTTTACATATCTGGGATACAGTTTTATCACCAACAGCAAAATCAATGTTTAAATGTTCTAATAGCATTAATAATGAGTAATTCTCATTTATTAAATCTGACATTTTCATGTCCAACTTTATATACGTTTTATGAGTTCGATACATATCCTTTTTGTTTTCTTGTTGCTAAACTTTTAATTGTCTTCAAAACCTCTTGCAGCATAATAAGATTCTGCTCCATTATGATAATAAAACACTCGTCCAAACCGGAAATCACCAAAGATTGCATCGCCAGGTTCCCTCACATTTTCTGGTGTTTTTAACCAACTTGATGTTTTTGTGTCAAAATCCTCTAATGACTGTAAATATTCATAATGTTTTTCATCTAAAACTTCAATATCCATTTCGTTAGCCATATTAACAACACTGTTTTTGGGTTTATGTTCTATTCTTGACTCTAATGCTTCGTGGTCATAGCATAAACTTCTTCTCCCTTTGGGGCTTTCAGTTGAACAGTCGCAAAAAATAAATACATCTTCTTGCTTGTCATAATCTATAACGTCCGGCTCACCACCGGTTATTTCCATTTTATTTAGAGACCACAGTTTTTTTGGTAGCTTTATTAGTTTGGCTTCTACTTTGCTCCATTTAATACTTTTGTGTCTGTGTTTGTTTTTCTCAAAACGTAGTTTCAGAGTAAAGTGTTGTTACATCGTAAAAATCCACTCCAATACTGCCACCAAGAACCTTTCTGGTAGATTTACGCTAGTTTCTTGTATTTTGTCTTTTTGAGTGTCGGAAAGTTTGTCTAAATAACGATAAATCTTGTTCAAATCAACATTCTCGTCTGTAAATTTCAATTGAAAAGTATACCACTATTTCAGTTAAGAAAGAACACCACT
>CAZJZG010000051.1:0-16307 GCA_964550455.1 uncultured Bacteroidales bacterium | reverse complement strand
AAAATATTACCTTTTCGCCTAAAACTAACGCTTGTTGGTTGCTTTATCCTTTTTATGTTTAATGTAAAAGCACAGGAACAGAGTTCCGTCATAATAGATAATGCTATTGGCTTTACAGATTCAACAATGGTAATTGATATACATATTCAAAGTGAAATTCAGTATTTTGCATTCCAATTTGATATTTCCATACCTGAGGGCTTTTCATATGTGAATAATTCAATTAGTACAAATGCACCCGGTCTTGATTTGTTCGCCCGTATTTTACCCAACAGTACAATTTTGAGAGTGACAGGTTTCGCACTTGACCCTCCAGTTCCTGTTTTGGTTAATATTTCTTTCATATTAAACACTCCTTCACAAGCCGGAATTTATCAATTAAACCTTTTAAATGCCTTTTTAAGTACACTTGATGTTCCGCTCCTTCCTTTGGATACATCTGATGGCGTTATAACTTTATTGGATGAACCTGTGTTTTTACCCGGCGATGCAAACTGCGATGGTGAAGTAAATATTCAGGATGTAGTAAGTATGTTAAACTATATTCTTGGAAACATTCCTCATCCATTCTGCTTTATAAACGCTGATATAAATGAAGACGGAATTATTGATATTACTGATGCAGTTAGCACGGTAAATATTATTATGAACAGAAGATAGAAAGGCTGTTTATAATCAACTTTTCCAATCTCCCTGACTTATCCGCCTTATGGAGGTGTAACACCGATTGGAAAAATATAATAGACCAATTTTACCGGATGGCAAAATATAACAGACCAATTTTACCGGATGGCAAAATATAACAGACCAATTATCGCTCCGCTCAATTGTTCTTAATGTTTTAACCACCGGCATTAACGCTTGTAATTTACAAAACAGCTTGGACTATTTTGTAAATACAAATCGTATAAGCTGGCATTAGCAATGTCAATTATTAATCATGTTTCAGAAACTGGCGTAATACGTAGTGCAGTATCCCGCCATTCTTATAATATTCCGCTTCTATTTCGGAATCCAGCCTGCAAATTACGTCGAACTGCATACTATTACCTGAATCATTCTCTGCAATAATTTGCAAAGTTTTCATCGGATGTAACCCGTCGGAAATCCCGGTAATACTGAATTTCTCACTTCCTGTAATGCCAAGGCTATCAGCGTTTTGACCATCCTGATATTGCAAAGGCAATATACCCAACCCAACAAGATTACTTCGGTGTATTCGTTCATAGCTTTCAGCAATTACCGCTTTGATGCCAAGCAGGTTAGCACCTTTCGCAGCCCAGTCGCGTGACGAACCGCTGCCATATTCCTTTCCTGTCAGTACTATCAAGGGGGTATTCTCAGCCTTATAAAGAGTTGATGCTTCAAATACTGACATTTGTTTGCCTGATGGAATATGTTTTGTAAATCCGCCTTCGATATCTGCCAACTGATTATTTATACGCACATTGGCAAATGTACCGCGCACCATTACCTCGTCGTTTCCACGCCTCGAACCGTACGAATTAAAATCATTTTTTGCAATTCCTCTCTCCAAAAGATATTTACCGGCAGAGGTATTTTCTGAGAATGAACCAGCAGGCGAAATATGATCGGTTGTAATAGAATCACCAAGTTTCAACAACACTCTTGCGCCGGTAATATCAACAGGTTCAGTAACTTCTTCTTTAATACCTTTAAAAAATGGTGCCTCACGTATATATGTGGATTTTTCGTCCCAATGATATATCTTACCTTGAGGAACTTCGAGTTTCTGCCATTGCTCATCGCCTTCAAAAATTTCATCATAGCTGTTTGCAAAATCTACTGGCGACAAAACCTTCTTCATTACATCACTGATTTCCTCACCCGATGGCCATATATCTTTTAGATATACAGGGTTTTGGTTCGGATCATAGCCCAAAGGTTCCGAGAAAAGATTAATATCAATCTTTCCGGCAATAGCATAAGCCACTACCAGCATTGGCGACATTAAGAAATTCATTTTCACCTGAGAATGAATACGCGCCTCAAAATTCCTGTTCCCTGAAAGTACTGATGCTACAATTAGCTCGTTTTGATCTACTTCGCGGGCAATGTCATCAGGCAATGGTCCGGAATTTCCAATACAAGTTGTGCATCCATAACCAACCACATTGAACTTCAGCGCTTCGAGTTCGCTAAGTAAACCGGCTTTCATCAGATAATCGGTAACAACTTTTGAACCGGGTGCCAACGATGTTTTTACCCAGGGTTTCACATTAAGACCATGTTCACGTGCTTTTTTGGCAACCAAACCTGCGCCAAGCATAACACTCGGATTTGATGTATTAGTACAGGAAGTAATAGCTGCAATAACTACCGACCCGTCTCTGACTTTATTATCTGCATTACTTTCTGATACTTGTTTGATCTCCTCATCAGATGCACCGGCATATTTAGGGAATGTTTTCAATAAACTTCCAAATTTATCTGAAAGCTCCCTTACGGTTATTTTATCCTGTGGTCTTCTTGGACCTGATAAAGCCGGTTCAACAGTACTCATATCCAACTCCACAAGACTACTGTAAACAATATCCGATTCATTGGTTCGCCACAGCATATTTGCCTTTGTATATGCTTCAACCTGCTTTACAAGCTGTTCGGGGCGGTTTGTCTTGCGCATATAATCAAGGGTGTGGTCATCAATAGGAAAATAGGTTACCGTGCATCCAAATTCGGGTGACATATTAGAGATTGTGGCTCTGTCAGGAACTGTAAGTGTGTCAAGCCCCGAACCAAAAACCTCAACAAACTTACCAACTACCTTATGTTTACGCAACAACTCGGTAATGGTAAGAACCAGATCAGTTGCAGTGGTTCCCGCCTGCAATTTTCCGGTAAGTTTCAAACCCACCACTTCGGGCATGATGAAATAAATAGGCTGCCCGAGAAGTGCAGCTTCAGCTTCAATACCACCAACACCCCAGGCAATAACGCCAATGCCATTTACCATAGGTGTGTGCGAATCGGTTCCAACAAGAGTATCGGGAAAAAGTGTGCCATCTTTTTCAATAACCCCGCTGGCAAGATATTCAAGGTTTACCTGATGGCATATACCCATTCCCGGCGGCACCACCGAAAAATTATTGAAAGCCTTTTGAGCCCATTTCAAGAATCTGTACCGTTCTGCATTTCGTTTGTATTCAAGGTCAACATTTTTTTTGTAAGAATCCGTAGTTCCAAAATAATCAACCTGAACGGAGTGATCTATTACCAGATCAACAGGTATAAGTGGATTTATCTTATCGGGGTCTTTACCTTTACGGGCAACTTCAGCACGAAGTGATGCAATATCCACTACTGCAGGAACTCCGGTAAAATCCTGCATTAATACACGAGCAGGCTTAAAAGGTATATCCTTGTCAGAAGCTTTGGGGCTCCAGGAAAGAATGGTTTCAATATTTTCTTTTGTGATTGCAAAATCATCAAAATTCCTTAAAACATTTTCAAGCAAGATGCGAATGGAAAAAGGCAGTTTATTAATAGCATAGCCATGTTCCTGCAGCGCTGCAAGACTCCAGTAGGTAAATTCCTTATTACCTGCTTTTAAGGTTCTTTTTAAATTATTAGGGTTCAATGACATGGGTTAAAAGCTTTATTGTTATACCAGGATTAATTTCTTTTTATAAAAACCATTTTAAAATGCAATTTCTATAAATAATCATATTCTTTTTAAAACGACAAATGAATATGGTATTTCAGAAATTCAAAAGCCTCAAAAAAAGACTTGCTTTTCAGGCTTCAAAAATATCAAACTAAATAACATGTGAAATTGTTTAATTGCTTATCATTTTTCTAAAAAATCACCCCCTGTTCGTTACTCACAACTAAAACCCTGATAGCAAACCAATACAGCGGTCAAAATTACTTACTTTTGCATATTGCTATATTTCATCATTAATATAACGACTATGGAAATCATATACATCACAGGAGCAGCAATTATTGGTTTTCTCATTGCTTACATTGTTTTGGGTTCAAACTACCGAAAAAAATTAATAAGCCATCAAAACACTTTGCAGGTTCTTGAAAAAGAAAAGCTTACCTCCTCGCTCGAGCTGGAAAACCGGATTGGTATATTCGAAGAGCGAATCTCAAATTTAAATAATGAAAAAGAAAAGACTGATGCAGAAACAATAATGCTCCGGGAGCAATTAAATGAAAAAAACTCGGATATTGCCCGCATGCAGACAATGCAGGAACAATTGCAGGAACGCCTTGAAAAACAAAAAGATGAACTAACAGAATTGCAGCAGAAATTTACCACTGAATTCGAAAACCTTGCCAATAAGATTTTCAAACAACATAGTCAGGAATTTGTACAAACGAGTGGTAAAAACCTAAATGAGCTTATAAATCCATTAAAGGAGAGATTGCAGACTTTTGAAAAAAAAGTTCAGGATGCCTATGATGTGGAAAGACATGATAAAATAAGTTTGAAACAGGAGGTAAAAAACCTTTTTGAGCTGAACCGGAAATTAAGTGAAGATGCTGAAAATCTCACCAGAGCATTGAAAGGAGATACAAAAAAGCAGGGTAACTGGGGCGAAATAGTGCTGGAGCGTGTACTGGAACGTTCAGGCTTAACCAAAGGTGTTGAATACGAAACTCAGGTAAGCACACGCGATGAAGAAGGGCAGATCCTGCGTCCGGACGTTGTGATCCATTTACCTGAAAACAAGCATTTGATAATTGATTCAAAAGTATCGTTACTGGCATACGAAAGTTTTGTCAGTAGTGAGAACCCCGAAGAAAAAGAGAAATATATCAATCAGCATGTTGCGTCGGTACGCAATCATATTAAAGGACTGAGTGATAAAAACTATCAGGCAGCTTACAATTTTGACACTCCCGATTTTGTATTGCTATTCCTGCCTGTTGAGCCTGCTTTCAGTGCAGCTCTGCAGCACGATCCCGACCTGTTTTCTTATGCCTGGGAACGTAAAATCGTTTTGGTAAGCCCCACTACCCTACTGGCAACACTAAAGACTGTTTCATCCATCTGGAAACAGGAGAAACAAACACAAAATGCACTTGAAATAGCCAGACAAGGAGGAGCGCTGTACGATAAATTCGTAAACTTTATTGAAGACATGCAGAAAATAGGCAACCAGCTAAACACATTATCAAAAACTTACGATGAGGCTAACAAGAAGCTATCAACCGGAAGCGGAAATCTTGTCAGAAGGGCTGAAAGATTGAAAAAACTTGGAGTGAAGTCTTTAAAAAGTATACCCTCGCAATATTTATTAAATGAAGATGATGATGAAAAAGAATAGCGGTGTCAGAAAATCAGAAAACATAATTTATGGGGTTCATCCGGTTACTGAAGCAATTCAGGCAGGTAGAGAACTCGATAAGGTTATCATACAGCAAAATATTCATGGTGAATGGCTTCCGGAGATAAGAAAGATGCTGGATCAACTGGGAGTTCCTGTGCAATACCTTCCAATAAATGCTATGAACCGCATAAGCAGAGGTAACCATCAGGGTATTATTGCTTTTCTGTCTCCTATTCAATACCAGTCAATTGAAGCCATTATTCCGGCAGTTTATGAATCTGGCGAATCGCCTCTAATACTGGTACTTGATCGCATTACCGATGTCAGGAATTTGGGTGCAATTGCACGTACTGCCGAATGCCTGGGGGTTCATGCCCTAATAATACCGGCAAGAGGCTCGGCTCAGATAAATGCTGATACCATTAAAACCTCGTCTGGAGCATTGATGAATATTCCGGTAGTAAGAAGTATGAACCTGAAATCAACATTGATTTTTTTGAAAGAAAGCGGATTAAAGATTATTGCAGCAAGTGAAAAAGCCGAAAAATCAATCTGGCAGATGAATCTTACTGATCCTCTTGTACTGATAGTTGGTTCAGAAGAAAGTGGAATTTCTCCTGAATATCTCCGTTTTTGTGATGAAAAAGCTATGATACCCATGCAGGGTCAGGTAGCCTCATTAAATGTTTCAGTAGCTGCCGGAATGTTTTTATATGAGGTTACAAGACAGAGAAAACTATGATATCAAGGATCCTTAAATTTATAAAAGCTTCTCTAAGTTAACACAAGTCCGATCCAATAAAAACGTAATACATTCTATATCAGCATTGTAATTAACACTAACACATTACCAGATTTGCGTTAAAAAAATATTTTCATATTATGCTTTGACATAACCAAAAATATTATAACTTTGCATTGTTAATTATTTCACATTGTTACATAATTCACATTATACTCTAATTATTAAAATTTATTTATCATGGATCTGAAAAAAATCATGGCCAACCTGGAGATGAAACATCCCGGTGAAAAAGAGTACCTGCAGGCAGTCCACGAGGTATTGGAATCAATTGAAGAAATTTATAATCAAAACCCACAGTTTGAAACTGCAGGCATAATTGAGCGCCTTGTTGAACCTGACAGGATTTTAACTTTTAAAGTTCCTTGGGTTGACGACAACGGACAAGCTCATGTAAACCTTGGTTACAGAGTTCAGTATAATAATGCCATAGGACCCTACAAGGGAGGCATTCGTTTCCATCCCAGTGTTAACCTTAGCATTATGAAGTTTTTGGGCTTCGAACAAATCTTCAAAAACAGCCTGACTTCACTTCCAATGGGTGGTGCAAAAGGTGGTTCAGATTTTAATCCCAAAGGTAAATCACCCAATGAAATTATGCGTTTCTGCCATGGATACATGCTTGAACTCTGGAGAATAATAGGACCGGATATTGATATACCCGCAGGTGACATTGGTGTTGGTGGCAGAGAAATTGGCTATATGTACGGTATGTACAAAAAACTAACCCTTGAACATCATGGTGTTATGACCGGAAAAGGTCGTAACTGGGGTGGCAGCTTAGTCCGTCCTGAAGCTACAGGTTTTGGTAATGCTTATTTCTGTCAGGAAATGCTGAAAACCAAAGGTGATACATTTAAAGGCAAGATAGTTGCTGTTTCTGGTTTTGGCAATGTTGCATGGGGTACTGTTACAAAAGTTACACAGCTTGGTGGTAAAGTTGTAACAATTTCAGGTCCTGATGGATACATCTACGATCCCGATGGTATTTCAGGAGAAAAAATTGACTATATGCTCGAGCTTCGTGGTTCGAACCAGGATATTTGCTCACCATATGCTAAAAAATTCCCTAACGCTCAATTCCATGCCGGCAAACGTCCATGGGAAGTTAAATGCGACATTGCTATGCCTTGCGCAACCCAGAATGAACTGAACGGCACTGATGCTCAGAATCTGGTTAATAATGGTGTAAAGGTAGTTTCAGAAGGTGCAAATATGCCAAGTACTCCTGAAGCCGTTGAAATATTCCTTAAAAATAAAATTCTTTATGCTCCTGGAAAGGCTGCTAATGCCGGTGGAGTTTCCACCTCAGGCCTTGAACAAAGCCAAAATGCTCTTAAACTGAGCTGGACAGCAGAAGAAGTTGAAACACGCTTACATGAAATTATGATTAATATCCATGCAGCCTGCGTTAAGTATGGTACTGAGCCTGATGGCTTTATCAATTACGTAAAAGGCGCTAATATTGCAGGTTTCATGAAAGTAGCAAGCGCCATGGTTGATCAGGGCGTTGTTTAAGATACCTTGTTTTCATAAGGTTGGTTAATAATGTGGTTAAAGAGTCGCTCCCAACAGAGCGGCTCTTTTTTTTGTTTCTGAATTGAAATTGAAACCTTTTATTAATCATATGTAAAATTGTACTTTTGTACAATCAGAACTAATGGTTATCAAAATTGAAATTAACTTATAAGAATTGACACAGAAAAAATATGACCGGAAGTTAAAATGCAATTTTGTGTAAATTATCGTAAAGTACAATATAAATGATAAACAAAAAGAAATGAAAAGATTGCTTATAGTAACCGGTGGGGGTGATTGCCCGGGACTTAACGCTGTTATCAGAGCTATTGTAAAAAGAGCTTCTCAGGAAAAAGACTGGGAAATCCTTGGGAGCATTGAAGCTTTTAACGGAATATTGCGCGAACCAACTGAAATAGTAGTATTAGACGAAAAAGCTGTAGCCGGGATCCATTATCAGGGAGGAACTATTATTCAAACTACCAATAGCGGAGGACCATTTAACTGGCCTGTAAAACAAAATGACGGAAGCTGGACAACAGTAGATATCAGCGATGAAATGATAAGAAAAATCCAATATCTGGGCATTGATGCAGTAGTCAATATTGGCGGCGACGGTTCGCAAAGAATATCTCAGGCGCTTTACGAAAAAGGTTTGAACATTATTGGAGTTCCTAAAACAATTGACAACGACCTATCAGCCACTGATTTCACATTTGGATTTCAAACAGCAGTTCAGATAGCAACCGAAGCGGTTGATAAATTAGTAACTACTGCTGCCAGTCATAATCGCGTATTTATAATGGAAGTTATGGGGCGCGATTCCGGATGGATCGCCCTTAATGCAGCAATAGCCGGTGGTGCTGAAATATGCCTTATTCCTGAGATCCCGTACGACATTCAAAAAGTTATTGGCAGGATAAATTCCCGTTTTGTAAAAGGAAGAGGTTTTGTAAATATTGTAATAGCCGAAGGTGCCCATCCAATTGGCGGCGAACTGGTAGGTACGAAATCCGAGAATATTGGTTACAGGAACTTCCGGCTGGGTGGTGTAGCTTTCAAACTTCTTGAAGATCTGAAATTAGCAGGCTGTACTCATGAAATGAGAGCCACGGTACTGGGGCATCTTCAGCGGGGAGGCGTTCCCTTGGCTTACGACCGCGTTCTTGCAGCCCAATATGGAGTCAAAGCCTTTGAAATGGCTTTGAATGAAGATTACGGGAAAATGGTATCATACCGCCATCCCGAAATAACAAGCGTAACCCTGAAAGAAGCTGTTCAGAAGCCTAATATAGTTACGCAGGATCATGCTTTGATGAAAACTGCCCGCGGAATTGGAATTTGTTTTGGTGATTAATCACGATTCCGCGAGCATATCAGATAACGTATTATTGTTTCAGACCTCTCTGCCTTAAAAGCGGATCAATTGAAGGTTCTTTACCACGGAACTTAACATATTGTTCCATACCTTCGCCCAGCGAGTTCTCAGCAAGAATATGCTTTCTAAATAATGAAGCAAGTTCAGGGTTGAACACATCCTTACTTTCCTTGAATGCCTCGAAAGCATCAGCATCAAGTACTCCTGCCCATAAATAAACATAATAACCGGCAGCATAGCCCCCACTGAAAATATGGCTAAAATATGTTGTTCTATATCTCGGAATAATTTCATCAATCAAACCAAGCTTTTTCATGGAAGCATTCTCAAGAGCCCTTATATCAAGGTCTCCGCTTACATCCATTGTGTGGTAATCCATGTCAAGAATTGCTGCAGCAATATATTCCGAAGTAGCAAATCCCTGATTAAAATGTGAGCTTTTCTTCAACTTGTTGATTAGTTCATCAGGAATTGGTTCGCCAGTTTCATAATGTAAGGCATAGGTTTTTAATATTTCAGGTTCTCCAGCCCAGTTTTCAAGTACCTGAGAGGGCAATTCAACAAAATCGCGGGGTACATCACGACTGGTACGGCGATAATGTCCGTCAGCAAACAGATTATGAAGCCCGTGGCCAAATTCATGGAAATAAGTAGTTACTTCATCCCAGGTCCACATTGGCGGTTTATCACCAACAGGACGTGCAAAATTGGTAACTATGGTTACTATGGGATACACTTTTTTCCCATTCTCATAACTACCATTTCGGAAAGTTCCACACCATGCTCCGGCACGTTTTCCAGGACGCGGATAATTATCCATATAAAGCAGTCCGAGATGCGAACCATCATTATCAAAAATCTCATATACCTCTACTTCTTCATGGTAAACCGGAATATCATGATGCTGCTTAAAAGTAAGACCATATAGTCTTTCACAAAGATTAAAGACCCCGTTTCTTACATTATCTTTTGTAAAATAGGGTTTTAATTCATCGTCGTTGAGGTCGAATTTTTCTTTCCGCACTTTTTCTGCATAATACCACCAATCCCATGAAGCCAGTTTAAAATTACCACCCTCACGATCAATGATTTTCTGCATTTCGGCACGTTCCTGTTTTGCTATCTTCAAAGCAGGATCCCATACTTTAAGTAGAAAATCATAAACATTTTCCGGAGTCTTTGCCATATTATCACTCGTTGAAAAAGCCGCATAATTTTCAAAACCCAGCATTTTTGATCTTTCATCACGAAGTTTTAATAATTCAGCGAATAATGCCTTGTTATCGTTTTCGTTATCGTTATCACCACGCATAAAATAGCCTCGGTATAATTTTTCACGCAGCTCTCTGCGTTCAGAATATTGCAGAAAAGGTATCCAACTTGGTTTTTGAAGTGTGAACACCCATTTTCCTTCCATATCAATCCGCTTTGCTTCATCAGCAGCTGCTGAAATAACTTCCTCAGGCAAACCGGCAAGATCATCGGTATTTTCAATAACTAATTTAAAATCATTGGTCTCAGCAAGTAAATTTTCGCCAAGCTGCAATGAAACCAACGACAAACGTTCATTTATCTGTTTTAATTTATCACGTTGTTCAGGTGGCAAAGCAGCACCATTACGTGCAAAATCATCATAAATCTTCTCAACCAACCGCATTTGCTCTACATCGAAGTTCAAATCATGGCGTTGATCGTAAACGGCTTTGATCTTCTCAAATAACTGCTCATTCAATCTTATTGAATTATTATGAGCTGATAATAATGGTGTAAGTTCTCGTGCAATAGCCTGCATATTAGGATTAGTATTGGCACCTGTGATACGGTAAAAAACACCACTAACTTTACGCATCAACTCACCTGAATTATCAAAAGCTACGATGGTATTATTAAAATCAGGTGACTCCTGATTATTCAGAATAGCATCAATATCAGCCTTTTCCTGTATCATCGCTTCCTTAAATGCAGGTAGATAATTATCTTCCTGGATCAGGTGAAAGGGCGGAACATTGAATGGAGTGTTGTAGTCAGCCAAAAAAGGATTTTTCATTTCAGTTTTTTGATTACATCCGGCCAGAAATATTCCAGCCAACAGTGATACAATAATAAATTTTCTCATAATATTACAAATTAGATTAATAAAAGTTCTGTTACTATACAAAAATCAATGATCCTGTATTATTAGTGCTATTTCTTATTTAACCCGTATTACACTCAGATTATTCTGGTAACCTGTGAAACAAAATCTAAAAACAAGTAAGCGCACCACTTACATACTCTGATTTATCAATTAACAAATGCTATTTTGAACCAATACAACTATTTTCATATAGAGTTTACAAATATATTGATTTCTATAACAATTATGCTCTTTTTAGTAAAAAAGGATATTCAAAATCATAATGCCTGTAAAAATTCGAATTCTCAATCTCTTCTATATTATTCATCTGGTGAACGTTATGCATCTTCTGGTATAAAAAGTGCAGTTCTTCAATTAATTGGTTTAAAATGCCAGCTATCCTATAAAATTTATCTTATTTCCTGTATTTCAAACCCTATAATCAGAATCAATGCATTTGCAAAAAATTTAAATCTCAGCATATCATAGTATTTTTGAAAAAACATAAGTGTAAAAAACATGATACCCAATAAATTATTAGAAGTATTAGATCACGAAGGCGTTGTAGCCATTGCCACTCAGGGTGAATCCGGCATACACATGATAAATACATGGAACAGCTATATGAAAATTACCGAAGATGGAAGAATAACAGGTCCAGTGGGAGGAATGCGCTCTACTGAAGCAAATATTTCAAGACACAACAAGATTGTTATGACCATGGGAAGCAGGGAAGTACAGGGATTTCACTCCAAAGGGACCGGATTTCTGATACAGGGCACGATGGTATTTGTCATTGGAGGAAGTGAATTTGATGAATTGAAACAAAGGTTTTCCTGGGCAAGGGCTATGTTTGAGATCAGACCCGACTCAATAACCCAGACTTTGTAAAATCTGCATAACAGTTTATTTGCCTTTCAGGGTCATAAAGGCAGTACGATCAAAAATTTGCTGCTTTTCAGCAAAGAACAACGGATAGATATTAAAAATTCTCTGCATTCTGCCTGATTTACTCAAGTTGTGTTACGGTTGAATTTTGGGCGTTCCCAATCCATTGCTCGGTTGCCCCTCAATTGAGCCTTATATCAGATTTCTGTGAGTAAGAACTTCAGATTTGCTAATGACTTCTTTCAGATTCGGGTTCATCCACGACACCCTTATCAATTGCTAATGTTTCCTATCAACTCGGCACATGAAGGAATTTTAATACTGCCGGCTTAATATCATGTCCAACATACAAAAAAAGAGGCTGTCCTTTGGAGACAGCCCCTATTAACCTCACGGTAAAGGGTTTTATTAAACCTTTGCTGCCAGTTCGGCGCCTGGTTTAAATTTAACAACCGATTTAGCCTTGATCTTAATTTCTTTACCGGTTTGTGGATTACGTCCTTTACGGGCAGCTCTTTTAACTACCGAAAAAGATCCGAAACCTACTAGAGCAACGCGGTCGCCCTTTGCAAGTGCCTGGCTTGTTGCATTAATAAAAGCTTCAAGAGCTTTTTTTGAATTGACTTTTGTTAAGCCAGTTTCTGCTGTAATAGCATCAATTAACTCTGCCTTGTTCATAATTTTAAAAATTAAATTAGTACTTAAAAAACTCTTAAAATAATAGTATCTGCAAATATAAGTCATTTACAGAAAAAAGCAATAGGAAAGGCGAAAAAACGACAAATTTGTTAATAAAAATGCATATTTGTTAAAAAAAAACGCTGATTTCATGCATTTCTTCACTCATTTGCCTGTCAGGTAGAGCTTATCAAACAATTATACAGCATGAAACTCATCTTCAATTTTAAACCCATTCAGAAAATCATAAACACTCATTCTTTTTTTCCCCTCAAGCTGCACTTCTGTTAGTTCAATCCAGGAATCACCAGCACAAATGAACATCATTTTTCTATCATTTATTTGTATAGTTCCTGGTATATCTTTTTCAAAATTATCACTCAGTTTTGCATGAAAAATTTTAAAATGATGTTCTGCTCCTGC
Organism: uncultured Bacteroidales bacterium; assembly: GCA_964550455.1. Taxonomy (GTDB): domain Bacteria; phylum Bacteroidota; class Bacteroidia; order Bacteroidales; family JAAYJT01; genus JAAYJT01. The sequence continues at coordinate 3,201 of CAZJZG010000051.1, read as the reverse complement.
TTTTGATCGTAATATTGTATAGGCTGCCGGATAAGGACTTAGCCCCCTGATACGATTAAAAACCTCTAATGCACTGAGTTTCCAGTCAATACGACAATCTTCCCTGAATATTTTAGGAGCTTTATTAAGTTTCTTAATCCCTGAAAGATATTCATTCTGGGCAATGGGGACTAATTTATTATTGCGCAGATCATCAACTGTTTTCAATAATAGCTGGGCTCCTTCTATCATAAGACGGTCATGAAGCTCTCCTGCAGTTTCATCATTTCCAATTCTTAATTCTTTTTGTAAAAGCAATTTCCCTGTATCAATTTCATGATCTATCAGAAATGTAGTAATACCGGTCTTCTTTTCACCGTTAATAATAGCCCAGTTAATAGGGGCAGCACCACGATACTGAGGCAATAATGAGGCATGCAGATTAATTGTTCCATAAGGAGGAATACTCCAAACTACTTCCGGCAACATACGAAAAGCAACTACTACAAAAAGATCAGCCTTAAGTTCGGTTAGTATGTGTACAAAATCAACATTTTTAAGTAAATCAGGCTGAAGCAGTTTAAGCCCTTTTTCCTGAGCAAACAGTTTAACTTCGCTTGCTTTAAATTTCAATCCACGTCCGGCAAGTTTATCAGGTGCTGTTACTACTGCTGCTATATCATATTCTGAATTAAGCAGTATTTCAAGTGCTTGTACTGCAAACACAGGCGTACCCATGAAAACTATCCTGAATTTTTCGCGTGGCTTATTCATGATCTCAGATAAAAAAACCTGTCGTTTCTGACAGGTTCTTTTAATTATTGTTTATTCTCTTTATTATTTTGACATAGCCTGAGCATGCGAAATTGATTTATCTATATCGCGTGCTTCTATGCTTTCATAATGTTCTTTTTTAATTTTTTCGTAAATATTCAGGGCTTTCTTCCACTCTCCCATAAGTTCATATGTTTGTGCCGCCTTCATCAAAAATCCAGGAGTTGTAAGATCATTAGCATTGTTACTGGCAGCTTTAAGATAATATGATACAGCTTTGCCATGATTGCCAAGTTCCATGTAAGCATCACCAATGGCGGCTTTTGCAATATTATTAACCAGAAAATCCTTACTACGGAATTTCTTCAAATGTTTGATAGCTTCATTATAATCTCCCTGCTTAAGATAAATAATTCCGGCATAGTAATTAGCCAGCCTGCCGGTTTTGGTCCACGGATAATCACTGATGATCTCAAGGAATCCAGGGTAATTACCATCGCCATCCAAAGCCAGGTGCAAAGAATCTTTTGCAAAATACTGCTCGGCTTTAAAAATTACCGAAGCTGCCTCTTTTTCCTTTGGATCAATGTAATATTTGCGAATTCCGAAGAAAATCAGCACAAGCAGAACAAGTATCCCGACTATGATAGTAAGTATTTTTTGATTTTTTTCAATAAAAAGCTCTGATTTACTCAGTGCTTCCTCTACCGCTGTAATATTTTTTTCTGTTTGATCTTTTTTCTTAGCCATAACACTTTCTTAAATTAGCGTGCAAAAATAGATTTTTTTTCATTATCCCAAATTATGAACCTACAATTAATATCAATAATCCTTCTTTTTTATCGGACGACAGCCAATAATTTCATTAAAACCGGCAAAAAAAATTATTTTTGAAGCTTTGTTAAATAATAAAGAATAAACCCTATCCAAACTTATGAGCGAAGAACAAGTACTTAATTATTTGCTGGAGTTTGTTTCAGAAAACAAGAACAGAAAATTCGAAGAAGTAATCAGGTATCGCACCCGATATCTGACCATTGTGCTCGAAGATATCTTTCAGCCCCACAACGCCAGTGCAGTTTTGCGTTCGTGCGACTGCTTTGGTATTCAGGATATACATATAATTGAAAACGACAATACTTATAATGTAAATCCGGATGTTGCACTTGGTTCGAGCAAATGGCTAAATATTATTAAATACAATAGTTTTGAGAACAATACCAGAGATTGCCTATTACAACTAAAATCAAAAGGTTATCGCATTGTAGCTACTTCACCTCAAGAAAAAGGATATCTGATCAACGAATTACCCCTGGATCAGAAAACAGCTCTTTTATTCGGAACCGAGATGCGGGGTCTGTCGCCAATAGCCATGGAAATGAGTGATGCCTATGTTAAGATTCCCATGTATGGTTTTACTGAAAGTTTTAATATTTCAGTATCTGCTGCATTATCTCTGTATCATTTATCAGAAAAAATGCATGGTTTGCCAATACCCTGGCAGTTAAGCCCGAAGGAAGTAACAGAAGTAAAACTGCTTTGGGCAAGGCATGCTATTAAAAATTCTGAACTTCTTGAAAAACGTTTCCGGGAAGATCATATTAAGTCATAGAATACAGCATTTCAACCAAAACATTGATAAACAAGACCTTACAAAATACATGCGAGTAATTAATTTCAAATCATAAGAATCAATTACGTATTTTTAATTAGCAAATACAATGTGAGTTTAAACCACCGGCATAATTTACAAAACAGCTTGGACTATTTTGTAAATACAGATCTTATAAGATAGTGCTGAAGTACAGCCGTATTATTGAGTTTTTATAAATTACTACCTACTTGTTCACAACCCTATGTTGTTATCTTTAACGAGTATATATTTTGCATCTATTTGTGTTTAAAGTCAAGCATTAACAAATAAACTCATTTAATTTCACCTGACTATTGCTTTTTTAGGAAATTTGTTGTAGCTTTGGCACTTCATTTCTAAAAGTCGTTCTTATAACTGTAAGGCTAATTTTTTCTGATCATATTGAAACATGAAAACAACCTATTTATATAAACTAACGGCTTGTGCTTATTTCTCAAACAATAAGGCAGTTTCTCAGCAAACCCGCATGACTGTGGAGAGAGAGAGTAAAAGAAAAAGATGGAGAGACTTCTCCAAATATATTTATCTGGTTAAATCTAAAATTAACGCTCTCAAACACTCTGAATACTCCAAAGAAATTAAGTGGTTTAAAACATTCCTTTCTTACAATTACATTGTTTCACTTTCAAAAGTATTTTTACATCCTTACCGCAATCTCAGGCAAAAACAGCTATTTTGTCAGCCTGACAGGCAGTTAATTGCACTGCAGATAAGATTGCCGGTTAAGGATGTGCCACCGTGATATAGTCATGGATACTCATGATAATTAAACAATCATGCATATATACATTTTT
>CAZJZG010000050.1:0-17115 GCA_964550455.1 uncultured Bacteroidales bacterium | reverse complement strand
GTGGTGTTCTTTCTTAACTGAAATAGTGGTATACTTTTCAATTGAAATTTACAGTTATAACATTAACTTTGTTTTTTTTGAGTACGTTAGTAACCAAAATGGGGAACTTTGGCATAATCTCATGATTTGCTAAACCACTGAAATACACCAGTTTTATATTGTATGTTGTAAGCAGTATTTACTTCTGAAATATCTCTTTCAGCTTATCTCCTAATTCATCGCCTTTTAGGTCTTTTGCAATGATAACTCCTGACGGGTCAATTAAAAAATTCGCAGGAACAAGGGTTACACCATACCTTGAACTAACATTTCCAAGTTCAGAATCTTTATCTAATAATGAATGCCATTCAATAAAAGACCTGTCAGATGCTTCCTTTAAATTATCAATGTTTTTACCGCCTGCTATACTAACTATTTCTAAACCCTCTTCCTTATATTTTTCATACTCAGTTATGATATTTTTATTTTCTGCCACGCAGTTTATACAATCTACTCTCCAGAATTCCAATAAAACAAACTTATTCTGAAAATCCTTTAAACTCACTTCATTCCCGTGAATGTCAGGCAATGAGAAGTTCTCTGCTATATCCCCAACTTGAGTCAACTTATGAAGTTTCAGCCAATGAGCAATGGTTTTCCCGTATTCAGACTCTTTAACTGTAAGAGACAGGTTTTCATAAAGTGTTTTGATTTCAGATTTTGGAAGACCTGGTAAAAATCCTTCTAAGACAAAAGCACTATAAAGATTATCAGGATTTTCTTTGATATAAAGTACTCCAAAATCTATTCTTTCATTAATGATCTTTGTTTGCTGTTTATCTAAGGCTTCGATTTTGTCATTATCCTGTTGCTGAAAAGCATTCATTAATTCTTTGGTTATACTATCCATCCTGTATTCCAATGGAAGAGAGGAATTTAAATAGTCATTTTTCTGTTTTTGTATTTCGCCTCCTGTAACTTTGGCATATTTCATTTTTCCTTTTACCCCGGTTATCTTTATGTCAGTACTTTCTATAAAAAGAGGCAAATATTCTAATTCAGGAACTTCTCCAATAAAAATACCATGAAAACAGGGTTTTGTATTAGCAACTGTAAAACCGAATTTGTTGTTCAATATGTACGTAGTGTCTAATTCTTGATTAGTATCCCAATTCATTAGAATCAACTTCGTACTATCAGGGAAACCCTGAACTTTTCCTGTAATTTTTATTTTACCATCATTCGTAGAACATGAATATAAAGTCAGTGATAAGATAAAAGCATAAATTATTTTTCTCATTATTATTTATTTTATTGGATTATTCTTTTTTAATTTAGTGTTGAGGTGTTGCTAAAACGGTTTTAATCTTCTTTTTTACAAGCTATTAGGCATAGAGGTTGTTATGACTGTGTAATCCTTTTATTCCCGTTTTACGAAATAATATTTCAATCCTATCTGAAACAGAATTGCGTTTGACATATTTCTGGTCGCATAAACTGTTTCGGTTTGCGAATAATGTGTAATAGTTTCGTAATATGATGGGTTGAAATTAGCAAGATAGCTGAATTTTAAATATATGTCTACTTTCTTTTTAAAACGATAGCCTGACGCAATACCCGGCTCTACACTGAAATTAGTTTTTGATGGAATATATCCGTAAGCTCTTGTAGAATCTGACCCTGAGGGTACGTAATTATTGTCACCGGGAAAAGCTGAAACATTTTCACCCCATCCCATCAATGGCTGATCTGTGGTGTAATTTCGCGAGACCATACAATTAAAACCAATTTCAGATTTGATGAATATTTTATCCCCGGCCACCAAAAACTCCTTTCCAAAACGAAGAGGGATCAGAAAGCTTTCCTGTCCGTTACTCATTGAAGCAGACTTACTTACCTCAGAAGTTCTATAGTTGTAGACAACCTTAGGGTGTGAAGAAAGAAGGGCGTAAAATCCTGTTTCTACTGTATATGAATTGTATTTAAATCCGGCATAACCACCCAGAATTCCACCAATTGAGGATTGGGTCAGGGTTTTGGCCTTGCTGTTAACATAATTATATCTCTCAAACAGCCCCCCCATTTTAATATCCAAGGTAAAATCCATTTTGAGCTGAAACTGTAATTGACAGAAGAAAAGCTGCAAGGATTGCAAATAGTTTTCTCATGTCTTTATTCTTAGTTTGATGATTTACAATAACGCATTTCCCCCTGGAATATTACTATGTCTTTTGTATTTACCAATAATGTTTGGCGGTATTACCTGTAAGGGATTACGGGCTTTTTTCCTGTCAAGGCAAGTGAATAGTTTGAGCGGGGTGCAAGCCTTTGAATACCTCTGAAGCCCTTATAGTACTATTACTTTGTGTGACTCAGTTATTATTTTCGTAGTTTATATTTTAAAGATCTCAAATTATCATTTCTGAAAACATTATTTACGCTTCCAACAATAAAATGTACAGTTATTGGATTGCCTGTAAAATCTACAATATTGTTTAGTGTATAATCCACAATATTATATTTTGCTCTTAATCCAAGATAAAATCCAGTTGTGACATAATATCTGTAACCAAGCCCAAAACTGAAATTGTATGACCAAATAGATGCTGATTTTAAGTCCAAATTTTTATTTTCTTCTAATGCATCAAAACCATCAAATGCAATTCCACAGGTTAATTGTATTTCATGAGCCTTTTTTACAAAAATATCCCTCCCCACATCAACACCAATGTGGCCTCCCAAAAAGTGGTTGGTTAATTCTAAATCACTAGTCTTAGTTCTTCTTGCATAATAGTCATTAGCAGAATTCAAAAATTTTATAGCCATTGTTAAATCATAGTTCATTTTTTTATGTTTCACGCCAAGCTGAAAGCCCAACTCCGGATGAATTCCTAGTCTCTTTATGTTTCCTGTTGGAATCCACACCCCGGTTATCCATGACAAATGAGCTTCTGGCATAATTAGGTATGTATTGACAGCTTTTTTATACTCTTTTGAAATTATTGAATTAGCATATTCTTTTGTCTGTAGCCTTGAAAATATAGTATCATAATTATCACTATAAAACTCGCATAGCACAAACTCCACCTGGTTAGTTCTATAATTAGGTTTTAAACTACCAAAAGATTTTTTTGTAAACTTATCAAATTCCTGTCCTACAGGGATATATGCATAATACGGCTTATAATTGTCGTATGAAAAGTAGTTATTGTATTTAATCATATCCATACGACTTTGATAATTATACACATGGGACAATATACCCTCTGTTAACAAAGAATCATGAAAACTATTCTCTTTAAAGGCTATCAATAATATTGCACGTAGAATTGGTTCACGAAGTCCACATTTGCCTTGCCAATATGCTAATATATTTTTTGCAGAATCTATCTTATTCTCAGTGTAATACTCCTCAAACAGCAGAGCACTATTATAGGAAACATCCGAACAATCAAGTTGCCTTTTTACCATTAAGCTGTCAAAATTCTGAGCGGCAATACTAATACTTGAAGTCAAAAAAACTAACAAAATTATTTTTCTCATAACTATTATTTTTTGGTGGTGTCTTTCTTCATAATAGAGGATAACGTTCGATGGTATGGTGTCGTGCAGGATTACGAAGCGAAAATCTATCAGTTTACACCGACTTTATTTACGAGCAACAAACGCTCACAAACCGCTGAAACCCGCATGCACTATACCATGTATTAAGTAAAGTGCATTTTATATTTGCATTAACAAAGGTATCAAATTATTAACATATTCCTGAAACTTATTATAATCTAATTCATTTGTAGTATGAATATAGATGATTTTCGAATTAATTTTTATTAAGAATGAGAAGTTTGCTCCAGAATTACCCTGATACATAATCATGTCTCCTTGTCCAAAGATTCCTAAACCCCATTTCATACCATTGACATCCTTAACCCAATCAGTCATTATCTTAAATTCAGGTTGCTTACTAATGTAATCCATCATTTTTAAGTAATCTTCAATCTTTCCTATCAATCCAACAGAAAATCCAGATTGGCTATAATGATATGGCCAAGGATTAATATAACCTTTTGGATAATTTCCTTTTCCATTATCCATTCGTATTGAAGAAGATATCTCTTTAAAATATTCGCTTAATAAATCGTTAACAGTTTTATTCGTCTCCTTTTCTAAGATAATGCCTGCGGCATTAAACCCTGTATTTGAATATAATACTGAATCGCCCGGATTAAATGCAAGAGATTTATTTTTATATGCCGTATCAACAGTAAATTGTGCATTGCATTGTCGCTCTTTGTCTATTGAAATCCCAACATAATCTCTTATCCCACTTGTATTCGACAATAACATTTTAATAGTTATCTCATTTGCTTTTCGATACCCTTGATTAGTTGGAAACCATTTATCAATCTTTGATTGAATATTTATCCCTTTTTTCAAAATCAAATATGCAATAGCTGGTTTTGAAGCAGGACAAACTAATCGTAAGTCATTATCCTTATTAATTGCTCCTTTTGAAAATACTTTTATCGTCTCCGTATTACAATCAATAATACCTGCAATCATTCCAGCATCATTATTTGCTGATGATACTACATATTGATTTAATAAATTATCTATTGTACTATCAATTTGAGCTTTTGATATATAATAACTGGTTATTAGTAAAATTGTCAGAATAATTTGTTTTCTCATATCTATAAAATTAAGTTTTAAACTCTCAGATTGGCACTTCTTGCATTTTGCATAACGGTTTGGCGGCATGACGCAGGGCGGATTTTGCCGATTCCGATAAAATCGGAATTGATACGAAGATAATGCCTTTTCCTTACCGAATCCCGCACTGCCTGTCCCGAGAGGAAACGATTCGGGATGCGGGACAAACGAATATGTTTCCTGCCGCTTTTGCCACCACGTATTAGCACCGAAGGTAAACAAGCTGTTACCACATGTTAACTTTCCAGAATTTTTATCACTTTACATGGGATCCCATACGCCAAAACATTATCAGGTACATCTTTTGTAACCACGCTACCGGCACCAATAGTTACGTTATTTCCTATTGTAACACCTGGAAAAATAACAGAGTTTCCTCCTATCCAAACATTATCCCCAATGTTTACAGGCTTAGCAGATGTTACATAGGATGCCCCATCGGCATTTTTAATAATCCTTTCTGAGGCTTTAAGTGGATGAGTGGCAGTGTATATTTGTACATAAGGACCAATTAATCCGTTTTGTCCAATACTTATTTTATTGTTATCCAAAAACATACAATTTGTATTCACAAATGTATTTTCTCCTATTGAGATGTTTTCGCCATAGTCACAAAAAAAAGGAGTTTCTATCCAAACACCCGCTCCTTTGTATTCAAAAAGCTCATTAAGAATTCGTTCCCGTTCATCGATCAACTTAGAGCTTAAAGTGTTGTATTCTTGTAATAATTTTCTTGCATTATAATACATTTCCAACAATTCTTCATCTCTTGAGTTATAGTGTTTCCCACTTAGCATCTTTTGTTTTTCGGTCATTTTTTCAAATAATTTAGTGTATTTTATAGGTGTTCTTTTAATGTGTGGTAATGTTTTCGGGTTTTGTGTTCGGGTGGGTTACGAAGCTCAAAACTGTCAACCAGCACTACACTTGAATAGAAGCACAAAGCTCCAGGTTTACACGTCAACCCACCTGACGCAAAACCCGGGTTGACGGTTCGTGCTTTTCTTCTGTCACTTGTCGAACGCATAATCTTTCAATTCTTCAAGTTGTTTTTGGATTTGATTTTCCCACCTTAATTGTTTGTCTGTCAATAACCCGTAATTTGTTTCTATGTCGTAAACAACTCTCGTGTTCGTAAATTCGGTCATAACTTTTTGATTTAGTTCTTCAACGAATTGAGTTCCAGAAGCAATTTTCTTTCTATTTTCTTTTAGTTCTTTCCGAAATTGTCGGGTGTAAATTTCGCATAGGTCAAAAAGTGTTTGTTGATAGCGAAGTGATTCTAAAACATTGCTTGTTGTGTCAATCCAAGAAGCCGAAACAATTACGTAATTGCGAATTTTCTTGTTAAAATTTTTAGTCAGAAAGTCAAACCCGTTAACTTGATAGTCAACAGAGAATTGAGCAAATGAAGAACTATTTTCATTTCTTACTTTAATGCCAAAGTCTTCAACAGTTAGCTTTTTTGTAGCACTCCAAAAAACCAGATTTCCGTTTCCTGTCTGTCCTAAAGCAACAGTCGAATTGATTATTATAACCAAAAATGCAAATACGATTTGCTTATTTGTCATTTGTAATTTTCAGGTTTAAAGGTTAGTTTGAATAAATGTTCACCATTTTTGTCTTTGTAATTGTAAGCCATTATTACATCGTTATCTCTGAAAGTCTTCAAGTCTGGATTGGTCTTGATGTTGTTCAAAATTATTGGTTGTAAGTAATTTTCAAGCTCGGAAATGTCAAGAGTAGCCCTTTCCATACTAACTAATGTATAATTATATTGAAATGTATTGTCAGGAAGTGCAACAGCATTATCAAGTTGGGTTTCAGCGTCCACCATAATTGGGCAAGACTTATTCAATTCACTTGCTATTTGCATCATTTGTTTGTCAAATGTTGGTGGTTTAAAAAGGACTTGTTGAACTGCAAAGTATGCAATTAAGAAAGCTGCTGCACCGACAATCATTCCGATTATCTTTTTCTTGTCTTTTTTGTTGTTTGTGTTATTATCCATGTTTATTTGTTAAGGTTTAAATTTTTCTTGGATGTCTGCCTTTTAGAATGACCACCAACTTACTTATAATCCGATAAAGCCCTGGCTTATGCAACATACATATGTTTATAAACACAAGTTTTTTGTTGCTTATATATTCCTTTCAAAAATACAATTTTTTTAGATCCTCAAAAGGACTTTGATTTTTTTAATGCTTTCTGGATAGGTGAGGGTAGGTTTCTGTTGTTCACCTACTACCTCCTCAAAAAACCAGAGGAGCATATTCCTCATCAACAAGATTGCTTTTGGCTAACGCCATTGGAAGGCTGGCATTTCAACCAATTATTCCTGACTGTTTTACTTTTTATACCGATTGGAAAAATATAACAGACCAATTATCGCTCCACTCAATTGTTCTTAATGTTTTAACCACCGGCATAATTTACAAAACAGCTTGGACTATTTTGTAAATACAATTCGTATTACTTGTTAAAAACTTCTACGCCTGAATCAAGGAATTGGATGAACTGGTCAACATTGGTATTGAAGCTGTATGGCTTTGCCAGTTGTTTTTCAGCATGATTAAGCAATACATAATATGGCTGGGAGTTCACACCATAACGCTGAGCCTGAAAATCACTCCATTTATTACCAATATTTCTGATCCGCTTTCCGCTGAATTCCGAAACATATTGTTTTTCCTTAGGGATCTCAGTACGATCGTCAATATACAGTGATATTATCACGTAATTATCACGCAATCGCTGAATGACCTGTGGATCACTCCATACCGCTGCTTCCATTTTTTTGCAGTTGGCACAGCCATGACCGGTAAAATCAAGAAAAATAGGTTTGCCAACCTTTTTGGCATATTCCATTCCTTCTTCGTAGTCAAGAAATTTTATCAGTCCCGAAATACCTTCCTTGGTCTGATAGGCAGATAATTCCTGATTATTGTCAGAACCCTGAACGAATGCTACATTTTGTGCCGGACGGTTTAAATTGAACGACTGAGTAGTAATAGAAGGAGCAAATGAGCTTATTGACTTTAACGGAGCACCCCATAAACCGGGGATCATATAAATAACAAAAGAGAATGAAATAATAGCCAGAAATGTACGTGACACCGAGATATATGGTAAATCGTCATCATGAGCGAATTTAAGCTTCCCGAGAAGATAAAATCCAAGCATTGAGAAGATCACTATCCAGATTGCAATAAAAACATCACGACTCATCAGACCCCATTGTGCAACTGAATCAGCTACCATCAAAAACTTCAATGAAAAAGCAAGTAACAGAAAAGCAAGCACAACTTTTACTGAATTAAGCCAGCCGCCTGATTTTGGCATATTTCCAAGCATTGACGGGAAAACAGCCAGCAAGGTGAAAGGAATAGCAAGGGCTACTGAAAATCCGGTCATACCAATAATAGGCGATAATTTATTGCCCGATACTGCTGCTTCAACAAGTAAAGTACCAATAATAGGACCGGTACATGAAAACGATACCAGCACAAGTACCAGCGCCATAAGAAATACACCTATTAATCCTCCGGTTTTTTCCGCTTTATTGTCAATAGCTGTAGTCCAGCTTGAAGGTAATTGTAGTTCGAAAGCTCCAAAAAACGCCGCTGCAAAAACAATAAGCAACAGGAAGAAGAAAATATTGAAATAGGGACTGGTAGAAAGCTGGTTCAGACCATCAGAGCCAAATATCATTGACACACCGGTACCCAAGGCAACATAAATGATCACTATTGAAATACCATAGATAAGGGCATCAGTCCTTCCTTTAGCTTTATTGCTAGTGTTGCGTATAAAATAACTCACTGTCATAGGTATCATCGGGAATACGCAAGGGGTAACCAATGCAAGAAGCCCTCCAAGCAATCCTGCAATAAAAATATACCAAAGTCCTGTTTTTGTTTTTGGAGTTTCTTCATCCAGGTCGCTTGTTATAATGGTCTCTTCATCTGCTGGTATTTCCTCAGTTAGTTCTGACTGTTCAATACTGCTATCAATATCAGTTTCTTCAGCAGCTGTTTTTTCAGGATCTGAAGTAAGGGCAGCAGAGGCTTCTTCCTTAAAAGCCGGCACCGTTATTTCAAAATCAACGGATGTAGGGGGAAGACACGAAGAATTATCACAGCACATAAACTCAAGGTATCCAATAACTTTAAAGGCATCACCTGATGCAGGTACCACTTTTTGTGTGAAATCCGTTTTACCTTTAAAATATTTGAGCTCCATTTTAAAAATCTCATCAAACTTCTTAATAGGCTGTTTTTCAATTACTTTACCATTAAGTTTGAAGGCATCGCTTTCATCAAAATTAAAATTGGTAGCAACAGGCCCACCATCCGGTAAATCCTGTGAATACAAATACCAGCCATCTTCAATAGTTGCAGTAAAAATTATGTTTGCTTCGGTAGCAGAAATACGTTTGGCAGCAAATAACCACTTAACAGGTTCAAGCATCTGAGCTGCCAAAGGCAGTGAAAAAACTGCCAGCAGAATTAGTAATGATAAGCGTTTCATAATTAATTTCATGTTTTATAAAAATTTTTGCAAAAATAGAATTTAATTAAATGCCGGACGAAATTTTAAACTTCATCTCATTAATGGCACATTACGGCAAACAAACATATCATACTTATTTACTACCACTTATGGTAATAACAAAGGCTGTTTGTGTAATTGACTTTATTCTGTTTTGATCAGCAATCCTGTATCCTACTATCCAAACAATACGGTCGTGGGCATCGGTAAGCAGCCAGGTTCTCTCTTTATCGGCTATTGAGAATTTATTGGCAGTAAAAAAATCACTGATCTTCATTTGTCCTTTCATACCAAAGGGTTTTATTCTGTCCCCCTGTTTCCATTGACGGATCTTTAAAGGAAATACAAGAGTGTCAAAATCGAGGAATGCTTTGTTTGGATCTGCAATAACCAGAAAATCAGCATCCTTTCTCTGAATTTGAAATTCCAGATGCAATGGTGCAAAAATTTCTGCCATTCCTTCTTCAATAATGAATTCCGAATCACTTACCCCGGTTTCTGACAATGACTGCAGAATAAACACCTCCCGGTCTTTAATAAGTCTGTGAGAAGAGCTGTAAAAGGTTTTTCCGGGCTGAGCATCAACTGACTGAAGTATAAATTGTGTCTGATCAGTGGTAAAATCGTATTCCTTAAGGATCTCGTAGAGCAATAAATCCGGGAAACCGGTTTGGGTAAGTTTTGTAATTGATAATTCCAGCTTTGAATCATGCTGAGTAATGATTTCACTTTTCAGCTTATTTATTTCGTTACGAAAAAAAGATTCCGTTTCAGTTAAAAGTTCAAGATTACCTGCCATTATTTTACGAAACGAAGGCTGCAGCTCATCAAAAACAGGGATCAACTGATGGCGGATGCGATTTCGCAGATAATCGTTGCTGATATTGCTGGAATCTTCACGGAAACAAAGATTATGGTTTTTTACATATTCTTCAATAGTACTGAGCGGGGTATCAATCAGGGGTCTAATAAAAATACCGCTTTTAGCAGCAATACCTTTAAGTCCGCCAATACCTGTACCACGGAGGAGATTTATAAAAAAAGTTTCTATCTGATCATCAAGATGATGTGCTGTAGCAATAAAATCCCATTTATATTGAGCTGCAATTTTTTCAAACCACCTGTAACGTAGTAATCGGGCTGCCATTTGAATAGATATGCCTTGCTGCTTTGCAAATTCTTCAGTATTGAAATATTGACAATAAAATGGTAAGCTATATTTATCTGCCAATGCTTTTACAAAAGCTTCATCACCGTCAGATTCTTCTCCGCGCAGATTAAAATTCACATGAGCTATTCCGGTTTTAATACCTGAATTAACAAACATATGCAACAATGCCACCGAATCCATGCCTCCGCTTACAGCAACCAGCACAGCATATGAAGTCGGAATTTCCAGTTTCCTGAAAGCACCGGCTATCAGGTTCTCACCTTCATTATTTTCTTGTTGTTTCGGTTTGATCATCAGCCTGTTTTTCTGTATTTATCAGGATTACAATAATGAATTTGCAAATATACTCTGTTTATAAATGTTAAAATTCTTTGTTAAGCTGATAGTCAATATCCAACTAATTAATAAAAGAGTAAATACCTGCTTTCATGGCAGCAGAAAACCATGAAAAGATCAATGAATCCGGTAATGAATAAATCATCACCCATCATTCTAAAATACTGCCTTTTTGAGCGCTTATTTCAACTAATTGGTTTTCAGGCATATTAGCTTAACTATCTGCTTTATCTCACAACTATTCATTTATTTACGATTATGGGTTTTTTATAATAAAATATTATGTACTTTTGCACCGCCAAAAATTCAGAGTATTTTATGGTTTAAGTTAATGAAAATCAATTATATACTCTAACATGTTTTTTATTTATTAATCAAAACAATTATTTTATGCGAAAATTGGCTTTGCTTTTTAGTTTCATTCTGGGTATTGCGAGCCTGAATCTTTATGGTCAGGAACTCAATATCACAGGAAAAGTTACCAGCCAGGATGACGGATTCGGCGTTCCCGGCGTAACTGTATGGATAAAAAGCACCACTGTTGGTACTACAACCGATATTGATGGAAATTATTCTATCCGTGCCAGACAGGGTCAGGTGCTTAGTTTCTCATTTGTAGGAATGGTAACTCAGGAAATTACAGTTGGTACTTCCAATGTAATTAATGTAAACCTTGTGTCAGAATCATTCGGACTTGAGGAAATTGTAGTTACTGCTCTTGGTATTAAAAGAGAGAAAAAATCTCTGGGTTATGCCTTGCAGGATGTACAGGGCAGCGAACTTGCCGAATCGCGGGAATCAAATATCGGTAATGCTCTTACCGGTAAAGTAGCCGGACTTCAGGTTGTTCGTTCAAGCAATGGTCCAGCAGGTTCTTCAAAAATAATTCTCAGGGGTCAAAGCTCACTTACCGGCGACAACCAGCCATTGATTGTAATTGACGGGCAGCCACTCAATAACTTTACAGGCCGTGATAATAATGACTACTGGAATCCTTCGCTCGATATGGGTAGCGGTATTGCCGACCTTAACCCTGATGATATCGAAAGTATTTCGGTACTTAAAGGAGCTTCTGCTGCTGCACTTTACGGCTCCCGTGCTGGTAACGGTGTTATTCTTATCACTACCAAAAAAGGTATTAGCAAACCTGGTCTTGGAATTACTTTCTCCACCACTTTTGGTACTGAATCAGCTCTTACTCATCCTAAAATGCAGGATAAATTCGGACAGGGAACCAGTGGAGTTTTTGACAATATGTCAAATTATAGCTGGGGACCGGAAATAACCGGACAAACCATTACCAACTGGAATGGAAAAGATGAAAAACTTGGTGCACACGATAACGTTGGCAACTTTTTCGACAGAGGAACATCACAGAATCATATCTTGTCATTCCAGCAGGAATTTGATAATTCATCAGTTTATACTTCATTTTCGCGCAGCGATGATAAAAGTATTATCCCTGGTGCTGAACTTATTAAAACCAATCTGACTACCCGTGCATTTTCAAATTTCGGAAATAATAAAAACTGGTCAATTGATGCTAAAGTTCAGTATATGAGAGCAGAAGCAAAAAACAGACCTTTGCTCGGACATAACTATCAAAATCCATTTTATACTATGTACCTGCTGCCCCGCAGCCTTAATATCACTGATTTTGAAAGCAGAACCAAAGAAGACGGAAAAATGCTGTGGTACGGCGGAAGCAGCCAGATCAATCCATACTGGACTGCAAAATATGCTAACAACACTGATATCCGCGACCGCTTCCTGCTTTATGCTTCATTAAAACATAATTTTAATGACTGGCTTACCGGTGAAATCAATGCCGGATCAGACATCTATACTACCAATTCCGAAGGTAAACGTTATGCCGGAAGCCCAATTCAGCCCAATGGTAATTTTAATATGGGTAAGGAAACTTTCTATGAAAACAACTTCAGTACTCTTTTCATTGCAAGAAAAGATAATATTTTCTCAAAAGTTGGTGGAAGTGCTTCAATTGGCGGCAACATCATGGATCAGCAGTTCTCATCAATCAGCAGTAATTCAGGTGAACTTGTAGTTCCAAATCTTTTTGCTCTTAATAATGGTGTAAACAACCCATCTGTTTCAGAAGGTTTCTACCAGAAACGTATCCTTTCAGCTTACGGAACCCTGCAGTTTAACTGGGATGGTTATGTATTCATTGACGGAACCCTGCGTAACGACTGGTCATCAACCCTGAGCAAGGATAACCGTTCATTTATGTATCCTTCAGTAAGTGCATCATGGGTGATTACCGATATGCTCGAAAAACTTGATAAGAACATGCCTGCATGGCTGACATTTGCACGTGTACGTGCTTCGCTGGCTCAGGTTGGTAACTCACTGAATCCTTACGAACTCTATAATACTTATAGCATTGGTAACGACCCGCTTGGTAATACCACAGCAACAACCGGAAACATATTGCTTGATCCGAATGTTAAGAGTGAGCTTATCTCTTCAAAAGAACTTGGTGCTGATGTTCGTTTCTTCAATAACAGATTCGGATTGGATTTTACCTGGTATAAATCAAACGCTACCAATCAGTTGATTAATCTTCCGATGGACCCTCTCAGCGGATATAACTTCAAAAAGATCAACGCAGGAGATATCCAGAACAAAGGATTTGAATTCATGGCCAATGCCAAAATTCTGGAAAACTACAATGATTTTAACTGGACAGTACAGTTCAACTATTCAAGAAATAAAAATACCATTGAAAAACTTACTGATAATGTTGATGTTTACACCCTTGGCGGATTTGACAATATGAAGATTGTTGCTGAAGTAGGTAAGGATTATGGTGTGATCTATGGTACCAGCTATCTCAGATTATGGTCAGAAGACGAGTTCAACGGACAGTTGTTGCTTGATGCAAATGGTTATCCTCAGGTAAACAATACTCCGTTGGCTTTTGGCAGCCAGCAGCCCAATGCTATGATGGGTATCACAAATTCATTCTTTTACAAAGGAATTGGACTGAGCTTTATGATCGATGGTCGTTTTGGAGGTTACATTTTCTCACAAACCAATCAGTCAATGCAGTTTTACGGAACAGCCGAAATTACTGCTCCTGATGGTAAAAGACCCGATGTGATTGTGGATGGTGTGATTAAAAATGCTGACGGCACATACAGTAAAAACGATAAACCAATTACTCAGGAACAATACTGGCGTACTATTGCCGGAACCGGTAATCTTGGTATTACTGAAGCCAATATTTATGATGCTACCAACGTAAGATTAAGATATATTAATCTGAGTTATGATCTGCCACGCAGGCTTCTGGCAAATCTTCCCATCCAGAATGTAAAAATAGGCGCTATCATGAATAATGTATGGCTTATTAAGAGCAATCTGAACGGGGTAGATCCTGAATCGGTATACGCTACCGGAACCAATGCTCTTGGTTTTGAGAACGCAGCACCACCGTCAAACAGGACTTTCTTGTTCAATTTAAGTGTATCATTTTAAAAATAAAGGAATATGAAACGATTAATAGTATTATCTATTTTATTGATTGCCGGCAGTTTGGTATTTACATCGTGTGAAAAGGATTTCCTTGATGTAAACGAAAACCCTAAAGCCGCCAGCATAGATCAGGTTCAGGTTGAATATTTCATAAATAATTCAATTACCGGAGCTCAGATGGACCCCCACGTTGCAGAACGTGCTTTTATACTGTACTGGAAAAATGCAGCCCGTTTTGACCGTACCAATGGTGCAATATCGTTTGGTGATTACGATGATGGCTGGAGTTCAGACTACTACAGCTATTTGTCAGGATGGATCAAAGATGCTACCAGCGCAATTACAGTTGCTGAAGGAAAAATTGAAAATAATACAGAAGCACCCTACACCTTTAATATGATGCAGGTTGCACGTATCTGGCGTGTATATCTTATGAGTGAATTTGCTGATAACTTCGGACCTATGCCCATTGATGGCTTCAAGGGTATTAATCCTGAATTTAAAAACCTGAAAACAGTTTATGAATTCATGATCAGCGAACTTAAAGATGCCGTTTCAAAAATTGATGTGGATATAACTTCACCCGATGCAGCAAAATATGATAAAGCATATGGTTTTAACTATGCCAAATGGAAAAAATATGGCAATTCAATGCGTATGAGACTTGCAATGCGTCTTTCAGAAGTTGAGCCTGCCTATGCAAAAGCTCAGTTTGAAGAAGCTGTTGCTGGAAGTGATGTGATACTTGAATGGAATGAAACTTTTAAAGTTGCTGAAAGAGATGGCTGGGATCCATTGTCACCGGTCATGTCAAGAGAATGGAACTCACAAATGCTGTCAGTAACAATGCGCAACCTTTTTGTTGGTCTTGGAGGAGTTAGTTCAAACGATCTGCTTCCTGACGATATTCATTCTTATATCAAACCTGAAAACTATCTTGGTATCAGATATGAAAATCATATCGCAACTAAAACCAATGATCCTGCAGCCGGATTCTGGCTCGACGGAGTTCCGGCAAAAATAGACCCAAGAGCCTATAAGGCACATATCCTTCCCGGATGGTTTGATAATCCTGATTTTTCATATTACCCGTCATATACCAATGATGCAACAACTGTAGTACGTAACCTTTTCAAACTCGACAGCGATGAAGTTCTTGTTGAAATTGACGGTTCATATACTTACAATGCTTCACCACTTGGTATGTGGGGACCCAAAGGTCCTAAAAATCAGGTTTCAACCTACACTGGAACTATGCCTCGTATGACCCAGAAATACAGAAGCCCCGGTGAACGTATATTCTTTGCTCCATGGGAAACTTATTTCCTGATCGCAGAAGCTTCACTCAGAGGCTGGACTACCCCTATTACTGCTAAAGCAGCTTATGAAAAAGGTATTGAATCCAGTTTCATATATTTTGGTGTTGAGAGCTTCCTCGGGCAATATCTTGCTTCTGAAAACTATAATAATGTCGGAACCTCGGTTAAATGGGACCACACTGCAGAAGCTCAGGCTACTGTAAGTAAATCCTATATCAATGGCTATACACAGGAACAAGGTACTTACACATATACATATCCCAAAAACACCATTTATAAAAATGGTTCGGTAAATAACGATCAGCTAACCAAGGTTATCACCCAGAAATATCTGGCACAGAATCCCTGGTTACCTCTCGAAGCCTGGAATGATCACCGCAGACTCGGATTGCCCTTCCTGGAAAATCCTGCCATTGAATTGCCGATCACCACTCTTCCTGACCTTACAGAGGCTAATTATATGCAGAATTCTATAAAGAATTTCCCTCAAAGGTTGAAATATCCTTCAGGTCTGGAAAACAGCAACCCGGTTGGATATCAGATGGCAGTTGAACTCCTGAAAGGACCTGACGCTGTTCTTACCCCGCTGTGGTGGGCAAAACAACAGTAACAGCCAAAACAGGAATATAATCATATATATTGCTTATTATTTTAAGAAAACGTAAGAGCAGGGCTGGTTTTTGCCAGCCCTGCTCTTTTTTCCCCAAAAGACTACAAAACACTGTTATTACCTGATAAAACTTTTACCAGAATACATAATAAATCGTGCTTTTTATCTTTATTTATTAACTGAAGAGAAAATTCACTTAATTTTGTAAAACTTAAAACTAACTACTAATATTCTAACTCAAAGACTATCAATCAGATAACACTAACATGGCACACTGGATAGATGAAATAGAAAGAACACATAAAAGATCTCAACACCGTTCAATGAGTTTTCAGAAAATGGTACAGGAAAAGAAAAGCCTTATTAAAAAAAACTATGAAAAGAACATGGAAACTTATGATAATTTCATTGAAATAATGTTCAATCTGTCAGAACGCGTTAATGACCTGCCTGAAGAACATCGTGAGCCTTTCAGGAAAATAAGTGCTGTTTCAAAAAAATCGAAACTGGAAAATAAGCTTCATTATTTCTATACCAGCAGAAGAAAACAAAAAACAAAATTTTTGTTATCGCTGTTTATTAAACCCACGCAAATAAAGAATGTCCGGACTTTTTATATTTATGTCTCCAAACATGAGGATTTGGTGAATTTTGAATTAAAGGAGGATTTTCTAGTACGCCGACGTGTAATCATTGAAGAAAAGAGCAAAAAATCAAGAAACAGAAAAGATAAAAGATCGAAAGACCGTTTGCATGTTATTTATCACTTCCCAATGAGCAGGCTGAACAAAGATACTGCTCTGGAAATCATTGACTGGCTTGCCTTTAAAAATCCCTTGCAAGCACTTAATTTCTATAATGATTTCCCGGATGAGGAAAAACAATTTTTTTAGGCACTTTCAGAAAAGGCTTAAATATTTGATTTATAAATAATTAAG
>CAZJZG010000049.1:0-17314 GCA_964550455.1 uncultured Bacteroidales bacterium | reverse complement strand
ATACAACTTAATTATTTATAAATCAAATATTTAAGCCTTTTCTGAAAGTGCCTAGGAAAGATAGCAATAGCCTTACTTACCAGTATTTGCGATAATGATCTTGTTTACTCGTAACGACAGAGATAAGCAGTATCTTCAGTCATTTTTACCTTGAAACGTATATCCTTTGGTACTACAAAAGTTTCAAATGGTTTGTATTCAGACCATGTATCTTCGCCCGGAAGCATTACCTGCATAACTCCCGAAATCACGGTCATATATTCCACAGTACTGGTTCCAAACTCATACTCACCGGCAGCCATTACACCTATTGTAGCTTTTGCGTTGTTAGCTGTAAATCCCAGCGATTTTACCTTTCCGTCAAAGTATTCATTTACGTTGAACATGTTAATATTTTTTAATTAAGATTTATAATGATTTATTATGTTAATGTATGTATAATCAATGTATTAATCATTGAATTCAATTCTCACCTGATCGTCAATATCTATTCCTAACAATCCAGAAGCATTGCCTTCATTAATGGCAATTTCAAGAAATCCCGTTGAACTGAATAATGCAAGAATATCACCCGGAGGAACGTCTTTATATGATTTGCTGATTGTATCAATATTATATTCCGAATTTCTGAGCTTAATTGTAAATTCCCTTTGTTGATGGGCTTTTTCAAAAACCTCTCTTGTAATATTTACATAAATATTTTCATATCTGTCAATGTAAATCACCTTGCCTTTAATTACTATCTGTTCAACCACAGGGTTAAAGTGGAGCATTCTTGTAACTTCATTTGTTTTATAACCCAGAGATTCAATAGGCTTTCCCGAAGCAAGATGAATAGCCGCTTTTACAAAGCGATCACGGGTGGAGAAAGTAAAGAAATTATTATCCTGTATTATTTCAATAACAACAATTTTTTCGGGGGCTTCATCAAAAGCGAGTGAAAAAACACCATTGTCGGCACCGATAAAATAATGGTTTTTATGATATATGGCTACATGAGGGGTTTTTGTTGATTCATCAGTGTTAACACTTACAATATGAATTGTTCCATCCGGGAAATCAGGATAAGAATTCCTTAACACAAATGAAGCCTGCAACAGATTGAAAGGATCAACCATATGAGTGATATCAACAATACGAATCAGAGGATCATATTTTAGGATGGTACCTTTAACTGCTCCTGCATAATGATCTTTCAAACCCCAGTCAGAAATCAAAGTAATAATAGCCACAATGAATTTTTATGCAAACTTCTGCAAAATTCTACTAATTTTGAAGACTTAAACCAATAAAAATTTTTTAACTGCATGAATGAAACCGTGATTCAACTTGAGTCTTATAATCTGATTGATATTTATGGCGTTAACGATCAGTATCTTAACAAAATTAAAAATTTTTTTCCAAAGCTTAAATTTATTGCCCGCGGCGATGAACTACGCATAATTGGCGAGCAATCAGAAACTGATACGTTTAAAGAAAAATTTTCTCTGCTGCTTCTGAGTTATGATACTTTTGGCAGGATTACCGAAGCCGATATTTCTCAGATAATGGGTAGCGAAGAAATTGAAGCACCACAAATCATATCTGCTGCAGGTGATGTTCTTGTTCACGGGCGTAATGGGCTGATTGTAAAGGCAAGAACAGTAAATCAGCAAAAAATAGTTGAATTTTCAGAAAAAAATGATCTTGTTTTTGCAATAGGTCCTGCCGGAACCGGTAAAACATATACAGCGGTTGCATTGGCAGTCAGGGCATTGAAAAATAAAGAGATCAAGCGCATCATTCTTACCCGTCCGGCTGTAGAAGCAGGCGAAAATTTAGGTTTTCTACCGGGCGATCTCAAAGATAAGCTCGATCCTTATCTTCAGCCACTTTATGATGCCTTGCGTGATATGATTCCAACACAAAAACTGCTGAGCTATCTTGAAGATGGAACTATTGAGATTGCTCCTTTGGCATTTATGCGCGGGCGAACTCTTGATAATGTTTTTGCTATTCTCGATGAGGCTCAGAACGCTACAGAGGCACAATTAAAAATGTTTCTTACCCGTATGGGGCGCACAGCTAAATTTATAGTTACCGGCGATGTTACTCAAATTGACCTGCCTCGTTCACAGTCGTCCGGATTATTACAGGTAATGTCGTTGTTAAAGGATGTCCAGGGTCTCGCCTTTGTTTATCTTAACGAAACAGATGTGTTACGTCATAAACTTGTAAGTCGCATTTTACGTGCTTATTCCGGTAAAAAAGATTAGATTTTACAAATTTGAATAATGAAAAATAGTTCTTAAAATGAAAAATGCTGTTTTAGATAGCAATTTCCGGCTTCCTGCCCTTACAAATTTTTACAGGGGAAAAGTCCGCGATGTTTATACAATAAATGATGAATTGCTGGTGATGGTTACCAGCGACAGGATTTCGGCTTTTGATGTAGTACTTCCTGAAGGTATTCCATATAAAGGTCAGGTTTTAAACCAGATAGCCTCTGAGTTTCTGGATGCTACTGAAGATATTGTTCCCAACTGGAAAATTGCAGTTCCTGATCCAATGGTTATGATTGGACGTTATTGCGAACCGTTCAAGGTAGAAATGGTAATAAGGGGTTATCTTTCAGGTCATGCATGGCGTGAATATAAAAATGGGAAGCGTAGTATCTGTGGCGTCACAATGCCCGATGGAATGAAAGAAAACGACAAATTCCCATTACCGATCATTACACCTACTACCAAAGCTCTGGTTGGTCACGACGAAGATATTTCTCGTAATGAAATCATAAATACAGGATTGGTTGACAAAAATGATTATGAGAAGCTGGAGCAATATACGCTTGCATTATTTGAGCGCGGCACCGAAATAGCAGCTACAAAAGGATTGATTCTTGTTGATACAAAATACGAATTTGGAAAAGCCAATAACGAGATATTTCTGATTGACGAAATTCATACTCCAGATTCTTCACGATATTTTTACAAGGATGGCTATGAAGAGCGTCAGGAAAAAGGCGAACCACAGCGTCAGCTCTCAAAGGAATTTGTTCGTGAATGGTTAATGGAACATGGTTTTCAGGGAAAAGAAAATCAAACAGTTCCCGAAATGGACGAAAAGTTCATTAATTCAGTGTCCGAACGCTATATTGAGTTGTACGAAAACATTACAGGACGTAAATTTGAAAAGTCTGATACAACTAATGTGTTACAGAGAGTTGAACACAATATCAGAAACTTTTTATTGGCGTATTACAGGTAAAACTTCACTGAAGTTTAAACGAGATCACGTTATTTTATCCCTGCCATTATCTGAACAGGTTTATTATATCATTAGCGTTTGCTAATATAATAATAAGCAACAGCAGCATCATTCCGATAATCTGAGCAAATTCAAGAACTTTATCATGAGGTTTACGACCGGTGATGACTTCGTACATTAAAAACAGTACATGACCGCCATCAAGTGCAGGAATTGGCAGAATATTAATCACCGCAAGCATAATAGACAAAAAAGCTGTCAGCTCCCAGAAAGCCTGCCAGTTCCATACTGAAGGGAAAATGCTTCCAATAGTTATGAAACCTCCAACCGACTCATAAGCCTTGGTTTTAGGTGAGAAAAGCAGTTTGAGCTGTTTCAGATAATTTCCTAATTGATAATAACCTTTTGATATTCCAGCAGGAATAGCCTGAATGATATTATATTGTTTGGTTTTAAGTGTGAATAGTTTATCAAGCTGACTTACAGGGGCAACTCCAATGAAACCCTCCACAGATACCGGAACAGAATATGAAAGCGTATCAGACTGACGTACCACACCTATATTGACAGTCTGGCTTTTATATTGCTGAATTGCATTTCTGAATTCATCAAAATATGGCAGATGTTGCTCATTCAATGAAATAATGATATCTCCCTTTTGAAGCCCTGCTTCCTTTGCAGAAGATTCCGGAGTAAAATCGTTTATATGGAATGGGATACGTACGCCAATAAAATCCGGTTGCCGATACTGTAAAAGTTTGGAGATAAAATCATCAGGGATGTTTACATACATTTCTTTTCCATCACGCAAAACAGTAATTGTTTTAACTTCATCCAGGATAATCTTTCCCGGTATTTTATAAAAATCGCCGGCGGGTTTACCATCCAGAGCTATAATACGGTCACCATTCATCAATCCCATTTCTTGTGCAAGCGGGCTGGCAGAAATCCCGTATTTTACTTCCTCGGCGGGTAGATATTGCTCGCCCCAGGTTGCTAACACAGCAATATAGATCAAGAAAGCAAGGATAATATTAACCGTTACTCCGCCTATCATTATAATTAGTCTCTGCCATGCAGGTTTTGATCTGAACTCATACGGTTGGGGTGGTTGTTTAATTTGCTCGCGGTCAAGTGATTCGTCAATCATGCCGGCAATTTTAACATAACCTCCAAGAGGAAGCCATCCTATTCCGTATGTGGTTTCACCATATTTGAATTTATAGAGTGAGAACCACGGATTAAAGAAAAGATAAAAGCTTTCGACCCGTACTTTGAATATCCTTGCTGCAATAAAATGCCCAAGCTCATGAAAAACAACTAAAATTGAAAGGCTGAGTATAAGTTGTGCGGCTTTAATAAGTATTACCATCTGATGTAAAAATAATTTAATTAATAAGTTCCAGAGCTTTTACCCTGGTTTCATGATCTGTTGACAAATAATCTTCAAATGTTGGGTTTGAAATAAAAGGAATCAGCTCCATACATTGTTCAATCACATCGCTCATTTTTAAAAATCCTGTTTTATTATTCAGGAATGCATCCACAGCAATTTCGTTGGCAGCATTCAATATACATGGCATATTCCCTCCTGCTGATAATGCTTTGTAGGCAAGAGCCAGATTCGGAAAATTTTCCTGATCGGCTTGCTCAAAATTTAGCATAGTGCATTCGGCAAAGCTGAAACGGGGAAAATTTGAGAAAAATCTTTCCGGATATGACAAAGCATATTGTATTGGTATCCGCATATCCGGTAATCCCATCTGAGCTTTTATTGAACCGTCAGTAAACTGTACCATAGAGTGAATAACTGACTGCGGATGCACTATTACTTCAATCTGAGAAGGCTCAAGACCAAACAACCATTTTGCTTCTATTACTTCAAGACCTTTATTCATCAGAGTTGCTGAGTCAATAGTGATTTTATGACCCATTTTCCAATTGGGATGATTAAGTGCTTCTTTACTGGTTACTTTACTGAGCTGTTTTTTGTTAAAACCTCTGAAAGGACCGCCGGATGCTGTGAGAAAAATTTTTTCTACTGAATTTAAATTCTCACCCTGCAAACATTGAAAAATTGCTGAATGTTCTGAATCAACCGGCAAAATTGCAACTCGTTCTTTTGCTGCCAGTTTTGTTACCAACTCTCCGGCTACCACCAGAGTTTCTTTATTTGCCAATGCTATATGCTTTCCGGTTTCAATTGCACTTAATGCAGGTTTTAATCCCAGAAAACCAACAAGAGCCAGCAAAACCACATCAATAGAATCCATTTGAACTATCTGGCTCAGTGATTCTTCACCCGCAAAGACTTTAATATAATGAGGGAGAAGAGCATTTTTAACTTCTTCATAATATTCTTTGTCTCTGATAACCACTGTGTTGGGTTTGAATTCAAGAGCCTGCTGTATCAGCAGGTCAACCTGCGAACCGGCTGTTAAAACCTCAACGCTGAAACGATCGGGGAACTGTCGTATTACTTCCAAAGCCTGTGTTCCAATTGATCCGGTTGATCCTAAAATGGCTATCCTTCTTTTCATTAGCTTAGTGATGGGGAATTGATTTTCAGCATGCCTGAATGATTTTGTTAAAATATCATATAATCCCGTGGATTTACAGGATTTCCATTATTCCACAGTTCAAAATGCAGATGAGGTCCGGTGGAAAACTCACCGGATTCACCAATAATTGCTATGGGTTCTCCTGAATCTACATGTACTCCTCCCTTTTTAAGCAATACAGCATTATGCATGTAAATACTTACATAACTCTGAGGATGCTGAATTATAATAACATGTCCGGTTTCAATTGTCCAGCCTGAAAATAGTACTATGCCTTCCATTGTAGCGCTTACCACTTCATTTTTGGGTGCAACAATATCTATCCCGAAATGATTTTCAACAGGGTTAAATTCATTTGTAACAATCCCTTTTAAAGGAGTGAAAAATTTAATGCCTGTTGCTTTCTTGGTTGGTATTATTTCCTGAGTTCCGGTAATGGAATAACTCTGAATCTGGTTTTCAATCTCCTGACGCAACAATGAATCATCCTTATTACGGTTCAGTGTTATATTTGAGTATTGACGTTTTACTGTATCACTTTTTTGATATTCAATATTTTCTGGTTCTTCACCTGAAAGCACAAGTTTAAGATTTGCCAGATAGCGTTCATTAAAAGCAAGAACCTGTTCAAGGCTATCAGTTCTCATATGAAGATCGTAAAGGTCTTTTTGAAGGTTCACATCAGTATAACCCGGAATATATTCTCGCAGTGGCGTAAACGCAATAATATAAGTGGTAATGAAAATCAGAAAAATTGCCAGTGAGCTGATTATCACAAAAACCATGATCCTTGAAAGTTTTATGGATATTTTTTCCTCATAGGTTTCTTCATCTCTGATTATCAGGCGATATTTAACCATCAAACGCCTGTACCAGCGCTTTTTTTTGGTTTTTTCCGATTCCTGAATTATGGGTTTCATGTTATAACTAATGAATAAAACGAGGTGCAAATATCGTTAAAAATTGCACTGCCAGGCTTTTGAGCAAATGCAAAATTTATGTGTTGTTTTTATGAAACACTTAAAAATCATAAGTTTAGTAAAAAAATAAACGCTTTAAAATTATTTTATTGCTGAAACACAGGAATTGAACTTTCATAGCTCGTAATTCATTGTGATAATGCGGTAATAAAAGAATTTTAAATAAAGCGGATTAAGCAAGCTGTTTCCATTGTTGCGGTCATGAACCTTTAATTATCTCCAGTAGCTGGCAATATTGAATTGAAAGATTTGGGATTTTTGGACTTAAAAATAATATTTTTGCAGCTAATTAGTTATTACAGTTATCAGAACTGATAATTTTAAGCAGCTTTTAATAAATTATTATTTACTATCAACATATTCATCTTTGAGCGCAAGAGTCCGGAATATTATACCTTTATCATTATTGTTGCTTTTTCTTTGTGTAACAAGTATCTCGTGTTCCACCAAGAAAAATACGGTTACCCGCAGAGCTTTTCATAACCTTACATCACATTACAATCCGTATTGGAATGGTCTTGAAGCTTTTGATGCCGGAATGAAAGAGCTGGATAATCAAATTAAAATCAATTACACTGAAATCCTTCCTGTCGAAAATTTTGGCAATCTGCAACAGGCTCAGGCTATTAACAGTCATTTGGACAGGGCTATTGAAAAGGCTTCGAAGGTTGTACAAAAACATTCAATGTTTTTTGAACGTAAAGAATTGATTCGCAGGGTACCTGATAGTTATATGTTGTTGGGTAAATCGTATTTTTATAAGCAGGATTATTTCCTTGCCCGTCAAACATTTGAATATGTTGCACAACGTTACGAACGACAGCCCATCAGGTTCTGGTCGCATCTTTGGCAGGCGCGCACCGCTATAAAACTCAGAGAATATGAACGCTCTGTAACTATGCTCGATAAACTTCAGACTCAGGTAAAAAGAGGCGATTTCCCGAAAGATATTTTGCCTGAAATACCTATAGTTTATGCCTTGCATTATACTGAACAACAGGACTATAAAGCTGCAAAACCCTATCTGCGCAAAGCGGCAGATATTAACCGGGATAAGAAGATACGGGCACGCATGTATTATATTCTTGGTCAGATCAACCAAATGGAAGGTAATTATTCTGAAGCCAACAAGTATTATGCAAGTGTGATAAAATTAAATCCTCCGTATGAAATGAAATTCAGCGCAACTATACGAAGGGCTGAATGTTTTGATGCCGGAAGAGGTAGCAGTAAAGGGATTGTGGATGATTTGAATAAACTTCTGAAAGATAAGAAAAACAAAGAGTTTGAGGATCAGATCTATTATGCTCTGGCATTGGTGGCTTTGCGCGAAAATAAAGATACCACAGCTTATAATTATCTGCGTCAGTCAGTTGCAGTAAGTGTTTCAAACGATTTCCAGAAAGTACTTTCAGCACGAAAACTTGCCGATCTGTATTTTGAGATACCTAAATTTCAGGATGCTTACAGATATTACGACACTACCATGCAGGTATTGCAATATGATCATCCTGATTTTTCAATTATTGAGGAGCGTACTGATGCTTTAAAACACCTTGTTGAGCATCTGGATGTAGTACAGCATCAGGATAGTTTGCAAAAACTGGCTGCTATGCCTGAAGCCGAAAGAAATAAAATTATTGATAAAATCATTTCTGATTATAAAGCTGAACAGGAGCGCATAAAAAAACTTGAAGAAGCAGAAGCTTTACTGGATCGTCCTATGATGCCAACAATGCCGGGCAGGGATCCGAGCCGTGGAATGTTGCAACAGGTTACAGGTGGAGGAGGATGGTATTTTTATAATCCTCAGTCTATAGCATATGGTGCATCTGATTTTGCCAGAAAATGGGGCAGGAGAAAATTGGAGGATAATTGGAGAGTTAGCGATAAACGTGTTTATAGCAGCTTTGATAGCGACGATCAGGAGGAGATGGAAGGTGATTCGATAGCCGAAGGAAAAGATGGAAAATTGGCCGGCGACCCATTGAAAAGAGAAACTTACCTGAAGGATATTCCTTTGACCCCCGAAGATATTGCTGCTTCAAACGAGTTAGTTGCCAATGCAATGTATAAGGCAGCTTATGTTTTTAGAGAGGAATTAAGAGATTATCCAAGATCAATTGAGACATTTGAAGCATTATTAAGCCGTTTCCCGCTTTATGAACAGGAACTTAGTGCTCTTTTTCATCTTTATACACTTAATGTTATTGAAAATAACCACACTAATGCTGATGAATACAAAAGTCTGATTATCAGTAAGTATCCTGACAGTGAATATACCAAGGCGCTTTCTGATCCTGATTATTATTCAAAAAAAGATGAAAAGAAAAGAAGGGTTGAATCGCTTTACCAGGATACTTATATGGCATATAAGAACGACCAGCACCGTATGGTTGTATTATACAGCAATGAAGCCGAGAGTGCCTATCCTGATTCAGAACTGCTCCCTAAATTTGCCTTTTTAAGAACTCTGGCAATGGGAGGGTTGCATAATCAGGACACACTCATTACATATCTGAAACGATATATAGGGTCTTATTCGTCAAGCGACCTGGTTCCTTTGGCGCAGGATATGCTTGCCTCATTTGGAATTGAAGGATTTGAGGAAGAGGTGGAATTAACCCCGGAAGAGGAAGAAACAAAAAAGGAGGCTGAAAAGCTTTCTATTTATTCCTTAGCACCTGACGACAATCATCTTTTCATTCTTATTCTGAACCTCTCAAAATCTGACCCTGATGCAAGCAAAATAAGAATCTCTGATTTCAACAGTAATAATTATAAACTTGCTAATCTGACACTTAACACGGTAATGCTCGATAACGAGCACCAGATGATCACAGTTGGTAATTTTAAGGGAATGGAGCATGCCATGGCTTATTACAATACAATTGTTAAGAGCGATTACGTCCTTTCTCCACAGGTTCGGAAGGATTCCTACTATTTTATGATCTCCTCGGGTAATTATCCTGTATTTTACCGCGACAAGGAAATAGATACTTATGTGAAGTATTTTGAGAAAAACTATCTGAAAAAGTAAATTCACTGTTTTATTTATCGTTAAGCATCCTTGTAGATTTTTTCAATGATCTGTAATGTATATGTAATCAATGCTTTGAACAGGCATTGGTTAAATTTGGCTTATTAATTTCCCCGAAAAACCAGACCAATTATTGTTTTTTTATTACTTTTGACCCCATCAAATCTATCAGTTAATTAAAACACCATGGAATCTTCAAAAAAGAGTATTTATAGAAATATAAAAGAAAGAGATGGATTTGGCAAATAGCATTATCAGCTTTTATAATTCAATCTTTTTGTCAAATATTAAATACTTTAACCATGGAATTCCCATTTGCCGAAAGTTACAAAATCAAGATGGTGGAAACCATCTCAAGAAGTTCATTATCCGATCGTGAAAAATGGATAAAAGAAGCTCATTACAATCTTTTTAATCTCAAAAGTGAGCAGGTATTCATTGATTTAATCACTGATAGTGGCACAGGAGCCATGAGTGATCGTCAATGGTCGCAAATGATGCTTGGTGACGAAAGTTATGCAGGTGCTTCATCGTATTACAAATTAAAAGATGCGGTTAAAGATATTACCGGATTTGAATATTTCCTGCCCACGCATCAGGGAAGAGCTGCTGAAAACGTTCTTTTCAGCGTATTGGTAAAGCCCGGCGATTTCATTCCCGGCAATGCTCATTTCGATACCACCAAGGGGCATATTGAGCTTCGCAAGGCTTTCGCTGTTGATTGCACTGTTGATGAAGCTTCAGACCCGGAACTGATATATCCTTTTAAGGGTAATATTGATCTGAACAAACTAGAAAAGGTTTTGAGTTCGAACCCAAAAGAGAAAATTCCTTTTATCCTACTCACTATTACCTGTAATACTTCAGGCGGGCAACCCGTTTCGATGCAAAATATCCGTGAGGTTTCGCAGCTTGCCAAAAAATATGATATACCGGTGGTTTTTGATTCGGCACGTTTTGCTGAAAATGCATATTTTATCAAAATTCGTGAGCAAGGCTATGCCGGCAGGTCAATACGCGAAATTGTCAGGGAAATATTCAGTTATGGTGATGCAATGACCATGAGCAGTAAAAAGGATGCTATAGTTAATATGGGTGGATTTATTGCAATGCGGAACGAAGAGATTTTCAGGCAGGCAAGTTTGTTCAATATTATGTTTGAAGGTTTTATTACCTATGGAGGGATGTCGGGGCGCGATATGAACGCTTTGGCTCAGGGACTGTATGAAGGTACTGAATTTGAATACCTTGATACAAGAATACTTCAGGTTGCCTATTTAGGTGATAAACTCAGTTCTTACAATATTCCTGTTATCAAACCCAGTGGAGGGCATGCCATTTTTGTTGATTCACTGAAATTTTTACCTCATGTCCCTCGCGAGGAATTTCCTGCCCAAACACTGGCTATTGAACTTTATCTTGAAGGAGGTGTCAGATCGGTAGAAATAGGAACACTGCTTGCCGATCGTGATCCCGTTACCCGTGAGAACCGTTTCCCAAAGCTGGAAATGATAAGGCTTGCTATTCCACGAAGGGTTTATACAAATAACCATATGGATTATGTTGCAGTTGCTCTTGCTAATGTTTATGAGCGGCGTAATAATATTAAAAGAGGCGTTCGAATAGTAAGAGAAGCGCCTATACTTCGCCATTTTACAGTTGGACTGGAAAGGCTTTAAAACTGTTTTTATCATATAGAAATAACCGGCACCGGACATGATTTTTATAAATCAGGCTTTGTCCGGAGTTGTGCTTTTGTGTTTTTATCTAACTTTGCGCCACTTTTTTAAAATTTATACTTCATGACACTCAGCGAACAGGAAATTATACGCAGAGAATCACTGCAGCAGCTTTATGAACTTGGAATAAACCCTTTTCCAAGCAATACCTACGAAGTTAATGTTAATACCAGCGAGATTATTGAAAAATTCCCAACTGACGAGACTCTTTTTCAGGATGTGAGTATTGCTGGCAGGATTATGAGCCGGAGAATCATGGGTGCTGCTTCGTTTGTTGAATTGCAGGATTCTGTCGGGCGTATTCAGTTATATATCAAGCGCGATGATATTTGCCCCGGCGAAGACAAAACCTATTATAATACCGTTTTTAAAAAATTTCTCGATATTGGGGATATTATAGGAGTTCGCGGCTTTGTCTTTATCACGAAAATGGGCGAGATCACAATCCATGTAAAAGAATTGAAGTTACTTGCCAAGTCGCTGCATCCGCTGCCTATAGTTAAAGAAAAAGAAGATCAGATTTATGATGCATTTACTGATCCTGAACAACGTTATCGCCAACGCTATGTTGATTTGATTGTAAATCCCTGGGTTAAAGATACATTTATCCGCCGTGCCCAGCTCATAGGTTCAATGCGTAATTTTTTGAACAGTAAAGGTTATCTTGAGGTAGAAACCCCTGTTTTACAGCCTTTATATGGAGGTGCATCAGCCAGGCCTTTTAAAACCTATCATAATACGCTTGACACTACATTGTATCTGCGTATTGCAAATGAACTATATCTGAAAAGACTTATTGTTGGCGGTTTTGATGGTGTGTTCGAGTTTGCTAAGGATTTCAGAAATGAGGGTATGAGCCGTTTTCATAACCCTGAATTTACTCAGATGGAACTTTATGTAGCCTTCAAGGATTATAACTGGATGATGGAGCTTGTTGAGGAAATGATAGAAAAGATCGCTGTTGACCTGAATGGAGATACTAAGGTTCAGGTTGGTGAGCATATAATTGATTTCAAACGCCCCTGGAAACGCTACACAATGTATGAAGTTATTCAGCATTTTACAGGCGTTGATATTAGTAATATGGATGAAGAAGAGCTACGCAAAACAGCTCATGCTCTTAAGGTTCCTCTCACTCCTGCCATGGCTAAAGGTAAAATTATTGATGAGATCTTTGGTGAGTACTGCGAACCTAACCTGATCCAGCCAACATTCATTACAGATTATCCTATTGAAATGTCACCATTGGCAAAGAAACATGTTTCAAAGCCCGGATTGGTAGAACGTTTTGAAGCTATTGTGAATGGAAAAGAACTATGTAATTCGTTTTCTGAATTAAATGATCCTGTTGATCAGCGCGAAAGATTTGAAGCTCAGCTTGAACTTGGCCGTAGAGGCGATGAAGAAAGTATGGTGCTTGACGAAGATTTTTTGAGGGCACTTGAATATGGTATGCCGCCAACAGCAGGATTGGGTGTTGGTATTGATCGTTTAACAATGATTATGACTAATTCAGCTTCAATTCAGGATGTGATATTTTTTCCTCAGATGAGACCGGAAAAATAGGCTGAAGCTTTAACTACTGCTTTATTTTTCAGGATTATGCATTACTTTTTAGTCAATGTCTGGAATATTTTTTCCAGACGTTGCTGTTCTTTTTGCATAGTAAGTACAGTGGCATTATTTTCAACTGCAAAACGGAAGACTTCCTGACGTATATCAGTGTCTGCATTTGAGATAAACTGATATGAGTTCTTTGAAATTTCTTTTACATCAATGATTTGCGGAATTTTGCCCAGAACAGCAAGATCGAAGCTTTTGTCGAATTCAACAGTTATTATTGCATTATTACTGCTTTGAGTTGAAATATCGGCTACTGAGCTGTCGGCAACAATTATTCCCTGGTCAATTATTATCACACGACTACAAACCGCTTCCACTTCCTGCATAATATGTGTTGAAAGCATTACAGTTTTTTCCTTCCCAATCTGTCGTATCAGTAATCTGATCTCTTCCAGTTGATTAGGATCAAGCCCTGAAGTTGGTTCATCCAGTATTAACACTTCAGGATCATGTATCAGTGCGCCAGCCAATCCTACACGCTGGCGATAACCCTTTGACAATTGCCTCAGCTTTTTGCCTATTTCTGTCTCCAGACCAGTAATCCTTATCATTTCTTCAATGCGTAGCCTGCTTTTGTTTCCCAGCTTGTGAATACCGGCAATGAAATTAAGATATTCCCTAATGTACATATCCAGGTACAAAGGATTGGTTTCAGGCAGATAGCCAACACGTTTTTTAACTTCGTGAGATTCTTCCTGAACATCAAAACCACAAACTCTGGCTTCTCCTGAACTCGGAGGTATAAAACAGGTAAGAATTTTCATCATTGTTGATTTACCGGCACCGTTCGGGCCAAGAAATCCTACAATTTCACCTGCTTTGATTGAAAAACTGACATCATTCAATGCTTTTTGCGACCCGTATAGCTTTGTGATCTGCTTTGCTTCTACTGACATATTTATTGGTTGTTTTCAGTGGCAAAGATAATGATTGTTGCAATGTATTTTTAATTGTTATTATTTGAACCATTATCGTTAAACATAAAGGAATTTGAATTTATTACTTCGGGAACAGGTGTACGCTTTTAAAATGAATAAAATTATTTTTATTGCAATAATATTTAATATCTTGAATATCAGAGTGTTAAGGAAGATTGTAATTTGGCAGATAAAAAAACATTATAACAATGTATTGTCCAAATAAAATTTAATCCTACCTTTGCACCCCTTTTTAAAGGAATTAATGTGTTGTACAGACTTACAAATTAAAATGAACACAACAAGTTATAAAACCATTTCTGCCAATGATGCTACCGTTCAGAAAGAATGGCTGCTTGTAGATGCAGAAAACATGGTACTAGGACGTATGGCTACAAAGGTAGCTGTGTTGCTCAGGGGTAAACATAAACCATATTTTACACCTCATGTTGATTGTGGCGATAATATAATAATTATTAACGCTGACAAGATATTACTTACAGGGCACAAATGGGATCAGAAAGAATACATCCGCCATACAGGATATCCAGGCGGACAGCGTTCTTTAACTGCTACCCAGGTAATGAAGAAATACCCTACAAGAATTGTTGAGCATGCAATCAAAGGAATGTTGCCCAAAAATCGTTTAGGCAGGGAATTGTTTCGTAATCTTGCTGTATATGCAGGTCCGGACCATCCTCACGAAGCCCAGAAACCCAGATTAATTGACCTTAATGAAATCAAATAGCCAAAATGGAAACTATAAACACAATAGGCAGAAGAAAAACTGCTATTGCCCGTATATATGTTAAGGAGGGCAATGGATTAATTACAGTCAACGGAAGAGACTACAAAGAATATTTTCCTATTTCCACACACCAGTACGTTATTAATCAACCGCTGGAAATTTCAGAAATGAGAGGAAAACTCGATATTTTTACAAATATTGAGGGAGGTGGGATCAGTGGTCAGGCTGAGGCATTAAGACTTGCCATAAGCAGGGCATTATGTGAAATAAATCCTGAGTTCAGAACACCTTTAAAAGCTAAAGGACTTATGCGTCGTGACCCAAGAATGGTGGAACGTAAAAAACCAGGACAAAGAAAAGCCCGTAAGAGATTCCAGTTTAGCAAACGTTAATTTCAAAATAATTATCTGTTTAGTATCCAAATTGCCGGGACTCCTATCTTTTACGGACTACCTGGCAATTGATTTTTAAGGAATGTAAACTTTTTTAATTTATCATTATGACAAGAGCAACATTTGAAGAACTTCTGGATGCCGGTGTGCATTTCGGACATTTAAAAAGAAAATGGAATCCTAACATGGCTCCTTATATTTTTATGGAGCGCAACGGGATTCATATTATTGACCTGTACAAAACCCAGGCTAAACTTGATGAAGCTGCCGCAGCAGCAAAACAGATAGCCAAGTCAGGAAAGAAAATCCTGTTAGTGGCTACAAAAAAACAGGCTAAGGACATTGTCGCCAATCTGGCTACCAGCGTTGGAATGCCTTATGTTACTGAGCGTTGGCCCGGTGGTTTGCTTACCAATTTTGCTACTATCCGCAAAGCGGTTCGTAAGATGTCAGCACTTGATAAGCTGATGACAAACGAAAACTTTAACAGGTTTTCAAAGCGTGAAAGATTGCAGATCACACGTGAAAGAGCTAAGCTTGAAAAACAGCTTGGTAGTATAGCTGATCTTAACAGACTGCCATCAGCCCTGTTTATTGTGGATATTATGAAAGAACATATTGCTGTAGCTGAAGCTCGTAAGTTGAATATCCCCACCATTGCCATTGTTGATACAAACTCAAATCCAAATGAAGTTGATTTTCCAATTCCCGCTAACGACGATGCAGCCAAATCAATTCAACTGATTTTGTCAAAACTATCAGAAGCTATTTCAGAAGGACTTGAAGAACGCAAACTTGATCGTGATAAACGTGCTGAAGAAGACGAACAAGAGGATTACGAAGTGGACGAAAAAGGCAAAAGAATCTATACTGACGAAGAGGAAGAGGAAAAGGTAAGAGCCTCACGCGAGAAAGGTGAAAAACTGCATCAAAAACCCAAGGATGATAATGAAGAGCGCACCCGCCGCCCACGTAAAGCTTTATCAAAACCATCGCCAAGAAAAGGTCCGGCAAAAAAATAATTCAGGAAATACTCACTTTTTAATTATATAATAAAATGACAAATATAACTGCTGCAGAAGTTAACAAACTACGACAAATAACAGGTGCAGGAATAATGGATTGCAAACAAGCCCTTATTGAATCGGGTGGAGATAGTGAAAAAGCAATTGAATATCTGCGTAAAAAAGGACAAAAAGTTGCCAATAAACGTGCTGACCGTAGTGCCAATGAAGGAATTGTTCTGGCAAAAGTGGACGAAGGAAAAGAATTTGGTGCAATGATAATGCTTAATTGTGAAACAGATTTCGTTGGTAAAACACAGGAATTTATTGACGTTGCAAAATCAATTCTTGATCTTGCAATTAGTGAAAAACCTGCTGATCTTGAGGCACTTAACGCATTGAAATTAGGTAATATTACCATTGCCGATAGGGTTATGGAAATGACCGGCAAAACAGGCGAAAAGATTGGTTTGAACAATTACGAGACTATACAGGCACCCATTGTTTTTGCTTACAATCATCATGGTAACCGTCTTTCGAGTATGGCCGGATTCAATACAAAAGATGTAGCCGATATTGATAATGTTGGTCATGATGTGGTAATGCAGATTGCTGCAATGAGCCCAGTAGCCATTGACAGGGATGACGTTCCAAAAGAAGTGGTTGATAAAGAAATTGAGATAGGTAAGGATATTG
Source organism: uncultured Bacteroidales bacterium (assembly GCA_964550455.1). Taxonomy (GTDB): domain Bacteria; phylum Bacteroidota; class Bacteroidia; order Bacteroidales; family JAAYJT01; genus JAAYJT01. The sequence continues at coordinate 368 of CAZJZG010000049.1, read as the reverse complement.
CTATACAGGAAGGAAAACCTGAAGAATTGGCTGAAAAAATTGCCAGAGGAAAGCTCGAAAAATTCTTTAAGGAAAACACTCTGCTCAATCAGGAATTTATTAAAGATTCCGGTATTACCGTAAAAGAATACATTACCCGTTCGGGTAAAGATTTGAAGGTTACTGCAATGAAACGACTTATGCTGGGAGCCTGATCAAAGGATCATTAAAAGAATCACTATATAAGTAGCCGCCATCAGTCCGATGAGCGGCTTTTTTTGTACTGAGTCTGAAATATAATGATTTACTGATTTCTTAACGGGCGTAGCAATTTATACCGATTGGAAAAATATAACAGACCAATTATCGCTCCACTCAATTGTTCTTAA
>CAZJZG010000048.1:0-17421 GCA_964550455.1 uncultured Bacteroidales bacterium | reverse complement strand
GCGGAATAGTCATGGGATCAGGAATCTATAATGTCGGAGATACAGTTAATATAAGTGCAAATCCCAATCCAGGTTGGAATTTCATTAACTGGACAGATACTGAAGGTAATCTCATATCCAATCAGTCTGCATACAGCTTTCTAATGCCTGCTGAAGATCTTATATTGATCGCCAATTTTGAAATGACAGGCTATACTTTGACGCTGGTTGCAAACCCTGAAGCCGGAGGGATAGTATTAGGAGCTGGAATATATAATTTCGGCGACCAGGTGAATATTTATTCATTTCCTAACACCGGGTACACTTTTATAAGTTGGACTGATATCAATGGAAATATTATCTCTACTAACCCTGCTACAATAATTACCATGCCTGCCGGCAATCATACCCTGATAGCAAACTTTGGATTGATTAACTACACTCTCACTTTGATTGCAAATCCTTCAGCCGGTGGAATTGTTACCGGAGCCGGAAATTATAATTATGGCAGCATTGTAAATATTAACGCTGTTCCTAATGCAGGATATTCATTTGTTAACTGGACTAATCTTAACGGTAATATTATTTCTACTGATCCATCTGCCACTATTTCCATGCCTTCAAATAATCTGACGCTAATAGCAAACTTTCAGCCAATCAGTTATACTCTTACTCTTATTGCTAATCCATCGGCAGGAGGAACTGTTGCCGGAGCCGGAAATTATAATTATGGTAATATTGTAAATATTAACGCTATTCCTAATGCAGGATATGTTTTTGTGAATTGGACTAATCTTCAGGGTAATGTTATTTCTACTGAGCCTGCTGCTACTATTTCCATGCCTCCGAACAATTTTACCCTGATTGCAAATTTTGAACCGGTCGTCTATACTCTGACCCTGATTGTTAACCCAACGGAGGGCGGTACAGTTAGTGGAGGCGGTAACTATAATCAGGGAGAAACTGTAATCATTAATGCCATCCCTAATACAGGTTATAACTTTGTGAATTGGACTAATCTTAATGGCAGTGTAATTTCAACTAATCCTGACGCTACTTTTGCTATGCCGGATGGTAATCTTACTCTGATCGCTAATTTTCAGTTAATAACCTACACTGTGACTTTTGAAATCAAGGATGAAAGCAATAATCCGGTTACTTATGCAATAATCACTCTTGGGAATATGAGTAATGAGGCGGGTGACTATACCTTTGAGAATGTGGCTCCCGGAATGTATAATTATGAGATAACTGCTCAGGGATATCAGACTGCAAGTGGTGTGGTTGCTGTTAGCCAGGATGAAATATTCCATATTGTATTGCATAAGATAATGTGTAATATTATGGCTAGTGCAGGTGAAAATGGGTTTATTGAACCTTTTGGAATTAATACTGTGGTTTATGGGGGAAGTCAGTCATTCCTGATTCAGGCTAACGAGGGCTTTCATATTGCCGATGTTTTGATTGATGATGTGAGTATAGGTCCGGTTTCTGAATACGAATTTGTTAATGTCACCAGCAATCATAGCATACACGCGATATTTGAAATTAATGCTTATACCATCAGTGTGGATATTAATAATAGTGATTGGGGAATTGTAACCGGTTCAGGGATTCATGAACACGGACAGCTTGTAACTTTGGAAGCCATTGCTTATTCTGGTTATAGGTTTATTGAATGGAGAGAGTATGGGGCAGTGGTTTCTACTGATACTTTATTGATGTTTACAGCTCTTAAAGACCGCTCCTTGCTTGCAGTTTTCGATTTTACTGATAATACCAGTTTTGAAGAGTATTCTGATCCGGTTGTCAGCGTTTATCCTAATCCCGCAGGTGATATGGCTACAATATCTTTTGAAAATTCTAATGTCACTGTTGAAGCTATAGTGATCTTTGATATTCAGGGCAGGGAAATCTGGAAATATCTAAAACCTGATATAATTAATGATAAAATCATACTTAATATAAGTAATTATATTACTGGAACATATATGGTTCAAATAATAACTACTGAAGGTGTTTTAAGCAAGCGGCTTATTGTGATCTGAAAATATGATTCCGTGAATCCTTGTCATGAAATGAGCGATTTTTTCTTTTAGAAATAATTGACAGGAAAATTTATAGTGTAAAAAACCTCAAAATCTTCCTGTCGTATTATAAGGTCTCATTCATGAGCAGAAAATCTTTAAGAAAATCAGCTACTTCACTGAGTTGCCGGGTTGGAGTTGAAGTAGCTCCTGAAATTCCAACTGATTTTATGTTTTCAAACCAGTTTTTGTTAATATCATCCTTATTTTCAATATGATATGAGTTTGGGTTGACTTCTTTACATACACTGAATAAGAATTTCCCGTTTGAGCTTTGCCTTCCGCTTACAAAAAGCAATAAATCATGTGTTGAGGCAAATCTCTTCAATCCTTCAACCCGGTTTGATACCTGCCTGCAAATTGTATTATGTTCAAATACCTGTTTGCTGTTCACAGGATCATATTCCGTTAGATAAGCTCTTATTTCCTCTGCTAATTTTGCGAAATTTTCCGGGTTCATGGTGGTCTGAGCATAAAGGTGTACATCTTTCCCGGGATTTATATTTTTAATATCTTCGCTAGTAGCGATCACTAAAGCATTTCCTTCTGCATGTCCCACCAGTCCGATAACTTCAGGATGATCTTTTTTTCCATAAATAACAACCTGACTATTGGTTTCTTCATTCAAAGCTGTGCGTTCGCTTATGTTTTTCTGTAAATGTTTAACAATAGGGCAGGTGGCATCAATAAGAACAATATTGTTTTTGTAAGCTGTTTCGTATGTTGAGGGAGGCTCGCCGTGAGCGCGGATCAGTACATTTGAGTTTTTCAGGGTTTTGAGCTGTTCATGGTCAATCACTTTTAAACCTTGTGTTTTCAGGCGGTTCACTTCAGTTTCATTATGAACAATATGTCCGAGGCTATATAAATACTCATCTTCCTCAAGAATGGCTTCAGACTGTTTAATAGCGTTTCTGACTCCAAAACAATAACCGGCAGTATCGTCAATAACAATTTTAATCATTAATAATTCGACTTTTGAAAATCAGTGTTTTAATAGCAGCCCATTGGTTTTGAGTTCTGATGCTTTAAGTTTTTATAAAAAATCCGAAAGGTTTGTACTAATGCTGATAAAATTTGGTGATCCTGCCAGATGGTAGGCTTTGCGGGCATAATTGAACTGAAATTTTGAGATTCTGAACCCAAATCCCCAGGATAATCCTACAGTGGATAATTTTGAATCTACCTTTAATTCCTGTCTTTGCCTGTAATCATAACCCAGCCTTATACTGAAATTTCTGGTAGGTATGAACTCAACACCAACTATTACGTGCCTGAAGGTTTTATCAAGGAAATCCATGAACTTGTCCTCCTTGATTTTCTCTCCTGTAAAAGGATCGGTTTTAAGTTTGGTGGGATCGTCATAGGTGAGATCCCATTTATGAAGGTTTGTCAATAAAATGGAATATCTAAATGGTACGTGTTTTAATTTTTTCGACATGCCAATCTGCAGATCGAATGGCAAAGGTTCACGACTTCCATTATCGTAAGTAATGATCTGAGTTCCTATATTCCGAACCAGTAACGATGCTGCAAATCCATGTTCGTTCTGATAGGTTCCTGCAACATCTACAGCAAGCCCAAAAGAATTATAGGATTCAAAAGCAGAAAAAATAGTCTTGAAATTTGCTCCAATACTGAAAGTTGAATCCAATTGCCTTCCCCAGCCAATGATAAGTGCAGTTTCTCCGGCTTTGAAATTTCCTGCTGTCTCACCAGCGTCGTTTGCATAGGTAAATCTTCCGTAATCAATATACTGTACCGATCCTACAAAGTTTCCTATTTTCTCGAAACTGCGGCCATAGGATATAAAACCGTAATTAATATCAGAAAAATAATCAACGAAATTCAGAGTTAGCTGGTTGTTTAACTCAGGTACTATCAGCGAAGGATTTGAAAGTGCCAGATTTATATCAGCATCTTTGATGCTTAAAAAATCTCCTCCCATTGAAACAATGCGTGGCGAAGATGGCAGGCTTAAGAATTTATAAGTTGATTTGCCGCCAATTTGCGCATGACCGGCTGCAGAAAAAATCAACAATAAAAATATAAGCGAAATAGATAGTGTTTTTTTCACAAAGCTGTATTAATAGTATCCTGAAATCAATAATGCATTAACGGTTTGCACCTGCAAATATTATTATTTTATGTTTCCAGTTATATCAACGTAATACTGCGGTTTTGTGTTCAAACAATGATGATGATGTTTTTTACAATTTGTTTTTAGAGTGCTTCTTATGCAAACTTTCTGTTTTTGTTAAAAAATCATGATTTTGTGTCTGATTCAGAAGTAGTTGAAGCTGAATTTTTAAACTGTTATTTTGTTTTTATATTGCAGAAAGTATTACCTTATCAAAACAAACAATAGTTTTGTAAAAATTTTAATTATTACATTATGAACAGATTGAGTTTACTGGTAATCGTACTTATTTTTATGCCGGTTATGTTGTTTTCGCAGCGCCCCGAGTGGGAAAACGAAACCATTAATTACATTAACCGCGAAAAAGCACGTAACACCTGGATGTCTTATGCTACTACTGATCAGGCATTGGCTGAGGTCTGGAGTCGCTCGCCTTATTATCTGAACCTTAATGGTGTCTGGAAATTTAATTGGGTCAGGCATCCTGATCTGAGGCCTAAGGAATTTTACAAACCGGATTATGATATTACATGGTGGGATAATATCGAGGTGCCTTCATGCTGGCAAATCAAAGGTTATGGTTTCCCGATCTATACCAATGTTACTTTCCCTCATGCAGCCAAACCGCCTTATATCATGGAGCCGGTACCGGTTGAATACACAAAGTATAAGTTTCCGAACCCGGTTGGGTCATATATAAAAGAATTCACACTTCCTGAGGAATTCAGGGGCAGACGGACACTATTGCATTTTGCCGGTGTTGAGAGCGCTATGTATGTGTGGGTGAATGGAGTAAAAGTCGGTTACAGCGAAGACAGCCGCCTTCCGGCTGAGTTTGACATTAGTAATTACGTAAAACCCGGAAAAAACACCCTTGCTGTTGAAGTATATCAGTGGAGTGATGGCAGTTATCTTGAAGATCAGGACTACTGGCGTATGAGTGGAATTTATCGGGATGTTTATTTAATGTCAGTTCCTGATTTTTATCTGAGGGACTTCTGGCTGAAATCTGACCTTAATGAGGATTTTACCAGTGCCGCTTTTACCATGGAATCAAATTTTGTTAATCATAAAGCTAAAGGGAAATATTTTGTTGATGTTTACATGTTCCCTTTTAATGAAAAATTTGAAGGACAAAAGCCTGTGTTTAGTTCGGAAGTGATTGCAGGCAAGGCAGATAAAGCTACTCAAATCTGGAAAACCACTGTTGAAAAACCTGCGTTGTGGTCAGCTGAAGAACCCAATCTTTATAAAGTACTTGTTGTTACACGTGATGCCGGTGGTAATCAGTTACTTGTACAACGTACTGATTTTGGCTTCAAAAAAGTTGAAGTAAAAGACAAGCAGTTTTGGGTGAACGGCAAGAGTATTAAAATCAAAGGTGTAAACCGTCATGATATTGATCCATACGATGGCCGTTATATTTCCCGTGAATCAATGATCAGGGATGTTGAACTGTTTAAGCAGTTTAATATAAACACAGTTAGAACGGCTCACTATCCCAACGATCCTTTTTTCTATACTCTTTGCGATCGTTATGGTTTATATGTGATTGATGAAGCCAATGTTGAATCGCATGGGATGGGTTATGGAGAACATTCCCTTGGTCATGTGAAAAGCTGGCAGCAGGCTCATATTGACAGGATAATGAATATGATGGAAAGAGATAAAAACCATGCGTCAATAATTATATGGTCATTGGGTAATGAAGCCGGTCCGGGAATTAATTTTGAAGCTGCTTCTGCCACACTTAAAAAGCGCGATCCGAGTCGTCCTATCCATTACGAAAGATATAACGATGTTGCTGATATTGTTTCGGTGATGTATCCCGATGTGGTATGGGTGAACAACGAAGGCAAAAAAGATGAACCCAAACCATTTTTTATGTGCGAATATGCTCATGCAATGGGAAATGCTGTGGGAAATCTTAAAGAATACTGGGATGCCATTTATTCATACCCAAGATTGATTGGTGGCTGTATCTGGGATTGGGCTGATCAGGCTTTGTATAAAGAAATTCCCGGAAAATCGGGTGAATACTTCCTTGCTTATGGCGGCGATTTTGGCGATCGTCCTACCGACTGGAATTTCTGTGTTAACGGGATTACTACGACTGACAGAAAAATAACTGCTAAAATGCAGGAAGTAAAACGCATTTATCAGAACGCGGAGTTTACTGAAGGAAATATACTTCAGGGAGAAGTTCTTGTACTTAATCGTAATGACTTTATAAATCTGAATAAATATAAAGGAATATGGGAACTCACTGAAGACGGGATAGCATTACAATCGGGTGATTTTGTTGCAGATGTTAAGCCTGGAGAAACAGGAAAACTGAAGTTGAATTTTGAGAAACCTTTGCTTAAACCCGGCAGAGAATATTTTCTTAATCTGTATCTGGAATTGGCAAAAGATGAAAAATGGGCAAAGCGCGGACATGTGGTTGCATACGGTCAGTTATCATTACCTTATGATGTTTCGGAGGCTGAAGCAGATCTGTTGTTAAACCAGTTTGAACTCACTATTGATGAACATGACGACAACGTTTGTATAAAAGGCAAGGATTTCAGAGTAGCTTTCAACCGAAAAGCCGGCACTATTACGAACTGGTATTATAATAATCAGGCTCTTATTAAAACTGAAAATGCTGCCATTTATGGAATTAAACCCGAAACCCGGCTTGTTTCATGGGACACCGTAACATCTGCAAGGGTATCAGGTCCACGTACCAATGTTTTCAGAGCTCCGGTTGACAATGACTATGTTTTTGGAGGAGGTCCGGGTCCAATCTGGCAGGATCAGCAATTACATGCTTTGGATCATGTGGTTAAATCGTTCGATGTAAAGCAGGAATCACCATACAGGGTGAAAATTACAACAAATATTTCTTCAAGATCACCAAAAGGCTTCACTGTGGATTCACGCTATGATTATGTGATTTTTGATAATGGAAGGGTAGATATAGAGGTTGAAATAAATCCTCAACATGTTGACTGGCTGTTGCCCAAACTTGGCATTATTATGGAAATGCCTGAAGGTTATGAACAGGTAACCTGGCTGGGAGCAGGTCCTCATGAAAATTACCGCGACCGCAAAACATCAGCGATAATTGGATTGTATGAAAAACCGGTAAGTGAGATGACCGAAGATTATATCCGTCCTCAGGATATGGGCAACAGAAGTGATGTAAGGTGGTTTGCTGTAACCGATCGCAAAGGTGCTGGCATTGAGTTCGTTGGTGATGGAAAAATGAATTTTAGCACCCTTCATCATCTGCCAATTGACCTTGATAAGGCTAACCATCCATTTGAACTTGTAACACGTAAAGAAACAATTATAACCATAGATGCTGAGCATTTAGGTCTCGGTGGCGGAAGTTGCGGTCCAGGACCTATGGAGCAGTATCGCCTAAAATCCGATCCGGTAAAACTGTCATTCTCAATGCGTCCTGTTATAAAAGGAGTTAACTGTTTTATTGAAGAAGGCAGAAAATTGTAAGAGTACTTTCTGTACAGATACTTTAAACCTGATTTCTTTAAAAAACCGGAATGCAATAGATTTTGTGTTCCGGTTTTTTGTATGTCCGGCATGATATTAAGCTGGCAGGATGAAAGTTCCTGCATGTGCCGGGTTGATTGGAAACATTAGCGATTGATAAGGGTGTCGTGGATGACCCTGAATCTGAAAGAAGTCATTAGCAAATCTGAAGTTCTTACTCACAGAAATATCACACAAGCCTATGGTCAGATAAAGCGGAACAAAGTCGTAGCTGGCTTAACTATTTTCACCATTCACGGTGGTGAAAGAGGGAGGGGGAGCAATCCCCCTACCTTCTCGATTGTTCAAAAAAGCAGATGTTTCTTATTGATTATTATTATGATTTTTTTCTGGCTAAATGCTTTCTCAATGAGTGGTTCACATGTATTACCGAAAATTATTTATCAATAAGTCTGTAAAGCTGTTTGTTGGCTTATTTTTGATATCTTTGGGGGCTTATGGCAAATTCAGCAAATTGAACTAAACTATTAAATAATGGACAATATTTTTAACAAAATTCATCAGGCTGCTCAATCTTACAAAGATTATACAGCCGAAAATCTTTCAAAACTTGTCAGAATTAAGTCTTTGAGTTCCAAAGAGAAAGATGTTCAACTCGAGTTAAAGCGACAAATGCAGGAAGCCGGATTCGACGAGGTTTTTATTGACGGGCTTGGCAATGTTATTGGAAGGATCGGCAATGGCAAAAAGATACTTGCCATTGATGGACATATGGATACCGTTGACCTTGGCTTGCTGGAAAATTGGGATTTTGACCCTTTAGCCGGTGAAATCAAAGATGACTGTGTTCATGGAAGAGGTACTGTTGACCAGAAAGGTGGTCCGGCAGCTTTTGTAACATCCGGCAGGATATTAAAGGATTTGGGTTTTGACAGGGATCTTACTGTTTATTTTGTTGGCAGCGTTATGGAAGAAGACAGCGATGGCTTGTGCTGGAAATATATTGTAGAAGAGGATGGGATAAAACCTGATTATGTTATAATTACTGAACCTACAAATCTTAGTATTTATCGCGGGCATCGCGGTAGGATGGAGATTCATGTGCACTTTTATGGGATCTCTTCACATGGATCAGCTCCGGAAAGAGGAAAAAACGCCATTTATATGGCTTCAGGAACAGCGCTCGAAATTGAAAAATTGAATGAAAGGCTTAAATATGATGATTTCCTTGGAAAGGGTAGTATAACCATTTCTGAGATAATTTCGGGAAGTCCGTCACTTTGTGCAGTGTCAGATTATGCGCGTATTCATCTCGACAGACGGCTGACCTGGGGCGAAACAAAGGAATCAGCCATGAAGGAAATTGAGGAAATCATTGCCGGTATAAATGCTAAAGCCGAAATCCTTTATTATGAAGAAACAGCCTATACTGGTTTGAAATACGGGATGGAGAAATATTACCCTACATGGAAGATCCCACAGGATCATGAAATTGTTGTTGCTGGAGTGAATGCATATAAAAAACTGTTTGATTCAGATCCTCGTGTTGATAAATGGACTTTTTCAACTAATGGAGTTACAATAAATGGACTTTATGGAATACCTGTTATAGGCTTTGGACCCGGTAATGAAGTGCTGGCTCATGCTCCTAATGAAAAAGTACCGGTTGCCGACCTTATTGCAGCATCAGCATTCTATGCAGCATTTGCATATTGTATTTAATTTGTATTCAAGGTTAGGTTCCGAAAAATTGTATGGTTTAAAAAGATAAAGTATGTTATCATACCTGTACTATTTACCATGAAATCAGATGTTTAAAATGTAAAAATCATAATTTATTTCATTAATCAAAAAAAATATGGATATCAGTATAAAGAACATAAAATCACAATTGCAGAAGATTGAAGTCATAAAAAATGGCATGTTTGGCAAAGATTTCCTTTTAACCTGGGAAAAAACAGAATCGGATCTTATCCTGATCCTCGAGCTGGCTGATTTGCTTAAAAATATGCGTAAGGAAAATATTTCGCCAAGGGTTTTTGATTCAGGTCTCGCTATTTCTATATTTCGTGATAACTCAACCCGTACCCGTTTCTCGTTTGCGTCAGCATCAAATTTGTTAGGGCTGGCAATACAGGATATGGATGAAGAAAAATCACAAATTGCCCATGGTGAAACAGTAAGAGAAACAGCGCAGATGATCTCATTTTTGAGTGATTTTATTGGAATACGCGATGATATTTATCTGGGTGAAGGAAACAAATACATGCGGGAAGTAGCAGCTTCGCTGGATGATGGTTATGAAAATGGTGTTTTGCCGGTTCGCCCCGGAATCGTAAATCTACAGTGCGATATGGATCATCCTACCCAAAGCATGGCTGACCTGCTGTTTCTTAAAAAACATTTTGGTTCTCTTGAAAATCTTAAAGGTAAAAAATTGGTAATGAGCTGGGCTTACTCACCAAGTTATGGAAAACCTCTTTCGGTTCCGCAGGGTATTATTGCTTTGATGACACGCTTTGGTATGAATGTGGAACTTGCATATCCCGAAGGTTATGGGTTGATCCCTGAAATAATGGCTCAGGCTTCTGATTTCGCAAATAAGCATGGTGGAAGCTTTAAGGTGAGCCATTCAATGAAAGAGGCATTTAAAGATGCTCATATTGTTTATCCCAAAAGCTGGGCACCGTATCATGTTATGCAACAGCGCACAAAATTGCTCAAAGTTGCTGACAAACCCAGACTGATTGAACTCGAAAAATATTGCCTTGCAAATAATGCAAAGTATATGGACTGGTGCTGTGATGAAGAAATGATGAAGCTTACGCATAATGGAAATGCCTTGTATATGCATTGCCTGCCTGCTGATATCTCGGGTGTGTCATGTGAGCACGGTGAAGTAAGTGCTGATGTTTTTGATAAATATCGTATTTTTACTTATAAAGAAGCTAGTTATAAGCCGTATATAATAGCTGCCATGATGCTTGCTAACAGGTTTGAGGACCCTGCCGGAATTCTGAAAGCTTTGATTGATAGAAATGTGCAGAGGCAAATGAATGTTCTTTAGCATATAAAAAATTAAATTCGGAAAAAATTTATACATAAGTGAATTAATTATTGAACCGATAATCATTGGTCTTCATACTGTTAGCATCACTACTTCTCTGGTTAATACTCAAATTATCCTGAATAACTTATTTGTTACAATAATAGAAAGTTAAGAAAATGGATACTTCGAACCCTAAATACGAGTTGGGCATTTCGCTTAGTGGAGGAGGTGCCAGAGGAATTGCACATTTAGGAGTGCTTGAAAGCTTAAAAAATCACAATCTTGAACCCGGTATAATCTCAGGTGCAAGCATGGGTGCGATTATAGGTTGTTTGTATGCAGCAAGTTACGAAGCCAGATTTATTCTTGAAGAAATCAAAAAGGAGAAACTCTCCAGATTTCTTAGCTGGAGTCTGCCGGGCGATGGATTTCTTAATCTTGAGTATATGGAGGAGCTTCTTGCAGCTCATATTGACAAAAATGATTTCAGCGCTTTGAAAAAGCCTTTGTTTGTATCAGTAAGTAATCTGAATACCGGACTTAGTGAGATAATCAGCGAGGGTCCGTTATTTGAATATATAATTGCTTCAGCTTCAATACCTATAGTTTTCAAACCACGTATAATTAATGATCAAATATACGTTGACGGTGGTTTGCTTAATAATATGCCTTCAACCGCCATAAGAAATAAATGTAAACGACTGATAGGAGTTGATGTTAACCAATGCGAGCCTATAGATCATATAAACGGAATTAAGGAAATTGCTGAACGCTGCCTGAGACTTGGTGTGGAATGTAATGTTAAAGAAAATCTAGAAGTTTGTGATTTTGTCATTGTTCCGGAAGGAATTCAGGAGTATTATACATTCGACTTTCGTAAAGCTGACGAGATTTTTAAGATAGGCTTTGACTATACCGAAAAAATTATTGGGCAAATAATTGAAATGATCGAGAATCCTAATGAGTGAATCTTAGCTTGTTTATAAACTCTGTTGTGTCAATACCATTAGCAATAGCTTCAATTCAAAATAATATCAGTGGTACTCACCACATCTAATATATTCACAATTCCATCACCATTAACATCGGCGTTTTCAAAACAGAAAGGCTGTGGATTGTCGCCAAGCATATATTTAACTGTTGTTATTACATCCATGACATTAACGCTTCCATTACAATTTGAATCCCCGCTTGTCAGGGGCATGGATTCAATAATTGAAACCATACCATGAATACAGTCCTCAATGCCATTTACACAGTGCGGGCATCCCATAATACAATTTTCAGGTTCTAACATATAATTACCGGTCTGAGATGGTGTATTAAGCTTAAACGACACCACTATACCGGTATATCCTAAAAATGCTGCCCCTGTTACACTTACAGCAACAACTCTGAATATGTTAGTACCTGGTATTGTATTGGATCCAACAATATGATCTACCTGTCGTAAGGGATTAAGTACGGCTGAACCGGCAATATATGAAAAACCGGATGGTAACGGAATATCAATCTGAAAAGCAGTTATAGGGTCATTATTTTCCATTTCAACATCAATAACCACGGTTGACTGTGGCAACCCAACAGCATCATGAATTCTCAGGATGTTAGATTCAGGAAGCTGAGTTTTACCCGCAAAAGGGATCAATAACAGGGTAAGCAAAAGTGTTTTTGGGATTTGGGTAATTTTTCTCATTGTATTTATTTTTTGGCGGTTAATAATCAAATTAGCGTTATATCTCAATAAACCTAATCAAAGATCATAGTAGCAGAAAGCTTTGTTAACAGCAGATTGATTTATCAGAATACTCACTCTATGCATAAATACTGCCAATCCCGCTATTATAATACTGCGTAAATTATGCCCGTGGTTAAAATATTCAGAACAATTGAGCGGAGTGATAATTGGCCTGTTATATTTTTCCAACCGGTAATAAAATATCGGGTATAAAGGTAGTAAAAAAAGTAATAAAACAGTCTGAATGGTTAATATTTCTTTGATTTCTTAACTTTTAAAAGCAGTAAACTAATCTGCGAACTATGTTTTTACAAAGATCATATAACAAAAATCAACCGGCATTATCATTATTTCTGATTGAAATTATTGTACCACAAACTTCCCCCTTCCCACAGGCTTGCCATCGCTGTAAACTACGGCAATATATATTCCCGGCGCCCAGTTTTTTATGTTAGCACTATATTGCTGCTGCCCCCTCTGCACTTTTATTTGATGCTGCAATACACCAAGCAGATTAAAACACCTTAGCTCAATGTTTTTGTGATGCTCCGTGTTTTCAAAGGTAAAGGTTATCTGGTCTTTTGCGGGGTTGGGGTAAATTGTAATTGGAATTGCGCTTATGCTTGCATAATACTCTTTAGGAGTAGGTATCCAGTCTGTAGATGTTAATACCATACAATCACTCAAATCTATGGTGCCTGATTGAATAGGGTATGGACAAAGACTATCATAAACGTAGGTTGTAGAATCAAAAGGAACGGATTGGAGATTTTCATCGAATTTGTAAACTAACCCTTTCCTTAAAGCATTTCCAACTCCATAAGAAGTACCTACAATAAAATTATTATCCGAGGTTTTTATCAAACTTGAAAGTCCAATTGCATTAGGTCTTGGCTGATAGCGGTGAAGAGAGCATTTAGTATCAATAACGAACTCCATATTGAAGAATGAATTATATACTGGCTCGTAAAAACCATTAATTACAAAATGTGTTTCATTAATAATTTCAATATTTCTAAATTGTGTAGAAACTGTGACTGGATATATAAGTTCATTTTCAAGCTGTTCATAACTAATGATATGACCGTTTGTCGAATATAACATAGATACTCCAAACATATCTAGACCGATTCCTCTTTTTGTACCTATACCCATTAATATCGTATCATTAATTAAGGTTGAAGCATCACCAGTTCCTATGAAATTCATTAAATTACCAAATGGTAATATCCACTTTTCATTAAAAAGGCTGTCAATACCAACAAAAAGTGGAGTTAAAATGAAGCGGTCGGGATTCGATGTGTATGCATAATAACAATAGCCTGTCATATAATATTCATTATTGACATAATCTAGTTGATACACAATAGGAATTCTTAATAGCGGATGATTCAAAGGAGAAGCATAGGCATTTTCCCATAATAGCTCGCCTTGCGTGGTAAATGCGGCAAGAAAAGCCTGATCCCTGAAAGAAGGGTTATTTGGATTCAGATACATTAAGGCTACAATTATTTCATTATGCTTGTTGATGAGGAAATCAATTACCAGACCTTGACCATATCCAATTTTTGGTAGTAAAACACACCATTCCTGCTCTCCGCATTGGTTATACTTTACTAGTAATGGAGTGCTGGTTCCACCAATTCCATAAAGAGCTCCTCCCACATATCTGCATCCAACCGAATCTATTTTAACAACGTTTCCAACAGGAGTTTCTGAATTGTGAACCACAAAATTGTCCCATAAAAAATCAATGTTTGCCTTTGTCTTAATATTCCAGCTATTTCCACCACTACTAAATGATTTATAATATATGTTTTCTAAATAAAAACCTTTATCATAATATGGGATAATTTCTTCGATTGCCACGTTATTATTAGGGATACTTATGTAAATACCTTCAATTGAATTTTGTGGGAAACAGTATGAAGATAAAAGGGAAAATATAAGATACAATTTTATGTTTTTCATTTCACCAAAAGTTTAAAAAATTGCTTCGCCAATGATGCACCGCTTAGTGATATATCATCAGCGAAGCAACCCTGACGTTATCAGTCAGTAATTATAAATTTAACACTTTCCATTGTTTTTGTTTGGATTTTCAGGCTGGCGACATACCAGCCGGATTTCCAGTCACGAGTATTAATTATTTGCTGGTTTACAGGTCCGCTTACTTCCATGGTGTGAACCAACCTGCCGGTATCATCAGTAAACTCAAGCCGGCCTTTGGCTTCGGCATCCATAACGTATTCCACAATCAGAAAATCGCGTGCCGGAAGCGGAAATACATTCAGACTTTTCGTGGGCAGGTTTTCAAGCATTGTTTGGTATGTTGTTTCCATTGCCCTTGATTTCAGTAAATCGGGCAGTAGAATGGGTTCATTGTAGATAAGCGCTTGTAATGCCAACAAAGCGTTCCTGGCATAAACAGCGGCAGGTCCTGTTGATTCGCTTTCGATGTCCAGCAGCATGGAAATATGCTGGCTTTCAGCATTCTGGACTCCCTTTCCTTCCTGAGCTAAACTTGCCAGTATGTCATATAATATCTGTATTTGCTGGTATTCTGATTGCTGTGAGTTACTTAGGCTTATCTGTGAAGGTATATTGTTCAAAACCGCAGTTCCCTGGGCAGACTGCCCCATTTCAAGGTACATGAAAGCCAGATTATACTTAGATATCAGGTTGTTGTCGGTGTTCCACAACCATATAAGGCTGTCTGTATTTTGTTGCCATGCCCTTGCCAGCGCATTCACCGCTCTGGTCTGGTTAAGCCTGTGGCGAGCCAATAATGCTTCGGCATGCTCCCTTGCTGATACCAGGTTCTTACCCTGCAAAATCTGTGCTTTCATGTATTCGGGCAGGGGTGTCCAGCGTTGCTCAAGCTCTTCCAGCAATTTGTCCGATTTAGCCGTATTAGGATTGGCAACCATGATATCGCGAATCATAGCATCCAACAGCACATCTTCTTTTAAAATGGCTGCGCTTAATACAGTATCGCTCAGCCATGGCGAAGCTCCTATCAATTCACCATACACTTGCATTGCCTGGGGCGAAGTGCTCATCAACACATCCCAGTGCAAGGCTTCGGTATCGCCAGCGTCAATGAGCAAGCCTAATATTTCTTCTGTAGCTTCCGCCTGCTGCCTGCTTTCAGACATTTGATCCATCATCTCTTCTTCCTGCCCTCCTCCACCGGATTCAAGTTGACATGGGCAACCGATTGCATAATCCCATGGGATGACATGATGAACTGGAACAATGGTTACCGTATTTTCGGTAAATTCTTTTGGTACCAACCGCCTGTTTGTATTTTGAAATGGATAGAAATAGGTGATATGTTCCCCTTCATTATTGATATCATTGTATGGCACTCCGGTATGATGGTGGAAAAGATTGCCGGCCATAAAGGTGCTATCGCCCTGCCAGGCGGCTATGCCAAACCTGCGGTCAGACTCAGATTTAGGAATCAGGATATCAGCCCAGGTATCAGTAAAATCGTTGCAAAGTAGCTGTAAGCCAATGTTTGTGTTGTAATCCTTATTGGTTCCCTGCGCCGAGATGCCCTGCTCCAGCCTGATAAAGCGGTTGCGATAAACCTCGTTGGGGTTAGTTCCTGAATTATTTACAATCAGCCCTATACCTGTGGCACTTGTTCCATTATGTCTAAACTCGTTGTCCTCTACCCAGTATCCGGTACAGCCGTCAAGGTACATGCCGTAGCCGCCGCTTTCTTCAAACGGAGTGTTGATAATAAAATCATTTGAGGTAACCCGTGCATTTGTAACTCCACTTAAATAAAGGCTGCGGTAGTTGTTCTCAAATTCATTCTTAATAATCGATATATAGCTGTTTTGCCCTGCACTCAGCACATAAATGCCGTAGTAAAGGTTTGTGAATTTGTTTGGGTAGTATTCAGTGGGCGGGCAGGGAGTTATCAGTGATGAGCATTTGTTTTTAAGATTTGAATTAAATACATAGATTCCGTTACCGCGGGCTAAAGAGTTAGGTTCAAGAACATTGCGGTAGTTTTTAAAAGTACAACCGCTGATGTCCTGAATATTGTTAGTAATGATCTTTATAAAATAGTCAGGAACAACAGTATTAAGAACCGTAGCTTTGGTTTCGAAAGTGCTGTGTCTGATATAGCTTATATTAGTATTGTTATAAGGCAGCATTTCAATGGCAGTTTGGTTATTGCTGAAAATGGCATTTTCAACCTGAACAATACCACCGGTTTGTGTATAATTGAACCTCTCTTCTGAAAATGTTTTAATACCAGCACGAATAGCAGTTTCGGCATTTGCGATTGTTCCTCCGTTAATCACCCGCACCCACCCCTGGTTAGATGTTGGGGACTGGTTAAGGTCAGGATCTCCGAGAACTTCAATACCGAGCCATGGATTATAATTTTTAGTAGTAATAACCCCATTATCAACAATCAGTTTGCCTCCTGGCTCGACAACAATTTTCCCGGGTATAACGAAATAAACAGTATCTGTTATTTTTAACTCGCCTCCATTCTTGACAATTACATTTCCACTTATATAAACTGGTGAATCCCACTGCGTAACGTCTGAAATTATAGAATCAACCAAAGGAATAATACATGCCTGTAAAATAGGTATTGTATCAATAGAGTTTCTCATCCTTTGACCTTGACCTGGTGTAATTATTTCACTACAATTGACATGAGTGTATCCCATGATTAATTTTGGGTTAGGGTTGTATGGATCTCCTAACGAGTCGTAGCAGTTAATGCCTTGACAACCAAGCCATATACATGAATTAGGATTAACATTATAAGGAGTGATATTCCCAAAAAATTCTGCAGGCGTATCACATACTAAATCTCCACATTCTTCACAATTTGATCCGTTCACTAATTCAAGACAACCATTAGGACCTTGGAAAGGATGATAAAGATTCAAAC
>CAZJZG010000047.1:0-17905 GCA_964550455.1 uncultured Bacteroidales bacterium | reverse complement strand
CAAATTCCACCATGAAAACCATTCAATTGAAAATATTGAAGATAGCCACAAGAGTGAAAATATTAAAGACAAAAGTGAAAATTGAATTTCCTGTTGAGTTTCCTGAAATACAAATATTTAAAAACTTATTATTGTTGTTTCAAGAGCTTAGGATATAGACCAGACACTATCCTCTACCGCTCTTTCACATATAACAAACAACAAATCCACACTTTTTTTCAAAGAAAAAGATGAATGGGAGAGGTATGTTTAAAAATTAGAAAAACAATGGAATAACCCTGATTCTAATCAGATCCATACCTAAACTCAAAATCCGGAATGGAAAACGAGATGATTGGAAAGAAAATTGTAGGTTTGTGAATTAAACAGGCTAAGATGGTTTAATCACTTTGGACAATGTTTTTTACAAATATAATTGATATTTTAAATACTACTATATCTGTATAATTTTATAGTTTCTCATTTTTTGAAAATTCATATACCCATAAGAAACTTTTATTTAGCCGGATATTTCTGTCTTATGATCATTCCCGTTTGGGTCACACTGACTTTGAAGCCAGCACTGAGTCTTTTTTGTACTATCCCAATCGTCAGGAAGCCTGATGATAAAAAATTTTTCTGCTAAAGTTTCTGAGACCAGCAGTAGCGACATAAAAGAACAGTATTATTAATAAATCCCGACCCGGAAATTACATTTTCACAACTGTGTTCTGGCATAAATAAGCTAATTTTGCTGTTTTAAGAGAAAGGAATATTGTGGATAAACTTTTTGATGGTTTGAACAAAGCGCAACGTGAAGCAGTCATGCATACCGAAGGTGCCAGCATGGTGATTGCAGGAGCAGGGTCAGGGAAAACCAGGGTGTTGACTTATAAGGTTGCCTGGCTAATAAAAAAAGACACAGATCCCTTTAATATTCTTGCATTGACCTTTACTAATAAGGCTGCCCGGGAAATGAAAGAGAGGATAGTACAGCTTGTTGGTGCTGATGCACGTAATGTGTGGATGGGTACGTTTCACTCTATTTTTGCTCGTTTGTTGAGAGTTGAGGGACACAGGCTCGGTTATCCATCAAACTTCACAATTTATGATACCGATGATTCAAAAAATCTGCTGAAAAACATAGTTAAGGAGTTAAACCTCGATCCAAAAGTTTACCAACCCAATTACTTACTTGGTAGAATTTCAATATGTAAGTCGAATCTTATCTCGGCTCAGGAATATATTGATAATGAGGAGCTTGTTAATAGCGATAAAATGGCTCAAAAACCTGAAACCGCCCGTATTTTCATGATATATCAGCAGCGGTGCTACAAAGCTTCGGCAATGGATTTCGATGATTTGCTTTTTAATACCTATATCATACTTCGCGACTTTCCGGATGCACTGTATAAATATCAGCAAAGGTTCAAATACATCCTTGTTGACGAATATCAGGATACAAATTATGCTCAGTATCAGATTATTAAAAAGCTGGCTGCCAATAACGAAAATATTTGTGCTGTAGGCGACGATGCTCAGAGTATTTATGGATTCAGAGGGGCAAATATTAAAAACATTCTGAATTTTAAATATGATTATCCCGATCACAAAATTTTTAAACTTGAACAAAACTATCGCTCAACAAAAACCATTGTAGATGCAGCTAATTCCATTATCAAAAATAATAAGGATCAGATTTTCAAAGAGATATGGACTGAAAATGAAGAGGGTTATAAAATAAGGATCTTCAGGGCGCAATCTGACAACGAGGAAGGCAATTTGGTGGCGGCTGCAATTTTTGAGAATAAAATGAATCAGCATCTGCCCAACAGCGCTTTTGCAATCCTGTACCGTACCAATGCCCAGTCGAGGGCAATGGAAGAAGCGCTACGCAAGCTGAATATACCCTATCGTATTTTTGGAGGTCTATCATTTTATAAACGTAAGGAAATTAAAGACCTGCTGGCTTATTTCCGTTTATGTATCAATTATAATGACGAAGAAGCTTTTCTCAGAATTGTGAATTATCCGGCAAGAGGAATTGGAAAAACAACTGTTGAAAAGCTGATCGCCCTGTCAGGTGAAAATAACAAAAGTATCTGGGAGGTTACTGATGACATGGCATTGCTCAGAAGTGCCCTTAACCAGGGAACAATTCAGAGGATCCGTGATTTTACCACTATGATCAGGAGTTTCTCGGTTCAGTTGAAAACGCGCAATGCTTACGATCTTGCTAAGCATATTGCTGTGTCATCCGGAATAATACGAGAGCTGAATGAAGATAAAACCCTGGAAGGAGTAGCCCGTTTAGATAATATTGAAGAATTGCTCAATGCTATCAGGGAGTTCACAGAAAAAACCCCTGAATTACCTCTGGAAGACGGAAATACTAAAAAAGCCTCACTTGACGATTTTATGTTAGATATAGCCTTGCTTACCGACGCTGACAATGAAAACGACAAGGATGACCGTGATAAGGTTGCTCTGATGACTATGCATCAGGCTAAGGGGCTGGAGTTTCCCTATGTTTTTGTTGTAGGGCTGGAAGAAAATCTTTTTCCATCGTTTCAGTCGCTTTCCTCACGTTCTGATCTTGAAGAGGAGCGGCGTTTGTTCTATGTTGCAATAACACGTGCCCGCGAAAGACTTTTTCTTTCCTATGCTGAAAATCGCTACCGTTGGGGCGATCTATTAGCCTGTGAACCAAGTCGTTTTATTGATGAAATTGATCAGAAATTTATTGAAAAGCCATCATTACGAGGGGGAAGACATTTTAAAATGACCGGGCATCATCATATTTCCAGTGATAATACTCAGTTTCCGGTTTCTTTGCCGGCGAACAGAAAAATAAAGCCGTTAAGACAAGCTGAGCGTATGGCAGGAAATACGGGTGCATTAAGTGATGATTTCAGTGAACTTCAAACCGGCATGGAAATAGAACATGATCATTTCGGGCGGGGTAAAATAATAAGTCTTGAAGGTATTGGTTCGAACCGGAAAGCAACAATATTTTTCCCGAACATAGGGCAAAAACAACTTTTGCTGAAATTTGCAAAACTCAGGATCATCAAATAGTTTTTTTCTAACGGAAATAAAGCTATATTCGCAGGACTGAAGCAGAATAAACACTTTTAAATAATAGCACAGAAATATGTATTTGTTTGAATTCAAAGAGATTTGTTAACTTTGCAGCCAAATGTATGGCTTCTGTTATAATACCCTAAAATCTCCATCAGCGCATACATGATTTCCAGTAATAATACTTTAAACTTTTTTATGGAATACAACACACAACGATCAAAATTAGTCGTACCTGAATATGGAAGAAATATTCAGAAAATGGCTATGCATCTGTTAACTATTGACGATCGTGAAAAACGCATCCGCATGGCAAAGACTCTTGTGCAAATAATGGGAGTTCTACATCCCGAAGTTAAAGATACGCCTGATGCACGTCAGAAACTTTGGGATCATCTGCATATAATTACTGATTTTCAGTTAGATATTGATTCACCATTTCCAAAGCCTTCGAAGGAAATGCTTGAAAAAAAACCATCTCCCATGCCCTATACTCAAGAAAATATTGAACTTAAGCATTATGGAAAAAATATAATCCGGATTATTGAAAAAGTTACAGAACTTGAAGAAGGACCTGAAAAAGAGAACTTTACCAGAGCTATAGCGAATTATCTTAAAAAATCATATTTAAGTTGGAACCGCGAATCAGTAACTGATGATATCATTTCTGATCATCTTTCACTCCTTTCGGATTCAAAACTTAAACTCAGCGATACAACCCGTCTTACCGAAACCAGCGATATTCTGGCTCGTCAGCGTAAAAAGAAATTCAACGGTAAATCGCAACCTAAAAACAGAGGTAGAAGAAAGCAATTCAACTAATGAGCTCATTTGAAATTAAAGGCGGATGCCATTTAAAAGGTGAAATCACACCGCAGGGTGCTAAAAACGAAGCATTACAAATATTATGCGCAGTATTGCTAACCCCTGAAAAAGTCACAATTCGTAATATCCCTGATATTCTTGATGTAAATAAACTTATGGAAGTGCTTGGCGATTTGGGTGTTCGAATTCAAAAGCTTGACCAGCAAACTTATACTTTTCAGGCTGATGATATTGATATAGAAGTGCTTAAAAAAAAGGAATTCAGGAAAAAAGTTGCAAGCCTGCGTGGCTCGGTCATGATAATGGGTCCTTTGCTGGCTCGTTTTGGCGAAGCATATATTCCTACGCCGGGAGGAGATAAAATAGGACGAAGAAGGCTTGACACTCATTTTAATGGTTTCAGGAACCTTGGCGCAAAATTTAGTTTTGACCCCGATCTGAAAGCTTACCATGTAATGGCGCCCAAACTGCAAGGTACATATATGCTGCTTGACGAAGCTTCAGTTACAGGTACAGCCAATATTATTATGGCGGCTGTTATGGCATCGGGTAAAACCACTATTTTCAATGCAGCCTGCGAACCTTATGTTGTTCAGCTTTGCCGTATGCTGAACTGTATGGGTGCAAAAATAAGCGGTGTAGGGTCTAACCTGCTTACTATTGAAGGAGTTGAAACATTAAGAGGTTGTGATCATACCATGCAGCCCGATATGATTGAAGTAGGAAGCTTTATAGGGCTGGCAGCAATGACCCGGTCAGATATTACAATTAAAAATGTTGATCACAGGGAACTGGGCATAATTCCTGAAGTGTTTGGACGTCTTGGAATAAAGATGGACCTGGCGGATGGCAATATTCATATTCCTGCTCAGGAACATTATGAGGTAGAAACCTTTATGGATGGTTCAATAATGACTATTGCCGATGCTCCCTGGCCTGGATTTACTCCTGACCTCATAAGTATTGCACTGGTTACTGCCACACAGGCAAGAGGTACGGTTCTGATACATCAAAAGATGTTTGAAAGCCGCTTGTTTTTTGTTGATAAACTCATTGACATGGGCGCACAGATCATACTTTGTGATCCCCACAGGGCAACGGTAATAGGTTTGAACCGGCAGATCCCGCTGAGAGGGATGCGTATGGTCTCTCCCGATATCAGGGCAGGAGTGGCATTGCTTATTGCTGCATTATCGGCAAAAGGAACAAGCATAATTGAAAATATTGATCAGATTGACAGAGGTTACCAGAATATTGACAAAAGGCTCAGAGAACTGGGAGCAGAGATTCACAGATTCTAAATTCCAAAGCCTGTATCCAGAATTATACTTAAAAAAAACGCCGAGTTCTGACATTTTGGCGCAGAATAAGTACTGGCAGGCGATTTGATAACAATAAAAAGCCACCTTTTAGTGGCACTATTTTTATTTGCAAAACGATCATTTATTGGAAACTAAAAGAAATACAACGATATAATTATGAAGAAATCAAAAAATATCGAAAAGGAAATGTCAGAAAAAAAGCCTGATGGTAAGAAGCAGGAAGAAGTAAAACAACCACAGATGGAAGCTGTTGAGGATGAAATCACTGATAACGGAGAGGAAAAAATAAATGAACTGGAACAGAAGTTACGCAGGCAGATCGAAGAACTAAAGGACACCAACTTAAGGCTACATGCTGAGTTTGATAATTATCGCAAGCGTACGATTAAGGAAAAAATAGAATTAAGCAAAACTGCATCTGAGGATGTGATAATTGATTTACTTCCGGTACTTGATGATTTTGACAGAGCTTTGAAAAATATAACCGATGCCGGTGCTGAAAATGCTTTTACTGAAGGTATAGCACTCATTTACAATAAGTTGCTTAAGGTTCTTTCACAAAAAGGTGTTGAAGAGATACAGGCAAAAGATCAGGTTTTTGATACCGATTTCCATGAAGCAGTAAGTCATATTCCCGGCGATGACTCTGACGGTGAACAAAAGATAATAGATGTAGTTCAGAAAGGGTATAAACTTAATGGCAAGGTAATTCGTTTTGCAAAAGTGGTGGTGGGTTCGTAAAATGAGTAATTATTGTATCTCATAATTGAAAAACGGATAACAAAACAAGAATAAAATAACCATAAATAAACCGTGGCTAAAAGAGATTATTATACAGTATTGGGTGTTGATCGTAACGCTGATGAAACAGCAATTAAAAAGGCTTATCGTCAGTGTGCATTGAAATATCATCCTGATAAAAATCCCGGCAACAAGGAGGCAGAAGAAAAATTCAAGGAAGCTGCTGAAGCCTATGAAGTATTGAGCAACTCTGAAAAGCGTGCTAAATACGATAAATTCGGGCATGACGGGCTTAAGAACATGGGTGGTGGATTCAGTGGTGCCGGAATGAGCATGGAAGATATATTCAGTCAGTTTGGCGATATTTTTGAAAATGCTTTTGGCTTTGGGGGATTTAGCGGATTTGGCGATTTCAGGGGCAGACAATCTCAGCGCCGTAATGTGAAACGTGGAACTAACCTTAGGGTAAAGGTAAAACTGACTCTTGAAGAGATTGCGAAAGGTGTTGAAAAAAAGATAAAGGTTCAGAAGTATGTAAGCTGTAATGAATGTAGTGGCAGTGGCGCCCGCGGCGGAAGCTCTTTCAATACCTGCTCTACCTGTCATGGTACCGGACATGTAACACGTGTTACAAGTACGTTTTTAGGTCAGATGCAAACAACAAGTACCTGCCCGACATGCGGTGGCGAAGGGCGTATCATCAGCGATAAATGCCCTGCTTGTTCAGGCAACGGAGTTGTTAAGGGCGAAGAGATAATAACGGTTAATATACCTGCTGGAGTTGCTGAAGGCATGCAATTATCAATGAGCGGAAAAGGTAATGCAGCAGCAAGGGGTGGAATTCCGGGTGACCTTATCATTCTTATCGAAGAACAAAAACATCCGAATCTGGTAAGGGATGGCAGCAATTTATTATACGAACACTATATAAGTTTTCCTGAAGCAGCTCTGGGTTTGAGCCTTGAGGTACCTACTCTTGAAGGACGCGCCCGTATTCGTATTGAACCGGGTACACAGTCGGGGAAGGTATTGCGTTTGAAAGGAAAGGGATTGCCCTCAATTGAAAATCATGGACGCGGCGATTTACTGGTAAGTATAAATGTGTGGACTCCGGAAAATCTTACGAAGTCGGAAAAGGAAATCCTGGAAAAACTTAAGGAATCATCAAATTTTCAACCCAAGCTATCAGGTAAGGAAAAGAATTTTTATGAGCGCATGAGAGAGTATTTCTAATTATTAACCTGATGCAAATTACTTTGTCAACATAAAGTTGCACAATTAAACTCTCATTAATGGAACTTTTTATAGCTCAAAACATTAAAAAACAATTTGCCAATCATCTGGCATTGAACAAAGTAAGTATCAGCGTTGATAAACAAAGAATATTTGGTTTATTAGGACCTAACGGAGCCGGAAAAACAACACTGATACGTATTATTAACCAGATAACCGCTCCTGACGAGGGCAAATTATTCTTTGCCGGCGAACGCCTCATCCCTAAGCATACTGCAGAAATTGGATATTTGCCCGAAGAACGCGGACTTTATAAAAAAATGAAAGTCGGCGAGCAGGCTCTTTATCTTGCACAACTTAAAGGACTAAGCAGGCATGAAGCTTTGATACGTCTGAAAAAATGGTTCGAAAGAATGGATATACAGGCGTGGTGGGATAAG
The DNA here is from genome assembly GCA_964550455.1 of uncultured Bacteroidales bacterium. Lineage (GTDB taxonomy): Bacteria > Bacteroidota > Bacteroidia > Bacteroidales > JAAYJT01 > JAAYJT01. The sequence goes on along the minus strand of CAZJZG010000047.1, from coordinate 10,284 downwards.
AAGGTAGAAGAGCTTTCGAAAGGAATGCAGCAAAAAGTTCAGTTTATTATTACTGTAATTCACGAACCTCAGTTACTGATATTCGATGAGCCTTTCAGCGGGTTTGACCCTATAAACGTGAATATTCTGAAAGAAGAAATACTTTCGTTGCGCGACAAAGGAGCTACCATTATTTTCAGTACACATAACATGTCGTCAGTTGAAGAGCTTTGCGATGATATAGCATTAATCAATAAAGCCGAAAAAATCCTTGACGGAGGGGTTAAGGATATAAAACAACACTATAAAGACAATATTTACGAAGTACTTTGCAATTCACTGAATGGCGAAATTAACGATGTATTGAAGCCCGAATACAGGGTGATTGAAATGACTGAAGAAGGAGCCCTTACACGTTTAAAGATAAAAGTGCCGCCTCACACACACTCAAACGAGTTACTTCAGAACCTCATACAATATGTTGAAATTCACGAATATAGAGAGCTGCTGCCCTCAATGAATGATATTTTTATCAGAAAAGTAAATGAGGCTTCAGGAAATGAGAGTATGAACCAGATTGCCAATAACCTTTAAGCGCTGCGGATTATGAATAAAATTTCACTTATCATACAACGTGAATATCTGACAAGGGTTAAGAAAAAGTCGTTTATCGTAATGACTATCCTTGGACCTGTACTGATGGCTGCTTTGTTTATTGTGCCTGTGTATATGGCGCAGATGGGCGGAGAGGTTAAAACCATCCAGGTGGTTGATGAAACCGGATTGTTTTTTCACAGGTTCGAAAATACCAAAGAGCTTATTTTCAAACCCCTTGACCTGGAAATTGAACAGGCTAAGGCTATTTTCCCGCATAGCGGAGATGATGCCCTGTTGTATATTCCAATGACTGAAGTAAGCGTACCATCATCGGCTGTCCTTTATTTCGACAAGCAGCCTACCATGATTATGAAATCACATATTAACAGCAGTATGCGGCGCGAGGTTGAAAGCCTGAAACTTGCAGCATCCGGAATTGACCCCGACATAATGCGATCAATAAAAAGCAGTGTTAATCTAATAACTATCAAGCTGCATGAAGGCGGAAAGGAAGAGAAGAAATTTTCAGAAGTGGCTACAATACTGGGATTTGTTTCGGCAATACTTATTTATATGTTTGTTTTCATGTTTGGAAGTCAGGTTATGCGAGGTGTTATCGAAGAGAAAACCAGCCGAATTGTTGAGGTGATTGTTTCGTCAGTAAAGCCATTCCAGCTTATGATGGGTAAAATTGTAGGAATAGGATTAGTAGGGCTTACTCAGTTTTTATTATGGGTTGTGCTTACTCTTGTGATAGTTGTAGGATTTCAGACTGCATTTCCTGAAAAGTTCAGGGCTTCGGAAACTGAAAATATGATGATAAGTAATACCAGAATTACCGATGCCAATCAACCATTGGAAGAAACACTTCAGATTGACGAATCAGTTATGGCACAGGTAGCCGAAGGGATACGCTCAATTAATTTTTCAGCGATCATCTTTTCATTTCTGTTCTATTTTCTTGGCGGCTATCTGCTCTATGCTGCCTTGTTTGCTGCAATAGGAGGTGCAGTTGATAATGAAACTGATTCACAGCAATTTATGCTTCCTATTACCATTCCGCTTATTATAGCCATTGTAATGGCACAATATGTTATAAATGAACCTAATGGTCCCATATCTTTCTGGCTTTCAATTATTCCGCTTACCTCACCTGTGATTATGATGATACGTATTCCTTTCGGGGTTCCGTATTTCGATCTTGGATTATCGGTAATGTTGCTGATACTTGGCTTTTTGGGTACTACATGGCTGGCAGCAAAAATTTACCGTACCGGAATATTGATGTATGGCAAAAAGGTTGACTACGCAGAATTATGGAAATGGCTTAAATACAAGGGTTAAGCCAACTGGTTTTCTGTCGGGCTTGGAAATTTCTATGATGTTATTTCGCATGCTATGAGTTCTGCCTGTTTTAAAACGGTCTCTGTCGCTAACATTTGCATATCGGGAGGATAACCGTATTTTCTTAATATTCTTTTAACAGCAACTTTCAGCCTGGCTTTTACGCTCTCTTTGATTGTCCAGTCAATTGTTGCATTTTTTCTGATGGTTTCCGTAAGAACAACTGCCAGTTCTCTCAATTTATCCTGCTGCATGAGTTCTCTTGCGCTATCGTTGTTGGCAACTGCCGTATAAAAGGCATATTCAAAATCCGTCAGACCCATTCTCTTTGCTTCATTGTCCATTTCAACAATGTCCTTGCTTAGGTTGATGAGTTCTTCAATTACTTCGGCTGCTGTAAGTATCTTGTTATGATATTTCTTGATGGAGTTTTCCAACATTTCTAAAAATGTCTTACTCTTAACCAAGTTCTTTTTAGCTCTGGATCTTATTTCGTCATTTAAAAGTTTTTTCAAAACTTCCAAAGCAACATTTTTATGTTCCATTCCTTTTAGTTCCATTAAGAACTCTTCGGATAATATGGAAATGTCGGGTTTCTTAATACCTGCTGCATCAAAAACGTCAATAACCTGTTCAGAGATCAGAGCCTGGTCAATAACTTGTTTGATAGTGGTTTCAATTTGATAATCAGTTTTTCCAGAACCTGTTTCGTCAAACTTGGCAAGCCTTGCTTTGACTGCCTGGAAGAACGAAATCTCATCTTTTGCATCCATTGCCTGCTTATGCGGAACGGCAATGGCAAAGGCTCTTGATAATGCTGTTACTTCGTTGATGTATCGTTTCTTTCCTTCCTCCAGCCCTAAAATATGTTCTTCGGCTGCAAGTATCATGGATAATTTCTTTGAAGTGCCGGCTTCAAAATAGGTTTCGTACTCAAAACCATAATACATTTGAGAAACTATTTCCATTTTTTCAAGCATCAACTGAACTGCCTGCTCTTGTAGAATAGTGGGGTCGCCTTTACCACCTGAATCAGAATAAAATGCCAGTGCTTTTTTCAAATCGGAAGCAATGCCCAGATAATCAACTATCAAACCTCCCGGTTTGTCTTTATAAACACGGTTAACCCTTGCAATAGCCTGCATCAGGTTGTGTCCTTTCATTGGCTTATCAATGTAAAGGGTGTGCAAACATGGCACGTCAAAACCTGTAAGCCACATATCCCGAACTATTACCAACTGCAGTTCATCATCAGGATTTTTCATTCGTTCGGCAAGTATTCTTCTTTGTTCTTTGGTGGTGTGATGTTTTGCAATTTCCGGACCATCAGAAGAAGCAGAAGTCATTACCACTTTTATAGCTCCTTTATTCAAGTCGTTTGAATGCCATTCGGGTTTTAGGTCAATGATTGCCTGATACAAGCCGGCTGCAATTCTGCGGCTCATAGCAACGATCATTCCTTTTCCTTCAAATACCTCCTGACGCTGGCTAAAATGTTCAATTATGTCTTTGGCAATATTCTTTATCCGGTTTTCGCTGCCTACCAGGGCTTCAAGCTGTGCCCATCTGGCTTTTGCCTTTTGTTGGGATGTTAAGCCTGGCGATTGTTCATCTTCTTGTTCCAGTTCATCATCTAATTCTTCAACCAATTTTTTACCTTCTTTGCTCAGATTTACCTTTGCCAGACGGCTTTCGTAAAAAATGCGAACTGTAGCTCCGTCTTCAACTGCCTGGGCTATATCATAGATATCTACATAATTCCCAAAAACTGCCGGTGTATTTATATCTGTACTTTCAATGGGTGTTCCTGTAAAACCCAGATATGTGGCATTGGGTAAGGCATCGCGCATATATTTGGCAAAACCATAAACTATTCTTTTCCCTATTATATTCCCTTTTTCATCTTTGGCATCAATGGTTTTAGCTTTAAAACCATACTGAGTTCTGTGTGCTTCGTCTGCTATTACAACAATGTTTTTTCTATTGGAAAGCAACTCGTAAACATTACCTTCTCCTGCATGCGTGCTTCCAGGCGCAGGCGGGTCGGGCTGAAATTTCTGAATAGTTGTAAATACCACACCACCCGAAGCCACTTTTAATAATTCCTTTAAGTGGTTTCTATCCTCTGCCTGAACAGGTTCTTGTCTTAAAAGCTGTTTTGATGCTGCAAACGTGTCAAATAGTTGGTCGTCCAAATCATTTCGGTCAGTAATTACTAAGATGGTTGGATTGTCAAGTACCAAAACTATTTTTCCTGTATAGAAAACCATTGACAAGGATTTGCCGCTTCCTTGAGTATGCCAGACCACACCTGCTTTTCGGTCGCCCGAAGGTTGTTTTACTACACCCGGCAAGCCGCCTGCCTGCCGCGCCCTGCCGCTTTCAATTAACCGTTTAATTCTTTTGCGACCATATCCCGTTTTCCATTCCTTTTCAAGTTGAACTGCTTCCCTTCTTGAATTCACTGTTTCATAATGAACAATTTTTATTGGCTTAAATTTTTTTGTATGTGCCGAGGCAACACCAGCTAAATGTTCTTTCCAACGTTTTCTCAAATCTGAAGTCTGCCCGATATAAATCGAATCATTATCGCACAAAATAGCATAAACGCAATAGATACCGGGCGGCGGAGCAGGCAGGTAACTCTCGGGGGATTCTTTCACCAAATTCGCCTCCTGTGGAGGGATGACAGCAAGGGCGGGGTGGTTATAATGTGGGATGGAATGAATATCCACTGCTCGCAAAGTAGATTCCACCGCTCGATTCACCGCATAATACTGATGATAGGCAGCCATTTTTTTCACTGTTTCAATGGTGGTTATAGCTGTTTCAGCATCTTCGCGTTTCATTTTCTCGAAAACGATAAAATGACGTATTAAATCTAATAATGTAGCAGGATTCAACATTCCTAAAACAAGCGTTTCCAACTGGCTGGTCAGATGTGATGCTTCGATTTTGCCATCTACTGTTTTCCATGCCATATAACGACTGAAACCTGCCGAAATAGAACCTGCTTTTGCTTCCAATCCATCTGAAATAACGACTAAACCGTTATAAGTAAACAGGGTCGGGATAGCTGATTTATAAGTTTCTATTTGCCGAAAGGCGGAACGAACAGTGGTGTTTTCATCAGATGCATTTTTCAGTTCCATCACCACCAAAGGAATACCATTGACAAAAAGCAGTACATCAGGGCGTTTGTTTACTCCATTTTCAATAACAGTGAACTGATTGGCAACCACAAAATCATTATTGAGCGGATTATCAAAGTCAATCAGCCACAAAAGGTCGCCACGCTCATCACTGCCGACACGCTTAGTTACCGGGATTCCTTCAGTCAGGAACCGATGAAAAGTTTCATTATTGGTCAGCAAATCGGGTGATGCAATACGCTGAATTTCTTTCAATGCTTCTGCTTGTACAGGCAGCGAGATATCCGGGTTGATGCGACGAACAGCGGTTTCCAATGCGTCCATCAGCAGCACTTGTTCGAAGTTTTCACGTAAAGGATTGTCACTATCCGGTGCAATATCAGGAGCATAGATATAGCGGTAGCCCAAGTCTTCCAACAATTCTATGGCAAATGCTTCAATTGTATGTTCAGTGATTCGGCTCATGGTTTATTTAGGATTTTTTGATTTTAATGTATCATTTTCCCAACTAGTGGGATTATTAATGATATATTTTTTTATACGTTGATATTCTGAATCGTTTCGGATGATATGGTCATGATAATTGGGTTGAAAAAAATGATTATTACGATTGTATTTGGGAATATTCAATCCATTTTCATCAATGTAATCATCAATTTTTGAATTTACCGCCGATTTAAACCCTGCAATGAACGATGATATTGATTTGGGTTTCCGGAAAAATGGTCGGTTTTCCGATTGGGTGGATCGGTTGGATTGTTGTGGGGTGGTGGATTGCGGGGTGTTGGATTGCGGGGCGTTGGATTGTGGGGTGGTGGATGGCGGGGCGGATTGTAGAGACGCACGGCCGTGCGTCTCTACGTGTAACCCATTATTAACCAATATGATTATGGCATGTAAATGGTTTGGCATTATAATATATTCATCCAAATACAATTCATCGCGAATATCAAACGATTTTAACCATTCATTGTCAACGATTTTGCCCATTTCCGATAATGATATATGTCCATTAACAATTTCACCCAAAATGCATTCCCGATTTTGTGTTACCATGGTAATAAAATAAATGCCATCACCTGAATAATCCCACCGGGGCATTCTGTGCGATGTTATCCTGTATTGATTTCTGAATTTATCGTTCATCGTTACACAATTTTTGCGTTCTTATACCACCCGCACATCCCCATTCATCAATTTTGGCAATAGCGTATCACGTAATTGGGTGAGGGTGCGGATTTGGGATTGATTTTGTCTGATTTTATTAAATAGTGGTTTAATTATACTTTGAAATTCCTCTCTAAGATTTTTTGGCGGGATTAATATTTCCAGTGAATTGAATGCTGTTTTTGAAATCTCTAAAAATGTGGAACCGTTTGCATAACTTTGGACATAATCCATATTAACCTTCAACCATAAATAGAAAAATTCTTTTGTAACACCTTTGTTGTCAATAATTGCGATATAACCTTGATTTATAGCCAATGGAATTTCTGCAAAAGCTAAAACACCTACGGGTGCTCTTGATGACATTAATAGTGTTCCTCTGGGCAAAAGCCCAGAACTAATTTTTTTAAGTCCACTTTCTGTAATTTTTCGTTCAGTATCAAAAAGATAAATTGAATCTAATCTCGTTATATCTCGTGGAGATGTCCAATGGATATCACCATCCCAAAATTCCGGATTTTTAGTGCTGGGTGTAGTTCCGCCTTTTACAGAAAGAACATCACCCAAAATGCCCTCCTCCCACTCCTCCTTCGCTTCTTCCACAAACCACTGCCGAAACAGCGTTTCTGCCATTTTTTCAAGGGTGGCATTTTGGCGGTGCAGCAGGTCTATTTTATCATCCAAACTGCTTAATACGGAGGCAATGGCGGTTTGCTCGGGGAGTGGGGGAAGTAGTAATTCAAGTGACTGTATATCGCTTGGTTTTAGAGAAGGATAAGCAGAAGTTGAAGCTTCTGCAACAGAGTGCAGAAATTCAGTTGTTTGATTTTGAGTTAGATAATAAAATAAAAACTTAGGACTTAAAAAGTCCTTATTACAAGAGATTACAACAAATCCTGTTGAAACTACTAGATTGTTGATTGGATTTTTAATAAATCCATAATGAAGCTGATTGGGTCTTACAGTGGAATATATAATATCCTCATCTTCAACCAATCTTTTAGCCCTGCTTGGTGCATCTTTAAGTTTAAACTCTTGTAAAGAACTTATCATATTAGTAGTAATTGACCCTGTATCTAGATATAATATCTCATTATATGGATAATCTCTATTAATATTTCTTACGTTAGTTTGAATAAAATCACCAAGTTCAATTTCCTTCCACTCACTCATCTTCTCCTCCCTCTCTTAATTTATTCAATACATCCTGTGCCAATGAATCCATTCTTGAAAAACCAAACCACTTTTTGCCTAAATCTTTTAGTGATGAACCGATATGGTAAAGCTCTTTTTCATCAATAAGTAAAAAGCGGTCGTGGCTGGCATTCCATTTCCGTATTTCGATAGCGGGATATTGGCTGTTGTGTTTTTCCAGGTCCAATTGCAATGCCCGGCTGATGCTTTTGGTGTAAATGGTGCAGGAAACATTTTTTCCCCTTTTGTCAAGCAGCGTCAGCACAGAATCGTCCACGTAGTTGTCAATCAGAATGATTGATTTTTTGGCAGTACGTATTAAATCGGCCACAAATTTGTAGGCATCGAAAATTTGCCCTTCAAAAAAGAGCCCTTTATCGGGTAAATCTTTCGATTTAATCTGAAAATCAATCTCCTGAATTTTGCTGCTTAGAGCTTCAACACTATTTTCAATGCGATTCATCCGCTGATTTAAGGCATAGCCTTTTAGCATATAATCTCTTAAAACATTGGTTGCCCAAATGCGGAATTGAGTGCCTTGCCTGGATTTTACACGATAACCAACGGAAATAATTACGTCGAGATTGTATAAGGTTATTATTCTTTGAACTGTTCTTTTTCCTTCTTTTTGAACTGTCAAGGATTCCTTGACAGTTGCTTCTCTAACTAATTCTTTTTCTTTAAAACAATTATTGATATGCAAACTTATATTCTGTTTTGTTTGATTAAACAATTGCGTCATTTGCTGTTGAGATAGCCATACTGTTTCATCTTCCAGTCTAACCTCAATTCTCTCAGGCAACTCGTCCGATTGATATAATACTATTTCGTTAGTCATAGCTTAAAATGTTATGTAGTTGCTATTAGCATTGTTACATTTTGTTCTGTAAAATCAATTAGATTAATAGAAGAATGCATTGATGCGGTCGCAATTTGCGACAAGTTTATTTTTGAACTGTTGCATTTTTTGCAACAACTGAATATCTGATTAATTACTGACATTAACATCTGCTTTCCTTTTAATAACACCGTGTTGAGTGGTATGTCGGAATTTCCGACATTATATATTACCCCAACTTGAAATCACAAGTTGCGACTTCAAGTTGTTCCATTCTATTTGATTTACTCATCTTCATCCAATTTAATTTTAGCAAGATTTTCAGCAATTAGTTTATTTAATGCTGCCTCTTCTTCCAGTTGCGCATCTAATTCTGCTTTTAGCGAAGCAAAACGCTCGGCAAAATCAAAATCATCTTCCTCTTCGGGTAAGCCTACATAACGCCCCGGTGTCAACACATAATCCAATTCAGCGACCCGTTCAATCGGCACTGATGCGCAGAATCCGGGGATATCACGATAGCTCAGCGATTCGGCAGTTTCGTATGATGCTTCAGCTTCAGCCGCTATCATCGTTTGCCACTCTTCGATATTGGTTGATTCTTCGTTTTCTGTTTTTTCTCCTTTTTTCCACAAGTGGTAGGTGTGGGCAATCAATTGGATATCATCCTCTGATAATTCCAATGTGCGGCGGTTAATCAGATGTCCTAAGTTGCGGGCATCTATAAATAGGATTTCATTTTCTCTCGTGGAGTCACGATTAATCGCGACTCCACTGCGAAGGAACCACAGAGAAGCAGGAATTTGAGTATTTAGAAATAATTTACCGGGCAGGTTAACAATGCATGCTATCAATCCGGCTTTAATCAGTGCCTGCCGTATTTCACCTTCACCGGAAGTTTTGCTGGTTAGCGAGCCTTTTGCCAATACAAAGCCGGCCTGTCCGCCTGGAGTTAAGTGGTATAAAAAATGTTGAATCCACGCATAATTGGCATTTCCGGCAGGTGGAATACCATATTTCCAACGCCCATCTTTTCGCAGCAAGTCACCGCTCCAGTCGCTAACGTTAAACGGTGGATTGGCAATAATATAATCTGCTTTCAGGTCTTTGTGAGCATCATTCAAAAAAGAGCCTTCGTTGTTCCATTTCACCTGCGAACTGTCAATGCCCCGAATAGCCAGGTTCATTTTAGCCAGCCGCCATGTGGTCTGGTTGCTCTCCTGTCCGTATATTGAAATATCGTTTACTTTACCCTGGTGTTCGGTAATAAACTTCTCAGACTGTACAAACATACCTCCCGAACCACAACAAGGGTCAAATACCCGTCCTTTAAGAGGTTCCAGCATTTCAACCAATAATTCCACAACGCTTCTTGGAGTGTAGAACTGCCCGCCTTTCTTGCCTTCGGCAAGGGCAAACTCACCCAGGAAATATTCAAAAACATGTCCGAGAATATCCGCACTTCTGGCTTTGGCATCGCCAAGGGCAATGTTTCCTATCAGGTCAATCAATTCGCCCAAACTTGTCGGGTCAAGATTTTGTCGGGCAAATACTTTAGGTAATACACCTTTCAAGGAAGCATTTTCTTTTTCAATGGCATCCATGGCATCGTCAACAAACTTGCCGATTTCAGGTTGTTTGGCTTTCGATTGCAAGAAACTCCATCGTGCATCCTTAGGTACAAAAAAGACATTTTCGGCGCGGTACTCATCCCGGTCTTCCGGGTCGGCACCAACTGCTTCCTCTACTTTCAGCCGTGCATACAGCTCCTCAAAAGCATCGGAGATATATTTCAGGAATATCAAACCTAAAACAATATGCTTGTATTCGGCAGCATCAATGTTTTTGCGGAGTTTGTCGGCAGCTTTCCAAAGTTGCTTCTCTAAAGGCTCTTCCGTTGCTTTATTTTGTTTAGCCATTTTTCCCTCTTTGAATTTAATTGATTTTTAGTCTGCTAATTTCAGAACTCCTGATCTCACGCAGGCGGCAATGTCGCAGTTTTGTAGACCAGTT
>CAZJZG010000046.1:0-19112 GCA_964550455.1 uncultured Bacteroidales bacterium | reverse complement strand
ATGTCAGAAATGTTATTAAAACTAAATTTGTCGCACTAAAACGGACAAGTCAGGAGCTACAATTAACTATGGTTCAGAACTATTTTAAACATGTTAAGCTAAAGAATACAGGGCTCATCCAATGGTTTCGATAATTCCTGTTTTATACAAAAGTATTTTTTAATATAAAAAGCGGCAGTCAGAATATACATTATTTATAGGACGTCATTGTTTGATAATCATTGTTTTACGACCTTGTTAATCCAGACCGAATCTGAGTTAATTACTTCAATCAGATATATTCCGCAGGGTTTAGCTGTTAAATCAAATTTTGTTTCAACCTGATCAGAAACTATTCTTTCCATGATCAATTGCCCATTAAGATTAAATATTTTAATGGTAAAATATGTGTCAGGAGCTTTTTCTGAAAATCTAAGTGTGAAAATACCGGAAAAGGGATTTGGAAGAATTTGATAAACATCATTTTCACATGATAATTGCTTAAAGATGTTTTCAGAAATATCAGACTCAATGTTTTTTGCAGGTATAACTTCAGATTTCTCACAATAATCCAGATCATCAGTTATAAATGCGTGGAAATAAGCTCCGGATTCAATTTTGCTTTCAGAGATCAGTGAAATACTATATCCGGAAAGTAGATTGACCTCGGCACCATCTTCTATATATATTGATGAAGCAACAATAGTATGTTGGGCAGCTAAACAGGTATCCGAACCTGAAAGCACTGAGAGATCGTTAAGAAATATATCATAGGGTATCAGAGGTACAGGTACTATTGAAACTACTGAATTAATAGCTTGTGTAATAATATTAGCCGGTTCAATATTGCCAATGATCGGGTCCACGATAATTAAATCGTAATTCCCTGTATCATTAGGTGCAATAAGCGAAAAAGAAACAATAATCCCTGAATTACCAATATAAGCAGCATTTGTAAATGAGTACGACAAAACTCTCAGAATATTTGTGTTCGGCACAATTCCAATACTTAATTCATGATCAGTAATGCGTTCAGGGCTAAGAACCCCGGAACCCGTAACAAACTGAAATCCATTATTTATTGGTATATCAAACTGAAATCCAACAAAAACATCATCGTTGAATATTTCAACATTAATTATAAGGGTATCTCGAGGATAACCTGAAGCATCATGGATCATCAGAATGTTTTCGTTTTGCCTTGTATTACCATCAGTAACCGGTATTTCGTTAATCAGGCTTTTATATGATCCTGTGTTAATTGGGCTATTAATGTTTATAGGACTTATAGACGATATTACAGAGTAGTTTATGAGGAATAAACCAAGAAAAAGGATCATGGTTTTCTTTGTGATTGTTTTTATGATTCTTGACATAAGTTGACTTCTTAGCATTATGCGAGTTAAATTTGCTTAGCCTGTGTAATTATCCAATTTACTTCCATTTAATATTGCAACCCATACTGGGGATTTGATTTTCGGGAACTGTTTCGCCATTAAGTAATAAATCAAGTGCTTGCCGTAAATCTTTTCCGGTAACCGGTTTATTACTCTCAGGACGACTTTCGTCAAAACGACCGCGATAAACCACTTTTCCATTTTGGTCAATCACATTAAAATCGGGTGTACAGGCTGCATCATAGGCTTTTGCTATTTGCTGAGTTTCATCAAAAAGATATGGAAAAGGGAAATCATTCTCAGCAGCAAATATTTTCATGTTTTCCGGTGAATCGTCGGGGTACTTCTCAACATCATTTGAGTTTATCATCACAAAGGAAACTCCCTTGGGAATATAATCTTTACCTGCTTGAACCAGTTCTTTAATGATATGACGGACATAAGGGCAGTGGTTGCAGATAAAAACAATCACAGTAGCTTTATCTGATCTTAATTCGGCAAGGCTTAATATTTTACCGGAGATAACATCCGGTAACTGAAAGTCTGGAGCATCAAAGCCCAGATCAATCATTTTTGTAGGTGTAAGAGCCATAAGTTTTTCTTACACTAACGTATTTAGCCTACTGTTTGTTCGGTAAGTCAAGTCCGAATCCTTTCTTTTTATCAACAGATTTCAGAACCAGCGAAAGGATCATTGCGGCAACACCAAAACCTGCAAAAATAAGTTCAGGAACAAAATAATTATATTTCGCTCCTTCAATTCCGGCAGATATCTGCTCAGAAACACCGGGATTTGAGGCTGATAAGGCCCAGCCAATCAAAATAGGAACAGCAAGTAGCCCAATGTTTTGTATCCAGAAAGTCAATCCATAGGCAGAGCCAAGGAATCGTTCTTCCACTATTTTGGGTATGGAAGGCCACATTGAGGCAGGTACAAGAGAAAAAGCAAGCCCAAGAATTACTATTGTTGAGTAAGCTATGGCATGATTAAACATTGATTCCGGAACGAATGCAAAGATCAGATGTGATACGGTCAGCAAAATGGCTCCGTAAAACATCATAGTTGCGCCATAACCTTTATTATCAAGGAAAGCTCCTATAAAAGGTGTTAGAATCATTGCTCCTATTGGGAAGTAGGAGAAAATGGCTGCTGCATCTTTGATACTTATATCAAGCTTTGAAGCGAGCATATCAGTGGCAAATTTCTGGAAGGGGAAAATCGCTGAATAGAAAAGCACACATAATCCTGCGATAGCAAGGAACCCGGGATTTTTAAGAATAAGCCACAAGTCGCTAATCTTAAATGCTTCTTCATGCCCAAGTTCTTTTTCTTCGCCAAGCTGTTTGTCGAGGCGTAAATCCATTATAGTATAGATCAGGAATAATAATAACCCGACAGTTAGAAATGCTACTCCCCATGCTACTGAATTCACTGCGCCACCTTTTTCGGCAAAAATTGGAGAAAGACGGAAAACTGCAAAAACACCAAGACGGGCAGTTGCCATTTCAAGTCCCATAGCCAGGGCTAATTCTTTTCCTTTAAACCATTTTACTATTGTTTTAGAAACAGTGATACCTGCCATTTCAACCCCAACTCCAAAAATTGCAAAACCAAAGAATGCCAGCTTAGCTGAAGCAGGCACAGAAGTCCAGAAACTTTCAAGAAAAGTTGCTAATCCTGAAGCAGCAAAAGATTCAGTAAGAGCATAATATTTTATTGCACCCCCTATTAACATGGCTAACCCTGAAGTAATAATGGTGAATCTGATACCCATTTTATCGAGTATTATTCCTGAAAGGATAAGGAAGAATGCAAATACATTCAGGAAAAATTCAGAGCCGCCAAGCATGCCAAAAGTTTCGGGCGACCAGCCATGATTGCGTTCGAGCAGATTTTGTAACGGAGCAGCCACATCAACAAAGAAGTATGCAAAAAACATAGTTAATGAGATCAGTGCTAATGCAATCCAGCGGGCTGTCTTGGATTCGCTCAATAGTTTTTGTGTTTTTACTTTCATAATGTTTCGTTTAAATTCCTCGAAGAAAAAGTATCATTAGTAAAAAATTAGAAAGGGCTAAAGTAATATATTAATTCCAAACAGTTTCATGCAATGCAAATTTTTCTTTTGGTTTCAACAGATAGGATAGGACCGGATAATGTTTCTTTGATATAGAAGACATTAACAGACATTATTTAAAGATTATTACAAAAAAAATAATGTGTACTATTATTCAGGATTTAGAAATTATATAAAATTGCAATAATTTGTTTGGTATGACTATTTCACTGAAGCTGAAATGTTGTATCTTTCGCCCCTGTTTTTCTGAATCATATTAAAACCCTGACGAGTATGCCATTTGTTCTTACAAATGAATACCTTGATGCGCTTCTTAATGCTATTGAACGTAATGATGAGCATTATGTGAAGCAGATGTTTAGTGATCTGTATCCTGTGGATATTGCGGAGATCATTGAGGAACTCGAACTTGAACAGGCAAAATATCTGCTATCGTTGTTAGATGCTAAAGATGCCGCTGATGCTTTGATGGAACTTGAAGAAGATGTGAGGGAGGATTTTCTTGAGGATATTTCATCAAAAGATATTGCCAGACGTTTTATTGATAACCTTGACTCGGATGATGCTGCCGATCTCATTTCTGAATTACCTGTTTCGCAGCGTTCAGAAGTTCTTGCTCATGTTGAAGATGAGGAACAGGCTGCAAATATTGCTGATTTGCTTACATATGCACAAGATACGGCTGGTGGTTTGATGGCAAAAGAGCTTGTAAAAGTAAATACTGATTGGACAATTACTGCTTGTATGCGTGCCATTCGTAAACAAGCTCTGGAAATAGAACAGTTTTATGTGGTTTATGTGGTAGATGACCGAAATATTCTAAAAGGTATGGTATCATTAAAAGATATTATGCTGTCGCCTGCAAGAACCCGCCTCGAGGATATTATTGACGATGATGTTCATGCTGTACATGCTAATATTAATGTTGAAGAGGTTGCTTCAATAATGAAAAAGTACGACCTTGTAGTAGTACCTGTTGTAGATGATCTTGGTCGTTTACTAGGGCGCATTACTATTGATGATATTGTTGATATTATAAAAGATGAAGCCGACAAAGACTATCAGCTTATGTCAGGTATTTCAGAAAATATTGAAACAACTGACAATATCTGGATATCGTCGCGTGCCCGCCTACCCTGGTTGCTGGTTGCATTGTTTGGAGGGATAATAGGTTCCAGGGTTATCAGTATTTATGAGCCACAAATTCAGATTAACCCTGAAATGGCTTTTTTTATGCCACTTATTGCAGCAATGGGTGGAAATGTTGGGGTACAAAGTTCGGCTCTTGTTGTTCAGGGGCTGGCAAACAACACTCTTGGACGGGATGGTATTCTCCCCAAACTGTTGAAAGAGTTCTGGCTTGGTATGGTCAACGGACTTATCTGTTCAGGTATTTTACTGATGTACAATCTGCTTTTTAATAATTCTATGGCACTTAGCATTACTGTTAGTACTGCTTTAATGTCAGTTATAGCATTTGCCGCAATTTTTGGAACCGCTGTGCCTCTGGTGCTCGACAGATTTAAAATAGACCCGGCTTTGGCAACTGGTCCTTTTATTACAACATCAAATGATATAGTGGGGCTGTTTATTTATTTTATGATAGGAAGATTAATGTATGGTCTTCCTTTTTGAATTCTTTCATCATTTTGTTAAGACTACTAGTTTTTTTATAAAAACCAGATCGTTTTTAATAATACGCAGCAGATAGATCCCATTGCTCAAATTTGTTGTATTTATTCTGAGCTGCAATTCATCAAATGTTTCGTACGACAGATAAATCTTTCCGCCAAGGTCAGCAAGTTCAATTTTTAATGGATTATTGTTGTCAGTAAAACTAACAATAACAGAGTTCCGGGCTGGATTTGGAAATACAATGAATTCATCATTTAATTCTGATTGGTTTTCTGAACCCATTGTAACTTCATTAGATGTGATTTTTATAACGGAAATGTCGTCAAAATAAAACCCGTCAGAGGTAAAGAATGAATTACTTACCAGCGTGAATCGTAATATAATTTCTTTATCTGAAAATGGAGTAAGATTAATCATTTCATGAACCCATTTGGTTTGGGTTCCATCATAAACAGGCTGACCTGGTTTCTGGAAAATATTCCCCTGTATAGTATATTTCCCAGCCAGCGGTGTCCAGGAAATCCCATTATCGTCAGATGCTAGTAGCTGAACATAATCCCAGTCTTTTTGTATATCCCATCGTGCATAAAATGAAAGCTGAGCCCATACGGCACCTGATAAGTCAATAGTCTGGGTAGTGGTAAATGAATTTTGCAAATTTCCGGGATAATTACCTGAAGGGGAATCAGTAATTGACGAAGGTGGTGAAACCCAATCGTTTGATGTAATTGACCAGCCACCTGTCCAGTTGTCAGTATTATTGCAGGCATCATAAAATACCAGTTCCGGCGTTCCGAAAGCTTTTGTAATTGTATCGCTAATGGTATAATGGCCATTGTCGAGTATTGCAAGGAACTGAATGAGAGTGCCGGGGGCTATATCAGGGTCAATACTGTATGCTATTGAGTCAATGGTTGTTTCAAGCAAATCCGGATTGATGAATGTTATTGGTTCTCCCAGATAAGTTATGCAGGGGCTTATGGCTTCAAGGCTCAGGGTGAAATTTCCTCCATCCTGAAAGCCCATACGTTGGATTGAGAACTTCAGAAAACCGTTATTTTCACTAATATAAGGCATATTCTGATCCGCAAACTCAGCATACTGAAGTGCAAGCAGTCCGGCAGTCAGGCTTTGTGTCATGTTTTCCTGACAAAGCGGAATGATACGGTTTATTGCCGGCCAGAATCCATCGCTGGATGTTCCTACTTCAGGGGTGTAAGAAAATATTTTTGATTTGGTACTCTGTTCTCCGTACATCCAGTCGTCAGACCCTCCGTTGACAAGATAAAGCAGAATACTGCTTGCACCGGTAAGGTATTTGTTATCGCGGGTCATTAATCGGGAATGTGCCGAGAATATATCATCATCAGGAGTGACAGATTTTATGTATCCCCAGGAATAAAGAAGCAGGTTGGAATAGGAATGATAATTCAGGGCTATAGTAAAGGGTACAGCTTCACATAATTCTTTGAGCATGAATATTTCAGGTTCGGAAAATGGTTCTGTACCACGATAAATTTCACTGGTTGGCAAAGACGATGAGCCTGTATTATCGCAACCCCACATAAAACCAAAATTCCGGTTCATATCTACACCATAGGTGTCCCCACCATTTATCCTTCTGTTTTTTCGCCACATTCCCCCGCCGTTTGGTGCTATCAACTGATTATA
This sequence comes from uncultured Bacteroidales bacterium, assembly GCA_964550455.1. Taxonomy (GTDB): domain Bacteria; phylum Bacteroidota; class Bacteroidia; order Bacteroidales; family JAAYJT01; genus JAAYJT01. The sequence continues at coordinate 12,352 of CAZJZG010000046.1, read as the reverse complement.
TCTGTATCCATCGGGGTTAAGAATGGGAACAAAATACAGTTCAGCATTATCAAGCAAATAAGTTACAACAGGGTCAGAACCATAATTTTCAAGGAGGTAATACATATAATAAAGAAGGTGTTGCATCCCTATTGGTTCTCGAGCATGAAGCATAGCATCATAAAGAATTTTAGGTTTAAAGGATCTTATTTCTTTATTTGAAATTATTGTCATATAAACCGGATATCCTTCCTGAGTGCGCAAAGGACCTAATTCGGTGCGGGGAGTGATTAATCCAGGGTACATGGCAAACATCTGGTCAAGGTGAGCCATGCATGCATCATGATCAGAAAATCCTCCTAAGGTTCCTAACGCAAATCCCTGAGGTATAGGATATTTTTCTGACAAAGCCGTTCCGGTATGCAGATCAGTTTTTGATTCAGGTAAAAGATTGCGGTCAGCATAATATTTAGTCAGATCACTTATCAGGATTTCAAAATCAACTGAAAGCTTACTCATTATTTCAAGCTCATTTTCAGAAGTTTCAAGGATCATGTAATTATTACCTGAAATTATAGCATCATCAAGGTTAATGCCTGCTTCTGTCATCTTTAACATTTTCTGACTATCGGCCTGTAACCTGATGCGTGAATACTTCATGTTTTGTCCTGCTGCCAACATGAAAGAGAAAAATAAAACTAAAGTCAGCAGGTAAGTTCTCATCGTTTCTGTTTTTAAATAAAGTTGTTTTACAGGCACAAAATTAATTATTTATGTAGAAAAAAGATATCAAATCAATAATCTTTGCAATAAAACAATAATTTTGCATGGCTTAATTGCTTAAAACAAGTAGTTGTGATGTTAAGAAATGTTTTATTCTTTTCTTTTTTATTCCTGATCTCAGGATTAAATGCTCAACAGGTTGTGGCAACTACGGGGCATTTTGCTGAGAACCAGCAGATTTCTTTGAGCTGGACTGTTGGAGAAACTTTTGTCACCACATTGAGTTCCGAGAGTAACTTTCTTACTCAGGGCTTTAATCAGAGTAAATTAAGTCTGACCATTGTTTTTGAGAAAAAGACTGAACCCGGTTTGAAAATCTATCCAAATCCGGTACAGGAATCTCTTTTTATTGAAGCTAATGAAAACACAGGTGAATTATATTATGACCTGATCTCACCGGAAGGAAAGCCACTTATCACGACCAGAATTACAGGAACAAAAGCTGAAGTTTCATTTAAATCCTATGTTTCAGGAGTTTATCTTTTACAGATATTCTCGAATGAAGAGATTTTAAAGATTGTAAAGATTGTGAAAAAATAAATCTTTCAGAATCATTCTTTTTTATGACTCTGGGTTTTAGTTGGGCAAAATAACAATAGCTTAAGCATTATAGCTAATTAAGTGCCGGTCTCTTTGCTATCTGTTATTCTTCCATGATTTTTATACATCTGACACTGAATCCGTTGCGCTGGTCATAACTGTTTCTGGCAACTGATGGCGTAGCATAAGAAAGCCCTCTCGACCATGCATTTGCAATATTGGCTTCGGTAGAAGTCCAGAAGGCACCTATCCTTCCAAAATTATAATACAAGCCATTCGTAAAACGATCGCCGCCAGGATAAGCATTGAAACCACTTTCGTTTGTAGCTTCTGCATTAGGTAATTCCCACCGGGGGTGTGGCTCAGGAGCTGTGCGGGTAGATTTCATTTTACCTCCAGCCACCAGACTGCCTCCTAAATATGTGAGCAAATCTGCCCAGTCTTCATCTTCAGGGATTTTCCAGCCCTGAGGACAAAGTCCGTTGGTGTCGGTAACAGCAAACCAGTTATACAGCTTTCCATAAGCATCATCCCACTCGGGATTACCATATGGATAGGAATAGGCACCAAATGTTGCTGCACTCCATTGGGCATTGCTAAGATTACCCGCTATTTCAACTTCATTGTTATATCTTGTGGTACGAAGATTTTCTGCCATCCACATCTGAGAGCCGATCATGATGGTAGGGTAGGTGTTTCCGTCAATATCGGTAACAGTTCCCGTTAGTGGCAAAGTTGTAAATGATATCTCATTTCCATAGCCGGTACCGGCACGATTGGTGGCAAAAGCCCTTACATAATAGGTAACTGCATCGTCAAGACCTGATAATTCTGTTGTAATATCGCCTTTTCCAACTCCATTTCCCGCAATAGTATCAGAGGTTGTGGGTGGTGAAGAGGTACTCCAGCAAAAGCCTTTAAGAAGTATCACTTCACCGCCATCATTTATTACTTTCCCTGATAATTTTGCTTCTTTGGCAGTAACATTCAGGGGTTCTTCGGTTATAACCTCCGGAACTGCAATACTAACCGATCCTGAGGTTTCAGCGTACAATGCATAAGGCACACTAAGCAGTTCATTGGTTCCCATCAGTGAAAAATCATTTTTGCCATTTGCATCAAATTCTACCATTAAGAAATATGGTCCTGCGCCCCAATTAATCAAAGAAAAATTTCCCTGAGGGTTCAAACCCTGACCAATGGTAAGGATTACCAGCCCGAATGCATTGGTTGTTACAAAATGTTCTTCTTCGTAAACAGAAACTCCATCAATATTGCCCTGTAAAAGGCTGATTCTGAACGATACATCCTGGTTTGGAATAATATCACCGGAAATATTGCGTGCAACAGCCTGATATGTAAATCCCCGGGGTGCCTGAGAGCTTAAGCCTGAACAGATCAGAAGCAAAACGAATGTAAGAAAAAGCCTGTGTTTCATGATTTCCACGCCAGAAAATTATAAACCAAGTTTACTTTTGATCTTTTGAGGTATAGCATTCTTATTCAGCATTATAGAAATAGTCTTGTGTTGAACAAAGGCTTCTGAAGCATACAGGTATCCGCCATAAGGATTATTATCAGTTCCCCATGAATTCTTCACAATATAGTATTTTGTTCCTTTCTGATCGCGTGCTATACCAATGATGTGCATTGCGTGGTCGTCAGTGGTGGTTTGGTTATCGTAACCAGCCTGTCGCTCTTCCTGAGTGATCTTTTTCTCCTGAAGAGGTTCTTTGAAGCTATACAGCATATCATCCTTTTCTTTTTGCGATAATTGCTCCCATCTGCCGCGTTCCATACCATCCATAACCTGAGATTCGGTTTCGGGCACAATAGCAACCCCATTTCTATGTGAGAACCCTTTTTCGCTTATATCACTTGCCCACGCTACCGTATAACCTGCTGCAAGGGCTGCATCTATCACCTCCATAAATTCATTAAGAGGCAGATTCCATGCTTTCTCAAAATTCCAGTTATCAGGAACTTCTATGATGAAATCTTTATAAAAAGGATGATGTGTAAATGAAGCAAGCTGCACATAGTCTTCAGCTTTTATGCCTAATGAAGCTGCAAAGCTTTTAGGAGTGTAGTTTTTTCCTTTGTAAGTAAATTCTTTAGGGTAGGAACCAAGATAAACATCAAGCAGGCTGTTATAACCTTCTTTCCAAACCGGTGTGAGCTTGCGGTTCGGATTTTTAATAACGGCATCGGCAAAAGCTTTCAGAACCGCATCCATTTCACCATGTACATGATTCTCTTCACCAATTACTTTTCCTGAATATGCTTCATCAGGAACGGCTCCGAAATTTTCCAGAACATAAAAAGCATCCGGTAATGCACCTCCGCCTGAAAAGCTGATACTGCCATGAAATCTGACATAACGGTCAACTTTGGATGCATAAGTGTTGTAAACAACAAACATTTCTGACAGTGCAATTTCGCCTTTGCCAATTCTGAGCAATTCCGATTCAATCAGGGAGTTAGTCCCAAAGCTCCAGCATGTACCGGAACGGTACTGATTTTTTACAGGAGTTGCTGCAAGCCTGATCTCATCAGTAAAAATATAGCCTTTTTTCTTTTCGTTTTCATTCTCCTGTTGTGCGTTTACGGTAAAGAATGAAAAAATCAGGGCTACTAAAGCAGTTGATAATAAGGATCTTTTGAGCATGATGTGAGATTTTTTAATTAATAAAAGGATGATAATTGGTGCAAAGGTAGTAAATTGATAATTTCGCAGGCTCAAATTTAAAGTCAAATAATATGTTACGGACACATACCTGCGGACAATTAAGAATAGCAGATGTAGGAAAAAAAGTAAGCCTTTCTGGATGGGTTCAGCGTTCCCGCGATTTTGGAGGAATGACCTTTATGGATTTGCGTGATCGCTATGGCATAACTCAATTGGTTTTCAATCTGGAAACCAATGCTGTTTTATGTCAGCAAGCCCGTGAATTGGGGCGCGAGTTTGTAATTAAGGCAAATGGCGAAGTTGCTGAACGAAGTAATAAAAACTCCAAATTGCCAACCGGTGATATAGAAATCATAGTTGAATCGTTTGAAATTCTTAATCAGTCGAAACTACCGCCATTTACAATTGAAGATAATACTGACGGAGGAGACGAGCTGAGGATGAAATATCGTTATCTGGATTTGCGGCGTAATCCTGTAAAATTAAATATGGAACTGCGTCATCGCATGGCTTTTGAAACCCGCAAATATCTTGATGAACAAAGTTTTATAGAGATTGAAACACCTGTTCTTATCAAAAGCACTCCTGAAGGTGCCAGGGACTATGTGGTTCCTTCGCGTGTGAACCCCGGAGAATTTTACGCTTTGCCTCAGTCGCCGCAAACTTTCAAACAATTGCTGATGGTAGCAGGTTTTGACCGCTATTTTCAGATCGTAAAATGTTTTCGTGACGAAGATCTGCGAGCCGATCGTCAGCCTGAGTTTACGCAGATTGACTGCGAAATGTCGTTCGTTTCTCAGGAAGATATTTTTTCCACCTTTGAAGGACTGGTAAAACATCTCTTTAATGCTGTAAAGGGTATTAACATAGATAACTTTCCACGCATGACCTATGCCGATGCAATTAAGCATTACGGAAGCGATAAGCCGGATATACGTTTTGGAATGACTTTCACTGAGTTGACAGAATTAGTGAAGGGCAAGGATTTCAAGGTTTTTGATGATGCTGAACTTGTAGTTGGGATTAATGCCACAGGTTGCGCTGATTATACCCGCAAACAAATTGATGAACTTACTGAATTTGTGAAAAAACCGCAGATTGGAGCAGGTGGGTTGATTTATCTGAGATATGCAACTGATGGCAGTTTGAAATCTTCGGTTGACAAATTTTATAATCCTGATGAATTAAAGAAATGGGCAGAAACATTTAAAGCTAAGCCCGGCGATTTGATGTTGATAATGGCGGGTTCGGAAATAAAAACAAGAAAAGCTTTGAATGAATTGCGACTTGAAATGGGCTCTCGCCTTGGTTTGCGGAATCCGTATATTTATAAACCGCTTTGGGTTTATGATTTTCCTTTACTTGAATGGGATGAGGAAACTCAGCGTTATTACGCTATGCATCATCCATTTACGTCGCCCAGACCTGAAGATGTTCCATTACTCCAAACCAACCCGGGTGAAGTTCGTGCCAACGCTTACGATATGGTGATAAACGGAGTAGAAGTTGGCGGCGGTTCAATAAGAATTCACAATCGTGATATGCAGTTTGAAATGTTAAGAGTCCTTGGTTTTAAAGATGAAGAGGCACTTTCACAGTTTGGATTCTTAATGAATGCTTTTGAGTATGGCGCTCCTCCGCATGGTGGAATTGCATTTGGATTCGATCGCTTATGCTCTTTGTTTGGTGGCAGCGAATCCATCCGCGATTTTATTGCATTCCCTAAAAATAATGCAGCCCGCGATGTAATGATTGATTCGCCATCGGCTATATCAGAGGAGCAGTTAAAAGAATTGGGTATATGTTTAATTGGTCCTGATAGAAACAAAATATAAAACCTATTTTATCAGTTTTTTATAGCGTATTCTTCGTGGTGTTTCATCGCCAAGTCGTTTACGGCGATTTTCTTCGTATTCGGTATAGCCGCCTTCAAAGAAATAAACCTGTGAATCTCCTTCAAAAGCAAGGATGTGAGTGGCTATTCTGTCCAGGAACCAGCGGTCGTGAGAAATAAGTAATGCACAACCAGCAAAATTTTCAAGCCCTTCTTCGAGCGCGCGTAAAGTGTTCACATCAATATCGTTGGTAGGCTCGTCAAGCAGCAGCACATTGGCTTCAGAACGCAAAGTCAGAGCCAGATGCAGTCTGTTACGTTCGCCACCGGAAAGCACTCTTGCTTTCTTACCCTGATCAGTTCCTGTAAAATTGAATCTTGCAACATAAGCTCTTGAATTCATAAGCCTGCCACCAAGCTGTATGGTCTCATTTCCTTCGCTTACAATCTGCCACACATCCTTTTCAGGGTCAATCGCTGCATGAGCCTGATCAACATAACCGAGCTTTACTGAGTCACCAACAGTGAAAGTTCCACTATCGGGTTGTTCCTGACCCATGATCAAACGGAATAATGTTGTTTTACCTGCACCATTCGGGCCAATTATTCCTACAATACTTGCAGGAGGTATTGAAAAATTGAGATTCTCAAAAAGTATCTTATCTCCATACGCTTTTGTTACATTCTGAGCTTCGATCACTTTAGTACCAAGCCTTGGACCGTTAGGAATAAAAATCTCAAGACGCTCTTCTTTTTGTTTTACATCTTCACTCATAAGCTTTTCATAAGCCGATAGCCTTGCCTTGGATTTTGCATGACGTGCTTTTGGCGACATTCTTACCCATTCAAGCTCGCGTTCAAGAGTTTTACGACGCCGGCTTTCTGTCTTTTCTTCCATAGCAAGGCGGTTTGACTTTTGCTCAAGCCATGAGCTGTAATTCCCTTTCCAGGGAATGCCTTCACCACGGTCAAGTTCAAGTATCCAACCGGCTACATTATCAAGAAAATAACGATCGTGGGTTACGGCTATGACAGTACCTTTGTATTGTTTCAGATGCTGCTCAAGCCATTCAACCGATTCGGCATCCAGATGGTTGGTAGGTTCATCGAGGAGCAAAATATCAGGTTCTGACAGAAGCAAACGACATAATGCAACGCGCCGGCGTTCGCCACCAGACAGATTTTTTACCGGTGATTCAGCATCAGGGCATCGCAAGGCTTCCATTGCGCGTTCCAGCTTTACATCCAGCTCCCATGCATCATGATGCTCAAGCAATTCAGTCAATTCACCCTGTCGCTGTATTAATCTGTTCATTTCATCGTCGCTCATGGGTTCGGCAAAACGATTATTAACTTCCTCATATTCTTTCAGAAGATCAATCACCTGTTGAACCCCTTCTTCTACGATCTCTTTCACGGTTTTGGTGTCGTCAAGTACAGGTTCCTGTTCAAGTAAACCAACAGAATAGCCTGGTGAATATACCACTTCACCCTGATAGGATTTATCAACACCGGCAATGATCTTTAACAGAGTTGATTTTCCTGAACCATTTAAACCTATAATACCGATTTTGGCTCCATAGAAAAAGGAAAGATATATATTCTTGAGTATCTGTCTGTTAGGTGGGATTAATTTCCCGACTCCAACCATGGAGAAGATTATTTTTTTGTCGTCGCTCATGATAACTCAGTTTAATAATTGCTGCAAAACTAAGAAAACAGACTGATTTAATTACCTGTGCCAGATATAACCAATAAACCTTGATTTTTTCTTTTAGCCCTGTTTTATTTCTTTCACTTACCGATAATCGTTTAAAATTCAAATCATATTAGTAAGTTTGCAGCAGTTAAGATACTGAAAAAGCCGCAGGCATGAATATTCTCATACTTTCAAATAAAATGCCTTATCCTCCGAAAGATGGCGGCTCTATTGCTACTTTTTGCATTGCCCGATCATTTGCTGCTTTGGGTCACAAGGTAACTGTTCTGGCAATGAACACTTTAAAACATTATTATAACACTGATCTGATCCCAAAAGATATTTCAGGACTTATTGAATTTATTGGCGTTGATGTGGATACCCAAATATCGGTATTTGATGCATTGAAGAACCTGCTTACAAAGTCAATTCCTTATAATGCCCAACGGTTCATAAGCGAAGAATTTGAGAATAGACTTGCCGGTTTGCTGCAAACACGCAGTTTTGATGTTGTTCAGCTTGAGGGTACTTATCTTGGTCCGTATATTCATACAATCAGAAAATACAGTACGGCGCTGGTGAGTATGAGGTCTCATAATATTGAGCATGAAATATGGCAGCGCACGGCAGCTCTGGCAAAAGGATTTCGAAAATATTATCTAACCAATCTTGCAAAGCGTATTAAACGTTTCGAAGTTTCAATGGTGAATAATTATGATGTGATGGTTCCTATCACACAGCGAGACGGAGATTTTTTACATAAATTAGGCTGCACGATACCTATGAAAGTCATACCAACAGGTATAAATTCAGATGTGTTTAAGCCTGATTATCAAAGTTTTGAATTTCCGTCATTATTCCATCTCGGAGCGCTTGACTGGACTCCAAACCAGGAAGGGCTAAAGTGGTTTTTCGCAAAGGTGTGGCCATTGGTTTTAAAGGAGTTCCCTGACCTCAAGTTTTATCTTGCCGGTAGGAATGCTCCCGCTTATTATTCAAAATTATCAGAACCTAATTTGATTTTTCTTGGTGAAGTTGAAAACGCACAGGATTTTATCCGCTCCAAAGCCATAATGATAGTTCCTTTATTATCAGGAAGTGGAATGCGTATCAAGATTATTGAGGGAATGGCCCTTGGAAAGGCAATTATCACAACTTCTATCGGAAAAGAAGGTGTTGAAATTGAGCCTGGCAAACATATGATGGTGGCTGATGATCCGTCAGGCTTTCTTGAAGCTCTTAGATTTTTGCTTGCAAAAAAAGAAAATGTTATTGAAATGGGGAGGCAGGCAGAGGCTTTTGTGAACCAATATTATGATAACCTGAAAATAGTTAAGTCTTTAAGCGAATTTTACCAACAACAACTTACCTGATATGCTGATAGTATTTTGGTTATCTGTTTTTTTTGTGATTTATAGCTATGCTATTTATCCGTTTATCCTGAAATTACTTGTAATTGGTAAGAAACAGAATAATGTCTTTTACGATGAAAACGAATTGCCTCTGGTATCGGTGATAATTGCAGCATATAATGAAGAAAGCGTAATAGTTGAAAAACTTGACAGCGTTCTCCAAAGCTCTTACCCGGATGATAAACTTGAAATTCTGATAGGTTCTGACGCTTCATCCGATAAAACTATACCTTTGGTAAAGGAAATGAGTCAGAGATTTCCGCTGATCAGGTGTTTTGATTTTTCCGAACGCCGTGGGAAACCTTCGGTAGTTAACGATCTTGTGAGTCATTCAAAAGGTGAGATCCTGATATTGACTGACGCAAATGTTATTTTTTCTTCGGGCACTATTATTAATCTGATCAGGCATTTCAAGAATCAAAGTATTGGGCTTGTTGATACCCACATGGTGAACAGAGGTTTAAAAAAGGAAGGCATTTCGTATCAGGAGAAGGCTTATATATCACGTGAAGTACAGATAAAACACATGGAAAGCCTTATCTGGGGAACCATGATGGGACCTTTTGGGGGTTGTTATGCTGTAAGACGTGAGGATTACAGTGATGTTCCCCCTCATTCGCTGGTTGACGACTTTTATATTAATATGAAAGTGCTTGAAAAAGGGAAAAAGGCTGTCAACGAACTTGAATCTGTCGTTTTTGAGGATGTGTCAAATAGTATGCGCGATGAATTCAGAAGAAAGGTTCGTATTTCAGCAGGGAATTTCCAGAATTTAGGACGTTTCAGGCAATTGCTATGGCCTCCGTGGAGTGGAACAGGATTCGCGTTTTTGTCGCACAAGGTGCTGCGCTGGTTTGGTCCTTTGTTTCTTATTCTAACATTGGTAGCAAATATTTTTCTGGTAAGGCATAGTGTTTTCTATTCTCTTACTTTAGCAGGACAATTATTATTAATGTTTGGAATTCCATTTTTTGACTGGATACTGAAAAAAATAAATATACATCTGTCAGTTGTACGCCTTGCAGTGCATTTTTATGCCATGAATCTGGCTTTACTTGTGGGGCTTTTTAAGTATTTAAAAGGGATCCGAACTGGTATCTGGAAACCTACACCAAGAAATCAGCAGTAAAATTTATTTATTGAGCCTTGCTATTTGAGGGCAACTGTCATGGAAAAAGAATGTTAGGTGCTATTATGTGAAATATCAGTTCGAACTTTCGTTGTTCTGCTCTGTATTTCTTTTTCTGAAAAGTTTTCCCCATGCATCAGAATCCATTAACGGAGAATCGGTAACGGCTTTGAAACTAAGCCATATACCAAGAGGAAGAAATAATGCTGACGACAACCACATACCCATAAATGGGGTTAAAACTCCGGTTCTTACATATTTATCGCCTGTAGTTGACGCAATATGAAACAGTATGAACAAAATAGTAGCAACTACCAGTGGCAAACCCAGTCCACCTTTCCGTATAATTGCTCCAAGCGGCGCACCAACGAAGAACAGTATGATACAGGCAACTGATAATGTGTATTTACGGTGCCATTCAATATCATGACGACGGATAAGACGCAGCTCGTTTTCATAAAAATCCGAACGAGCCTCAATTGATGATTTTACATTTCGTGATGTATTCAGGGCATTATCAATTATTTTCGAGCGTTCATCAAAATGAATTCCTTTCAGAAAGTCACCCATGAAAACCAGTGTGGAATCCGGCTGAATAGGCTTTGACAGTTGAAGCTGGGAATAATGATAATAATTGCGGTACATTGAAAGTGAAAAATTATTTTTCTCCTGAACGTACTTTTGGTAAAGTGAATCACGGGAATACTCCAGTTGCTTCAGATTAAACATCTGGAAATTGTTTTTAAAAAGATCTTCATCTGTTCTGTTAAATTCAAATCCTGACAGATCAAACCGCCTAACTTCTTTTTCGAAATGCATTCTCATAAAAGGAGAAACTGAAGCTGAGCTTTGATTTGGGTTTTCATCGTAGCTTGCTCCATTATAGAGTGTTAATATCATAAATCTGCCATCAGTCGTTTGCTCCATTGTGCCCCATTCTGCCAGTGTCAGGGTTGTTTTTCCCTGTCCTGCTGTGTGGTCGTAAATCATTACATCGCGGATTAGTTTCCCGTCTTTTTCCTTGCCACCTATTTTTATCACATAGCCGTCAAGTCCATAATAATAAATACCTTCCTGAAGATTGAAAGACAGTTTTTGCTGTCGTATATCAAAAAGTATTGAATGAAATTTAAGGTTGGCAATAGGTAAAACTACATTTGAAAAATAAAAGGCTCCTATTCCTATAAGAACTGATAGTACAATCAATGGTGTCATTATCCTTCGAAGTGAAACACCCGAAGCTTTTATTGCAACCAGTTCATAGTGTTCACCTAAGTTACCGAAAGTCATAAGTGATGAAAGTAAAATGGCAAGAGGCAACGCAAGGGGAACAAAAGTAGAGGAAGCATAAAACATAAGCTCGGCTATCATATTCCAGGGCAAACCCTTTCCTACAAGGTCGTCAACATATTTCCACAGAAACTGCATCAGTAATACAAAAATGGCTATGAAGAAAGTCAGTACCAGTGGTCCTAAATATGATCGCAGGACAAGCAGGTCAATTTTTTTTATCAAAGTTATTTTCTTCATGTGTTGCCTTGGAAGATCAAAAAATCATAATGCGAAACCTTGCTCAATACTATTTCATAAGGTGCAAAATCTGTTTTTCGGTTATATTAACAAAACTGACTCAATTCCTAATATTAGTAACCATATAATAAGTGTTTTATTCGTGATTTGAGACCAAATTTTAGTTTATTAATCAGTAAAACAGAGCAGCATTAAAAAAAAACTGCCGCAAAATTAGCCTTTAAATATATTATTAATTTATTTAGCAAAATAAATATAAAATTTGTTGGAATAACGAGAAAGTTTTACATTTGCGTATTACTAAAGGGTGTGATATGAATTTATTAAGCCATTTAACCCTATGAAAATAATACAAGTGGCTGATCGTAAGGCGATTAGACAGTTTCATGATACAATAAGGGTTATTTATAAAGATGACCCTAATTTTGTTTGTCCTCTGGATAAGGATATAGAAGCCACTTTTAATCCTTCAGGAAATACTTTTTTTAATAATGGCGATGCTTCCCGATGGATTTTAATAAATGATAATGGTGAATTAATTGGGAGGGTGGCTGCTTTTTACAATTGGGAGAAAGCCCGTAAATATGAGCAACCAACCGGTGGCATGGGATTTTTTGAATGTATTGACAATCAGGAAGCAGCTTTTCTCTTGTTTGATACTTGCAGGGATTGGCTTGAAAAAGCCGGTATTGAAGCTATGGATGGACCTGTAAACTTTGGTGAGAACGAAAGTTACTGGGGTTTGCTGGTTGAAGGT
>CAZJZG010000045.1:0-19234 GCA_964550455.1 uncultured Bacteroidales bacterium | reverse complement strand
ATTGTAATTTACAAAACAGCTTGGACTATTTTGTAAATACAATTCGTATTATATGCTTGCTTTATCCACAAGAATCATGATGGAACGAGCCGGAACCGTAGTTTTCTTAATTTGATCCTTACCTAAGCCTTTAGCAGTAAAACCTTCTTCGGTAATAAAATCTTTGGTCGCAACGATTACCCATTCGCCGTCAGGAAGATCAACTTCAGTTATTTTTGAGTTCGAATTGTAAAACACGATAATATCCTTCCATTTATCGCCATTTGCATTATCTGAGATCTGATAACCTACAAATAAAGGTTTATCAGTATCGAAAAAACTGATATGACGGCTTATCATTTCGGCGGTTGGCATACGAAAGGCCGGATGATTCATTCTCAGCGCTATCAATTCTTTATAATAGCTGAAAACATCTTTGTAGATTGATTTGTTATGCCAATTCAGTTGATTTATTGAATCAGGCAAATTATATGAATTGTGTTCACCTTTTTTGGTTCTTACAATTTCCTCGCCCGCATGTAAAAATGAAACTCCCTGTGATGTAAGAACTATTGCATTTGCAAGCTTCTGAATATCGAGCATATCCTTTTTCTTACATTTGGTACAGGTGCTTACAATTTTATCCCAAATGCATGGATTATCATGGCAGGTAACGTAGGTTATTGTTTGTAAAGGGCTGGTGGCATAAGGCTTGTCAGAATAATTCACCTTATTGTAGTCAATCTGAGGGTGACTGGTTGAGGCTATCACTCCAAATTTTATACTTTCTTCAAGATTTAAATGACCTGTCATAAATCCGGGTGTGTTTTGCTCCCACCATGGTCCGCGTATTGCATCACGGATATCATCGCTAAAAACCGCAATTCCGTCAAGTTGTGCAGCATAGGCTTTAAGTGCCCGCTTTTCAACCGGAAGCGGAGATTCGCCGGCTGTCCATCCTTCGCCATAAAGGAATATGGTAGTATCAATTTTATTCAGTTCCTCACGTATCAGATTCATGGTTTCTATATCGTGCAATCCCATTAAATCGAATCGAAAACCGTCAATATGATATTCTGTAGCCCAATATCTCAGTGATTCTATCATGAACTTACGCATCATGGCTTTTTCTGAAGCAGTTTCATTACCACAAGCAGAACCGTCTGAAAATTTACCTTCATCGGTCATACGGAAATAATATCCCGGTACCAGTTGCTCAAACGAAGATACAACAGCATCAAAAACATGGTTATAAACCACATCCATGATTACCCGGATTCCATTTTTATGCAATGCCTGCACCATTTGCTTAAATTCTATGATACGTACATTTCCATCGTAAGGATCAGTTGAGTATGAACCCTCGGGAACATTATAATTCTTTGGGTCATATCCCCAGTTGAACTGAGGCTCATTTAACCTGGTTTCATCAATAGTTGCAAAATCAAAGACAGGAAGCAGGTGTACATGAGTAATTCCAAGCTCTTTAAGATGATCAATACCTGTTTTTTCCCCTTCCGGGCTTAGTGTTCCCTCTTCAGTAAAAGCCAGATATTTCCCTTTATTTGTGATGCCTGAGCTTGGATGAATGGAAAAATCGCGCAGATGAATTTCCCAGATTATGATATCAGAAAAACCGGCAAGCGGCGGTTTTGTATCTTTCTCCCAACCGTCAGGATTTGTTGAAGCAAGGTCAACTATCATGCCTCTGTTTCCGTTTACCCCAACAGCTTTTGCATACATATCAGGAGTTTCATTCTTCCACTCGTCGCCAAATCGTGCCTGAAGTGTGTAATATTGATTTTTCCTGTCACCTTTTAATTCCAGTTTCCAGGTTCCATCCTTATCGGCTTTCATATTATGTGATTCGAGCATATTACCCTCAATACCCTGATCATAGATCCTGACTATAATCTCAGAGGCTGAGGGTGCCCAAATACGAAAAGTAGTTTTATCACGGGTATAATTTACTCCGAGATTATTGCCATGATAAACAGGATAACCATCGGTGGTTTCTTTCTCAGTAGTTGATTGACAACCGTTCATAGTTTCAAGAGTTGCTATAATCATCAGTAATACAAATGGTTTGATCAAACGCATAAAGTGTAATTTTTAATATCCCTTTATTGTAATGAATAATAAAAGTACCAGAAAACATTAAAATTAAAATATTTATCACTTAAAACCCATACCGAAACAATCAATCTGACCCTGTTTTAAAAGGTTCGGAAAGAGTAGAAGCAGATGATTAAGGATATTATGATCTCAGACAGGGTTATATTCTAAAAGATTAAAGATTATCAGAAATTGATTTTGCTATTTGCAGGAATTCTTCCTGAGTAAAATTCAGCTTAGGCTTCTTAAAATCAATATCATAAATATCATTTATAGGAACCAAATGTATGTGAGCATGAAGAACCTCAAGACCAACAACTGCCACTCCAATTTTTTCGCACGGAACTACCTTTTTTATTGCCAGGGCAACTTTTTTGGCAAATAAGAAACAATCTGCATAAAGCTGATCATCCATGTCAAAAAGATAGTCCACTTCCTTTTTAGGTATTACAAGAGTATGCCCTTTGGCTAAAGGTTTGATGTCAAGAAATGCCAAAAAGCGATCATCCTCAGCTATTTTATATGCTGGGATCTCACCTTTGATAATTTTTGAAAAAATTGTTGTCATAATTTGGGGTATTAACAGGTTTTAACGTGTGATTTCAATGATCTCAAAAGTCATTTTTCCAACAGGAACATCAATTTCTGCTTTTTCACCTACGCTCAGTCCAAGCAATCCTCTGGCAATTGGAGAATTTATTGAGATTTTTCCTGCTTTTAGATTGGCTTCGTTTTCAGGAACCAAAGTATAAGTCATAACAGCATTGTTTTTAAGGTTTTTGATCTTCACTGTTGAAAGAATTAATACTTTGCTGGTATCAATTTTTGATTCATCAATCAGCCGGGCATTCCTGATTAATTCCTGAAGTTTTGATATTTTTAACTCCAGCATGGCTTGTTCGTTTTTTGCAGCATCATATTCTGCATTTTCCGACAAGTCCCCCTTATCCCTTGCATCGGCAATTTGCTGAGATATCAGTGGCCTCTGAACTCCTATAAGATGATCCAGATCATCCTGAAGCTTTTTTAATCCGTCTTTTGTATAATACACTGTATCTGCCATTTTCAAAAGTCTTTTACTGTGAATTTAATAATAAAAGACCCTGAAACAGGGTCTTTTTAAATAAAATAAAAAAAGATAAATACCTAAGAATCAGTTTAGTTAAAAAGTAATTCTGGCGCTCATACTATGAGTTCCTGACCATGGGTCAGTATCACGATATGAGTAATCAACTGCAAAGTTAGAACCTTTTTCTTTATTCAACGGAATTTGAACAGTTAAACCTGCACTTGGTCCGGTAAAAGCTGTTGTTCGGTCAGATTTTTTGGTGATTCCTTCTTCATAGGTATAGCCAGCTCTGACCATAAGATAATTACGCAAGGAATATTCTATTCCAAGTGCATACTGATCTTTGAAAAATGAGTTACTGGTAAAATTACCAGCTACTGAGATAGTATGGTACTCGGAGATTAAAAAATCATAAGCTGCTCCGATAACCAACTGTGAGGGCATTTCGTATTCTGCAGAGCGTTGTTCAACAGTAAACTGGCTTTCTTGTCCCGGTAATAAAGTACGTATGGCTAGTCCGTCACCTGAAAATTTCATGGTTGGACCAATATTCCTGAGTGTGATACCAAATTTTATATTTTCCATATCACCGGTAACATATTGAATACCTGCATCAATAGCAATTCCCTGTGAACTCAGGTCGGCAATTGACTGGCTGATAATCTTAAGGTTGAAACCGCCATAAATACTATTTGAGAAAGCTTTTGAATAAGAAATACCAATATTCATATAGCTTGGGGCAAAAGTTCCAATCCCACCTTCCGGAATATCTTCTCTTGTGATTGGAATATCACCAAAACGCATTGCCATGATACTAATTCCAAGGACACCAGTTTCGCTTACCCTCTGAGTTAATCCAAAAGTATTGATGTTGATTTCTGATCCTTTTAACCATTGTGTATTGGAAAAGATCAGCTCGGTGCTGCTGGTAAAGGCAGTTCCGGCAACATTAGTGTACATGGCTTCAAGTCCACGGACACCTGCTGTATTGGCACCACCCCATCCTGAGCTTCGTGCCCAGGGGTTAATAAGCAGTTCAGAAGCGCCTGCTTCACCAGCTCTGTCTTTATTACCTGCAAATAATTCATTTACCGGAACCATTACTATTACTATGAACAAACCGGTTAAGATGTATTTTTGTAAGCTCTTCATTTTATATCTTTTATATAATTCGACATTAATTTCTACTATTGATACATCAGAATGCATTAAGGTCAATAGGACGTAGTGAGCCAAACCATTTAATAGTTCTTTCTCCGAGCCCTTCAGCATTCACATGAATAATGTACAAGCCACCGGCAATTGGTATTCCGGCATAATTTTTAAGATCCCAGTCAATTGATGTTATTGCATCGGTATCTTTTGTAAATTGCCTGATCAGGGTGCCATTTATTGTGTAAATTGTAACTGTACACTTCTTGGGTAGATTTACAATTTTAATCCTGTTGTCCAACTGGTTAACTTCGTATGAAGCATAAGCGTAATACGGGTTTGGAACAACATTGATCAGATCAAGATCACTTTTAGCTTTTTCAATATTTGCTGTATCAGTGGCAATTTCATTAGTGCTAAAAGCATACATGGGATTGTTGTCATTCAAAGTGTCCTTAATAATTGCAAGCGAATCCCTTACAGCATAGGCAGCATAATGTTTATTGTAAGGCTTGCTAACTCTTAGCTTAATGGAAACTTCACTTGAGAGGAAGTTTTCTTCATCAGCCAAAGGAATATTAACCCACATTGCACTTCCCCAAACATGAGGAACGGTAGCTGTACGTTTAAGATGGGACATGATCCATGATCCGGCATCATAAGCAGGAGCATGTTGCCTGAAATCTGGAAATGGTAATGCAACAGATAGCTTTTTTGAACTCATAATATATATATAATGACTTCCACCAAAAACATAGCCGGATTCATTCACTATATTGCTTGTTGGATTCCATTTCATATCTCTGCCGTTTTCTCCAACCAGCCATGAATTTTCTCCATACATGATATTCAGTCTCTCACCGGTTTCAACATTAATTGCATAACCCGGGAACCATCCCATACCTGTGGCACTGATATAGTGTGGATCATCGGGATTATCGCTTGGCGTGGCATCAGGATCTGCATAATTACCATCTTTATCAATCGAAGGCGAAATCCTTAAATTATATTTAGCAGCTTTATTATGAGCCAATCCTACTTCAGGAGCCATTTCTATTACAGGCGAACGTGTCCATTTTGATTTATCAGGAGTAATAACCAGATCAACACTGGCAATATCAGCAAATTGGTTATAAGCTAATTTCGATATCATAGTATAGGCAGGCGAGGTTTTGGCTATTGGATCCTGACCATCGTAAGCAACTAATTGATAAGGAGCCCATGTTCCACCAATTACATTTTCATAAACACTGTTAGGGTCCATAAAATTCTTTCCGGTTGCATGCCAGTCTTGATTTGCAACTTCGCTGGGGTCAGAAACAGTTCCTGAGCGTATCCAGTTAAGTGGTGAGCCACCGTCAACATCAGGCACTCCAAACAGCCATGGGGTTGCATTATCTTTAAAAGTCATTGAAGAAGTCAGGAAGCCATTGTTTGGATCTAATACCATATATCGTGAAATAGTACCTCCATGACCATCTACTGATTCGCCAATTTTATAACTTCCAGGAGGGAATACCTGTCCGATCTCAATGGCAATACCAAGTTCGGGGAATATTTGCTCACTTTTGGAAATTATACTCTTTGATGATCTGAACAATACTTCATTTGTTTTAGCATCAATTAATCTCCATGTTGACACCAGCTTGCTTGCTGTATCACCTTGTCCGCTAAAACTATAGATACCACCTGAAATTTTATGTATTTTCTGACGATAAATTGAGTCAAAAGCCATAATGAATTCGGCAGGTTTTAAATTCAAGGGATCAATAATCTTAATTTTAACAGGGGTTGAGCCTGCTTTGTATGTAGGATTGTAAGCAATTGGATAATCAGGATGCCCAAGCTGTACATTATCATTTGCCGGTTGTTTGCTCATGATTTCGTCAATGGTTTCTTGGGTGAGTTCCAGTATATTACCTCCGTTGCCGGTACCCTGTAAACGGGTAACTTTAACACCATCGCCATATTTAGCACTAGGTGATTTTGCTCCTACAGGAATATGTGGAATAGCAGTATAAGCCTTAATATTTTTACGACCAGCAAGATAAGGTTGCTTTTGCCCATTTAAAGATTGAATTCCAGGGCTCTGAGCAGCAGGGTCATCGGTGTATTTTTCAAATTCATTATGAGCGTACGCCAATGCCATAAAATAATACTGCTTATGATTTACCAGAGGTTGATTGGTAAATGCATCAAGTGTGAGACTGAATGAATTTCTGATTCCCTGATTGACGCCGTTAACCTCAAGTACCGGAACATTGGCTCCAAGAGATTGATCATAATAATAATTGATGATTCTTGATATTGAATTGCTAACGTCGCATTGGAATACTAGTCTGGCAAGATCAGGATCTTTCAGGTCATTAGGACCAACTGAAGAGTTAGCTAACTGAAATACCTGGTAACCCTCAAATACATATAATGAGTCGCCGCGTACAATGTTGTAATCAACTTCGGTATATTGCTCTTCAAAATTATTACCCTTATCGTTAGTTTTTCTATTGGTTATATAAACAATAAGTTCTTTGTCCAGTTCGCGGAAAGTGAGGTCTGGTGCATTAGGACCGTCAATAACCTGAAAACAGTTATCAAACAGTGCCTGACATTTATCGTCAACCACTCTGAGCAGTTCAACGCTAGCCCACGGGCCTCCTGATGCAGCACGTGCCCATGGAATACCAACTGTAATATAGTTAACTGCACCGGGTAACAATGTAAAAGGACCTGCAGATTGCATGAACCGGCGGTCTTCAGGCGGGTTATTTGCATTTTCTTCAGTCCAGTATTTGCCTTCAGGCAATATCACTTCCACAAAATGGGTTCCCCAGAAGCAGGGATCTGAGTCACCGGGGAACATGAAATCAGTTATTGGACCATAACCTGAGCTTGCTCCACTTCCCGGTGGAAGGGCTAAGTTTCCAAAATACATGTAGTCTCCATTTTTCCAGATACCTTTCAAAAAGTTGTAATAGTCAATAGCTGCACGTGGTTCACCATTAATAGGGTCATTTGAGTTATTATAATAAACAAAACGTCTCATCCCGAAACGCTCGTTATTTGCTATACCATCGCCAAAGTTTACACCATTTATCGCTTCAGGGAAGTGATAATCCTTTATTATATCACAAGAGATCAATTTACCTTTGTCATCAAATGCTGAAGGACGATCCTGATTATACAGAGGCTCGCCTGGTTTTATTCTATCCATATATGGTCCCTGGAAGAAGTCAACTCCCACGGCTGGTGGCTGGTCGCCGTATGCCCAGGGCTGTCCTGAGCCGTCAACGGGTTTTCCGTTATAACAATAACCTAATCCGCGAACCACATCACAACCAACATAGTCGTCTGCTGCATAACCAAGATCAGGGTCAACCCACTGGCTGAAATAAGTATCTCTTAGGGTAAAGGTTGAACGATTGATAATCTCATAACTATAGAAAGTCATATTGTTTATCTCATCGTTAGTAGCAAAGGCAAAAGCCTGAGCTCTGATCTCCATACCTATGGCATCGCCCTTGGTTTCGGTATGAATATTTCCTTTATCGTTAAAAACCCACCAAAGAGTCTGGTCTCCCTTAATAACCTGGTCAGACAAAATTCCATAAAGCCAGTTTTCAGAATATTGACTGCTGGGATAGTAATATTCAGCGTCTTTTGTAGGTGTAAGCGTTTTGCAAAGCTCGCCGGTGAGATCGTAATACGGATAATCTCCATTTTCAGGATCATATACTCCATCACCATCCCTGTCAAAAAAAGGAGCCAGATAAAAACTCTGATTTTTGGTCTGATCATAAGGGTGAGCAGGCCAGTTCTTTATTTCTTCTGGTATTGAATAATTTGGGTAGGCTGCAGGATCTTCCCACCAGGCAAGATATTCGTCAATCATCGTGCGGGTCATGGGGTAATGTTTGTCGTATTGTGCACATGATTCAGGGTCAATAGCAGCGGATCCGTCAATAGTTAACGGACCAGTCCAGAAATCCTGATGTGAGTTCGCAGTTCCGACAGGATCTCCTTGACCAAAACGTAATGCAGCCAGTTTCAACTGATCATTAACGTCAACACCTCCAATCCAAAGAGCTGCGGCAAACAACGACATTTTTCCTGAACCTTTTGGAACTTCGTATTGTGCAACTTCAAAGTCCCACCACATACCTCCGTTTGAATTAATACGGGTTCTTACGTTACCTATTTCAAGGTACTTAAAGCTACCTGCCGGAAGACACCCGGCTGAAACGGACTTTAATTCTGATTTTTTAAAATTTCTGACAGGAACTTTTTCTGCATACGAGTAAGACAGTATAAAACTGAAAATTAGCAAGATACAAGTCTGGAAAATCTTTTTCATTGTGTTCAGTTTATTATAGTTTTTTAAACATTTATTTTCTTATCAATATTTCTTAGGAATTAAAAATTAAAAGAAACCCCAATACGTATCATCCTTGGCAGACTATAATTGTACGGGCTGTTAATTCTTATTGAATAAAGATCTCTGAATGACTGAGGATCAAGTTGAGAATTGATATAATTCTGGTATTCTGCAGCAGCAAGGAATCCATCGTCATCCGGATTACCGGTAGCTGAGTAAACTCCCATGATATTCATGCTGTTAAGCAAATTGTTGATTCTCAGATAAACATTCAGGTATTTATCCTCTCCTTTTCCTTTAGATGATTTAAGTTTGAAATCCTTGTCAACACGTGCATCAATACGGAATTGCCAAGGTAATCTTGCACCGTTAATAGAACCCTGTATCTGACGGGATCCAGCCACCAGACCGTAAATACGGCTTGATTTTGTATAAGGTGTACCTGAACCTCCAAAAATAATAAGGTTGAAACCGGAATTTTCCAGCCAGTTAATAGTTTTAACCTGGTCAGTTCCTTTGATCTTGCGGGTAGTTCTGGGACCGTTATATAAACTTCCTTCATCAAAACGATAGTCAAGAGTTAAATTAATTGAATGACGACGGTCAAAATCCAGGGGTATCAGGTTACGCAGGTTAGGCTGTCCGGATAATATAAGAGAACGGGCGGTTTCAGGGTTAGAACCTGTTCCGTTGGCAAATTGCAAATTATAGCTTGCTCTAACACGTGCATTACCAGTACGACGCATGTCGTAGGTAAATGTAAGACCTTTTACCGTACCAAAGTCAAGGTTATAATATGAATAATAAGTATTAGGATAGGCACCGGTAAAACGGAAGCTTTGTATCTGGTCTCTGATTTCACGATAGAAACCTGAAATTGATAATGATGATGTATTGGTAAGTTTCTGCTGGAATCCTAACTCATAGTCAATGGTTTTTTCAGGTTTAAGATTTGGGTTTCCAAGCATATCAGTTCCTCTTGATGTAAGGAAGAAATAATCAATTAGATTCAGACGTCCGCCTGTTGTCGGACGCTGGGTAAGCACGTTATAGTGTGCAAAAAACAATGCCTCGTCTGAAATTGGGAATGAGAATGAAATACGTGGCATAAATGTCCATTGCGGATCATAATCCTCAAAGCAATTAGCATTAAGTCCTGCCTGATTCTTTAAAAACGGACCACTTTCTTTTCCAATGATAACAGTCGGGTCTTCAGAAATCTCCAATCCAGCATTGGTATACCAGGTGTTGCCTGAACGATAACCGGTGACCTTAGTGGGATTTGAAGGCTGGTCAACATATATAACAAAGTCTTTGCCCATGTTTGTAGGATGATCCTTAAACTTGGTATCTTCACCAATTGTGTATGCCTCAGTCAATAAATACGGGTCTTTAAGAACCATTTGATTCGCATCGAACCTGTCAACGCGAAGCCCTATGTTGAAAATCAAGTCTTTAAAGGCAAATTTATCCTGAACATAAAAAGCAGTATAAATAGGTTCAAAAGCCCCGACATGCCTAAGGTAATTTCCATTGGCATCCTTTTCTTCAAAGAAATCATTGATGCTGGGTTTATGTGTCAATTTCTTTCCTGTATGATCATAACCAAAGTATGAAACAAGTTCTGCTCCCTGATTTAATAATTCGTCAGCACCGAACATGTTAATATCCAGCTTGCCGTTCAGGGTGGCAGTTCTTTTGATCATATCCTTATCGTAATAAACAAGGGTATTTGTATTAAAATCGTATGAATCTATCAGCAAATAGTCAAGACCATTAGGATCCAAACCGAGCGCAAGGCGCAGATTACGGTCGAATGTCCTTTGTGATTCAGCGTCGAAAAGTCTGAAATAATTAATGGTGTCCATGAAAAGTCCATTCATGTAAACTGCCTGCGGATTTTTCTTGTCAAGCTGTTCGATGTGGAAGTTTGTCAAACCACGCATGATTGTCCAGAGACTTGTCGGTGCAACTCCGAAAGCTCTGTCAAAACGCTGTTCGTACTGCATTCCAAGCTTGAGCTCATGATTGCCAAGATAAGCTGAAAAGTGAGCATTGATACCAAGCTGTGTGCTTTCGCTAAAATTATAACCGGTTTGTAACCCACCAGCATTAGCCCAAAGCCCATAAACACTTTCAGGACTTAAGCCATTGGTCAATCCACCCTGAACAGGGCTAAGATCCTCAAATCTGCGGATTTGTCCATTTCTCAGATCGTAATATTGTTGTGTGTAATTAGCAAGTATAGGGTTGAATTCTTCACGGTTAAACGAGTATAGAGTATCGAGATAAGCGTTGTGGATCAATCCAGATAATCCTATTACATCATCCTGACCATCTTCATATGAACGTACCATATGTCGGGTAAAGGCACCGAGATATCCGTATTTGAACAGATCGTCCTTATGTCCTGCATCTTGTTGCTCATAGTTATAAACTGAATAGTCGGCCTGAAGATTATAATAGACGTTCTTAACAAATGATCTGCTTTCTGCGTCTGTTGGAAAACGATGTGTCAGACGTCCATAAACTCTCCATGTATTATCTTTAATAAGAGGATTGTTTTTATAGTTAAAAATAGAATTTGATAAACTAAAAGCTCTGCTGTTTGATGAATTGTACGATCCGCCGAACGAGAGGTTTATATTTGGTGTTGTGCGAACGTCAATCTTACCAGAGATGTTCATATCCATGTTGTTTGAGTTTTTAGTTGCCTTAAGGTGTTCAAGGTCCTCCATTTTTATAGAAGCTGATCTGTAAAATGTTCCTTGTCCTGATTCCGACAATCTTACCGGATTTGTTTCAAGCGACTCAAGTATATCGTCTTTCACCTTGTAAACACCAGTTGCTGTGGGACGACCATCTTCACGGAAGATAAATTCACCGGCAACAAAATAACCGAGTAGTGAGGATTTGTCTTTACGGCTTTTCAGCAAAGGTCCCTGCATATTCAGGCTAGCGCGGTTATAACCGAATGCATCCAGGAATTGAGAAGTTTCAAGCTCCATACCGGCACCAAAAGTACGTGAAGGTCCGCGTGTTGTAACGTTAATAATGCCGCCTACAGCGTCACCGTATTGTGCAGGCACCCCGCCAAGGATTACTGATACCTGTTCAATTGCAGCTTCAGGTAATGATGATGATCCTCTCACTCTTATACCATCAATATACATAATGGTTCCTTCAGCACGCTGCCCACGAACGCTACCGCGTTCACCATCGGCTGAGAATACACCTCCAACAGAAACTGCAATAGCATTAGCCGACCGGTTCGGCATTTTGGCAATTTCTTCTGCTGTTACTGTTGCACCGCTCGATGTCTGGTCTTTATCAATAAGCGGGATAGCATACTCACGAACTTCAAATTCGTCGAGTGCAATTGAAGTTGGTTCCATTTTGATGTCAAGGAAACGGATCTGGTTTGCTGCAACTACTACGTTCTGGATAAGCAATGGCTTGTATCCCACATAAGTAGCTTTTACATCATAACGACCCGGCTCAATTGGCCTGATTGAATACTTCCCGTCAAAATCACTGGTAGCTCCACCCACTTGTGTGCCTCCTCTTTCTGCAATAATATTGGCAAAAGGGATAGGTTCTCCGGTTTTTTGATCAGTTATAACTCCCTGAAGAGTAGCCGTTTGAGAAAAAACAAGTGTACTAAAAGAAAGTACAACCCCAATAGTTAATAGTAGCTTTTTTAACATACCCTGTAATTTTATAAATAGATGACATAGTAATTTCTTAGAGCCGGTAAAATTAACAATTATTAACATACACGGATGATTTTTGAGAAAAATTGGAAATTATTTTTTAATTCTTTAATTATAAGGACGTTGTAGAATGACATTGTAAATAACCGCTTTACGCAGATCAAAGCCCTCTTTTCTCTTAATTTTATTTTCAATCTCATACTCTGCATTTAAACCTGATGATTTTTGTAAAATACTTTCTTCGGCAGGATATGCCGTTTCCTTAATATCAAAATCAGTATACGGACTATATGATATATCCGGTGGTTTTCTTTTCACATTTACCATAAAAGGCTTTGGTGGGATAACTTCTTCAGGATCTTCATCGTAAAAACCTTTGAAAATTTCTTCAAATACTGAACTCTGAGGCGCCTCATCCATAATGGTTTCAGGTATCGGAGGAGGTAATGGCTTAGATTGTTTCTTTAGCTGCTCCTGCTTTTTCTTTTGAGCTGCCATGAATATACTGTAAGCAATCCAGCCAATGAATATTATTATATATATATATTCATCCATAATGGGTTATGTATTGGTATATAGTATGTTGCAATTGATTATATTAAAAATACAATTGGAATCAATGATTTTTCGGCTGTAAAATTATAAAAATTTACCGGTAATCAAATCCTGTGTTAAGATATATCTTTGAATTTTCAATCTTTGTGTTCAAAATTCCGGATTTTTTGTATTCCTGTAAAATGATATCAGGTTTATAAAAATATAATTGTACCAACTACGTTTCCTTATTAAATTCAAACCTTACATGAGCTCTTTAAATTTTAAATACACTTTTATTATTCTACTGAGTATCATAGCTTTTTTATTTTCGGGCTGTGATAAGGAGAATAATGAAAATGAAATCCCATTGGCTTATGTTAATTTTTTTATAAACCCCAATTCTACTTTTTATTGGAGGTTAAATAGCCCGGGAGGCTGGGAGTATGTCGTAGCTGACGAGCCAAGCAGAGGTATTATTATCTACAGGGGTCTACAGGATGAATTCAAAGCCTATGAACGTACCTGCCCTTACGATCCTCATGAGCCATGTGCCAGAGTGGAAGTTGAACCCGGCGATATTACATTGATAGATAAATGTTGTAATTCCCGCTTTCTGATCCTTGATGGTTCTCCGGTTGATGGACCTTCAAAACGTCCGTTGAGGCAATATCGCACAACTTATGATGGCAATGTGCTGCATGTTTTTAATTGATCAGGCTATCGAAGTATTAATCAGAGACCTTTACAATTTGCCTTTAGCAAAAGTCTGATTTTGTTAAGCACTATCAGTTGAGTCGTTTTTAAAAGTAAGGTGAAAATTAAAAGCTTAGGTCAGTAACGATAAAAGTCAGGTTTATAAGGTCCGTTTATATCCACTCCTATATATTCAGCCTGTTCAGGTGTTAATTTGGTAAGTTTAATCCCTAATTGCTCAATATGCAGCCTTGCTACTTCCTCATCCAGATGTTTTGGGAGTGTGTACACATCAATAGGGAGATTTTTAGTCCAAAGTTCAATCTGAGCCAGAGTCTGATTTGTAAATGAATTACTCATAACAAATGAGGGATGCCCGGTTGCACAGCCCAGATTTACCAGTCGGCCTTCAGCAAGAATAAATATTGAGTGTCCGTCAGGGAATGTATATTTGTCAACCTGAGGTTTAATAGTATCTTTTACGATATCCGGATATTCTTCAAGTTTCTGAACCTGAATTTCATTGTCAAAATGCCCGATATTGCATACAATAGCCTGATCTTTCATTTTTTCCATGTGTTCAATACGTATCACATCACGGTTTCCGGAAGCTGTAACAAAAATACTACCTTCAGCGAGAGCATCCTCAACTGTGGTAATCTCAAAGCCTTCCATTGCCGCCTGCAAAGCACAGATCGGGTCAATTTCAGTTACAATTACCCTTGCACCATACGACCTCATTGAACGGGCACAACCTTTGCCAACATCGCCATAACCGCAAATTACCACCACCTTACCGGCAATCATGACATCGGTTGCACGTTTAATGCCATCAGCAAGTGATTCCTGACAGCCATACAGGTTGTCGAATTTTGATTTGGTAACCGAATCATTAACATTTATTGCCGGGAACAACAGATTCCCTTTTTCTTTCATTTGATATAACCTGTTCACACCGGTTGTGGTTTCTTCCGAAACACCTTTGAAGTCTTTAATCATGCGGTGCCATTTGTTCTTGTCTTCAGTATAGGCTTCTCTGAGCGTTTTCAGTATTGCAGCTTCTTCAGAATTTGAAGGAGTGGCATTCAGCAAATCAGGTGTGTTTTCAATATTATAACCTTTATGAACCATTAAGGTAGCATCTCCGCCATCATCCACAATTAAATCAGGACCTTTTCCACCGGGAAATGAAAGAGCCTGTAGTGTGCACCACCAGTATTCCTCAATGGTTTCACCTTTCCAGGCAAATACCGGAATGCCTTTTGCTGCAATTGCAGCAGCAGCATGATCCTGGGTTGAAAAGATATTGCAGCTCGCCCAGCGAACATCAGCTCCAAGTTCTACCAGTGTTTCAATAAGCACTGCAGTTTGAATGGTCATGTGAAGCGATCCGCTGATCCTTGCATTTTTCAATGGTTTTTCTTTCCCGTACTTTTTGCGTAAAGCCATTAAACCGGGCATTTCCTTTTCGGCTACTTCAATTTCTTTTCTTCCCCAGCCGGCAAGGTTTATATCTTTTATTCTATAATCGGTGAAAGTTTTTGCTATAGTTGGTTCCATTTATTTGTGGTTTGAATTAAGAGTCAGAAATTTGATGCAAAATTAACATTTTTTGATCAAATACTTTTGTTTTTGGCATAATAAGCATTTCAATAAAGTCGGGTATCAGACTGACTGATGCGGTATTTATCCTAATTTTGCAGCATAATAATATTTCAATTTAGCAATGCCTGAAAAAAATAAAACATATAAGTCGGCACTTAAAGTAAATAAAGGTATAGAGCAGCCGCCGGTCATAAATCCTGTTATTGCAAAAGCTATTTCAAAACAGACCAATAAGTTATTAGATGCTGATATATATTATAAAGGAATACTTGACGGAAACAGGGTGATGTTAAGCAAA
This sequence comes from uncultured Bacteroidales bacterium, assembly GCA_964550455.1. GTDB lineage: Bacteria > Bacteroidota > Bacteroidia > Bacteroidales > JAAYJT01 > JAAYJT01. Next base: position 3,701 of record CAZJZG010000045.1, on the reverse strand, counting down.
GCAATTACCCTGATTGAGAGTACTTTGCCTGCTCATCAGGAGATTGCTCAGGAAATAATAGAAAAATGTCTTCCACATTCAGGTAAAAGTTTACGTATTGGGATAACCGGAGTGCCGGGTGCAGGTAAAAGTACTTTTATTGAGACGCTTGGAACCATTCTTACCGGTATGGGTGAATCCCTTGCAGTTCTTGCTATTGACCCGAGCAGCAGGCGAAGTAAAGGAAGCATCCTTGGGGATAAAACCAGAATGGAATTGCTTGGTGCCAATCCACATGCTTTTATCCGTCCTTCACCTTCAGCCGGAACTCTTGGCGGTGTTGCGCGTAAAACTAGAGAAACCGTAATTCTATGTGAGGCGGCAGGATTCAGGATAATTTTTATAGAAACTGTAGGAGTTGGTCAATCAGAAACTGCTGTTCATGATATGGTTGATTTTTTTCTTCTGCTGATGCTTGCAGGAGCCGGCGATGAACTTCAGGGGATAAAAAGGGGAATTATGGAAATGGCTGATGCAATTGCAATTAACAAGGCTGAAGGTGATAATATGCAAAAAGCCCTGTTGGCAAAATCACAACTCGAAAATGCACTTCATTATTTCCCTCCTTCTGAAAGCGGATGGAAACCAGTGGTGGAAGTTTGTTCAGCACTTAATAATACCGGTATAGATAGAATATGGCAGATAATTAGTGATTATGAGCATTTTACAAGGTCAAATAATTATTTTGAGAAACGCAGGAAAAGTCAGGATCGTAAAATTATGATGGATGTTGTTGAAGAAACTCTGATGTTTCAGTTCAGGAATAATAAAAAGATTGTCGGAATGATCAGAGAAATGGAAGATGGACTGAGCAAGCAAAAATATAGTGCCTATGTGGCAGCCCAGCAGCTTATTGAATTATATTTCGGGGATATTTCTAAAAAAGATATGGAGCAGGATTTATAAACTTTTTCAGCGGGTTTTATTGAAGATTAAAGTAGAATATGTTTTTTCATTATCTATTTTACACTTCTGAACCTGATATTTCTCCTTTTACCAAAATACACTCTTCGCAGCCATACCGGTAATACGAGTACTCCTATAAATAAATACGGATAATAGCTTATCAGCCTCCAGAAAATAGCCAGAGGTGTAGCCAGACCATTTTCAATAAATTCGCCAAGAAATACCGGAAAGAAATATTCTGCAATTCCACTACCGCCAGGGGTAGGGCTGATAAGCAATATAACCCACATTATTAGCTGACGGGCATAGATCAGAAAATGCTGACTAACGGGATTAAAAGCCATTATCATAACATTTACGACCCAGAATCGTGCAGTCCACGACAGCAGAGTAATAAGGAAAGCTTTTAACCAAAATGAAAAAGGTCGGTTTTTCATTTCGGAAGAGGTAGTAATCAGTTCATCACCGGTTTGTTCTGCCTGATGAGCCCAATGACGAAGAAAACGCAATTTGAAAACACTGATTAACAGTTGCTTGACTTTCTGAGGATTGAAGAATATGCCGGCGAAAATAGTAGCTGTCATCAGCAGTATAAATACGTATCCGATAATAAATACCCCTTTACTGCTAAGTGTTGCACCTGCTAATGAAAAACTTGGTTCGGAAATAAAAAGGTTGCTGGTGCCGGTAATTAACATCACAGTTGGCACCATAATTATATAAAACAACTCGTCGAGCAATGCGGTTGTCATAACCACAGCGGTAGTCCTGCCCATGTTTATACCTTCTTTATGGACAATGAAAAGTGCTACTGCCGAACCACCAACAACTGAGGGAGTTATTGATGATGCAAATTCCCAAAGCATGATAACCTGAAAGCTGCGTTTCCATGACAGCTCATAGTCAGTGAGCAGTCTTATACGATACATATATGATAAATCGCGGATTATCATCAGCACAGGAATAAGGGCAAGCCATAATGCTGAATATTTTGTCCATTTAATGCCGGTAAATACCTGACTGTCAAAATCTCTTACAAACAGAAAAGTGGCTGTTGCCAAACCAATGATTATTGGTACTGATATCCTTTTCAGTGAGAAATATTTGAGTATTTGGCGATGGCGGGATGGCATTAAAAATCCTGTTTGACAAAAATAAGAAGCTGCAAAAATAAGCTTACAATATTATTAAAGTGCATTGAACAGGTTTTAAAAGAGGAAATCGGCTGCTTTTTTAATATAATGCGACAAAAAGACACATGGTTTTGATGAAAATATGACTGGATGTCGCTAATGTGAGGCAAAAATATTGCTTTTTTAACCCGGTATATAAATTGTTAAATAAGAATCAAAATAAAATAATAACTAAAAATTAAAGGAGAAATCATTATGACTATTATTCGTTTTGCCCAGCCCAGCCGTCTTTCCGACATTTTTGATGATATATTCTCAAAATCCATGGAAGACATTGATAAAAAAAACTGTGATTGTGTTCCTGCAGCAAATATAATTGAAAGTGAAAAATCATTTGAGATTCAAATGGCTGTTCCGGGATACAACAAGAAAGATATTCAGATAGAACTTGAAAACAATGTACTCAGCATTTTCAATGAAAAAGGTCAGGAAGAAGGAAAAGATATTAAGTACACCCGCCGTGAATTTGGTTACGGAACATTCAGACGCTCATTTACATTACCCAAAATTGTTGATGCTGCAAAAATTTCAGCTGACTATAAAAATGGGATCCTGAGTGTGATTCTTCCAAAAATTGAAGAAGCAAAAGCTCGTTTGAGCAGACAAATTACTGTAGGTTAATAAGTTAATTATTTGTTTAATTCGAAAAGACCTGTCATTATGATGGGTCTTTTTTGTTTTGGATGCATTGGTTACGCTTATCTGTGTTTATATATTTTGTTCCGGAATATTGTAGTTTCCATTTTATCTGCATTTTTGCCGTATCATGAACAAAATTATCAAGGCGCATATTGCACTTTCAATCAGTGGCTTGATTTTCGGGCTTAATTATTGGATAGCCAAAGGGCTGATGCCTGAGCCATTGGATCCGCGACAAATAGTTTTCATCAGGGTTTTTATTGCTGCAATTTTATTCTGGATCATTGCATGGTTTATTAAACGTGAACCTGTTAAAATAAAGGATCTGGGTTTAATAGCCCTGTCGAGTCTGCTTGGTGTATCAATTAACCAGCTTTTCTTTTTTGAAGGATTGAATCTTACAACTCCTGTTGATGCAGCAATAATTCATACTACATCACCTATACTGGTTCTTTTGTTTGCAACCTGGATCATAAAGGAAAAAATCACATGGATAAATGTTTTGGGTATTATTATTGGAGCCTCAGGAGCTGTTTTACTGATACTTAGTGGATTGAACGGAAATTTACTTGAAGGAAATATCAGAGGGAATCTGTTCATATTAGTTAATAATACTGCTTATGCTTTGTATCTGGTTTTGATCAAACCTGTGATGCAAAGATACCATCCGACCACAGTAATGAAATGGCTGTTTGTATTTGGTTTGGTCTCAACTGCGCCATTCACGTTGCACTCAATGAAGGGACTTGACTACCACGTGTTTAGTGGCCATGTTTTATTTGCCATGATTTTTGTGGTTTTAGGAACTACCATGCTCGCTTATCTGCTCACTATTTACGGACTGAAATTTTTAAAAGCGAGTGTAACAGGTGTAAATTTCAATTGAAAAGTATACCACTATTTCAGTTAAGAAAGAACACCACT
>CAZJZG010000044.1:0-19954 GCA_964550455.1 uncultured Bacteroidales bacterium | reverse complement strand
ATATCTTCAGAGCTTTTGGCTTCAAGTTCTCCTGAAGTAGTAACTAACACCCTGAATTCACCAAATTTTGCAGGAACAATTATAGTGCTTTCAGTTTTGTCAGTTCGGCCCAAAAAATACCATAAAACTAACAAAATCACTGCCAGCGCTCCAAGGGTAATATAAATGTTTCTTTTCATGTGTTTGGGTAATGATCATCATTAAGTGAGTATTTGAAAACGAAGATACAACGGGTATAGTATGCTTTTATTCATCTGCATCTCAAATGATTTTGAAGTTATGAAATTTTCCCCCAGTTCATTTTTTGTGACGAGAGATACTTCAGATATTCCTTGATCATGGCGTTCTCTTCACTATTAAGCTCCGGGTCCATTTCTATTATTTTTTCAGCAGCAGCCCGGGCTAATTGCAATATATTGCCATCTTTGGCAAGGTCGGCAATTTTAAATTCAATTATTCCGCTTTGCCGGGTTCCCTGTAATTCACCGGGACCTCTAAGGTTCAAATCCACACTTGCAATTTCAAATCCATCGTTGGTATTTACCATGGTTGAAATACGGGTTCGTGCATCAGAAGTAAGTTTATAACCTGTCATCAAAATGCAGTAACTCTGGTCAGCTCCGCGTCCAACTCTGCCTCTGAGCTGATGAAGCTGCGATAAACCAAAACGTTCAGCATTTTCAATGACCATAACCGATGCATTAGCAACATCAACACCAACTTCAATTACCGTTGTGGCAACCATTATCTGTGTTTCTCCTTTTACGAACCTTTGCATTTCAAAATCCTTATCAGCCGACTTCATTTGCCCATGCACAATACTTACAGCATATTCCGGCAGCGGGAATTCCCTCACTATACTATCATAACCATCCTTAAGGTACTTTAAATCAAGTGTTTCCGATTCCTGTATCAATGGATAAACTACATATATCTGTCGTCCTTCCTTTATTTGTTGTTTCATAAAACCAAATAGTCTCAGTCGCTGGGAATCGTTAAGATGAATGGTTTTAACAGGTTTGCGCCCAGGAGGCAATTCATCAATGACTGAATAATCAAGATCGCCATATAGGGTCATAGCCAAAGTACGTGGAATTGGTGTGGCAGTCATGACCAGAACGTGAGGCGGAATAATGTTTTTTTCCCAAAGTCTGGCACGTTGGGCAACCCCAAAACGATGTTGTTCGTCAATTATGACCATTCCAAGATTATTGAACTGAACCGTATCTTCAATTAGTGCATGAGTTCCTATTAGTATTTTTAGTTCCCCGCTCTGAAGTGCTTCAGATATTTCGTTTCTTTTTGTAGTTTTTGTAGAACCTGTAAGCAATTCAACTTGTATATCCATACCTTTAAGCATGCGGCTGAGAGTATCGAAATGCTGTGTGGCAAGGATTTCAGTAGGTGCCATCATACATGCCTGATAACCATTATCAATAGCCATTAACATAGTCATAAGGGCAACAACAGTTTTCCCGCTTCCAACATCACCCTGTAACAGGCGGTTCATCTGTATTCCTGAACCAGTATCAGTACGGATCTCACGCAACACACGTTTCTGGGCATTTGTAAGCTCAAAAGGCAGGTAATTATGATAAAATGTATTGAAAGTTTCACCTATTTGCGAGAAATGATGCCCTTGAGTCTTTAATTTTCTTTGTTTGCGTTCAGAAAGCATTGGAAGCTGATTGAAGAACAATTCTTCGAACTTAAGCCTGTAGCGCGCCAGGGCAAGTTTATAGGTATCGGCAGGGAAATGAATGCTTAGCAGAGCTTCTTCCCTCCTCATAAGTTTCTGTTCTTCCAGTAAAGCATCTGAAAAAGTTTCGGGGATATATCCTTTTACACGTTCGATGAGGTTCCCCATAATTTTGGCAATTCCCTTGCTGTGCAAACCTTTTGATTTTAGTTTCTCAGTCGAATTGTAAAAAGGCTGCAAAGGCTCACCGGCAACTATTTTTGTTTCTTCTATCGGCTCAATTTCAGGATGAGCTATATTGAACCTGTTATTGAATATTGTTGGCTTTCCAAAAACCAGATATTCGGTGTTTGGTTTTATTTTCTCCCTTGCCCACCGTATTCCCTGAAACCAGACTAATTCAACAGATCCGCTATTATCTGACAGGGTTGCAGTAAGCCTTGTAGTACGTTTAGCACCTATTTCCCTCAGATCACTTATTATGCCTTTCACCTGAATATAGGCGGCATCTGATTTTATATCCTTGATTCTGATTATCTCACTTCTGTCAATATGCTTGAAAGGGAACTGATACAGCAGATCTTCAAAAGTATGGACATTCAGTTCTTTTTTAAGCAGTTCAGCCCTTACCGGTCCTACACCTTTGAGGTATTCAACAGGAGTTTGCAGAAGGGAAATTTGCATGACAATATCTTAAATGAATTGATGCAAAGGTAAGAAAACAAAAGAGGCTACCCAATTATTGAGCAGCCTCCTGATAAATTTTTGAATTAAAGCTTAATATTCCCAAAGATCGCTTTCAAATCGGAACATTTCTTCCTTTATCCGTTCAGCTTCAAGCAACGCATCAAGACCTGTGGCATAATCGCTTATCTTGCTGTTGCTGACATTGTCTTCTTTGTAAATATAACTTGTGAACATTCGTTTCATGAACAAATCATCGTAACTAAGCCTTACGCCGTTATTACGTGGATTGAAAACCTCTGCCTGCGCAAACACTTTTCTTGCATCATCAAAATTGATCCAGAATAATGGGTCATGACCTCTCCATTCACCATCAGGGGCATAACTGTCAACAACAGGGCAAAGTCCAATTATCCTCGCTTCAAATACTGAACGTTGCTTGTCGAATACCCAGTCTTCCTTGAGACGGAAAAGTTTAACATCCATTGGGTTAAAAACCTTTGAAATAACAGTATCATAAAAATCGTATGGTGGGTCAGGGCGTTGCATACGCATGGTATCAGCCTTATTCAAACGATTTTCAATTTCCTGATAGGTTTGAGGAACAAGAAAATCATCTAAAAGCCCTGAAGCATCATAGGCTTCAATTGTGCCCTCTCTGAGTGCATCCATGATAACTGTTATCAGACTTCTGTTTTCTTTGGTCGGGACTTCAGGAAAGTAAAGAGGCTGGTTAAATCTTTCACGAAGATCAATAACTCTCCATATTCTTTTCACCCAGATAACGTCAGCTTCTCTGATATACGAAAATTCAACAGGTGCCTTGTCCATTATATGCTGCTTATCATAAACAGCATTCCGAGGTGGTGAAACCTGCGCTGAGGCATCTGTAAAAACAGAGAAGATTAAACTTTGAAAAAGCAAAAGCAGGATTATTCTTTTCATTTTATTGTAATGTAAGATTAATAGTTCCTAATTTACGGGTTCCACCATCAGGCCCGGTAGCATAAATATCTTCCAGCCAGACTCTGTCGCCACGTCTAGCATTTTGAACATATGTTCTCATTTCTTCAGTAAATTGATTTCCGCTACTCTGGCGTTCAAAAATATCGCCTGATCTCACTGCAACAAATCTGAAGGAAGTAATGCGGAAAGTAAGGTCAAATTCAAAGTCGGCAGGCATGGTAGGTATAATGGCATTAGCAGCCAGCAAACGATTTTTTTCAATATTTCCGCTGGTTACATTAGCAATGGTAGCAGTAGGGTCAGGTACACGTTTAATACGAAATTCGTTGGCTCCCATACTTTTTCCATCGGCGGTGACGCTTACAACGGCTTTATGCACTCCGTCAGGAACACGTACTATCCAGTCGTTACCTGAACGGCGAATTTCACCTACTGAAATACGGGGCTCAATTTTTGTATCTGCCATACCTGATACTGAGATAGATACCGGATTATCAACGCCGGTATAAAAAACATTCATTTTTGTAGCAGAAACAGTAACTGAGGGTCGTCCGACAATGTACTCATGCCTGAAATTATAAGATTTCATCTGACCCGATGGATCAGGTACCATAATAGAGCCGGCATAACGCTTAGTTCCTTCTGAAGTTGCCGGTAAACTTATCTTGACCGCTCCGTCCTTACCCTTGATTCTTCTGGCTGATGCAAGGTTCTGAGTTGTTACCTTATCAGCACCATCTACAAATAATACTTCAGGATTACTTTTGGTATCATAGGCAGCAACAAGGATTTCAGCTTCATATGTATCGCCAAGAAACACAAAACTACTTGACGGAATTACTTTTGCATCAATTGCATCAAACTTGTAACTCTCAGCATCAATTGAAGAGAACAAGAGGTTAACAATGTCATATTCAGCATTTTGAACCTCGTTGATGATTTTATTTATAATCGTTGTATTGGCAGCAAGAATAGAATGATAAAAATTATGCATTTCCCAGGTTTCTTTCTGATTGTTACGGTTATAAAAAGGACCTTCGGTATCCAGACCAATACTTAGTTTGTCGCGATCAACAGGATCAAGAACACCTAATACTTCCTCCTTATATTTTTCAATTTTATTTTTTATTTCAGTGGCTCTACCCTCATTAATATAGAAATTAGTAGTTCTGTCGTATTTATCTTTACTGCTGGCATCCCTGAGCGACAATACTTTTGCTTCTTCAATACTAACGCCTTCAGCATGGGCCATTGCAGAAATGTTCATTTCAGTCAGATAATCAATAATATCATTGGAAAAACTTTGTACCTGTATAGCTTTTTCATAATAAGGACCAACACGTGCTGGATTAAGTAAGTTTTGTTGTTCAAAACTATTATAAATTGCATTAATCTTTTGTGAAAAGCTTTCATTGGTAGCTTCCATACTTTCGTTCACTGTAACGAAAGCTTCAAGTACCTGGACTGAAACGTTCAGTGCAAGAAGGGCTGTCAGCACGAGATACATCATGCCTATCATCTTTTGCCGAGGCGTTTCTCTAAATCCGGCCATATTTAGCTATTTGTGATTTATTTAATTATTGATTAATTTACTTGGGCTGTACATTCATTGCAGCCAGCATATTTCCATAAACACTGTTCAGGGCTGATATCTTTTTCGTAAGCATATCTACTTCTTCTTTGTATCTGTTCATATTTACAGTAGTCTGCTCAATGTTGCTAACAAAATTGCCCATGGTGTTCTGAATTTGAACACTGGCGTCAGCCTGCCTCTGGATACTTTGTAACTGCAGTTCATATACTGTGTTCAAAGCCGATAAATTAGCAGCTACCTTTTTCAATTGTGCATTGTATGTTTCACTTTCCATCTTGCTCTGATTCAGGTTATCAAAAGCTTTTGAAACATTTTCGGCTGATTGGGCATATTTCTGAGCAAGCTCATTGGCTGATTGAGTAGCAAGGTTAATGGCACCGGCAAATTGCGAAGTAGAATGCAGATCACTCTTCAAAGCTATTGAAGCCTGTGAATAAACATTTGAAAGCTCATTCACCTTTTGTGATGCATTGCGAACGCTGGAAGCAAATTCTTCAGTTACCTGCAGATCTTTATCAAGGATATCAGAAGTTTTTTCTGAAGAAGTGGCTAATTTCTTAACTGATGAAGTAGCTTTTTGCATATTGTCAACAAACTCATCAGAAGCGACAGCGGCAGTGCTGATGTTTGAAAGCTTTGCAGTATTTTCACTGAACCTTCGTAAGCCATCGCCTAAACTCTGGATCAGTTCAGGACCTATTTTCGCATCTGCCAGCAAATTATCAAGCTGTTGAGTGGTACCTTCCTGAACAGAGGGTCTGAGTCTGCTCACTGGCTTTGAAGGTGCTTCTCCATTATGATATAGATGTGTAAGTTCAGGGTAAACCAGACTCCAGTCAGGATCAACCGGTGGTGCTTCAAAAGCTGAGAAAAAGAAAATAATGGATTCCATACTCATGCCGATGAGCAGCATTTCATTAGCAAAATTATAATGGTTAATCTTGAACAAAGCGCCAAGAATAACTATTGAAGCGCCAAAACCATAAAGCCTTGCCATGAAATTTTTAAAACCTTTGCTTCTGGCTAATTTAAACAATCCCATAATTTAAGAATTTTAGAAATGAATGATTTTGTTTTATTTTAAACCCTAATTGTATATTCTTGAAGCTTTCCGTGGATTATCACCTTTTTGGCGTCCCAGATAGCTTTGTACATTACGAAATCCAATATATGATTTTGCAGTATCCTGATATTCATAAGCACGTGTGCCTGAATTCATATAATAAGCAATATCTTTCCATGATCCTCCCCGTATGACTTTACGTTTCAGAACAGAAGGATCACTGTCTTTAGCCTCGTAAGTGTATGCCGGGTTCAGATCCCAGGTAAAATTATAAGCTGACTCATGATAAGCATCGTTAGTCCATTCGGCAACGTTTCCTGCCATATCATAAATTCCGAAATCGTTTGGTGGAAAATGTGCAACAACCAAAGTGGTAAGACCTCCATCAGCCTGATAATCTCCTCGGCGAGGTTTGAAATTGGCAAGAAAACAACCTTTTTCATTAAGTGTGTAAGGTCCTCCCCATGGATACGGGTTAAGAGTATTGCCTCCGCGGGCTGCCCATTCCCATTCGGCTTCGGTAGGTAAACGAAAATCCAAAGTTGTGGCACGTTCTCTTCCGGTCAAATAACCTGACAGTAATTGTGTTCTCCAGATGCTGAATGCGCGGGCTTGTTTCCAGTTCACACCAACAACAGGATAATGATCATAAGCCGGATGCCAGAAATATGTTTCAGTAAGCGGATCGTTAAACGAATAGGCATAATCATGTATCCACACCAAAGTATCGGGATACACATTTATTTTTTCCTTGTTCACATAAACTGAACGGTCGCGCATACCTTGTGGTCGGTTGGCAAATGCACCATCTTCAACTTCACTTGACGAAAAATCCTTTTTTGCAGCAGCACGCAGGTCAATCCAGTAATATTCGTAATATAATTTGCGGGCATCAATCTGTTTGCGACGGAAATAACGCTCCTGCTCAGGAATGAACATGCTTTCAAGAATTTCCCGCTCTTCTTCACCATTCCATTTGATTTCTTTACTCCAGTTTAATAGCGGAGGATCGTAAACTTCACCTGTTTTACGATCTTCTTCTATAAGAAAAATATCAGGCTGGGCTTCACCAAGCAAAACTCTTGCTATGGAATCTCTTACCCAGTGTACAAATTGCCGATACTCGTTGTTGGTAATTTCTGTTTCGTCAATAAAAAAACCGGCTACAGAAACCGTACGGGGCTGATGATCGTTTGAGGCCAACATATCTTCATCACCTACACCCATAGTATAGCTGCCCATAGGAATATAAACCATGCCGTAAGGATCAGGCTGATAGTACTTTGGACGCTTTTGTACGCCTATAAGTTCTCCCTTTCCTGCCTTACCGCAACTTCCAAGTATCAGAAGTCCAAGAGAATAAATGATTAATCGTTTCATTATCGAATGATTGTGTTCATTAAGCAAATAACGGAGAGGCATTATTATTAGTATTTTTAATTATTGATTTGTACAAATAAAAATTGCTTGGAGCTATAAATACCTTGTATTCCGATAGCTGTTTTTGAATTTTTCTACTTCAAGTTTAAAGCAATAACTCAGCATTACTTCATGACTACCATATCCTCCTACCATCGAAATAGGAACATCATATGAATAGCCTATCTGCATATCTTTGGTTGTAAAACCAACCATTAGCGAAATAGCATCCTGATGCCGGTATGTAACACCGCCATATACCTTTTTATTATAAACGACCAGCGTGTTAAAATCTGCCTGAATGCTGGCTCCGTCCGATTTAATAAAAACCGATGGTACAAATTCATAGGCTGGATTTCTGCCAAGCTTAAACTGAAAACCTCCGGTTAAATAGTAATGCCGTCTGAAATTATTGTACGCTCCTGACGAATTATCGTACTCCTTGCTGCTTTCAAGCAGTCGTGTTGAAGCAAAACCTAAATAATATTTTTCAGGAACCTGATAAAACATACCAAGGTTCAGATCAAACATCATATTACTTGCCTCACCTTGCAGGTTTTGAAGCAGAGGATCGGTTTCGTCAACAGGAAGAAATTTTCCGGCATCGAGTATTGAATTGATAAAATTCAACTGCAAGCCAATTCCAAGCTTTGCCTCACGTATCTGACGATGATATGAATATCCCAGTTGAATATCATTAATTGTATAAAACCCAATTTTATCCTGCATCACACTTCCGCCTATGCCGCCATGTAAGGCTCTTACTGTTCCGTCAACAGAAATCAAATAGGTTTCGGGAGTTACCCTGTTTCCTTCAGCATCCTTAAATCCCACCCATTGCTGACGGGCAAGGCCTGTTGCACAAATAGCATTGTTCAATCCGGCATAACCGGGGTTAACACCAACATGATTGAACATATTATGTGTAAACTGAGGCTCCTGTTGTGCCGAAACAAGGGTAACAATGAATAGGGCTTGCAGTAATAATATGGTTTTCAGAACTAAACGCATTCGTCGGGCTTGTAGTCGTTCAATTAAGTATACTTATTCCTTTATTCAGGATTGTTTTTAATTATTAAAAAACAGCAAAATCGGCTGCAATTATACAAACTTTCTCAGCAATACTGAATCATAGTAAATGAATTGAACCGGTTAAGACTTTGTTAATAACTCCAGAATCCTCATTTTATTATTGGATTTATAAGTTCGCACAGCATATTCTTATATTTTTGCATAATTCTTATTATATTTATTAAATCACTGGTATTATGGCGTTTATAGTTAAAGAGAAGCCTTTCTCAAAGAAATGGCTGATTAATTATGGTCTGATAATTTTAGGAACATTTATTCTTGCCTCAGGATTTGTGTTTTTTATTACTCCTTATATGATAGTGCCCGGAGGGGTTTATGGTATTTCAATAGTAATACACTATCTGACAAAAGACCTTTTTTCATTCGCTCCTGGCGGTTTTCCCGTTGGATTAATGGGATTGATACTTAATATCCCTTTAACAATAATTGGAATAAAAATATTAGGGCCCCGGTTTGGTGTTAAAACCATTATTGGATTTGTACTTACTTCTTTTTTCATGGATTTCCTTACATGGTGGTGGGGCGAACTACCACTGGTGGAAAACGATCCACTGTTGTCATCAATTTTTGGTGGTGTTCTGGTAGGCTTCGGACTTGGACTCATATTTAAATCAAAAGCATCATCGGGTGGTAGTGATATAATAGCTATGATACTTGCAAAATATACCCGTCTACCTGTAGGACAGCTTATTATATATGTTGATTCGGTAATTGTGCTTGTTGGATTAATTGCTTTTGGCGACTGGCGTATTCCTTTATATTCATGGGTAGTAATTTTTGTTACCGGAAAAGTTATTGACGCTGTAATGCAGGGTATAAGCTACGATAAAACATTGTTTATTATTTCTGATAAATATCAGGAAATACGCGATAAAATCATTAACGATCTTGACAGAGGTGGCACTTTTATTTCAGGAACAGGTATGTATAAAGGTGCTGAAAAGACTATTATTTTCACTGTTGTGAATCGCAGGGAACTTGCTGTACTCGAAGAATTCATTCATAAAACCGATCCTAATGCTTTTCTCACTGTTATGGACGCTAACGAAATCCTCGGAGAAGGGTTCGGATCAATAAAAGAAAAACTTGCAGACTAAAAACTTTCAGTTATCCGCTGTCGTAATTCCCAAAACTGTGGTGCTCAATAAATCAATTATTCCGGCGCAGTCCGGTACTTTTATGAATTTTTGATGCTAAAAACCTTATTTTTGCACAATTTTAATTTTATCTGATGACTCAGCTTCCCAGGATATGGCTTTCTCCCCCTCACATGTGCGGTCGTGAGCAGGAATTTATTCGCAACGCATTCGAAACCAACTGGATTGCACCGATGGGACCTAACGTGACAGGATTTGAGCAGGATCTGATTGATTATACAGGTGTAAAACATGCAGTAGTACTTAATTCAGGAACAGCAGCCATTCACCTGTCGCTTATAATGCTCAATATCAAGGCGGAAGATATTGTTATATGCCAAAGTCTTACATTTTCAGCCTCAGCCAATCCTATTATTTATCAGTGTGCAACTCCTCTTTTTATTGACAGCGAACCTGATACATGGAATATGGATCCGGAATTACTTGAAAATGCTATAATTGCCTGTCAGGAAGGAAATTTCCATAAGTTGGGCAACGGATCAAAACATAAGCATCTGAAGCCTCAAAAGCCAAAAGCAATAATTGTTGTACATCTTTACGGAATGCCGGCTAAAATGGATGAAATAACCAAAATTGCCGACAAATATGACATCCCGCTGATTGAAGATGCAGCCGAAGCCCTTGGTAGCCGTTATAATGGGAAAATTTGCGGTTCATTTGGCAAAATGGGGATTCTGAGTTTCAATGGAAATAAAATTGTGAACACCAGTGGCGGTGGCGCCTTAATATCAGATGAAGAAGAATATACTCTGAAAGCCAGGTTTTTAGCTACGCAGGCACGAGATAACGCACCTCACTACGAGCATAGTCGTATAGGCTATAATTACCGGATGAGCAATGTGGTGGCAGCTATTGGCAGAGGGCAGATGACAGTGATAAATGACAGGGTTGATGCGCGCAGGAGAAATTTTGAACGCTACAAGGAATACTTTACAAAAGTTAACAAGCGGGGTTATGAAATAAATTTATTGGATGAACCACAGGGTTTTTTTTCGAACCGCTGGCTTACAACCATAACTTTTAAACCTAAGAAAAACAATAATATTGATAGGGAAAAAGTGCTTATCCATCTTGAAGCCAATAATATTGAATCGCGTCCACTATGGAAACCCATGCATACTCAACCGGTTTTCTCCGATTCATTACGGGTTGTAAATGATGTAAGCGAAAAATTATTTGATACTGGACTTTGTATGCCTTCAGGTTCTAACCTTAGTGATGAGGATTTTGAAAGGATTTTCAATACTCTTGATCAGATCTTTATCTAAAACTGTATTTACCGGAGTTTTAAGCTGCTGTTTTCAACACAGACCAAAGAATAAAGGAGCATCACAGATCACGAATCTGTATTTGCTATCCTATCCCATATTTTAACCAGCTCTTTACTTGTATCTGATCCAGGGTTCCATTCAATAATGCTTTTACAGTTGAGCATGGCTTTTGTTACCTCCTGATCGAAAGGCAATTTCCCGACTACAGGAATATCCAGTGAATTACAATGATTTTCGATCTGTTTGGTGATTATCTCATTCAAATCGTATTTGTTTATCATGACCATTGCCTTAGCTCTGAACCCTTTTACGAGTTCAATTGTGCGTTTCATATCGTTCAAACCCGAAATAGTCGGTTCTGTAACTATCAATACCTTGTCAATGCCGGTAATTGCAGAAATTACAGGACATCCGGTTCCGGGAGGACCATCAATAATTATATGTGAGATATTATTTTCTTCAGCAATTTTTTTAACCTTATCTCTGATCAGATTTACAAGTTTACCTGAATTTTCTTCACCTGGAGCCAGCCATCCGTACACCATCCTGCCATTCCGGAAACTACCGGTAAACATGCGGCTATCATCATTTTTCTCCATTGTAATAGCTTGTTCCGGACAAACCCGCGAACACAAAAAGCAGCCATCACATAATATTTCATCAATTATGATTTTATCTTCCTTTTGTGTAATGGCGTCAAAGCGACATACCTCAGTACATATTCCGCAAAGTGTGCATTTTTCGTGGTCAACCACAGCTTTATGACTGCCGATAAACACCTCTTCTTCTTCATTTTCAGGGTTAAAAAGCAAAAAAAGATTAGCTGCATCCACATCGCAATCAGCCAAAACCACATTGGATTCAATAGTGGCAAATGCTGCTGCAACACTCGATTTGCCGGTACCACCCTTACCGCTGATTATTGCCAGTTCCATGATTCAGTGTTTTTTCAAAGGTTTCATAAAGTTGTTTTTTTAAAGAAGGCATGTTGTTAACAGCAATTTCGCCCCGGGAATAGAATTGGGCAATTCTTTTATCAAACGGTATCTCAGCAAGCAATTCAATATTTTCATCTTCAAGATAGCCATATACTGATTCATCACCAATTCCGGCACGATTAACGATAACTCCATAAAGTTTATCCATCTGTCTTAGAGTATCAACACTTCTTTTAAGGTCGCTCAGTCCAAAGGGAGTAGGTTCAGTAACAAGTATCACATAATCAGCAGAATTGACAGTGTGGATAAAAGGACATGAAGTTCCGGGAGGCGCATCCATAATAGCGATCTCATTTTCTTTGTTCATCTCTTTTATCGCTGCCTTGATCACCGGAACAGGAGTCATAACACCCACACGTGTTCGCGCTTCAATCAATTCAGTTTTTTCGTTACAGGTATGAAAAACAACCTCGCCCAGCTTAACCTGCTTTTCAGTGATTGCACCATCGTTGCAGGCAACAAGGCAGGCACCGCATGAATGACACAATTCTTCAATTACCTTGATAATCCTGAAATTTGGTAAAAAGAAAATTGCATTGTAATTACAATATTCATGACACTTTCCGCAAAAAGTGCAAAGTTCGGTATCAATATACGGTATAGGTAAAGAAATATCAAGGGTTTTGGTTATACGAGTATTAAAAAACGCCATGGAATTTGGAGCTTCAGCATCACAGTCAATCAAAGTAACTTTCTTTCCGGCATCTTTTAAAACCCTGAAAAGATTGGTAGCTACAAAAGTTTTTCCGGTTCCACCCTTACCACTGGCAACTGCTATTTTATATGGTTTTGCTTTGAACATACAATTTCTTTTCTGAACATGAACATTTGTCAGACTTTCTATCCAAAACACATAGCTTCATACTGATAGCCGGATATGTGTCTGGTTCTGTATAATAAAAATAATAAGCACCTGATAAATGCCAGCAACCTTTACCGGAGTTTTCAGAACCATATTTATCAGGTTGCTTTTTTAGAATGTTTTAATTCAGCTATCGAAACCTAATGACTGTGATGACCATGACCGTGATGGTCATGGCTGCAGTAATTAGCTGAAAGCTTCAGTTCAGCATTCAGAAAATCATTTACCAGGTCTTTTGTTTTACTAACAGGGGCACCGGTAAAAACATTTATTTTCTGATTGTTGAAAATTGTAATTGCCTTTTGTCCCATGCCACCGGCAATAATATCGGTTACTCCTTTTTCAGCTAACCAAACCGGATATAATCCTGGTTCATGTGGTGGTGGAGTTACCAATTGCTCGCTGACAATAGTCTTGTTATCAGTTTCAATTATTGAGAATTGTTCACAATGTCCGAAATGTGGGCATAACATGCCATTTTCTATTGGGATAGCAATTTTTCTATTCATATAGAAGTGTTTGATTAAACTCCGGCATAATCTGTTGATCATGCCGGAGTTTAGTTTATTAATTTTTATATTTTACTTTCTCAGGATCCTGTTAAGAACGGTATCCTTATCGAGTTTCTTGGTACAGAAGAACCAGTCTTTGCAATCCAGACCTTCTTCTTTTCCGTCCATACGATCTTTTGCTTTTCCGCATGAACCAGCAGGTGATATGATTACATCATCACCGGGTCTCCAGTCAGCCGGAGTAGCAATTTTGAATTCATCAGCAGCCTGCAGTGCTATGACAATTCTGTATAATTCGTCGAAATTGCGTCCAAGGCTGAGAGGGTAATACAAAATAGTTCTTACAACACCTTCGGGGTCAATGACAAATACGGCACGAACAGCCTGAGTACTGCTTTCGCCAGGCATCACCATACCATATTTTTTAGCAACGTTCATTGTAATATCTTCAATCAACGGGAATTTAACGTCAACGTTCTTCATTCCTTTGTATTCAATCTTTTCCTTAATGGTACGCAACCATGCAATATGACTGTATAAACCGTCAATTGACAATCCAACCAGTTTACAGTTTGCATTGTTGAACTGTTCTTCCATTGTTGCAAAGGTCATGAACTCAGATGTACATACAGGAGTAAAATCAGCAGGGTGGCTGAAAAGTATAACCCAGCTCCCGCGAAAATCTGACGGGAAATTCATTTCACCTTGTGTAGTAACCGCCTTAAATTCAGGCGCTTTGTCGCCAATTCTTGGCATTGAATAAGCTTGTTCTTCCATAATTTTGATTTTTTAAAAATGAAACATGTTTTAATTAGTAGAAATATAATTATCTGATATACAAAGCATACTATGTACACTCGTAAGTTTTAAAGTCTTTTAATATTCGTCAGAAAAAACTTCTCTGGCGAATTAATATTGTTATTAATCAATAAATCCAGGCCGATTTCAGAACCCTCTGCCTCTGCCTTTTCCCCATCCCATACCTCTGCCACCCCGTGCCATTCCTCTTCCACAGTTCATACGTCCCATTCCATAACCTCTACGGGCATAAGATTCAGGATAATCTCCCATTTGTTCAGGTGCTTCTGTTTTAGCAGATCCTGCACCATAATTTGTACAACGACCCATACGGCGACCAGTCATTGGTCCTTCGCCCCATGGTCCTCTTTTATCAAATCCAGGCATAAATACTCCTTTTTATTTTAGTTAGTTAAAAAAATTATTCATTACTTCTCAAACGTTTACCCTTACCTTCACCTTCTTCATTAACTTTTCTACGTTTACCCATACCTTGTCCGAGTTTTTTCAGCGCTTCTTCGTCGGTGTGTTCCTTGCACCTTCCTAATCCCCGGCCTGTGCCAGCGCCTTTGCCTTCAGGCCCGGTTCCGTCCATACGTGGCATAGCATTTTGTTTTTAAGAATTTAACATATCTATTACTTCCTGAATAGTTTTTTCAGAATCATACACTATCATTTGGATTTTAAGACTATCAAGCAAAGATTTTATTTTAACTCCAAATTCGCCCGCAACGATCTTTTTCACTTCACGCCCTGCAACCAGTTGAACAGCAGCAGGTCCTGCACCATCCTCAAGATCTTTGTTTGGGTTCGGAATAAACTCAACGGATTTGGAATCAGTATCATAAATAACGAAAAATGAACAACGGGCAAATCGTGGGTCAAGTCTCGATTCCAAAGTGTTACCGATAGATGTAATAGCAACTTTCATTTTTATTTTAGATTTTTAGTTAATATTTCAATGAATTTCCCGGCTTCCCTGAATTTTTTTCCGGGTCATACGTGTATTGCATTCCGGACAAACCTGTAAACCACACGGATGCCCGTATTTATGCTCCAATTCAAAACCACAGGAAGGGCAGATACATATGTTGACACGATGATGGGAAAAGCCACGCATACCTGCCTCTTTATGACCTATGCCATGCACATCAGTACTTTTGCATAAAGGGCATGCCTCAGCCTTGATTTCTTTGTCGGGATTGTTAAAATAACAAGAACATTGCTTGCAATGATACCAGTCGCTATCAAAATAAATCTTGCCTCCGTCAATATTTATCTGGCTGCCTTCAACCAGAGCACGAGCAATTTTCTGACGCGCACTCGCATAAATCCTTGTAAAGGTAGGCCTTGAAACACCCATAATATGCGATCCCTCATTATGATTGTACATTTCGTAATCGCACAATCTCATAGCTTCGTATTCTTCAATCAATAAGGAAACAGATGCGTGGTTTTCTTCACCCCGGTTTGAACCGAAAGGCTTCAAACCCTTGATACAAGGAGGGTTAATAACTTTACGTAAACGTTTGTTTCTTGGTGACATATTATTATGAGCAAATGTTCGCTGCAAAGATAGTGAACATTTGTTCAATATGGTGCAAAAATTAAGAATTTTTTTGAATTATTTTACAAGTCGCTATGGATCAGCGTATTGAATTTTAAAAATATTCTACAGAAAAAACATTCCACCCATTTTCACAACCCATCTGCATTGCATCCTGATTCTGCATTATTGCACCACCCCATTGATTATGATCGTATGTGTGAGGATCACGAAACCAGTTTTCAATATTCATCGTAAATCTGGCTTTAACTGTTTGCCCTTTTTCTGCACTAAAGCCGCTATCAGGAGGTTTTACCGAAAAATAATTTTGGATGAATTCTATAATATCCTCCACTTGTCCTGAATTATTCCTGTAAATCTGTCCAATACCAAGATGAAAATTAAATGATTTGCGCTCGCCGGCAGTATTGAGCCAAAAACCATTCAGCATCATATAATGATAACCATCGCCAAGTTGATGAGGCCATGCCATATTCACTTCCGGCGGGTTCACAAACAAACCGGGTTTGTTCCTTGCTTCCGAAATACCAAAAATAAATGTCAGGGAATCATATATTCCTACCGGAATTTCAGCGTTGAGGTCCCATATAAAGGTCGAAGGATCATTAGTGTCAATATAATGAATGTCGTTATCGCCGGCAGGTTTGACAACTGAGCCATCGCTGCGGAATAATTTCAGGTCGGAAATGAAATACATGATCTCAGTAACTTCATATGGATTCCCCGCTTCATTAACATACCTCATCATGTTTTTTACAAGCTGCTTCCCGTCCACATGATGGGTGAAATGTACCTGCATTGAAACCACATCTGGCTCCTTTTTACAATAACTAAAAAAGAAAATCAGGCTTAAAAGGGCTAAAGTTCTTAATTTCATTTTTTTTGAAATTTATATTTAGAGATAATGTCTGCAAACCAGATTGATCATCTGAATATCAGATATATATATGAGGTTGATTTGTTTCAATTATCGGCTTCAGGATCAATAGTCAGAAAATCATAATTATACAAAAATACAAAATAAGAACTGATCAGATGCGATTATTATTCAATAACCCGGAAAAGACTTGGTTTTTCTTTTTAACTTTGCTTTTTGAACAAATATTTTAAAAAAATGACTGATACTGCATTTAAAAATGCCATATTAACAGGCATTCCCGAAGATTTACCACTGCCAAAACCAATTGATAACAGCGTAAGCCATGCTCCGGTTCGCAAAGACATTTTAAACGCCAATGAAAAAAAACTGGCTTTAAAAAATGCACTCCGATACTTTAATCCCCGTCATCATAGCATTCTGGCTCCGGAATTTGCCGCTGAATTAAAAAATTACGGAAGGATTTACATGTATCGCTTTCGTCCTGAATATAAGATGTATGCCAGACCTATCCATGAATATCCGTTTCGTTCAGTTCAGGCAGCTTCCATTATGCTGATGATACAAAATAATCTTGACCCTGCCGTTGCACAGCATCCGCATGAACTGATAACTTATGGCGGAAATGGTGCTGTATTCCAGAACTGGGCGCAATACCTGCTCACCATGCAATATCTTGCCACCATGACTGACGAGCAGACACTGATAATGTATTCAGGACATCCGCTTGGTTTGTTCCCTTCTCATAAAGATGCTCCACGTGTGGTTGTAGCCAATGGGATAATGATCCCAAATTACTCAAAACCTGACGACTGGGAACGTTTCAATGCTCTTGGCGTAACCCAGTACGGTCAAATGACAGCCGGTTCGTATATGTATATAGGACCTCAGGGAATTGTTCATGGCACTACTATTACTGTTTTAAATGCAAGCCGTAAAATATCTAAAAGCGGTGAAAGTACTGCCGGACGCTTGTTTGTTACTTCCGGGCTTGGAGGCATGAGCGGCGCACAGCCAAAAGCCGGAAATATTGCCGGAGTGGTTAGCATCACGGCAGAAATAAATCCTGTGGCAGCTCATAAACGGCATGATCAGGGATGGGTGGATGAAATAGTTGACGACCCTGATAAAGCTATTGATCTGGCTCAAAAATGGCAACAGAAAAAGCAGGCTCATTCAATAGCATACCTTGGAAATATTGTGGATCTATGGGAAAAGCTTGCCGAAAGGGATATTCATGTGGATCTGGGTTCTGACCAGACCTCACTGCATAACCCGTTTGCAGGTGGTTATTATCCGGTGGGCTTAAGCTATGAACAGTCCAATGAGATGATGGCAAAAGATCCGTCGCGGTTCAGGGAATTGGTTTATGAAAGCCTTTGCAGACAGGTTGTAGCAATAAATAAACTTACCGGAAAAGGCATGTATTTCTTTGATTACGGAAATGCTTTCTTGCTTGAATCCAGCCGTGCCGGTGCTGATGTCATGAAACCTGATGGCAGCTTCAGATACCCGTCGTATGTGCAGGATATTATGGGGCCTATGTGTTTTGACTACGGGTTTGGACCTTTCCGCTGGGTTTGCACCTCAGGATTGGAATCCGATCTCGACAAATCTGACCGTATTGCAATGGAAGTGCTTCAAAAAATATCATCAAAATCTCCTGATGAGATCTCACAACAGATGAAAGATAATATCCAGTGGATTGCGGGCGCCAAGGAAAACAAGCTGGTAGTAGGTTCAAAAGCACGTATTTTATACGCTGATGCCGAAGGGCGTATCAGTATTGCCGAAGCTTTCAATAAAGCAATAGCTTCTGGTGAGATAAGCGCTCCAATAGTTCTTGGCCGCGACCACCATGATGTTTCCGGTACTGATTCACCTTTCAGAGAAACAAGTAATATTTACGATGGCTCACAATTTACTGCCGATATGGCTGTACAAAATGTCATTGGCGATGCTTTCCGCGGAGCTACATGGATTTCGCTTCATAATGGAGGCGGCGTTGGCTGGGGCGAAGTAATGAACGGCGGTTTTGGACTTACACTTGACGGTTCGGACGATGCTGAACGCCGTTTACGTTCAATGCTTATGTGGGATGTGAACAACGGTATAGCACGGCGTAGCTGGGCACGCAACAAGGGAGCCATGTTTGCCATCCGCCGCGAAATGGCCAGAACTCCAAATCTAAAGGTAACCATACCCAATATAGCCGACGACAGTCTGATTGACAGCGTTATAGGTGGGTAAGATTATCATTTGATCATCCCCAACGTACTTAGTCAGTCCTTAAAAACGACATATTTATTTGGCTATCAATAAAATAAATAACAAAAATCCTTGGTGATAATGCAGGTTTTTGTATCTTTAATGCCTAAACCTTGCATATTTTTTTATGATACCTAAACCTAAAAGCCGTCATAAAAATAGTTTATTTTCCTCTTTTGAAGATATTCTTAACCAAAAACATCCTTAATTTATTTTAGCAAACAAAGTAGATTGGAACATTTTTGAAGAAGCATTTTTGCCATTATATTGTCCGGATAACGGGCGACCTGCCAAACCAATCCGATTGATGGTAGGATTATTGATGCTTAAGCATATCCGTAATATATCGGATGAGAGCGTAGTTGAACAGTGGAGTGAAAACAATTACTACCAATGCTTTTGTGGTGAGACATCTTTCTTTCCTGGTGTTCCTTGCGAAGCATCAGAACTGGTTCATTTCAGAAAACGAATAGGAGAATCGGGTATTGAATTGATTTTGAAAGAAAGCATTCGTATAAATGGTTCGGATTCAGATGAAGATAATGAAAGCATTGATACAACTGTTCAGGAGAAGAACATTACTTTTCCCACAGATAAAAACCTTCACAAGAAGATCATTGATAAGTGTATGCAAATAGCAGAGCAGGGACAGCTACCCCGTTCGGCAAACCTACACACGAACTTTAAAAAAATTGTTTTCCGATCAGCCCTTTAGAAATCATCCAAAGAACAAAGCAAAAGCAAGAAAAGCTGACAAGAAAATAAAGACTATTGCCGGCAGATTAGTTCGGGAATTGGAACGCAATTTAACGCCTAATTCACAACATCAAAAACACTTGGTTTTATTCCAAATGATACTGGCACAAACCAAAAGTTCAAAAAATAAAATTTATTACATACACGAACCGGAAGTTTGTTGTATTTCAAAAGGGAAAGAACACAAGAAATATGAAATACGAAGTATTCACGAACACCTTTAAGTATAAATATTATAGTGAGTAATTTGGCAATAAAACATCCTTTGTTAAAACCGATACCGGAGTGATTGTTGGAGCAATGGGTTTTCGTAATGAATATGACGGGCACACTTTGCCAGATGTTTTAGAACAAGTCAATAAATTAACGGG
>CAZJZG010000043.1:0-22220 GCA_964550455.1 uncultured Bacteroidales bacterium | reverse complement strand
ACAAGCTTTATCCGGTTTTTTGTAGAAAATTACCTAATTTTTGTTAGGGTTTGGGCTTAATTTTATTTTGGAGTAGGTGCTGAAAGTGGAGTCTGATCTTTTTCAGGTGTGGTTTTTGGTGTATTATCTACAACCTGCCCTTTGATTCTTAAAACAATAGTTTCTTTAGTTACAGAATTTGATGTAACAACAATTGTTTTGTTAATTGTGTGGGGCCTGTTCAAAGTTGTGTATCTTACTTTGATTTCAGCATTTTCGCCCGGCAAAACCGGCTCGCGGGGCCATTGTGGGATGGTGCATCCGCATCCGGCTCTTACATTTGAAAGTACAAGGGGTTCGTTTCCTGTATTGGTGAATGTGAAAACACAATTACCATCTCCGTTAAGAGGAATTGAACCATAATCGTGAGTTTCCTTATCAAACGATATCTGAGGACCGTTTACTTTTGGTTCTTCCTGGCTGAACCCTGAGATACTAAAAGTAAACATAATGAAAAGCGTACCAGCTAATAATAAAAGCTTCTTTTTCATAATTGTAGAGTTTAATTTGATGAATTGATAAATTTGTTAAATGTTAGAAATTATATTTTGAATAACGATAATTTTTATTAACTATTTTTAAATAGAGCCATCGCTTTTATTAATGTTTTTTTCCGGAACATTATCTGGAGGTGGCTCTATTACATTTCCTTTCAGTTTAAGAATTACTGATGGTTTGTTTACTGCATTTGATGTAACAACTATACTTCTGTATATTTTGTGAGGACGGTTAAGAGTTGTATATCTTACCTTGATACTGGCTGTTTCTCCCGGCATTAGCGGCTCGCGCGACCAGTCAGGAACTGTGCAACCACATCCGGCTTTTACATTATTTAAGAGTAATGGCTCGGTTCCTGTATTAGTGTACTTGAAAATACAATTTCCGTCACCATACATATAAACATCTCCATAATCATGGATTTCCTTGTCGAACTTAATTTTTGGTCCATCCGTGGGGTCAGGTGTTTGACCCACTAATGATCCGGCTGAAAATTGAACTAAGGTCAGAAGGATGATTATGTATGGAAAAAATTTCTTCATAAAAGAAGTCATTAAAACGCAAAATTAATACAAGAAAATAAAATCCGTTAATTAATTCTAAGAAAAAATGTTAAAAACAAAGTTTTATTTAAGAATAATCAGTTCACTAATTTTATGCCAGAACAATAGAATAGAACAACTTTTTTGTTTTTGGATGAGAAATCCATGCTTAATTTGTTCGCTGACAATGACATACAGTTAAGCACAGATGGTTTGAATTATTTTTTGCGACATGTATTAATACCCAAAAGCGCGTATAATCCACACCAGCCAAACAATCCGGTCAATAGCATAGCTGCAGCAACGATCCCTGCAATAATGGCTAAAGTACCGGTAAGTACTTTCATATATATTAAAACAGCAAGTACAACTGCAATTATATATCTGATAATTGCATCAATGGTTCCAACATTCTTTTTCATTTCGCTTATTTTTTGTTTACTACTGTATAAACAATTCAAAATTACATAAGTTTGAAATGATGATCTTAAAAACCAAAGAACAGCACAAGTTTGCTGCCCTTTATTGTGACCCCGGAGGGATTCAAACCCCCGACTTTCAGAACCGGAATCTGACGTTCTATTCAGCTGAACTACGGGGCCAAACAGGGTACAAAGATAAGAAGGTTATGAAAATATCAGGTTCTTTTGCCATCCTAATTTCAAACCTCATTCTGTTTTTTACAGGTGTTGACCTGTGCAAGTCAGCTTAATTCAATGAATATTCTGTTTATAAGATAAATTGGAACCGGTTCAAAATAAAAATTTTCCGGTTTTATACCTTCCGGTACATTGGTAAGAATCTCGGTAGCCGGTTTTTGTATCTCGGTGAAATTCTGATAAATATCACCTTTTTCAGTTTTTCTGTTACATATTTTTCTGCTGTCAGTCAAAACATAATAAGGCTTTTGAAAATGCTGGCATAGTAAGGCTAAAGGCAAAGTACCGGTTTTATTAACCAAATGATCAGGATATACGGCATCAGCACCGGTTATCATCATATCAGCTTTATTCATCCAACGCCCCGAAGCGGCTTCATTTATTAATGTAACCTGAAATCCGAGTTGTGCAATATATTTAGCCTGTAAAATCCCTTCTCTGACAGGTTCTGACACTGTTTGGATCACTGAAATATTTATCTTTTCTTCCTTTAGTTTATTAAATAATGAAAAGATTGAGCCGCTACGACTGTGCAGAAAAATTTGTTTATTGTTAAAATCAAGGGTTTTAACCATTACAGATGCAGCTTCAAGTATTTTATCCGACCATGTTTTCTGATAATCTTTAATAAATATTTCAAAGAACTTTTGCCTTTCTTTAGTTTTTTCAATTTTTTCGATAGCCGGCAAAACTTCCTTAATAGCGCCTGTAAGATGTTCAAGCACAGCAAGATGCGGAAATGTCTCCAATATTTGCTCAAATGTAGAGTTTAATTCATCGGTATGAATTCCAACATCTTTCTTAAGTTCTTCAGAAAGCCATTGTAATATTTTTATAGCAATTTCCAATGAACCGGATTTATTATCAGTAAGTATTTTATTGAGAATCATCAGAGTTCATATAAAAACAATTTTGAACAGGTAAAAAGTAGTAATTTTGTCGAACCAAAAATAATAGACATTTAACTTTTCAAAAATATTAAAATTATGTCAGAAAAAATCAGTAGTAAAATAGCTCCCGGAGTTGTTACGGGTAAAGATGTTAAAGCTATTTACCGTATTGCAAAAGAAAATCAGTTTGCAATACCGGCAGTTAATGTAGTGGGAACCAACTCAGTAAACGCTGTTCTGGAAGCTGCCCGTGAAGTAAATTCTCCGGTAATCATTCAGTTTTCAAATGGGGGAGGGCATTTTTTTGGTGGTAAATCACTTTCAAATGACAGACAAAAAGCTGCTATTGCCGGAGCCGTTTCAGGTGCATTACATATTCATAATATTGCCAAACATTATGGTATTCCAGTTATTCTTCATACTGACCATGCCGCCCGCAAATTATTACCATGGATAGATGGTTTATTGGCTGCCAATCAGGAACATTTCAATAAAAATGGTTCCCCGTTATTTAGCAGTCATATGCTGGATTTGTCAGAAGACCATTTGCAGGATAATCTTGAGACCAGCAAACAATATTTTGAAAAAATGAATAAGATCGGTATTTCAATTGAAATTGAACTGGGAATTACCGGTGGCGAAGAAGATGGGGTTGACAATACGGGTGTGGATAGTTCAAGGCTATATACACAACCTTCGGAAGTAGCAGAAGCATATAAAATTCTGAGCTCAGTCGGCGATAGTTTCACAGTAGCAGCTTCTTTCGGTAATGTACATGGTGTTTATAAACCAGGAAATGTAAGGTTGGAACCTATTATCCTGAAAAATTCCCAGGAATATATTCGTCAGAAATTTAATACACCTGAGAAACCGGTTGATTTTGTATTTCATGGCGGTTCCGGTTCAAGTCGTGAAGAAATAAGGGAAGCAATTTCGTATGGAGTAATTAAAATGAATATAGATACCGATACTCAATGGGCTTATTGGGAAGGTATTAAGAACTATTATTCAAAAAATCATGCTTATCTGCAGGGTCAGATAGGAAATCCTGAAGGCGACGATAAACCTAATAAAAAACATTACGATCCCCGTTCCTGGCTGCGCGAGGGTGAAAAAACAATGGTTGCTCGTCTAAAAACAGCTTTTGAAGATTTGAACTGTATTGATCGTTATTAAACAATATCATTATAATTCCGGGCTACTAAATCCGGGGTCATATTTGGATTTTAAAATAATAAAACTATTCTCTTATTACGGACCTAATACTATATTGAGGTCTTTTGGATGAATACTTAAAACCGGAATCGGTGAATGATTGATGATTTGTTGTGCGTATGTGCCAAGCCACAGGTTTGCTGTTGAAGTTTCCTGTTCTGTCATAATTGAAATAAGATTGGCTTTAATACTCATTGCATACTCTATTGTACTTTTAGCAATGTTCCCCGTGCGAACACTTTCAAGCTGACATTCAATCTTTTCTTCATCAAAGAATTTCTTTATCTGATTAGCAAACACGTTTACACTTTCCTGCAAAGATGATATGCCGGAAGTATAAAGTGCCAGTATATGTACTTTTGCATTGAATAAATGAGCAACATCAGATGTAAACAACGCTTTTTGCCTTGTTTCAGGTGTTGAATCAACAGGGAAAACAATTTTTGTAAGATCGCGACTTACAGATACTCCCCCGCGTATTGTTATTACAGGACAAGGAGACAGACTTACAATCTTATATGCATTACTACCAATCCAGAACTCTTCAAAACCCGAAGTTCCATGAGTACCGGCAATTATCAGTACTGCGCTTTTCTCTTTGGCTTCAAGTGCCACCTGGTGATAAACCTTACCCTCGCGGATATTGTAGAAAATACTGTTGTTAGGTAAAAGTTTGCTGTATTTCATAATAAGCTTGTCGAACTGGGATTTAACTTCAGAAAGCATTTCTTCAGCTTTATCAGACGACAGCGTAACTTTTGTAAAGGTTGGATTATTTACCCAAACCAGATTAATATCGTAATTTCCTTTTTGTGCAATGGTAACTGCATGTTCCAGCGCATTTACCGAGCAATCAGAAAAATCAAGGGCGACAACAATATTTTTCATAATGCAATGAGTTTTAAAGATTATATTTAAAATATGAGCCTGAAATATGGTGATAAAACATGATTGCTAAATTACTACATTTTTAATGAATAATCAATATCCTTATATTATTTTTAATAATTTTATTTTATAGATGGGGCATTTATCTGATCATTTACAGTGAAGGCATGTGGATAATATTGTAAGATTTTTTTCCTGAATCCATTGGCTTCCAGACTGGTTCTGAAATCTCCAACCCTCACTCTGTAATATGGTTCCTTAAAAGTAATATAAGCTTCAACGTCCGGAAAGAGCTTTATAAATTCTTCTCTGATTTTTGAAGCATTACGTTTTGATAAATTTCCGGAATCAAAGAATATTTGTATTCTGTATCCTTCCAAAGGATGAATCTCTCCGGCAATTGATGGATATTCTTCGGCCAGCTTGTTTATTTTGGGATCGGCAATGATAATTGTGTTCTCGTGAATATCAATATGTTGAGTAAGGCCAGATATACTTATTAAGAAAAATAAAATAAAGATTAGGGCTTTATGAAAAAAAGATAACATATTGAATTGCAATGCTTTACTAAAAATAATTATAGTTTAAGATATAATTTATCAACCTAATGTGAGGTTACGCATTTCCTGAGGCTGCACACTTAAAACAGGTACAGGCGAATAGTTTACAAGTTGCTGGGCTTGAGGACCAAGTAATAACCCTGAAGCAGAACGTTGTTGTTCAGTCATAATTGCAATTAAATCAGTATTTTGTTCCACTGCGTAAGCAACTATTTCTTTTGTAACATTAGCAGACTCAATTTCAGCAACGCTAAAATCAATCTCTTTGCTTTTGCAATATTTTTTAACCTGTTCTACATTGCTGATAGTTTTGCGATGTAGAGATTTCAAATTAGTGGTAAGTAGCCCTAAGATATGTAGTCTGGCACCTAAAAGCCTG
Source organism: uncultured Bacteroidales bacterium (assembly GCA_964550455.1). Taxonomy (GTDB): domain Bacteria; phylum Bacteroidota; class Bacteroidia; order Bacteroidales; family JAAYJT01; genus JAAYJT01. Next base: position 16,550 of record CAZJZG010000043.1, on the reverse strand, counting down.
GCAAGGTCGCAGGTAAAAGGCACTTTCTCCCGTGTGTCGGGAGTGCTGTCAATTGGAAGAACTATATTTTTAATTTCGCGTCCAAAGTCGTAATCAAATCTCACAGTTATAACAGGACAGGGAGCATATGAAACTATACGGTAGGCATTGCTTCCAATCCAATATTGCTCAAATCCTGTAACTCCATGAGTGCCGGCGACTATTATATTTGATTCAGAAATTTTGGCCATCGCTGCAACTTCCTGATATACCTTGCCACGGCGTATTTTGAAAGAAATGCTGCCTGGAAAATCGTTAGCATAGGTATCAATTAGTTCATTGAGGTTTGTAATGGCTTCATTTCTGAAACTGGTGTCATCAAAAGACAATGCTGAATCAATAGTTGATTCTTTATCAACCCAGATAATGTTTAAATTGCTTTTTAGCAGTACAGCAAGCTTTAAAGCATATTTATATGCTTGAATTGACCCTTTTGAAAAATCAACAGCTACCAGAATGTTTTTCATAGGAATATAAAACAATTATTTTATGGCGCTAAGATATAATTTTTTTTTATTTCAGCATGTTCTACCATAAATATAATTCAGCTCTTATTTTGAATGGTTACGTTAATATCAGTAAAACAAAAGTTTAAAACCATGAATAAACGATAAGGTTTTAATTGATTTGTATCTTTGTCATTTGAAACAGGGAATTAAAAATTTGGTTTTATGGCTAAATCTCATAATCTTGATCCTTCGCCGGAACACCTGAGTCGTCAGGAACGTGAAATGGAAAAAGTGCTTCGACCTGCTGATTTTAACGATTTTTTTGGTCAGTATAATGTTGTTGATAATCTTAAAATATTTGTAGAAGCAGCAAGGCAGCGTGGCGAAGCTTTGGATCATGTATTGCTGCATGGACCTCCGGGTTTAGGTAAAACAACGCTGTCACATATAATAGCCAATGAACTTGGAGTGAAACTCAGGCTTACTTCAGGACCAGTGCTCGATAAACCAGGTGATCTTGCCGGCTTACTTACCAATCTTGAAAAAAATGATGTGCTGTTTATTGATGAGATACACCGTTTAAGTCCATTGGTGGAGGAATATCTTTATTCGGCAATGGAAGATTACAGGATTGATATTATGATAGAAACCGGACCAAATGCTCGTAGTGTTCAAATTTCTCTGAACCCTTTTACTTTAATTGGAGCTACTACCCGTTCAGGATTACTTACATCACCTCTGCGTTCTCGTTTTGGAATTAATTTGCGATTATCGTATTACGATTCGCAGGTTTTGGATCAGATAATTAAACGTTCAGCTTCAATATTAAAAGTTCCTGTTGAAAACAAAGCTTCAATGGAAATTGCCAGCCGGAGTCGCGGTACCCCTCGTATTGCTAATCTTTTGCTAAGAAGGGTCAGAGATTTTGCTCAAATTAAAGGAGATGGTAAAATTGACCTTGCAATAACTCAATATGCACTACAATCTCTTAATGTTGACAGGTATGGCCTTGACGAAATGGATAATAAAATCCTGACTACGATTATTGAAAAATTTAAGGGTGGTCCTGTAGGTTTAAATACGATTGCAACCGCTGTAGGTGAGGATTCTGGTACAATTGAAGAGGTGTATGAACCATTTTTAATCATGGAAGGTTTTTTAAGTCGTACACCACGTGGCAGGGAGGTTACTGAAAGAGCTTATGCTCATTTAGGTAAATCTCAGTTGCGCGAGCCCGATTTGTTTGATTAGTATTTGTTAACATTACTTTTGTGGATAAAGAGCTGAGTTCAAAGAAAATCAAGGATCAGGCACTTAAGCTTGGTTTTTCAGCCTGTGGAATTACCGAAGTTAGCTATTTAAGCGATCATGAACTTCGTTTACAAAAATGGCTGAATGAAAACCGGCATGGTGAAATGGACTATATGTCCAATAATTTTGAAATGCGGCTTGATCCCGCTCTTTTGGTTGAGAACGCCCGCTCTGTCATTGTAGTGTTGCAGAATTATTATCCTGAAAAACAATTACATCCTGATTCTGATTATCTGATTTCGCGCTATGCTTACGGCGAAGATTATCATTTTGTGATTAAAGATAAATTAAGAAAGTTACAGGCGTTCATTAATAACGAAATAGCGCCCAATCAGTCTCGGGTATTTACTGACTCTGCACCTGTGCTTGAAAGAGCATGGGCTGTGAAAGCCGGATTGGGCTGGATCGGTAAAAATTCATTATTGATCACTCCAAGGCATGGTTCATATTTTTTTATTGCTGAAATAATTACCGATCTGGAGCTTGCATATGACAATTCTTATGGCGGGAATTTTTGCGGTGATTGCCGGCGTTGTATTGATGCATGCCCTACACAAGCAATTGGGCAGGATCGCATGATTGATTCCGGAAAATGCATATCTTACCTTACTATTGAGAAAAAAGGTGAACTGCCGGAAGAGTTAAAAGGCAAATATAAAAAGTGGATTTTTGGTTGTGATATTTGTCAGGAAGTATGCCCCTGGAATCGTTTTTCAATTCCTCATAATGAATCATCCTTTGAATTGCTTGCTCAGGTTCAGGGTTTTAAAGCTAAAGATTGGAAAAATCTTTCAAAGGAAGCTTTTAATTCCTTGTTTAAGAAATCAGCATTAAAACGGGCAAAATATGAAGGAATAATGCGAAATATAGAATTTCTTGAAAGCAATGAATAGCTTTGAGGTTATTAACCGCAAAGCTTAAAACGTAATTAAATATTACAAGTGCTGCTTGCAAGATATTGACTTACAGTCTGAACTGAACTGAGAGAACCAGGGCAACATGAAACTGACCGTAATGGAAGAACCGTCTTTTATCGTAAGGCTTGCGATCGGCATCGCGCAGGCTTAAAATTGAATTATTCACTCTTAAATTAACTCCTGTACGGTCGTTTAAAAAGTAATAAATACCTCCAATATAATTCACCACAGTTTTTCTGAAAGGAACTGAAGCAGCAATTTGCTGATCGCGTTCCTCATAAGTATGCATCAGATACCCGAAAGCTGGTCCTAATTCAAAAGCGAGTTTTTCTGAATACAAAAACTGGTATAGGATTGCAAGTTCCACATAATCAGTTCGAAGCAGATATTGCTCAAAATCTTCTTTTTCGTAGTTCGGATTTTTCCGTGAACCTTTCTGCATGTATGCCAGTTCCATTTGGAATGCACTCAGATCCCAAAAACTGTGAAATTTAATACTATCATCCTGAATAAGGTTTTCAACCGGAGAATCTTCAATATCGGCAATGCGCAGATTTACATATCCACCACCAAAAATGCCTGCCTTATTGAAGCCGCTATATGTATCGCCGTCAACCTGACTGCCGACAATCCCGGCTTTCACTCCTCCGGTAAAAAGCTGTGCACTGGAGTTATACATCAGAAAAAATGAAAGAAATACAAAGAGTAAGAAATGTTTCATAGTCAGATTAATTTAGATCCACATAGTATGAACCACCGGTAAAGAACTCTGATTTATTTAATTGTTCCAAAATATCGAAACCGGATATTATCATCAACGTAATTTTTAATCATATTGTGAAAGTATTTTCAAATATGGTTTTTAAACCGACTTTCTGCATTAAGGAAGGCATTTCAAAGGCTGTTTTGTGAATTTTCAATTCTTGTTCTCCTTTGTCCTGCATAATTAATATCCTTACAAAAAGCCTTTGCAAGTTAAATGGATAGAAATAAAGCAAAGAAGAAAAAGCTGGTTTTACTCTTTTGATTTTTGGCTTTTTTCATCCTCATCGGGCTCATTCATACCTTCTTTGAAATTACGGATTCCTTTGCCAAGTCCCTTCATAAGTTCCGGAACTTTTTTGCCACCAAATAATAACAGAACAACAGCAAGAATAAGGATTACCTGCCAGGGACCAACAATTCCTAAAAACATCATTGCGTTCATAAAAATCAGGTTTATTTTTAGCAAAATTAGGAAAAAGATTACCACACCGGGATTAATTTCTGAATTAAATAGGGGAGAACGACATTCAACCGGTCAGATAGCCTGATTTTACATGGCTTTGCCACGGGCTATCCAATGTTCAGGATTTTGTAATTCTTTACCTTTCCATATCTCAAAATGTAGTTTGGTATTTACTTCTTCATTGTCGGTATGAATAACTCCCAGGTTTTGCCTTGTTGTTACTTTATCACCGCGCTTCACAAAAACCTGATCAAGATTGGAGTAAACCGTCAGAAAATCACCATGTTTTATTATAACAACATTATTTAAACTGGGAATTGTAAGTATGTTGGCAATTTCGCCTTCAAACACAGCCCTGGCTTCAGCACCTTTGTGTGTAATTATGTCAATGCCATTGTTTTGTGTTTTAATACCTTTAAGTACAGGATGCGGGTTTGTGCCAAACGAAGCTCCAATAACCCCCCGCTCTGTTGGCCAGGGTAGTTTGCCTTTATTGGCTTCCATATTGCTTGAAACAAGTTTTTCTTCAGGAGTAAGCGCAAAATCTCCTGTATGGACTGTCCCGGTTTTCTTAGCAGTTTCGCGTGCCAGACGAATTTCTTCAGCAATTATTTTTTCAATTGCTTTTTGTAAACGGTTTAAAGCGCGCTCGTTTTCACGCAATTTTGCAAGTAGTTCTTTTTCTTTTTTTGAAAGGTTCTGAACGCTTTCATTTTGTTTATTACGTTCTTTGGCAAGTTGTTGTTTTTCACGTTCATAATCGTTTCTAAGGGCTACCTTGCCGGCTCGCTGAAGTTCAAGCGCTATGATCTTTTTTGATAATTCAGCTTCGGTTGAACGTATTTTTTCAGCCTGCGATTTACGGTATTCACTGTATTGTTGAAGATATTTAATGCGTTTGTAAGCCTGGTTAAAATCATCGGCTGAAAAAACAAACATCAGCTTTTCGTAAGAACTGCGATGCTTACTTGCAGCAACTATAAGCCTTGCGTACTCGTCTTTATATCGTTGCAATTCGTTTTGAAGCATTATAATGCTGTCAGAACTCAGTTTAATTTGCCGGTCAATAGCATTAATGATAGAATTGATGCTGTTTAACAGTTCTCCTCTTTGTTTTACCTGACGATTCAGCAATGCGAGCTGATTCAAAGATGTTTGGCGGGTGCGTTGTGTTTCAGTTAATAATTTGTTTGTGTAGTCAATTTCATTTTCAATCCGTTGTTTGTCTTTTTGTAATTTTTCTTTTTCGCTTTGCTGGGCTTCAATAAAGTATGGTATACTCAAAAAATGAGAGATCAGTAAAACGATTAGAATATTTTTATTTCGAACCTTCATTTGCTCCTTTAGCCTTAATTTCTTACTGGTCTGTATTTTTCGGGTATAGTAAACGGAAAATTATTTGATTCGGGTATTTCGGTACGTGTAAAAGATAGCTTAAGTGTCAGGTTCGTGCTTTTTTCCTGCAATTCATAAATTCTTTTTGTTGAAAAAAGATAATTACCTGATTCAACAAAATTATCATATACAGCTTCAATTCTTGCTCCTTTATCTTTAAGGTCTTTTATCATTACCTTCTTAATTTTGTATGTTTCAGGATCAAGCCATATTTGCTGCAAGGGGATAATATCACTTCCATCATCGCTTCTTGCCTTTTTTTTAAGCTTGCGTCTTTGGTTTATTGTTAATTTATATTCATGATTTTCAATGCTTCCGCGAAACATAGAATTCTCATAATAGCTAAGATCATTTCCCAGTATCAATGCCTGAACCAGATCAAAATCAATAAGAGGATGGATTACTTCGTTCAACCAGTTTATATTATTTATCATATAATTTGATTCAAGCCGGTTAAGCCATTTTACTGAATCGGTAGTAATTATCAGCCTTCCTATTTCCAGACCCAGTGCCGGCGACACGGTAAGCCATATGATGCTGTCAGTCTTTAAACGTAATTGCCCGTTAAAGGACATTTGTTTGTTATCTTTTCGAATTTCGGCTGAAAATCTGGATGTTAAAAAGTCAGGCCTTACCTCATTTTCTTTCATTTGCTCAAACAAATATTCTGATCCGTACAATTTCAAGGGTTCTTTTATAACTTTTCTGTACGAACCGCACGAAGCCAGTAGGATGGAAAAGAGAACAAAAATTAAGGGGTAGAGGATCAGTTTTGAAATATATGTTTTACTAAGCTTCATGAATATTTATGCTGTTTTTAGGTTCGGATTATTCATAAAGTATTCCGTCTTTCACTTTTTCCCGGAGAAAATCGCTGATTTCATCAGCCAGCTCCAGTGCTTTTTTCCAGTATATGATGGCTTCTTCAGTTTTGCCAAGCTTGTAAAGTACATCACCATAGTGTTCCAGCACTGCCGAACTCTCCGTTTCACTGTTTTCCATTGATTTCTCAATCCACTTTTTAGCTTCTTCATATTTACCCATCTGATACATTATCCATCCATAGGTATCAAGATAATGTGGACTGTCGGGAGTAAGTTCAATGGACTTGGACGACATCTTTTCGGCATCATCCAGCCTTATTTTTCTTTGCGAAAGATAATAACTGTAATTGTTCAGGATATACGGATTATCAGGATCTGCATTTAATGCCTGATCAAAGGAGTAATCAGATTTGTTGTATTGTTTGGTTTTATTATAGATGTCGCCCAGATAAGAATAAAAATCACCCAATAACTTGTCGTCATCAACTACAAGGTCAATTCCACTTTCTAGTTTTTTAATGGCTTGCTGATAGTCTTCCAGCATATAACAGGCTATTCCGGAGAAAAAATATGGCAAGGGGTGTAATGGAAAAAGCTCAATAGCTGCTACTGCATCATTTTTCAGATTTAAAGTGTCAGATAATGAAACCTCTAACCTGAGCAGAGTTTCCCACATCATAAAATTGCTATTATCAATTTTTATGGCTTTGCGCAAAACATCTGAAGCTTCCTGATATTTCGATTTTCTGAGATACAGGTCGGTTAAAAGCGAATAAGGTCTGATATCTGCAGGATGTGAAGCAGCCAGAATGTTTGATAGTTCAAGAACCTGATCATAATATTCTCCTTCAAAATCTTCATCGCTGAAATAGTTGAACAATACCTGAAGTTTGATTTCAATTTCAAGATTCGGCGCTGCAAATCCCTGTTTTAATTCCTGAATTGCCATATTAATATCATCAATCCTGAAATAATATTCAGCCAGAGTTATGTGAATATAAGGATTCTCCGGGTCTAATTCTTTGATCTTCTCTAGATTCTCTATTGCCTTTGGAAAATTGTCAAGACTAAGATACAACTCTGATAACATGGCGTAATACCGGGTTTCATCTGGGTTTGTTTTAATAAGCCTTTCAATCTCAGCCACAGCTTTGTCAACTTGTCCATTCAATAAATAAAGCCGGTGTTTTTGAATAATAATCTCCTCTTCCGGACCATTGATTCTTTCAATTTTATCATAGATATCAATGGCTTTATCGGGCTTGCCATCTCTTATATACAGCATTGCTGCATGATAAAGGAACTCTATTTCTTTTGGGTAGAGGTTCTGCAATTTATCAAAGATAAGGATCGCCTTTTTAATTTCTCCTGTTTGTTCATATAATGAAGCCAGCAGCATATTATACCATTTGTTTTCCGTATCAATTTCGGCAGCTTTTTCTGCAAGAGCCATAGCATCATGAATATTGCCCTGCATCTGATAAAGCCTTGCCAGCTCATACATCGAAGCATCATGAGCGGGGTCTTTGCTCAAACATTGCTGAAATAAATCAATAGCCTGCTTATAATTCCCAAGAATTTTCTCTTTGTTAGCATCAATGAACAATGATGAAACATTATCAGTGCGTTTTAATGCTTTTACTTCAACAGGTGTTTTAGTTCCCTCATTATCAGTGATCTTTTTCGAGGTTTTACAGGATGAGAGAGCTGTAATAAAGAGAAGGGAAATGATATAATATTTAAATTTCATGTAATTTTTTATTGGCTTGTTATGATGAACATATTTTTGAGCTTCAACTCACTGAGAAACGTAAAACCATTCTATTTGTTGGAGTTTTTATTATTTTTAACAAGGGTAAACACATTATTTTACTCCTGTATGACCAAATCCTCCACTCCCGCGGGTGGTTTCCTCAAGTTGAACTACAGGTTCCCAAACTGCTCTTTCATGTTTTGAAATAATCATCTGTGCTATTCTGTCACCGTCAGATATTTCAACTTCGGTATCCGAAAGATTAATGACAATCACTTTTATTTCGCCACGGTAATCACTATCAATAGTTCCCGGAGTATTAAGCACGGTAATTCCTTTTTTTATTGCCAGTCCGCTACGTGGTCTAACCTGTGCTTCAAATCCGTGAGGAAGTTCAATAAACAAGCCCGTTGGGATCAAAGCCCGTTCAAGAGTTTTTAAAACTATTGGTTCTGAAAGAAATGCCCTTAAATCCATGCCTGCCGAAAATTCTGTTTCGTATGCCGGCAACGGATGATGAGAGTGATTTACTATTTTGATGTTCATAAGCAATGATTTGCGCCAAAATTACTTAAAATGTACAAATGTCAGGATGCTGATACTGAATGGTAACGAATGTTGGATTGGTAATATAAAATGGAGTTTTCTTTTTAATTTCATGAAAGTCAGGAATCAAAAACAAGGGTTTTTAAGCCAGTTTCTGTTCAATATATTTTTTCTTAATCTGCCTGACTGGATACCAGACTGTAGGTAGACCGATTCCGATGACGAGCAGAAAAACATAAACAAAATCAATGAGTTGTAGTTCAACAGGGTAGGCATCAATAATATATGAACCTCCGCCGGCATGAAGAGGTACTACCTTGAAAACGATCTGAATAAGACAAATAAGTGTGCCAAGAATCATTCCCAGAATAGCACCTGAAAAGGATATGAGCATGCCCTCAGCAAAAAATATACGCCTTATTAATTTATCACTGGCGCCAAGACTGTGCAGTACTGCAATATCTTTTTTCTTGTCAAGGATTAGCATTGATAAAGTTCCTATGATGTTAAAAGTGGCAATGAAAAGAATGAATCCAAGAATAAGGAAAATAGCCAGTTTTTCTGATTTCATGATTTTATATAACAGTTCCTGTTGCTCATAACGATCCTTAACAATGAAATCATCGCCAACAATGATTTTTATTTCGTTCTTTATTTTATCAATTTTCGCCTCAGGTTTCAAGCCAATTTCAATAGCAGACACTTCGTTTTCGTAGCCAAAAAGATCTCTTGCGAACCTGATAGGGACTATAACGTATTGATTGTCAAAATCCTGTTGAATTGAAAATATCCCTGAAGGAAATATTGTTTTAAATGTAAATGCCTGTTCAGGAAGTGGTCCAATAATCCCGCTTCGTTTGGGTGCATACACCATTATGGGATTTACATAGTCATTGATATTGGCACTAAGTATGTCAGCCACTCCATAGCCCAGCACCATGAAGTCCGTTTCTTCGTTTTGAAGAAACATGTTGCCATATATTATCATTGAGTCAAGCCCGCTTGTCAGCTCAAAATCTTCTCCAACACCTTTTACAGTTACCAAAGCCTGACGGTTCTGATATTTTAATAATGCCGTTTCTTCCAGAACCTCAGTAAAACGAATGATATCAGGATTATTCATGATTCCGTTTTCAGCGATTTGGTCTGGTGAAAAAGTTTTTCCTTCGATAAGGGTTATTTTCAGGTCAGGCTCAAAAGTGTTAAAAAGAGATTTTATCAGGCTTTCAAGCCCGTTAAAAACTGACAATACTATTACCAGTGCCATGGTTCCAACTGCCACGCCAATTACAGATATCGCCGAAATAATATTGATGATATTATGTTTCTTTTTTGATATCAGATATCGTTTTGCTATGAAAAGGCTGAGGTTCACGAGACAGGTTTTGAATATCCGAAGTTTTATTTCCAGGCTTTTACTATCAATCCGGTTCCGCTTTTATGTATAATTCTGGTATCAGCATAATTTAGGATTATACAAAAAGGAAAAACCAGGAGGTAATAAAACGGAAGAATTACGAAGAATAGTTTTGAGACACCAAGAATTTTTATAGGGTATTTCATAGATAATTTCCACGACAGTTTGCCCGGCTTTCCATACTGATACCGTTCTTCGGTTCGTGCGAACCCTGCATTTAAGAGCTTTTGCCGGATATCGCCAATATTGTAGCCATCCCTTACATGTTCCTCAATAAATGAAGTATGGTGAGCGTCGTGAACATCTGAACCACCCTGATCAGAAGGTGTTGATATTAACACCATACCACCGGTTTTCAACGAATTATGAAAATTTCTGAACACAGCGATATCATCAGCTATATGTTCCATCACATCTACTGAAATTATCAGGTCGAAAGTATTGGGTTGATTGTATTTTGTGAGATCAGCAGTTTCAAAGACTGCATTTTGTATACCTGCTTTAGCAAAAAACGAATTGCAGTCAGTTACCTGTTCATTTTTAACATCAATACCGGTGATCTTCCAATTTGGAAATTTTTTTGCCATCCAGTAAGCATACTGTCCGAAACCAAATCCGGCATCCAGAACATGCAGTGGCTGTGATTTGCCAGACGCATGTTTTTTTAATTCACGTTTTACATGCCAGGTTCGCAATAATAGAAGATCAAGCAGGCGATAAAACATAGTGCGTGCAAACACCTTTTGCCCGACTACATTACCGATAGCTTTTTTTATTGGATCGTATTGCATAATTGTTTGATAAAGAACTGAATATTAATCATTTAACAATTTGTCAATATGATCAATGTAATCCAGAGAATCGTCAAGGTGAAAATGTAATTCGGGTATTACCCGCACCTGATTTTTTATTTTCAAACCCAATGCATGGCGAATTTCCTTGCTTTGTGCCGATATTTTACTTAGCAATGTTTTCTTGTCGTTAATTCCAAAAACACTCAGATAAACTTTTGCTACTGAAAAATCGCGGCTGATGCGTACTATAGTAACTGTAACCATTGCACCTTCGAGCAAATGACGCTTTTCTTTCAGGAAAATATCGCCCAACTCGCGTTGTAGCATACGGGATACTTTGCTTTGTCTTAATGTTTCCATATGGCAAAGATACTATTTATTCAATGTTGACTATTTTTGTTTGAGTATTTTCATAATTGGCGAGCTTTATATTAATTCATAATTTTGTGCCTGTTCAAAATTAAGAGTCAAAAAAATTATTCACATTCCTTATGGAAGATTTAAAACAAAGAGTATTAGCCATTGCTCATGAAATACATCCTCAAATTGTTGAGTTCCGGCGACATTTTCACGCTTTTCCTGAATTGTCAATGCAGGAATTTGAAACAGCCCGGTTCATTACCAAACAGTTACAGCTTATGGGCATAAAATATAGAAGCGGCATTGCAAAAACTGGTATTATTGCCACCATTGAGGGAATAAATCCGGATAAAAAGCTTGTTGCTCTCCGCGCTGATATGGATGCTCTTCCAATAAATGAAATCAACGATGCGATCTATAAATCGCAGAATCCCGGTGTAATGCATGCCTGTGGTCATGATGCACATATGGCTTCTCTGCTTGGTACCACTATGATCCTTAATCGGTTAAAAGATAAATGGGAGGGAAGTGTGCGTCTGATATTTCAGCCATCAGAAGAAACTTATCCCGGAGGAGCTTCATTAATGATCAAGGAAGGAGTTCTTGAGAATCCAAAACCGGATTGCATAATTGGTCAACATGTATGCCCGGGGCTTCCGGCAGGTAAAGTTGGATTCAGAGCAGGACTTTCAATGGCTTCAACTGATGAGATATATATAACGATAAAAGGTAAAGGTGGTCATGGTGCAACTCCTGAGCTAAATGCTGATCCTGTGGTTGCAGCAGCTCATGTTTTAATTGCTTTACAACAGATTGTCAGCCGCAAGGCACCTCCTTTAATACCGACAGTACTATCATTCGGACGCTTTATAGCCGATGGTAAAATGAATATAATACCAAATGAAGCAAAACTGGAAGGCACTATCAGAACTTATGATGAAAACTGGAGAAAAAATGCTCACGTTTTAATAAACGAAATAGCCGGAAAAACTGCTGAAGCCTTTGGTGTTACTGCCGATATTCATATTGCACATGGTTATCCCAGCCTGTTGAATGATAAATTATTGACAGAAAGAGCTATGCATTATGCTGCTGAGCTTATAGGTGAAGAAAATAGTGTGGAAATCCCTCAAAGGATGACTGCTGAGGATTTTGCTTTTTATTCCCATATTATTCCGGCATGTTTTTATCGTCTTGGCATTACCAAATCTGCAAAGGGTGTTATTGCCAATCTGCATACTCCTGAATTTGATATTGATGAGGAGGCATTGCTTACAGGCTCGGCTTTAATGGCCTGGATTACAATGAAGGAGCTGCAGCAATAATCTTTAATGAATGAGTTTAATGTGATATTCATAATTATTATTAACTGAAAAAATTCTCATAAGCTATTTATGGTTTGCTTTTTCTGATATATTTGTAAGCTGATTTTTAATAAGACAGAAATGACAGAATTTGTTTATTCAATAATTTAAAAAGTCAGAACCTAATAACTCTATAATTTCAAACTCAACAAATAGCTTATGATTGATTTTAACGCTTTATTCAAAATTTCTTACGGTCTTTACATTGTAAGTTCAGGAGATGATAAACGTGGAAACGGGTTTATTTCCAACACCATATTTCAGGTAACAGCCGAGCCGGCTCAATTTGCAGCATGTGTGAATAAAAATAATTACACCTGTGAATTTATTGAGAAATATGGCAGCTTTGCTGTATCAGTTTTACATCAGAATACCGATTCTGAAATATTTGGTCGTTTTGGTTACAAAAGCGGACGAGATTTTAACAAACTTGAGAGGATAACCCTGAAATATGGTGAAACCGGGGTTCCTATAATTATGAACGACAGCATAGCTTTTATTGAATGCAAAGTGGTTCAGAAGTTTGATGTCGGAACTCATATGATATTCATTGGTGAATTAATTCAGGCAGAAATAATTGACGACGAAAAAGAGCCGATTACTTATTTATTTTACAGGAACATTAAAAAAGCTGTTGCGCCCAAAAATGCTCCAACCTATGTTGATAAGTCAAAACTGACACCGAAAGCCGCTAAAAAGGGAAGTAAAAAATATAAATGCACTGTTTGCGGGTATATTTACGACGACGAAAAAGAAGATGTGAAATTCTCTGATTTGCCTGACGACTGGACATGTCCGCTGTGTGGGGCAGAAAAAGAAGATTTTATTGAAGTTTAACTAATAAATTTAAAAAATTATGACGAAATCATTAAAAGGAACACAAACTGAACAAAACTTATTAAAATCATTTGCCGGCGAATCGCAGGCACGCAATCGTTATGAGTTTTTTGCAAGTGTGGCAAAAAAAGAAGGCTATGAGCAGATTGCAGCTATTTTTTTGGAAACTGCGAGTCAGGAAAAAGAACATGCCAAACGATTCTTTAAATTTTTAGAAGAAGGTGGCTGTGTTGAGATAACAGCAACTTATCCTGCTGGCAGAATAGGAAATACGATGGAAAATTTAAAAGCTGCTGCCGAAGGCGAGAATGAAGAATATACAGTGCTTTATCCGAAATTTGCTGAAATTGCCAATGAAGAAGGATTTAAGGAAATTGCCACTGCATTCAAAATGATTGCCAAAGTAGAGATGGAACACGAGCGCAGATATTTGAAGTTGTTACAGAATATTTCAGAAGATAAAGTATTTGTAAAAGACGGCAAAGTGTGGTGGAAATGTTTGAATTGCGGTTATGTTTACGAATCGGCAAAAGCTCTGGAAGTTTGCCCGGCTTGTTTGCATCCGAAATCCTATATGCAAATACGTGAAGAAAATTATTAGCAGCCTGTTTTTATGATTTGATAAGCAGGTTATTTTCTAACATTAATTATGTGAAGCCTTGCAGACATTGCTGTTTTGGGGTTCTGACCTCTTATTTGCAGACGTGGAAAATTGTTTGCTTTATAGGGTTTTAAGTCTGTTATATCAAACACTTATGTATTTTTGAGCGTTTTAATATTAAATTTTATACCCGTTGCTATGCTTAACAAAAAAATTCTTGTTATTTATCCTGAAGTGACCAAAACTAAAATGGCCGTTTATCAAAATGAAGAAATAACGTTTTTAAAAACCATACGGCATAAAGTGGATGTTTTGGAAGGATTTAAAGATGTCATTGATCAGCTCATGTTTCGTGTGGATGCAATTATTAGTGAGCTGAAAGACAATGAATTGGATCTGGAAAATATTAAAGTGATCATGGCTCGAGGAGGTTTGATAAGGCCGTTAAAGAGTGGTATATACGAAGTGAATGAGCAAATGAAAAAAGATCTCATAACAGGAATTTTAGGTCGTCATGCTACAAATCTGGGAGGGCTTATTGCTGACGAAATTGCCAGTCGTCTTCCTGATGCAAAAGCCTATCTTGGTGATCCTGTGGTTGTTGATGAGCTAAGTGATATGGCACGGGTAAGCGGACATCCGCTGATTGAACGAAAATCAGTTTTTCATTGTCTGAATCATAAATATGTAGCCCGTAAATTTGCCAAATCGGTTAATAAACCTTACGAAAGCCTTAATTTAATCGTTGCACATATAGGAGGTGGTGGGGTATCAATAGCAGCTCATTTGAAAGGCAGAGTTGTGGATGTGAATCAGGCTTTTGATGGCGATGGTCCTTTTGCTGTTATGCGCACCGGTTCACTTCCGGTCGGCGATCTGATTGAATTATGTTATAGCGGAAAATATACCAAAGAACGTATTCGTAAAATGATCACCGACGAAGGAGGACTTTCAGCCTATCTTGGAACTTCTAGTCTTACAGAAATTGAAATGTTGCTGGCAGCAAATGATGAAAAAGCATGGTTTTATGTTAATGCTATGGCCTACCAGATTTCAAAGGAAATAGGTGCAATGTCGTCAGTGCTTGAAGGGCAGGTTGATGCAATTTTGCTTACAGGAAATATTCTGAATAACAAGAAGTTCACTGATGAAATTACTCGTCGGGTTAGCCATATTGCACCAATATCAGTTTATCCGGTAGTCAACGATCTTGATTCTCTGGCAGCTAACGGAATGCTTATTCTTAGCGGGAAAGCTGAATTACTAGAGTATTGATTGGTGTGTAAATATAGGATTGTTCTTTTTTCACATATTTGCCTTCAAGGTAATAAGGTAATTGTTCTTGTTTTATAAGTGTTTGACAAACAGTTAATTTGAGCGAATAAGGATTATCAGTAATTATTTTATATCATTTTCATGACAGTAGTTGTCAGTGAAGTTAAATCTCGGCGTGATTACAGTGAATTCATTCACTTGCCTGAAAAGATCCATCATGGACACGAACAATGGGTTCCTCCGGTTTGGAACGACGAACGTGCTTTTTTCAATCCATCAAAGAACATTGCTTTTCAGCATTGCGATACAATCTTATTATTAGCCCGCCGAAATTCAGAAATTGTTGGCAGGATTATGGGAATCATTCATAGGTCTTATAATCAGTTACACAATGAATCGAATGCTCGTTTTGGATTTCTTGAATGTTATGATGATCAGAAAACTGCGCATGCTCTGTTACAGGCTGTTGAAAACTGGGGCAGGAGCAAAGGCATGACGCGGATAGTGGGTCCATATGGCTTTTCCGATAAAGATCCACAGGGTTTACTTGTTGAAGGTTTTGAGCATCTGG
This sequence comes from uncultured Bacteroidales bacterium, assembly GCA_964550455.1. Classification (GTDB taxonomy): domain Bacteria; phylum Bacteroidota; class Bacteroidia; order Bacteroidales; family JAAYJT01; genus JAAYJT01. The sequence goes on along the minus strand of CAZJZG010000043.1, from coordinate 869 downwards.
CTATGATTGCTTCAAACTGCAATTATCCTTATCTGGTAAAACTGGTGGAGAATGAAGGGTATTCAAAAGAGATTGATTGCTTTGCTTTTCGACTTCCAATGGATTTTAAACTGCCTGAAAAACACCGGCTTATATACGAAAGAGTTCAAAAAGGCACACGCTATAAAATCCTTGAGTTTACCAGCCGATGGCAGCTTAAACCATATATAGTACCTATATTAAGGGTAATGAATGAGTGCTATCAGGATATTTACGGCTTCATACCAATGGAAGAAAAGGAAATGAAAGAATTTGCCAACCGCTATCTTCCTATCCTTGATCCCAAATTTGTTAAAATTGCCACTTTACAGGAAGAAGTTATCGGGTTTGTTGTGGGGTTACCGAATATTAGCCGTGGATTACAAAAGTCAGGTGGATATCTTTGGCCTTTTGGTATTTTTTATATCCTGAGAGCTATGAAGAAAACCAAACAGATAGACCTGATGCTTGGTGGCGTAAAACCTGGATATCAGGGACTTGGACTGGATTTGTTAATGGGGTTTAAATTGGTTGATTCAGCTAAAACGACCGAATTCGAACAAATAGAAGTCCATCTGATCCTTGAAACAAACTATAAAATGCTGGCTGAAGTTTTACGCCTTAATGCCGACCCTCACAAACGATTCAGGGTTTTTCAAAAGACACTTTAGCTATTTTTACAATTTAAAGCCCAAACAGGATTTCAAAAATTATTATGCTTCCTGTTTTTATCATTGAAAACTTTCCGGTCTTAGGAAGGCACTTTCAGAAAATAGAATAATTTCTACTTTTTGGAATTAAAAACAGCTTTCAACAATCTCTCTTTGGATAAAAATACCCAAAGGGAGATT
>CAZJZG010000042.1:15870-25764 GCA_964550455.1 uncultured Bacteroidales bacterium | reverse complement strand
CAGGAAAAAAACATAACTCCCGTCAGGGCTACCAATAAAGCAACCAGCAAATTATTTGGAATGATTCTGTTTTGTGCCATGCGCTGATTATTTGCTGTAAAAATAATCATTTATTAATAATTTTGCCAAACATTAACTATAATAAAAATTAATCATGAAGAAAAAGCGTAACAAGAGACGTAATTACTATCGCCTGACATTGCAATGGATCATAGTTGCCCTTCTGGGTTATATGGTTGTAAGGCTTTTTGTGGATGCCACATATAAACCTGATTTTGAAGCTTATTGTCCTTTTGGCGGAATGCAGGCTTTAGGCAGTTATCTTAATGCCAATTCCCTTGCATGCACAATGTCAACCACACAGATAATTATGGGGATACTGCTTGCTGTCGGCGTTTTACTGGTAAGCAAATTATTCTGCAGTTATATCTGTCCTATCGGCACCTTCACTGAATGGTTAGGACGTATTGCTGATAAATTTAAACTGCGTTTCACCATTACGGGAATAGCCGACAAGCTGCTCAGAGTGTTGAAATACGGGCTTTTATTCATTACTTTTTATTTTTCGGTAACATCCAGTGAATTATTCTGTAAACAATTCGACCCTTATTATGCAGCCTTTTCAGGCTTTGGCGACGATGTTACTGTTTTATATGCCGTCATAGCAATTGGAGTGACTGTATTGGGTTCATTTTTTATCAGGCAATTCTGGTGTAAATATCTCTGTCCGCTTGGTGCAGCAACAAACATCTTTGCATTCGCACCTGTATTTGTAGCTATTACATTGATTTACTGGATAGCGGTTAGCCTTATAGGATGGCATATACACTGGGCATGGTATCTTGGTGCTGTTTGTCTTGCCGGATTGCTCATTGAAGTATCGCGCCGTCAGGGGCTTTATTTCCCGTTTATGAAGATTACCCGCAATGCTGATATTTGTACAAACTGCAAAATCTGCGATAAGGCTTGTCCTCAGGGTATTAAGATATCAACTGAAGATACCGTAAAGCATATTGATTGTCATTTATGTGTTGATTGTATTGTAAAATGTCCTGAAGAAGGTGCTCTCACCATTAACCGGAAGCCTTTGCGCTGGCTGCCTGCAGCATCAGTGGTTGCATTGGTAGCTGTTGGGCTCTTAATCTCAGCCTATTGGGAACTGCCTACAATTGATATCCGCTGGGGAAGCGAGGAACAGTTTGAAAATGCAAAAGAATATCAGCAGGCAGGGTTGAAAAATGTCAAATGTTTCGGTAGCTCCAAAGCTTTTGCCACACAGATGCAAAAAGTGAAAGGAGTTCTGGGAGTTCAAACTTTTGTTAAGGAACACAGGGTAAAAGTCTTTTATGATCCTGAAATAATTGATAAAGCCGGAATCCGTGAAGGTATTTTTAATCCTGTAAACTGGATACTTTCCGAACCACCTGATGGATTAGAGGAATTAAGCATTGTTGAAATAGGAATTGACCGCTTTTTTGACACAAAAGATGCTTTCCTGCTTAGTGAACTTTTAACACAAAACCCTGGAGTTTTTGGAATGGAAACCTCTTTTGGTGAACCGGTCGAAGCTAAGATAATTTATGACCCTGAACTGGCTGATCCTGACAAGCTCAAAATGCTCATTGAGCAAAAGAGTATTACTTATACCAGTGGTGATCAAACAGTTAAAGAGAAAACCTCGTATCAGGTCGCTTATATAAATCCTGAAATTGAAAAAATTGCTACTCATGAATATTTGCAAAAAGCATTCAACCCTTATAACCGGGCTTTCAATGATTACGACAGCTACAACGTAGAGCAACTGAGAATTTACACCTTGCCCTTTGCTGAAGCAATGCGCCAGGACAAACAACGTTGGTTTGCTTTTCTGATGAGCCACCTGAGTGACAACAAAAATATTGTCAGAATGGCGGTACAATGGCAGGATACAGCACCGGTACTGCAAATTTACTATGTATCTGAAATGGTTTCGCCTAAAGAAATTCACAGCATGCTTGTAAAACCTAACCTTACTGTGCATTACGCTGATGGCTCTTCAAGGGATATTGTAAATCCGTATTCATTCAAAGCATTTGATGAATATCAGGAAGATTAGATCTGGTTAAAATTCCTGAATAACTGAACCAAAAAAACTTAATTGGTTGAAACATACGGAACGGAATTTTATGTATTAGTCTTAAACATTCTGTAAATAGTGCGTTTGGTGCTTTTAGCCTAAAATGCGGGTATTGAACAAAATGCTGATTTTCAGAGTTGATAGTTCTCGTTAAATACTAATTTCTCTTCAATCTAAAACGCCATTACCTCTAATTATAAAACCTGATTATCAATTAATTAAACAAATGTCAAAAAATGTATCAGGAAATTCGGGAATCAAACAGTTCTCAAACGGCTATCCATTTATAAATCAGGTTTTTAAAGGATTGGGGCAGATAATGCTTCAGGAAAATATAATAACAGGATTATTATTTCTTGCAGGCATATTTTATGGTTCAGTATTTATGGGCTTTGCTGCTTTGCTTGCAACTATCTGCGGAACAATTACAGCATATCTTTTTGGATTTGATAAAACAAATACTGACAAGGGACTTTATGGCTTTAGTGCTGCATTGACTGGTGTTGCTTATATATTGTTTTTCGGTCATTCTTTTATTGTCTGGGTACTTATAGTCGTGGGTTCTGTATTAGCAGCACTTATTCAGGAGTTTTTTATCAGAAGAAAAATTACAGTATTCACCTTCCCCTTTGTTTTAGTAACATGGGTAGCTATTGTCAGTATTAAATCTATTTCTCCTGAATTACTTGTAAAATCCTCATCCTCAGTTACTATTGCAAATGATTATTTCACTTATGCAATTAAAGGGTTCGGACAGGTAATTTTTCAAAACAAAGTTGTTTCAGGAATACTATTTTTCATTGCTGTGTTAATTCATTCACCCATTGCTGCTTTATATGGGCTTGCTGCAGCAATGTTTTCCGGAATTATCTCCCTGAATTTCAATATTCCTGTTGAAAACATATCAGAAGGCTTACTGAGTTTTAATGCAGTGCTCACTGCAATTGCTTTTGCCGGAAATAAACTTAAAGATGCTGTCTGGATCTCTATAGCTGTGTTATTATCGCTTTTTATCAGCTTATATATGATGCAAAACGGATATATCCAGCTTACTTTTCCTTTTATTGCAGCATCTGTTATTACTTTGGCTATCAAAAGACTGCTGCATGCAAAATGAAACCTTTTGAACATCAGTACCTGATTTCACCATCAGGTTGAATATGCATAAGTCTCATGAATTTATTTAACTGCCAATCTAACTTTTTCTGCGGCTTCTTCAAGAGTAGAAGCTGACTGAACTTTCAGACCGGAATTATCAATAAGTACTTTTGCTTCTTCGGCATTGGTGCCCTGCAAACGAACAATAATCGGAACATTGATTTCTCCAATGTTATGATAAGCATCAATAATACCCTGTGCAACACGTTCGCCACGAACAATACCGCCGAAAATATTTATCAGTATAGCCTTGACATTTGGATCTTTCAGAATAATCCGAAACGCCTCTTCCACCCTCTTTGCATTTGCTGAACCACCAACATCGAGGAAATTTGCAGGATCGCCACCCGATAATTTGATGATATCCATAGTAGCCATTGCAAGACCGGCTCCATTAACCATACATCCTACGTTGCCATCGAGCTTTATAAAATTCAGATCAAATTTTCCAGCTTCTACTTCTGTTGGATCTTCCTCATCGAGGTCACGCATCTCATGAATATCCTTATGGCGGAATAATGCATTATTATCAATTACAACCTTAGCATCGGCTGCGAAAATACGATCGTCAGCGGCTTTTATGACAGGATTGATCTCAAACAATGATGCGTCAGAACCCTCATAAGCTTTATAAAGAGCAGAAATAAACTTTGTCATTTCTTTAAAAGCAGTTCCTGAAAGCCCCAGATTAAAAGCTACTTTACGACTTTGAAAAGCTTGTAAGCCAACTTTAGGGTCAATTTCCTCAGTAAAAATAAATTCCGGTGTTTCTTCTGCAACCTTTTCAATATCCATTCCTCCTTTTGGAGAGTACATGATCATATTCCTGCCTCTGGCACGATTAAGCAAAATACTTACATAAAATTCCTTAACCTCTGAGGGTCCGGGATAATAAATATTCTGCTCAATCAATATCTTATTTACCCTTTTACCGGCTGCTGAAGTTTGTGGAGTCACCAACTGCATGCCCAGTATCATTTTGGCATATTCTTTAACTTCATCAAGGCTTTTAGCTATTTTCACACCGCCGCCTTTGCCTCTGCCGCCGGCGTGAATTTGTGCCTTAACAGCCCATTTATCGGTGCCGGTTGTTTCCTGAAGTGTGCGTGCAGCCTGAACAGCTTCTTCGGGTGTAAATGCAACTATGCCTTCAGGTACCTGAACTCCATATTTCTTTAATATTGACTTTGATTGGTATTCGTGAAGGTTCATTTTTGAGATATTTTAGAGTTTGTTTAATTAAATGTTCAAAATCCGTACAGAAAAATAAAGCGCCAAAATTAGAAAAACCTTATTTATAAACATACATTATAGACGATATTAAATAAAATATCGTTTAAAGTCTTTAAAATTGCTACATATAACAGATGCTGCAAAGGTTTTGTTTACTACTATTTGCGTTTCCTCTGGCATTATTCGGATCTGACCCAGATCCAAAAATAGCAGTTGCCGTCAGAGCAATCGAAACTCCTGAGATTGACGGAAGGCTAAATGAAATCATCTGGATGTATGCAGAACCTTTAACTGAGTTTCATCAGTACGAACCATTTTTTAATGCAACTGTAGGGCAAAAAACTGAAGTGCGTTTCCTATACGATGACAAGGCAATTTATATTGGCGCAAGAATGTATGACAATTCACCCGATAGTATTCTTATCCAGCTTGGAAACCGTGATGATGAACTTAATTCAGATTATTTTGGTATTCAGCTTGATACCTATTCTAATGGTCTGGATGCATTTATTTTTGAAGTTTATGCCTCCGGTGTTCAGCGCGACAAGCGCCGCAGTGATGAAACTTTCAATGCAGTATGGGAAAGCGCTGTTTCAATAGATTCTCTGGGATGGGTTGCTGAGATGCGTATTCCCTGGTCAGCTTTACGTTTTGTAGCCAGCGAAAAACAAATCTGGGGACTTCAGGTTCAACGCTCAATTCGCCGGAGTCGTGAACTTATCCAATGGGCTTTGGTTCCCAAAGGGGTTCTCAATACTTCAGCGTATTGGGGTAAACTCCATGGATTGAGCAATATTGACCCGCCTTTAAGGCTATCAGTCACTCCTTTTATTTCGGCACATTTGGAACATTATCCGTATAATCTGACCGGCATCAGCAATTTCTCAGAAGGCGTGTCAGGTGGTATGGATCTTAAATACGGGATAAACGAAGGTTTTACCTTCGATATGACCCTTATGCCCGATTTTAGCACGGTTGCTACGGATAGCGAAATAAAAAACCTCACTGCTTTTGAAACTGTTTATGATGAAAAACGTAGTTTCTTCAAAGAGGGAATGGACTTATTTATGAAAGGCAATATTTTTTATACCCGGCGTATAGGCAGAAGACCTTTGCTTCATGATAACATTTATACCGGGCTTAAGGAAGGAGAAGTCATTTATAAAAATCCTGACAAAGCTCAACTGATAAATGCTGCAAAAATTTCGGGTCGTACAGACTCGAACCTGGGTATCGGGGTTTTCAATGCCATTACTGCCAATACTTACGCCATAGTAAAAGATTCTGTCGGTTCGCAACGAAATATACTTACCGAACCTTTTACCAACTATAATGTTACGGTTCTGGATCAGGGGCTGAATGTAAATTCTTCGGTTTATCTGATCAACACAAATATAACCCGTTCGCATAGTTTTAATAATGAGAATGTTACTGCTTCCGGAATAACCTATTTTGAACGCAGTAAGCGTTATAGTTTTACAATGGAAGGCAAGCTAAGCCAGATATTTGCAAAAAACGACAATGAGCAGAATAAAAAGGCAAAAATGGATCTCGGATACAATTACAATTTGGAAATTGCCAAAGTAAAAGGGAATTTTCAGTTCAGCGTTCTGTTAAATGCCATGGATAAAAACTATAATATCAATGGTTTAGGATTGAATCACCGGAACGATCAGATAAATAACGAAGCAATGATAATGTATTCGTTTTATGAACCTTTCTGGCAATTTTTACATTGGTCGGCAAGCCTGACATTTACTAATTCATCACGTATGAGCACCGGTAAAAATACTGAAAGAAGCTTATTTTTATTTACAAACGGTGCATTCAAGAACTATCTTTGGATCTTTGCCGGTGTTGATCAAAAACTGACTAAAAGCCATGATTACTACGAACCACGGACTGCCGGACGATATTATATGAATCCCCGTGAAACATATACATTCTTCAATTTTTCAAGCGACTACCGTAAGCCCTTTGCTCTTGATGGCGGCATAGAATATAAAATGAACGAAGAAGATTATACTGAGACTACTCTTAACATTAACCCTATAGTAAGATTTAGCAGACGATTTACTGCACAATACAGTTTGAGGTACTCAATTCAAAAAAACAATATTGGTTTTGTTGACAGACTTGAGGATGATGTTATTTTTGGGAACCGCGAACTAAAATCAATCGAAAACGTAATAATCAGCAGATATATGTTTCGCAACAATCTTTCGTTAAGTCTCTGGTTGCGTCAATATTGGTTCAGAGGAGTCTATAATAAATTCTTTTATTTATGTGAGAACGGAAGCTTGCTACAAAATGATGATCTTAATGGTTTTCATGATTTCAATTTCAATGTTTTGAATGTAGATTTACTTTTCGAATGGGAATTTTTGCCGGGCAGTAATCTTGAGATAGTGTTTAAAAATTTTATTATGAACGAAGATAAAATAATAGTAAACAATTTCTTTGATAATTTTAATAATACAATTAAATCTCCACAATTAAACAGCCTTGCAGTCAGACTTCTGTATTATCTTGATTATCAAATGCTAAGAAAAGATAAAAAGATCATAAACGCATGAATGATTCTGCATAAAACCAAGTACTAAAAATGACAGAAATGATTTTCAATAAAAATACCACAAGTCAACAGCCACATTAATACTATGATCACAGCTAATAATATACATAAGAGTTTTAGTGATTTGAAGGTTCTGAAAGGCATAAACCTGAAAATCAAAAAGGGTGAAATTATTTCTATTGTTGGTGCTTCAGGAGCAGGCAAAAGCACATTATTGCATATTCTTGGCACACTGGATAAACCCGATTTCGGACAAGTGAAGATTAATGATGTACAAATCAGCACTTTAAATGACAAAAAGCTATCTTCGTTCAGAAATAAACATATAGGTTTTGTTTTTCAGTTCCACCATTTATTACCTGAATTTACCGCAATTGAAAATATTTGTATTCCTGCTTTTATTGCGGGGGTTTCAAAAGATACTGCTTTTAAAAAAGCACATAAGCTTGTTGAAGTTTTAGACCTTACTGACCGGCTGGAACATAAACCTTCTCAACTTTCAGGAGGTGAGCAACAAAGGGTAGCAGTGGCAAGAGCCTTGATTAACGATCCTTTTGTTGTTTTTGCTGATGAGCCGTCAGGAAATTTGGATTCAGCAAATGCCAGAGAACTGCATAAACTATTTTTCTTTCTTAGAGACCAATTTCAACAAACTTTCGTTATTGTTACCCATAATCCTGAATTAGCAAATTTAGCCGATCGCAAATTTATTATTTCAGATGGCGTTGTTATTAATGATAAGCAAGATTGATATTTAAAATCAACAAGATAAATGACTTTTAGGAGCTTTACTATAATATTGATTTTCAAAATACTGTTGTTTTCCGCAATTGGACTGAAAGCACAGCAACAAAGCGGTGAATATGAAAAAATCATTCTGAGAGCAGAACAGTATTTTGATCAGAAAAACTATAAACAGGCACGCATTGAATATGAAAATGCAATACGAATAAATCCCGAGTCCTCATACCCGAAACTTAAATTAAATCAGATCAGAGAGCTCTCACCTGATCCTGATGAAGGAAGAAGATATAATAGTTTTATTACCGAAGCCAACCGTCTTATGGGTTTGCGTGAATACACAAAAGCACGTGAGCAATATTTCTGGGCTAATGTCATAAAGCCCGAAGAATCGCTTCCGGTTCAGAAAATAAAAGAAATAGACGCCACACTTGTTGAACTTTCGCGAAAAAAAGAGCTTTACAATAGGTCAATAAAAACAGCGGACTCACTTTTTAAACTTGAACTTTTTCAGGATGCTCAAACCGAATATCTGTATGCCTCTGGATTGCTTCCTGATGAGCCTTATGCCCGCAACAAAATCAATGAAATTAACAGCAGGTTTGATCAGGCACGCAAACAGCAAAGTAATTATGAAAAACACATTGAAAATGCCGATCAGCTCTATATGCTTCAGGATTATGAAGCAGCACTGCAGGCTTATAATGAAGCAATCAAAATAAAACCTGATGAGCGCTACCCTCAGAACATGATTGAGCGTATTACTTCAATGGGTGCTGAGCAGCGTTCGCTTGAAACTGTTTATGGTCAGGTAATTGAAAATGCAGATCGTCTGTTTAATGAAGCAGATTACGATGCTTCACGCACCGGGTATGAACATGCCCTACGATTAAAACCGAAGGAAACTTATCCTACAGAAAGGATAGCGGAGATTGAAAGGCGGATCGAAGATTTGGCAAAAAGTGAAGCAGATTATATTTCAATCCTGGAAAATGCTTTGCGTCATTACGAAAAGCAAGAATATGCCAAAGCTCTGACCCAATACAGAAATGCTGAAAAAATCAAAGCTCTCGATAGCGAAAGCAGCAGGATTGTTCATGAAATTACCGGAATTATAGAAGCTGAAAAGAAATATAATCAGGCTCTTGCCGATGCAGATAATGCTTTTAATTCTGGTAATTACCAGATGGCAATTGAGAAATATACCCAGGTTCTTGATATGAAACCTGAGAATACCTATCCCGCTGAACAAATCGCAAAGATTAATGAAATATTGGCCAATCTGGCTGATCAGGAAAAAGCTTTCAATGATTTCGTTGCTAAAGCTGATGAATTCTTTGTCGACAAGGATTACGAACAGGCTTTGGGTTTTTATCAGCAGGCAGGAAAAATAAAACCTGAGGAAAAACACCCTCAGCAACGCATTGAATCAACTGAAGCTATTGTTGAGCATCTGGCAAAAGCAAGCCAGCATTTTGAATCAAAAGAATATGCAGAGGCGCTTGAACAATTCAATGAAGCTAAAGCTTTGCTGCCTCTCAATGATCAAACCATAGCAAAGATCGCTGAAACTGAGAAAATCATTTCGGATCAGAAATCTTATACAGAACTAAAAACTCAGGCAGATGAATTCTTTGAAAGTGCAAAGTATGAACAGGCAAAAGAAAAATACGAGCAGTCGCTGAAATTCAATCCTGAAGATACTTATGCAACAGGGAAAATTTCAGAAATAAGCAATCTTCTGGAAGCTATAGCAAACAAAGAAAATAGTTACGCAGATGCTATTTCCAAAGCTGATAAATCTTTTGCCGATAAGGATTACGAACAGGCTTTGGGTTTTTATCAGCAGGCAGGAAAAATAAAACCTGAGGAAAAACACCCTCAGCAACGCATTGAATCAACTGAAGCTATTGTTGAGCATCTGGCAAAAGCAAGCCAGCATTTTGAATCAAAAGAATATGCAGAGGCGCTTGAACAATTCAATGAAGCTAAAGCTTTGCTGCCTCTCAATGATCAAACCATAGCAAAGATCGCTGAAACTGAGAAAATCATTTCGGATCAGAAATCTTAT
>CAZJZG010000042.1:0-15770 GCA_964550455.1 uncultured Bacteroidales bacterium | reverse complement strand
AACCATAGCAAAGATCGCTGAAACTGAGAAAATCATTTCGGATCAGAAATCTTATGCAGAACTAAAAACTCAGGCAGATGAATTGTTTGAAAGCGGAAAGTATGAACAGGCAAAAGAAAAATACGAACAGTCGCTAACATTCAATCCTGATGATACTCATGCTACAAATAGGATCACAGAAATAAACAATCTTCTGGAGGCTATAGCAGACAAAGAAAAGAGTTACGCAGATGCTATTTCTAAAGCTGATAAATCCTTTGACGACAAGGATTACGAACAGGCTTTGGGTTTTTATGAGCAGGCAGGAAAAATAAAACCTGAGGAAAAACACCCTCAGCAACGTATTGAATCAACTAAAGCTGTTGTTGAGCATCTGGCAAAAGCAAGCCAGCATTTTGAATCAAAAGAATATGCAGAGGCGCTTGAACAATTCAATGAAGCTAAAGCTTTGCTGCCTCTCAATGATCAAACCATAGCAAAGATCGCTGAAACTGAGAAAATCATTTCGGATCAGAAATCTTATACAGAACTAAAAACTCAGGCAGATGAATTCTTTGAAAGTGCAAAGTATGAACAGGCAAAAGAAAAATACGAGCAGTCGCTGAAATTCAATCCTGAAGATACTTATGCAACAGGGAAAATTTCAGAAATAAGCAATCTTCTGGAAGCTATAGCAAACAAAGAAAATAGTTACGCAGATGCTATTTCCAAAGCTGATAAATCTTTTGCCGATAAGGATTACGAACAGGCTTTGGGTTTTTATCAGCAGGCAGGAAAAATAAAACCTGAGGAAAAACACCCTCAGCAACGCATTGAATCAACTGAAGCTATTGTTGAGCATCTGGCAAAAGCAAGCCAGCATTTTGAATCAAAAGAATATGCAGAGGCGCTTGAACAATTCAATGAAGCTAAAGCTTTGCTGCCTCTCAATGATCAAACCATAGCAAAGATCGCTGAAACTGAGAAAATCATTTCGGATCAGAAATCTTATGCAGAACTAAAAACTCAGGCAGATGAATTGTTTGAAAGCGGAAAGTATGAACAGGCAAAAGAAAAATACGAACAGTCGCTAACATTCAATCCTGATGATACTCATGCTACAAATAGGATCACAGAAATAAACAATCTTCTGGAGGCTATAGCAGACAAAGAAAAGAGTTACGCAGATGCTATTTCTAAAGCTGATAAATCCTTTGACGACAAGGATTACGAACAGGCTTTGGGTTTTTATGAGCAGGCAGGAAAAATAAAACCTGAGGAAAAACACCCTCAGCAACGTATTGAATCAACTAAAGCTGTTGTTGAGCATCTGGCAAAAGCAAGCCAGCATTTTGAATCAAAAGAATATGCAGAGGCGCTTGAACAATTCAATGAAGCTAAAGCTTTGCTGCCTCTCAATGATCAAACCATAGCAAAGATCGCTGAAACTGAGAAAATCATTTCGGATCAGAAATCTTATGCAGAACTAAAAACTCAGGCAGATGAATTGTTTGAAAGCGGAAAGTATGAACAGGCAAAAGAAAAATACGAACAGTCGCTAACATTCAATCCTGATGATACTCATGCTACAAATAGGATCACAGAAATAAACAATCTTCTGGAGGCTATAGCAGACAAAGAAAAGAGTTACGCAGATGCTATTTCTAAAGCTGATAAATCCTTTGACGACAAGGATTACGAACAGGCTTTGGGTTTTTATGAGCAGGCAGGAAAAATAAAACCTGAGGAAAAACACCCTCAGCAACGTATTGAATCAACTAAAGCTGTTGTTGAGCATCTGGCAAAAGCAAGCCAGCATTTTGAATCAAAAGAATATGCAGAGGCGCTTGAACAATTCAATGAAGCTAAAGCTTTGCTGCCTCTCAATGATCAAACCATAGCAAAGATCGCTGAAACTGAGAAAATCATTTCGGATCAGAAATCTTATACAGAACTAAAAACTCAGGCAGATGAATTCTTTGAAAGTGCAAAGTATGAACAGGCAAAAGAAAAATACGAGCAGTCGCTGAAATTCAATCCTGAAGATACTTATGCAACAGGGAAAATTTCAGAAATAAGCAATCTTCTGGAAGCTATAGCCGAAAAGGAAAAAAATTACAGCAATGCCATAAGCATAGCTGATAAAGCGCTGAAAGACAAGGAATACAATTTGGCTCTCGAAAATTATAATCTGGCATCATCAATTAAGCCTGATGAAGCTTATCCTAAAAACAAATCGTCAGAGGTTCAGAATATTATTAAAGACCTGGAGACAAAACAGCTTGCTTACGAAGAAAACATTGCCACAGCCGATTCAAAATTCAACAATGAAAATTACAGTCAGGCTATAGAAGCCTATCAGGAAGCTCTTAAATTTAAGCCAAACGACAAGTATGCAGTAAACCGGATAGCAGAATCCCGAAATCTGATAAGTGAAACAGAAATAAACGAGGCTTATGAAAATGCAGTAGCTTCAGCGTATTTCCATGAAGAGAACAATGATTTAAGTAAAGCACTGGATTCATGGAAGATAGCATCTAACCTCAAACCAAATGAAGCTCTGCCAAAATCCAAAATCACAGAGCTTGGCGCTGTTGTAGCTGCCGAAAAAAGGAAAATACAGGAAGCCTATGATAAACTGATAGCAGAAGCTGATCGTAATTATAATTCAAAAGTTTTCGATCAGGCTATTGAAAAGTATGAAGAAGCCGGTAAATTAAAACCTGAGGAGAATTATCCTTCTGATATGATTGCTCAAATAAGGAAATATATTGCAGAAAGGGCTATCGTTGATCTTGTTACTCTGCCTATGACCATAAAATCGGGTGATGAGAAGCGATTTAGTTTTAAACCGGTTGATATGCGTGTGAGGCGTAATAATTATGTAACCCTGACCATGAGGTTTGCAAATACTGAATCGTCGCGGTTCTTTCTTAACTACGGATTGGATAATCAGAAAAGTGGTGGTATTGTAGTCAGAAATCCGGGTGGCAAAGAAGAAAGTCAGTTTATAATCAGAGTAAGTTCTCAGGACCGATGGTACAGGGTTGATAATAACTGGATAAGTATTTACGCTGAAGGCTCAGATATAGAGATCACCCATATGAGAATTTCTTCGGGGGATTAATTTCCCAACCAACTCTCTGTTTGATAATAAATCAATTCTTTTTTTAGGCCGTTGAGTTTTAAGTCTGTCAGAACACGTCCTTTGATCTTTAAAAGGTTGCCAACAGTTTATAGATCATTTTTGTCTCTCTTTCAGGACTTTCTGTAATGCAAACAATTCATCCCTTAATCTGGCAGCTTCCACAAAGTCAAGTTCCTTAACTGCTTTTTCCATGTTTTTACGAGTACGGTTCACAGCTTTATTTATATCCTCAATACGCATATACTGAACCACCGGGTCAGCAGCAATAGTAATCTCATCCTTTCCGGTATAATATTTCCTTCCGCTTTTATCAGTTAAGCCACCATCAGTAGTTTCTCCCATTATTGAAGCAATATTTTTAACAATCTGTGCCGGAGTAATATTATTGGCAGCATTGTATGCAAGTTGTTTTTCACGCTTCCTGTTTGTTTCATCAATGGTCCGCTGCATTGAGTCAGTGATCTTATCGGCATACATGATCACAAGACTGTTAAGATTACGTGCAGCCCTGCCTGCTGTTTGAGTAAGCGAACGTTCGGATCGCAAAAAACCTTCTTTATCTGCATCCAAAATAGCTACCAGTGATACTTCGGGCAGGTCAAGCCCTTCGCGAAGAAGGTTCACACCCACAAGTACATCTATATCGCCGGTTCTCAGCTTATGAAGAATTTCAACACGTTCAAGGGTTTCAACATCGCTGTGTATATACATACATTTAATACCCAGACGGGTAAAATATTTAGTAAGCTCTTCAGCCATGCGTTTTGTAAGGGTTGTTACAAGCGTTCTTTCATTTTTTTCAATCCGTATCCTGATTTCTTCCAGAAGATCATCAATCTGGTTCAGACTTGGTTTCACTTCAATCTCCGGATCAAGAAGCCCGGTTGGTCTTATTAGTTGTTCAACCATTACACCCAATGTTTTTTGAAGTTCAAAATCGGCAGGTGTAGCGCTCACATAAATAGTCTGCCCTGTAATGTTTTCAAATTCATCAAAAGTGAGAGGGCGGTTATCAAGGGCAGCGGGAAGTCTGAAACCGTAATCCACCAGTACCTGTTTACGTGAACGGTCGCCACCGTACATTGCTCTTATCTGAGGAATAGTAACATGGCTTTCGTCAATAACCGTAAGAAAATCATCAGGAAAATAGTCGAGCAGGCAGAAAGGTCTTGCACCAGGAGGTCTGCCATCAAAATATCTGGAATAATTCTCAATTCCCGGACAATAACCTAACTCACGCATCATTTCAAGATCATAACTCACTCTGTCTTCAAGTCGTTTAGCCTCCATTGACTTGCCTTCCTGAAAGAAATAATCAGCCTGTTTACGCAGATCTCTTTGAATATTTATAAAAGCTTCCTTCATTTTTTCCTGCGAAGTCACAAAAATATTTGCGGGATAAAGCTTCATAATATCAGGCTGGTCAAGTTTATGCCCATGAACGGGATCAAAAGTTTCAATACTTTCCACTTCATCGCCCCATAAAATTATTCGGTACGCATGATCGGCATATGCCGGAAAAATATCCAGAGTATCACCGGTAACTCGGAACGTCCCTCTTTGAAAATCAGCACCTGATCTTGAATACAGGCTATTTACAAGTCTGAACAGCAAAACATCACGACTTATTATATCTCCGGTACTTAGCTCTATAGTGTTATTATAAAAATCATCCGGATTACCTATTCCATAAATACATGATACTGAAGCAACTACAATAACATCCCGTCGTCCGCTTAAAAGCGCTGAGGTGGTGCTGAGCCTTAGTTTTTCTATTTCATCATTTATTGAGAGATCCTTTTCAATATAAGTATTGGTCGAGGGGATATAAGCCTCGGGCTGGTAGTAATCATAATACGATACAAAATATTCAACTGCGTTTTCAGGAAAAAACTGCTTAAACTCTCCATAAAGCTGCGCTGCAAGGGTTTTATTATGACTGAGAACCAGAGTCGGGCGCTTAACCTGTTCAATAACATTGGCAATAGTGAATGTTTTACCTGAACCCGTTACTCCAAGTAATACCTGAGCAGGATCACCACGCTGCAAGCCTTCCACAAGCTGGCGTATAGCTTCCGGCTGATCGCCGGTAGGAGTAAATTCCGAAGTCAGTTTCATAAACAGAATTTCCTTAAATTCAGATTTTATTGCAAATAATTACATATCAATAAATTAAGCAAATATCATCAAAAGTATTTGTAAGCATAAAGATAATTATAATTTCAATTGCCTGTCCTCATAACGCAGACGCTATAATTTTTATTGGTATTTATTCAATTGCTTATTATAATTTTGCTGAAACATAATTTTAATGAAAGTCATTACTTCTGATGGTTCACACACATTATTCGTTCCAGCCCTGAACGAGCATTATCATTCAGTGAATGGTGCAATTAATGAGTCTCTTCATGTTTTTATCAATGCCGGTTTAAAATTTTTAAAGCCTACAAATTTAAATATTCTTGAAATAGGGTTCGGAACCGGACTTAATGCATTGCTTTCTTTTGTTGAAAGCGGTTTTTCAGGTAAAAATATTTTTTATCATTGTTATGAACCATTTCCATTGAGCAAAGATGTATATGAAACCCTTAATTATCCAGAGCTGATAAAACACCCACAGGCATTGGAAGTATTTATTAAACTACATGCAAGTGGATGGGATACGGTTATAGAAATAAACGACAATTTTCATTTTCAGAAGTTTAATGACAAGATAGAGTCTGCCATTTTGCCTGATAACAATTATCATCTGGTATATTTTGATGCGTTTGCACCAAAAATCCAGCCTGAACTATGGACTGAGCCAATATTCAGCAAGATATACAAGGCTATGAGGGCTGGAGGAGTATTGGTCACTTATTCGGCTATGGGAATGGTGCGCCGTAACATGATAAATGCTGGATTTAATGTAGAACGTCTGTCCGGCGCTGCCGGAAAAAGGGAAATGTTACGTGCTCTAAAATAATTGTCTTACTTAATCAAAAATCCGCGGTACTTCATCACGGGTGACTGATTTACCTTAACATCGGTAACGGTAGCCCAGGGTGGTCCTTTATGACACCAGTTCACATATTGGTTCAGGTTTATTTCTTCGCCTTCGGCTTCAATAAACACACTGCCATCTTTCATATTTTTCACATATCCCGTTATTTCAAGTTCATGCGCTTTTTTCTGTGCATAAAACCTGAATCCGACATTTTGCACTTTCCCTTCAATTTTTATATCATAATGAAAAATCATGGTGTTAAAATTTGTTGGTCTGTTTAGTAGTTATAATGGGGTCTAATAAAAATGGCTTGCTAATCTTCGTTTTATAGCCTTTTCAACTTCCCTGAGCAGGTGCAAAGGTGTAAACACCCTCCACGAAATATGGTTCAGAGGTCCGTCCATGGCAATATACTGATCAATATATATAGTACGAAACTCGTCAAGAACATGATTTCGAATATTCAGAATAGCAATCCAGCCATCTTCAATATCTTCAAACCATTCCTGATAATAGTCATTTTCCGAAGCATGAAAATTCAGCACATTCTCACCAATAAGAATAAACTTTTTTATTCCCTGGTCTATCATCTGGTCAACTATATTCCTTTTCAGGTACATAATATCGTTGTACAGGCAATCATTCCATTCGCCCAGCAGCTCAATTACACAAAACCCGTATTCATAACAAGCATAAAGAATTTTGATATATAAAGTATCAGAACCTATTTCGTCCCACTGAGGGTGTATATAATAATTATAAATAGTGTTGGTACAGAGGTATGGATGATATTTTCTGCCATAAAAAGGCGATCGTCTGTCCTCAGCAGCCTCGTATAAATTTGTCCAAAGGTTATATGGTTCCAGATCCTGCATATCTGCAAAATTAAAAAATCCTTATAAAGAGAGTTAAATGCCAGACTTAGCGCAAATCTATTATTTCAATGGCGGGATACTTTTTAGGATCGAACGTAAATTCAGAATCCGCAATACTTTGGCTGGTAATGAACTTCTTGATCAGATAAACAAACTCACTGCCATTGGCATCAAACATTGACAGCGACTGCAACTGCATTTTGCTTTTATCAATTTTCACATGAACCTTGTTATATGCCGAAGCTTCTTTTGACAAAAGCTCTATCAGTGCTATATTATCCTTTTCGCTTATCAACCGTGCTTTGAACTTGTTTTGCCATGATTGCATGAAAGTTCTCGGATTGAACCCTTCTTCATTATCGTTGGCATCGTTTATCTGCACTTCATTGACCGACTCAAGAAAAGTCCACATGGTTTTTCCATTGCTCATTATCTGCTGTTCAGCAACATTTAGTTTGTATTTTATACCTTTTGAAAACAGCACACCATCCATACTTTCATTTATTCCCTGCGACTTGTTAATCATTTTATACTCGAAGTCAATCTTAATATTTTCATACGATTGTATTTTTGCTGCTACTTCGTTTAGCAGTGCTGTAGCCTTTTTATCCTGTGCAAAAGCAGTTGAGGTCATGACTATCAATGAGATCAAAAATATTCTTTTCATTTTTCCTGTTATTTACTGTAAAGGTCTCTCAAATATTGTTCCAAAGCCACTTCATTTGCAATTTTCACTTCTCTTGCCTTGCTTCCTTCAAATTGTCCGACAATACCAGCTTGTTCCAGTTGGTCAATAATGCGTCCAGCGCGATTATAACCTAATTTTAACTTTCGCTGTATCAGCGATGTAGAACCTTGCTGATGTGCAACAATAAGACGTGCGGCATCTTCAAATAATTCATCACGTTCGTTTGCATCAAAAACCTCAGCGGCATCTTTTTCTTCATCAAAATATTCCGGAAGATAATAAGCATCAGGATATCCTCTTTGCGAACCAATATAATCTGTGATCCTATCAATTTCATGGGTATCAATAAAAGCACATTGCAGGCGTAACATATCGCTGCCGGTTGAAAGCAGCATATCGCCACGTCCTATAAGTTGTTCGGCTCCTGAAGCATCAAGAATAGTGCGGGAGTCAATTTTTGAAATGACCCTGAAAGCAAAGCGTGCAGGGAAATTTGCTTTGATGCTCCCTGTGATTATATTAACCGATGGTCTCTGTGTTGCAATAATCAGGTGAATTCCAATGGCTCTTGCAAGTTGTGCAAGCCTGGTCAGCGGGATTTCAATTTCCCTGCCGGCAGTCATTATCAAATCAGCAAACTCATCAATTACGACAACAATGTAAGGCAGAAAACGATGTCCTTCCTGTGGGTTCAGCTTACGCGAAATGAATTTATTGTTGTATTCCTTTATATTTCTTACCTGTGCGTCTTTGAGCAAATCATAACGCAAATCCATTTCGATGTTCAAAGAGTTAAGGGTTCTGACTACTTTTCGGGTATCGGTTATTATGGCTTCTTCGGAATCGGGTAATTTAGCAAGAAAATGGCGTTCAATTTTTGAAAACAAGGTCAGCTCAACCTTTTTAGGGTCAATCATCACAAATTTGACCTGTGAAGGGTGTTTCTTATATAAAAGCGAAGCCACAACAGCATTAAGCCCAACAGATTTACCCTGACCAGTAGCTCCAGCCATAAGAATATGCGGCATACGTGTAAGATCGGCAATATAAGCTTCGTTGGCAATAGTCTTCCCCATACCGAAAGGCAGCTCATATTTAGAACCGGTAAATTTTTCAGAAGCCAGAATTGACTTCATTGATACAATTTCAGGGTTCTGATTTGGAACCTCAATACCAATTGTTCCTTTCCCCGGAATCGGTGCAATAATACGTATCCCCATTGCCGAAAGGCTTAATGCTATATCATCTTCCAGATTTTTAATACGTGAGATACGTATGCCGGGTGCAGGAATTATTTCATAAAGCGTTACTGCTGGTCCAATGGTAGCCTTGATTTTTTCAATTTTTATGGAATAATTACCGAGGGTTTGAACAATCTTATTTTTATTGGCTTCCAGTTCTTCCTTTTGCACTCTACTTCCGATTTCACCATAATCATCAAGTAAATCTAACAACGGAAGTTTATAGTCTGATAATTCAAGGGTTGGGTCAAACGACGTATCAATGGTAAAATGCAGCTTTTTTTCTTCCTCGTTATTATTATCAGGCATATCAGGCTCACCGGTAACTTCTACCGTAAATTCCACTTCTTCATCCTTAGACGCAGGTTTTGTTGTATTTACCGTTTCAGTCACTTTTTCAGAATGCTCTTGTTCAGTTTTTTTCCATGATGTATCATCAGTTTCAGTTACGGTAAATTCTACTGTATTGTATTTGTCTTCCAAATAAACTTTTTTATGTTGATTTTCATCGGGATCTTCACTTTCTGTTTCATCCTTTTTATCCGGTTTTTCTTTCTTTTTACTTCCGGAAGTCCGCGATTTTATATTTAACGCAAAAACCAAAACAACCAGGATCACAAACAATAGAAGTAATCCCGTACCTACAGTTCCCATCAAACCTTCAAGCCATTCGTAACTGTATTTACCAAATACTCCGCCTAAAATTGAAAGTTTGGGTTGTCGGAAAATAAAACTGGCGGTCGTACTTAACCAAGCAATCAGAACTATTGAAAAACGTATGGTTCGCCAAAAAGGCATCCATGAAATTTTAAAAGTAAGATATAGACCGGCAATAAAAAGCAGGAAAACGAATATATATGAAGCTATGCCAAATCCGAACTTTACTATTTGCCATGCAAGAAAAGCGCCAAGTCGTCCACCCCAGTTGTTCACCTGGATTGAATTGTCAAACATAATACTACGAAAGCTTTCGTTTGCAGCAAGATCGTCAGAGCCTACACCACCAGTAAAATAATTTATAAGGTATGAAGTAAATGCAATTGCCAGATACACAGAAAATAGCACAAGAAAAACTCCTGCTGCGCGATGATATTTTTCGTTTTTAAGAAAACCAAACGCCTTACCTTTTTTAGCAGGTTTGCTTTTCGGAGGCTTTTGAGTTTTTTTTGGTTTACTACTACTTTTTGAAGGAGCAGTTTCTTTTAATACATTGGTTCTTAATTTGTTTTTTTTAATATCCATAATCAGGCACAAATGTAATCATGACAAAAGTACGAAATGAGCAGGGTTTTATTGTGATAATCACATAAATAAAAACGTTTGTAAATAAATCTTCCACAAATTATTCAATATCTAAACGGCGGAAAAGCAATTATAAAGCAAACATTTTAATAAGAAACTGAATCACTTTATATTCTGACAGGACGTTTTCTTGCCATTTCCCAGCCAATAATAGCAGTTTTTCTTGTTGATCCCCACATATATCCTCCCACTGTGCCGGAATTCTGAATAACCCTGTGACAAGGTATCAAATAAGCCACCGGATTACTCCCAATTGCTGTTCCAACGGCACGGGAAGCTTTTGGATTATCAATCTGCCTGGCAATTCTTCCATAAGTGGTTAATTCTCCACAAGGTATTTGTAATAAACTATTCCAAACCCTCAACTGAAACACCGTACCCTTAAGGTGAAGTTTTATACTACTATTAATGCCCTGTTCATTTTGAAATACTAATAGAGCATTTTCTTGTATAGAATCATTCTGATGATTTAGTACGGCGTTCGGGAATTTTGTTTTCAAATTTAGCAAAGCCTTTCTTTCATCATCAATAAATGCCATATAGCAAATCCCCCGGTAAGTGGAAGCTATGATAAGCGTACCGAAAGGACCAGGAGCAAAACTATAATTGATATTAAAATCCTTATTGGAAAACTCATCATCTGTAAAAACCCCGACATCAAAAATCAAACCATCTGAAGAATTATTCCCATGTAACTTCTTATCATATAACGTATTAAATAAAGTTGCTTCATTTTTAAGGATGGCATTGATATTTCCGGGACTTATGTAATAAAGGAATTCCTCGTAACTTATTCCCGCCCACTTTTCAAATAATTGCTGTATATCCAAAGGGTTAGATCTTAAAAAGGCAGCAAGTTTTCCAATACCGGGTAAACCTTTGAAATTTACTCGAACACAATCTATTATTGCGGCAATCTCCTGATATTCTATATGTGTCAAAGGTTCCATAATAAGAAAAATTTTCAGGATAAGCAACCCTGATCCGTGTTCTTGAATAATTAAAACAAAAAACAAGGTTTAAGGCAATCCCTAAAATCCTGGAAGAGGCAGATGTAATTATGAATTGGGATTAGCTTTTCTTCTTTTTCTCTCCATTTTTATCAATTTCAGCTCTCTGCCAGTTTGCCCCGCAATGGAAGTATTCTCCTCGGCTCTACGTACAAGGTAAGGTAAAACCGATTTCACCGGGCCATAAGGCATGTATTTAACCACATTATAACCGGCATGAGCCATGTTAAAACTTATATGATCGCTCATTCCATAAAGCTGCGAAGTCCATATCCGCTGGTCATCTTTGGCAACTTTGTGTTTATCCATCAGTTTCATCAGATGATGACAACTTTCTTCGTTATGAGTACCGTTAAAAATATTGATCCTATCCAAATGTTCCACTGAGAAAGTCAAAGCATCATTATAAGCTTTATCAGTAGAGGGTTTATCAGGATGAATTGGTGAAGGGTAGCCCATTTTTGCAGCACGCCGTCTTTCACGTTCCATATAAGCCCCACGAACAAATTTTGCACCTAAAAAGAAATTCTTTTCCAAGGCTCTGGCATGATCTTTCTTCAGTACATCAAGCCTGTCAGTACGATACATTTGATATGTATTAAAAACAATGGCTTTTTCATGATTATATTTTTCCATCATCTGCATTGTTACTTCATCAATGATGGGCTGAAAATGAACATCTTCAGCATCAATCATTAAAGGTACACCAAGCTTATAAGCATGATCACAAAGAATTCCAATCCTTCTCCGGAAATTATCAATTGAGATTTGTTCCATTGCGTTCATAGCCTGCCCCGAACTTGCCTTTTCAAGAACGTACCCTGGAGCAAAAGCCGTAGGTTTAAAAACTGCAATGGGAACATTAGGGTCTGAAGCAGCAAAATCAACTGTGCGCAGAGTTTCCTGCAATACTCCTTCCATATACGAATCACTTTCACCACCTTCGACCGAGTAATCAAGTATGGCTTTAACATTATATTTTTCAAGTTGCCTTACAATAGGAACACATTCTTCAATAGTTTCTCCTCCAACAAATTGCTTGTAAAGAGTTGGTTTTGCAAACCAGTTAATTGGAATATGAAGCTTAATGGCAAGAGAAGCAAAAAAATTACCTATAGTTACTATTGTCGGACTGGCAATGGTAGTGAACAACCAGGATGCACGAAAAAGATCATTGTTGCTTTTACCTGAGAACGCAATTTGAGTATTGTTAAAGTCAATCATTTGTATAGCTTTGTTTTTATAAAATAATCTGCAAAATTATCTATATTTTTGCAATTTTAAGCCCATAGTATCATGATATATCACCACGAGACTATTTTTACCGGAAAAGAAGCCGAAAAGGCATTGAATAATTATCTTTTTAAGCCGGCAAACCGTCATTCCAGTACGTTTATCCTCACCGACCAAAATACTCACAAACATTGCCTGCCAGTACTAAGTAGCAAATTCAGGCTACCGGAACATTCTATAATACTGGAGATTGAATCCGGCGAAGTAAACAAAAACCTGAATACCTGTATCCGTCTTTGGAAAGAGCTTGCTGCTCATGGCGCTGATCGTCACTCTTTATTGATGTGTCTTGGAGGAGGCATGTTGTGCGATATTGGAGGATTTGTGGCTTCAGCATATCAGCGTGGTATTAATCGTGTTTATATTCCAACCACGCTCCTATCTCAGGTGGATGCTTCAATAGGCGGCAAAACAGGCGTAAACCTTGACAAACTCAAAAATTACATTGGATTCTACTCACCTCCTAAGGCTGTATTCATAATTTCAGATTTTCTGAAAACTCTTCCCGATAATGAAATGTTGTCAGGCTATGGTGAAGTTGTAAAACATGCCTTGTTAAGTGACGATAAATATTTTCACAATCTCACCAAACAATTCCCGAATTATGAAGCTGTCCGTTTTAATGAAAATTGGGCAGATGTGGTAGAACGTTCGGTAAAAATAAAAAGCAATGTTGTAAAATCCGATCCATACGAACATGGTTTGCGTAAAGTATTGAATCTGGGTCATACAGTAGGACATGCTTTTGAAAGCTACTCACTTGAAAATGATGCTATGCCATTATTACACGGGTTTTCAGTAGCAATGGGATTGATTGTAGAATTAAAACTTTCAGTATGGCTGTGCGGATTTTCTGAAATGCTGGCTAATGAGATCATTAAATATATTTTGGCTGTTTTTCCTTATTATAGGTTTCAAAAGGAAGAAATTCCCAAAATAACAGGTATAATGAATTTTGACAAAAAGAACAGGGATGGCAAGATAAGATTAACATTGCTTAAAAAGCCCGGAGACCTGATCACCAATGTTATTTGCACACAAGAGCTGATCGAAAAAAGCCTTCTTGAATATCTTGATCTGGCTGATGAAGCTAATGATCTGAAATTTTAATCCTGATATTACATGAATATTCTGCCACCAGACCTTCCCTTAAAAGGAAAAATAAACCTTCCTGCTTCAAAAAGTATCAGTAACAGATTGCTTATTATGCAATATCTGTCAAACGGCAGAATACGGATCAATAATTTATCAAAAGCAGACGATACAATCTTAATGCGACACCTGCTAAATAATGTAAAAGCTAATATTGATGCAGGAAATGAAGAGAGCGTTTGCATACTTAACTGTGAAAATGCAGGAACTGTACTTCGGTTTTTACTTGCTTTACTTGCTTTACAATCCGGGAAATGGTTACTTACCGGTTCTGAACGTATGAAACAGCGTCCTGTAGATTCACTGGTGAAAGCTTTAATGACTTTAGGAGCTGATATTGAATACGAAAATCTCCAGGGCTTTCCTCCTGTTAAAATATCCGGAAAAAATCTCACCGGCAATTCTGTAACTATTGATGCTTCACAAAGCAGCCAGTATATTACTGCTTTAATGATGATAGCACCTATTTTAGAGAAAGGACTAACTATCAGGCTTGAAAATGAAATAGCTTCTCAACCTTATATTGAGATGACCAAGACGCTGATGAATAATGCAGGAATTGACATTAAAACAGAAGACAGAAATATTTTAATTTCTCGCGGTTCTTATAAATCAGGGGTTTATTATGTGGAACCAGACTGGAGTGCAGCTTCATACTGGTATGAAGCTGTAGCCCTTACACCTGGTTCAGAAATTATACTAAACGATCTTTCCGGCGACAGTGTTCAGGGTGATGCTGTTCTGATCAATATTTTCAATGTACTCGGAGTTAAAACCCGGCAAACAGATAATGGTATTGTAATTCAAAGTATTAATAGACCTGTTCAGAATTTTGAATTTAATTTCTCAGATTATCCCGATCTGGCTCCGGCCGTGGCTGTTACCTGCACAGCCCTGAACATCAATGCCAGGCTTAACGGCTTAAAAAACCTAAAGATCAAGGAGAGCAACCGATTTGAAGCTTTACACAAAGAGCTTTCGTTATTAAATCCGGGAATTGATATTATAAATAATGATTGCTTATTTATTCCAAAACAAAAAACGCCTGTTAAAACTAAGAAACTTCATTTCAGAACTTACGACGATCATCGCATGGCAATGGCTTTTGCACCTTTGGCGTTGGTTATTGGTGAAATATCAATAGAAGACCCTAATGTAGTTTCAAAATCTTATCCTGATTTCTGGAAAGAATTTCAAAGATCAGGCTTTAAAGTGAGTGATGAATCTCAAGCGACCCTATCTTAACTAAACACATAAATATAGCTTTTTTATAACCATCATTCAGTTATAAAAGACATATGGTATCGCTATTATTCCTAATGATATTAATTTAACCTAAAATAGGGGTTTCAAAATACCCTTACGAATACAGATACATTAAATTACTAACAAAAGTCAGCTTAAAATAATTAAAAAAAGCTACGAAGTATAAAAATATATTCTGCAACTCCCCTCCTATTTGCAAAACACATGAAACCCGGTATGGATAATAGTTAATTAAAAACAATGACCAATCGGGCTTAAAATACCCCTTCCTTACTTTCTTTTTATTTTGCCTTCCTTGTTCTTCCTTTACGACGATTCAACTTATAAAGCGGATATCCATCAATGGTATCTTCCGTTTTAACGATATCGAAGATAATGGAATGAGCTTTATAATCCATTCCAAAGCTATCAAATAATGCTTTAGCATTTAAATAGTAGTAATTACCAGCCTTGTTGATTTTAAAAGCATCGTTCGTAATACTATCCTGAATGAGAATATAAAGTTCATCTCCAACTTTAGCATCCTCATTCATAGCGAATTTAACACTTTTGTGATTACTTAATTCTAAAATGTTAATTGCTGCAGCCGAAAAATTAAGTTTTCCATTGCTTTGAATCGTACATTTCAGATTCGCTTCAAATTCCTTTGCATCTAAAAATTTTAGTTTCATGGGATTTTTGTTAAAAGTTCGTGCAAATATACAAAACTTTCTTTTCCGTACTCAATATTTTCTACTATTTTGTATTAAAAAATGTTAAATTTTCGTTAATGTAGTTTCAGAACTCCTGATCTCACGCAGGCGGCAATGTCGCAGTTTTGTAGACCAGTT
>CAZJZG010000041.1:0-26665 GCA_964550455.1 uncultured Bacteroidales bacterium | reverse complement strand
TACAACTTAATAATTTATAAATCAAATATTTAAGCCTTTTCTGAAAGTGCCGAAAAATTATAGTGAAAAAAGAACAACTGTTTCTAAGGTCATTTCCACCACAGTAATCTAAATGAAAATAACTGTTACAGAATATAACTCTGAAAAAGGAATTACGGTGAAGAGGAAAAATAACCGGTGATAATGATTTTCAGAGTGGTTCCGGAATTGATACTTTGCCTTTACCATCGCTGGTAGCAAGATATCTGATCAATTGTTTGTCCCTTATTATCAGCTCATAAATAACTGATTCATTGCTGTGTACAGCAATGCAGTTCATTAATTCAAATTTGGGATTTAGATTTTTCTGAATGATTTCAGGGACATTAATAGGAGAAATATTAATTCTTGTTTCAATCAGATTTCCATTTTTATCAAATCTGACGATTTTTTCAATATCCTGGTCATAAAAAATTGCTTCAGCAAAATCTTTCTGCGAAGTCCATTCAATATTTTTAGCATTTGGAAAATATAAAGCAAAGTTTTGTCTTATTTTTTTTGAAATCCCAAGATTTGTAATACCGAATATTTTATTAAGCAGATCCACTTTTTTCTGAAATTTATACTTTAGACGAACTTTCGTATAAAAGTAACTTAAAATTAATTGTAACTTCCGTATGCATTTTTAAAAATAAAGAGCACCCTGGCTTTTGCACGTTTAATCCTCATTTTTACTGCTCCTTCGCTAAGGCGTAGCGCTTCCGAGATTTGTTTCAATGAAAGATCATCCTGATATTTCATTAAAAGCAATGCTTTTTCCTCGGTATGCAAAAGGTCTAGTACCCGCATCAATCTTTCATAATGTATCTCTGTCAGATCTTCTTCAATTTCATCAATGATCTCAGGTAATTCATTCTCAAGATTCCAGTTGGGATAATGAAGCTTGTTTTTCGCCCGCAAATAATCAATGCAATAATTGTAAGTTATTGAATAAAGCCAGGTACCAAATGAAGAATTCCCCTTGAAACTACCAAGGTTCTCATATGTTTTGGTAAGAATATCTTTTGTTAGTTCTTCTGCAATATCATGGTTTTTTACAAGACTGATACATTTTTCCAGCACACGCTGATAGTAGCGTCCAAAAAGGATTTCATAAAGATTTGATTGTTTCTCTACAACGATCTTCTCAATGAGCTTCTCGTCGCTTAACATATGATTATCCTTAAAATTCATAAGTAGTCTAAAAAGTGGCTAAATTATGAAAGTTGTGTTGAGAAATCAAGTGTTTAAAGTAAAAGCTTGAGAGATCGGTGATTATATCAGTAATTTTAGATTATGAATTTATTTTCCGAAGTCAATCACTAATTTATTTTTCAGGCTGTAAACCTGCTTTGGTATCCCTTCAATTGGATGGCTGTCAGTAAGATGCTCAAGCGCAAGGGAATAAGATAAGTTCCTGCTGATCTTAAACAGCAGATCAAGATTATGTGACAGGCGATAATCACTAATAAGCTCAAATCGCGGCTGATAATACGAGGTGTTTATTACAGTAAGATTATCACTAATCCTGAAAGTAAACGACAAATAACTGCTAAGGCGGTGATTATATTCCGGATCAAGGCCTCCGCTTGGTTTTTCGTACTCAAACATATACGCTGTTCCTGCATATATCCTGAACTGATTTACTCCAAGGAGCTTGAAACGAAGTCCGGCTCCGGCAAGACCACGGAAATCAATCTGCAAAACTTTGTTGAACTGAGCCTGCGTGAATGCCTCAAGTGTAATAATATTGGTAAGCTTGTAGTTATATCTGAGATGTTGCATTCCCTTGTTCGAGAAATCATCAGCTCCGGTTTTTATAAGTTCATAATCTGAAAGTGCAAGATACAGACTGCGTTCTGTTTTATACTGAACATGTAATCCAAGTCCTGCTTTTGTGAGTTGTTTGGTGTTTTTTATCAGATCAAAAGTTACAGTGCCGGTACCCGACCAGCCAACAGTATCAGTTTTTATTCGTTCACGCTCAATATTAAGAACCTGAGCACTGATCTTTAATACTGAGATCAGAAAAATAACAGCAATACAAATATGTTTCATATTTTAATATTAGGCTAAGATAAGATAAAGCCCTTAACGTGATTTAAGCCGGATTTAGTTTAAAGAACCAAAGCTGTAAATTAAAACAAAGAGAAAAAATCCTAATTCAGTTAAAAAATAGTTATTTTTGTGTTCTTCAGAATCAATTTGGTTCTCAATTGTTTAACCATATAAAAACCACAACAAAATGAAAACTTTAGCGCAAATCAGTAAAACAAATATCATTGCCTGCTTTTTAATGTTTTTGGGCATGTTGACAGCATTTTATGGCTTTTCGTCTGAACCTCGGGAGTATGTTTTTGAAACCGGAAAAACTACCCGGCTTGCCGGTGATGCAAATTGTGATGGCAGTGTGGATATTCTTGATGTTATTGCAATTAGCAATTATATCATTGGTTTGCCCCCAGAACCTTTTTGTTTTGAAAATGCCGATGTTAACAACGATGGAGTCGTCAATCTGAGTGACCTTATTGCTACGGTGAATATCATTGTGGGAGGAGGCGGGTTTACTTGCGGTACTTCAACAGTTACTGACAGTGATGGCAATGTATATAACACGGTTTTGATTGACGATCAGTGTTGGATGCAGGAGAATCTTAAAACAACCAAATACCGTAATGGCAGTGATATTCCAAATGTAGTGAATAATTCTGCCTGGGTGAACCTTACAAGCGGTGCATATTGTTGGTATAGCAATGATATTGTTTACAAGAACAGTTATGGTGCTCTTTATAATTGGTATGCCATCAATCCGGCTACTAACGGAGGTAATGATCTTTGTCCTGCCGGCTGGCGTGTTGCAACTGATGAGGATTATATAATACTTGTAAATTTTTTAGGGGGTAATGTTCCGGCTGGTGGCAAAATGAAAGAAACCGGTTTCGTTTACTGGAATCCGCCAAATACCGGTGCAACCAACGAATCGGGATTCAGTGCCCGTGCCGGTGGAAGCAGGATCTATAATGGTAATTACGATTCAAGGGGTACTTATTGCTGGTTATGGACAGCTACCGAACAGCAGGGAAACTTTGCCTATCTGAGAAATATGTTTCACAACGCCACAAATATAGGGCGCGGAACTATCAATAAAAACAACGGACAAAGTGTAAGATGCCTGAAGGAGTAGGCTGAAAAGACTTTCTGAGGTCTCAAGCGGATTCGAACCGCTGTAGGAGGTTTTGCAGACCTCTGCCTAGCCACTCGGCCATGAGACCTTTATGCTGCAAAGATATAAATTAAAATAATATATCAGCAAAATGTATTCGTTATTTGTGTGTATTTAATGAGGCACTCGGCACAAATACAATCAGAATATAAAGCCATAAGCTCATCTTTCTTTTCTTTTGGGATCACAAAAGATGCACACCAGCAATCATTTAAGTGAAGGCATTCAAATTTTGCATTACATGCCGGGCATATTTTTATTTGTGGAATTGGTTTTGAGATCATTCAATACCGGATGTGAGTGTTATACTTACCTTATCAAGCTTGCCCCCAAGAGGAGGATTTAACTTTGAAATTTTCACTTTTGCTGAAGTAATTACTGGAAACGTATTCATTAACGAAGTTAAAATACGCCTGCCTACATGCTCAAGAAGATGGGATTTTTGCTCCATTTCTTTCTTTACCAGTAAGTAAACTGTTTGATAATTAACAGTTTGTTTCAGATTGTCGCTTGTTTCAGCTTGTGAAGTATCGGTTTCTAAATGCAGGTCAACAATAAAATGTGTTCCAATAATTTGCTCTTCGGTAAAACAACCATGATAAGCAAAAAAGTCCATGCCTTCAAGAGAAATGATCCCCATAGTTTTATAATTTTGAAGCTCTGCAAAATTAGTAAAATGCCTGATGTGTGCTTTTAATTTTGTACTAATATCAAAATCCGGATCATGATAATCGGAAATATCTACCAAAAGCCGGTAAATCCTTATGCTTTGCTCATTTTTATTCTTACCCTTATTTTACACATAGGAGTGGGTTTGATCGCTGTTTTACGAACCAAAAACCAATCGGATATTTTTGTTGGAGGGTGCTCGATGAATGCCTTTGTAGTGGCTTTATCAGCAGTGTCATCAGGGCGTTCGTCATGGCTGGTACTAGGTTTGAGCGGAGTGGCAATATTTCGGGAATAAGATCAGCATTGATAATGCTTTTTTGTAATGGTTCCGGCTTAAAGTTACAAACCAGGTGTAATTATTTTTAATCCTTCGTCTAAACACCATTGCTTTGATTTTGCGGAATACTTTTACCTTTGTGCCGTATTAATTATTTCAAGGTTTTTTTATGAACGATTCATCAAAAGAAAAAGAAAGCAGCAAGTCATTGAATTTTATTCAGGCTATAATAGAAGAGGATCTCAGTCAGGGGAAGAACGAAAAAAGGGTTCATACCCGTTTCCCGCCCGAACCCAATGGTTATCTGCATATAGGACATGCTAAGTCAATATGTCTGAATTTTGGTCTGGCAAAGCAATATGGAGGAAAATGTAATCTGAGGTTCGACGATACAAACCCAACTAAAGAGGAAGTTGAATATGTTGATTCAATTAAGGAGGATGTGCATTGGCTTGGGTTTGACTGGGAAGATCGTGAGTACTATGCTTCGGATTATTTTGAGATTTTGTATGATTATGCAATTACGATAATAAAAAAGGGTAAGGCTTTTGTATGCGATATGAGTGCTGAAGAGATCAGTGCCAACCGCGGGACTCCTACCCGCCCGGGTAAAGAAAGTCCGTACCGGGATAGAAGTATTGAAGAAAATCTTAATTTGTTCCGTCGTATGAGAGCAGGCGAATTCAAGGAAGGCTCATATACCCTGCGAGCTAAAATTGATATGTCATCCCCAAATATGCATATGCGCGACCCTGTTATGTACAGGATCATGTTTGACCACCATCATCGTACCGGTGATAAATGGTGCATTTATCCGACATACGACTTTGCCCACGGACAGAGTGACTATATTGAAAGGATCACACATTCGGTTTGTACCCTTGAGTTTGAAGTACACCGCCCTTTGTACGATTGGTTTCTTGACCAGATAACTGAGCCGGGAAGCTATCGCCCGCATCAGTATGAGTTTGCCCGCCTGAACCTTAGTTATACCATTATGAGCAAACGTAAATTGCTCGAATTAGTCAAGGAGAAATATGTGAACGGATGGGATGACCCCCGTATGCCTACCATCAGCGGGTTGAGGCGGCGTGGTTATACCCCTGAGAGCATCAGATATTTTGCTGATAAAATTGGAGTTGCCAAACGCGATAATGTTATTGATGTGGCACTGCTTGAGCATAGCATACGTGAAGATCTGAACAAACGGGCTTTGCGCAGAATGGCTGTGATCAGACCTGTGAAACTTGTCATTAATAATTACCCGGACGGGCTGGTTGAATACATGGATGCCACTAATAATCCGGAAGACCCTGAGAGCGGGGTTCGTAAAATGCCTTTTTCAAAAGAGTTGTACATTGAAAGGGATGATTTCATGGAGGAGGCACCGCCAAAGTTCTTCAGGCTTAAACCGGGTGGCGAGGTAAGATTGAAATATGCCTATATTGTTAAGTGTGAGTATGTTGAAAAGGATAAAGATGGAAATATTGAAGTAATCCATTGTTCTTACGATCCTGAAACCCGTAGTGGTATGCCTCAAAGCAACCGTAAGGTAAAGGCTACAATTCACTGGCTGTCGGCAGCACATTCAAAACTTGCAGAAATACGGCTTTTCGACCGCTTGTTTACTGTTGAGATGCCTGATGAGACTGAAGAAGGGAAAGATTTTAAGGATTATCTGAACCCTGATTCTCTGGAAGTTGTGCAGGGTTTTGTTGAAGATTCATTTCAGGATGTTAAGGCTCTTGATAAATTTCAATTTGAGCGTCTTGGTTATTTTTGTGTTGATTCTGATACTGACACTAATAAGCTGATTTTCAACAGGACAGTTACTTTAAAGGATGCCTGGGCTAAAATTGAAAGAAAACAATCATAATAAATTCGAAAAACTGATTTGAGTTTATTGATAATTTTATAATTTTGCACTTCCTGATTGTCCGATGGTGTAATTGGCAACACGTCTGACTCTGGATCAGAAGACTCAAGGTTCGAGCCCTTGTCGGACAACATGAAATCCAAACGGTTACAACGTTTTATGCTTGTAGCCGTTTTTTTATTTTTTACCACAGAGGGCACGGAGTTTCACAGAGGTTTTTTTTTCTCCGTGTTCTCCGTGTTCTCCGTGGTTATATTTTTTTTCACCACAGAGGGCACAGAGGTTCACAGAGTTTTTTTTCTCCGTGTTTCTCTGTGTTCTCAGTGGTTATACTTTTTCATCACAGAAGGTGCGGAATGGCACAGAGATTTTCTTGGTAGTTATTTTTTTCACCACAGAGGATTTTTCACCAGACTTGTCCGCTTTTTTTAAACAGAAAAGCTATGATATTGATACCCAACTAGATGCCGGGCGAGCAAATTCGAATTTGTCGCACTAAGATGGAAAGAGGAATAAGCTATGTTTAAACAATAACGTTCCTTCTGTTATGATTAACCTTACTTTCTTTCAGAGTGTATTGCTTTTTTGAGCATTTCAATAAACTCACTGAGCTTATAGGAGCCTACTTCAGCAAGCATCTCAATATTGGCAGCGTTTTTCATGGCATCATAAAGAACGGTGTTGTTCAGGCGCTTATATTCTGGGTTCAGGGAGATAAGATAGTTCTTAAGAAATGGATAAGTGCTGAACAAAGTGCCAACTTTCATTTTCGGGTCAATATTTATCTCTTCTTTCAGGATTTTCGCATCCGGTTTTGTGTCACTACTCCAGCTCAGGAGTCTGCGGCTGCCTTCCAGGCTTCTGATACGTGTAACATCCTGCATCATTTCAAGAACACCACAATATTTACCCTCTTCATCACGTACTGCAACAAAAAGGATATATATGAATTTTCCTCTGCTTTCAATCCAGAATTCAGCTTCATCCTGTTCGCCGCTGCGGAATGCCTCAATCACGCCCAGCACTTTATCAAGGCTTTCATGCGGGTGGCAGTTTTCAACCATTCTGCCTATAACTCCGGCACTTCTCGGAAAAACACGATGATCAGTATCAGTGTAAAACTTCACAACATTGTTCTCATCAACGTAAGACAGGTCCATGCGCATATGCTTGTAAATAAGATTGATCTGTTTTAGTGTGAGCTTTCCTGTAGCTACATCCAGAATCTTATCTTTGGTATCAGCGCTGGAAATGCCGTGCTTTTCAAATACCTTTTTCAGATCGCTTATCAGGTCATCGTTTTTATCTGCTTCCTTTGCCCTTGGTTCTGAACCTTTACCGGTATATTGGGGAGGAGTATCTATAAGGCAATAGCCAATTTCAGCATCGCCCTTCTGCATTCTGATGAAGATATCATCGCTGAGAAGCTTCAGCGAAGTAGGATAAAGCACATCACGCTCCTTGCTGAGAATATCCCTTACCAGATGAATGACATTTGCCTGCGCATCCAGAAACTCTTTTTCCTTTTTGGCTTCCAATAGCAGATAAGCATCTTTAATGGCATCCCTGACACGATCATCAAAAGTCCACATTATCCTCGAAGGGCGGTCGAATCCAACGCGTTCAAGCTCTGAATATAGCTGATTTTGCTTTCTGCTGAGATGTATGTTTATTTTATCCAGTTGCTCATAAATCTCAAACCATTCATTTACTATGAATTTGCCTTTTAGTTTTACTTCCATTTTCAAAAGAAGTTTATCAATTTCGGCAGCCTCGTTTTCGTAAACCTGTATGGGATGACCAGCAGGAAGGTTCAGATCTTTTCGGGCCAAAACATCTTTGAAAACATCAATAATATCATTCATTTCCCCAACCATTACCTCGTTGGTAATGCCGGCTTCAAAAAGATGCTGCTCGCCAAATGCAAATTCTTCGGCAGTAACAAATTCAAAGGTTTGATTTACAATTTTTCGGGCTTCTTCGGGAGTGATTTCCTTATTGAAAACTTTCAGTTTAATTTCCAGGATCTTTTGAGCCTTTTCTTCATCAATATTCAGATGTTTTTTCATTTCCATATCCTTGCCGGATAAATCTTCTACTTTATATTCCATAACGATATAATTTAAATTATTGTGATTATTCCTGAATTACTCTCTATGCCTTGTTAAACCCCTTGTTTCAGGGAGCTTATTTAGAAAGATTATTAATAAGAATAACAAACGAACCGGTGATTTAGTTTAACAGAACTAAACTTCATAAGTCTATGATCCTGATTTACAGGATGAAAGATGCCACTCCCGACTCAATCCTTCATTTTAAGGCGCAGACTATTGCTTACAACGCTTACGCTGCTCAAAGCCATGGCAGCGCCGGCTATCATCGGGTTTAACAGGAAGCCGCTGAAGGGATAAAGTATGCCTGCTGCTATTGGGATCCCTATAAGGTTGTAAAAGAAAGCCCAAAACAGGTTTTGCTTGATAATTCCTACAGTTGACCTTGATAATTTGATTGCCTCCGGGATTTTACCAAGTTCGGATGAAATGATGGTGATCTTTGCTACATCCATAGCAATATCACTACCCTTACCCATTGCAATACTGATATCTGCCTGTGCCAGAGCGGTACTGTCGTTAATACCATCTCCCACCATTGCTACAATTTTTCCGTTTTCCTGCAATTGTTTCACAAAATCAGCCTTGTGTTCCGGCAGCATTTCAGCTTTATAATGCTCTATGCCTGTTTTCTCGGCAACGACCCTTGCGGTAGCTTCGTTATCGCCGGTAAGCATATACACTTCAATTCCTTCGTTTTGTAATTGCTGTATAGCTGCTTTTGAACCCGGTTTAATACTGTCGGCAATTGCCAGAATACCCAGAACCTTGTTCGCACCGGCAAACCATATCACGGTATTGGCATTGTTGCTCCATTCCTGCGAGATTTTCAGAAAATCATCTTCAATTGAAATATTATTTTCTTCCAGAAGTTTTTTGTTTCCGACAAAATAAATATCACCACTAATTCTGGCTTTAACACCCTGACCTGTATAGCTTTCAAATTCTGATACCGGAATATCCGGGTAGTTATTCAGATGTTGCACAACAGCTTCAGCCAGAGGGTGTTCGGATTGTTTCTCAATACTTAATAATATCTGTTTCAGTCTATCGCTGTTGTTGGTCCAGTGATCGTTTGTAACTCTTGGCTTTCCTTCGGTTATGGTACCTGTTTTATCCAGGATCACAGCATTTACCTTTTTAGCCTGTTCAAGACTTTCAGCATCTTTGATCAGAATGCCTTTTTCAGCGCCTTTGCCTATTCCTACCATAATAGCTGTAGGAGTAGCCAATCCGAGAGCGCATGGGCAGGCAATGACGAGGACGGTTATAAGAGCAAGTAGTCCATGTGTGAAGCCATTGTCGCCGCCAAAAATATTCCATATTATAAAAGCAATTACAGCGACAATAATTACAACCTGAACAAACACTCCTGCCACTTTATCCACCAGTCTCTGAACCGGTGCTTTGCTGCCCTGGGCATCCTGAACCATTTTAATGATCTGTGCAAGCATAGTCTCTGAACCAACATTTTCAGCCTTGAATTTAAAGCTGCCCTTTTGGTTAATGGTTCCGGCAAAAACCTTTTCATTTTCTTCTTTCAGAACCGGTATAGGTTCACCACTCAGCATACTTTCATCAACAAATGAACTTCCTTCAATGACCTTTCCATCTACTGGTATTTTTTCTCCCGGTTTAACCAGAATCACATCTCCAATATTCACATGTTCTATTGGGATTTGCTTTTGGTTTCCTGCCTTATCAATTATGGAAACGGTTTTAGGCTGTAAACCGATCAGTTTTTTAATCGCCGATGAGGTATTGCCTTTGGCTTTTTCTTCGAGCAGCCTGCCCAGCAGAATAAAAGCAATAATTACGGCAGCAGCTTCAAAATAAACATGAGGTTCAAGGGATCTGTTGAGCCAGAAACTCGGGAACAAAGTATTGAAAACGCTGAAAGTATAGGCTATCCCGGTGCTTAATGCCACGAGTGTATCCATATTAAGCGAACGGTGGCGTGCCTGTTTCCATGCGTTCTTGAAAAAATCTCTGCCAAACCATAAAACAACGGGTGTGCTTAGTACCCACATTATGATATTGGCGTGGGGAATGTTCATAAAAAACATGCTGATTGCCAAAACCGGTGCAGCAAGGATCAGAGCCCATATTGTTCTTTTTTTTAGTTCTGAGAACTTCTTAAGGTTAATATCCTCTAGTTTGTCGGTTTCGTCCTGTTCTTCAGAAATTAAAAGATCATAACCAACAGATTGTATTGTAGATTTAAAATCCTTTGGTTCTATCACTCCCGGTATATATTCAACTGCTACTTCACGGACGGCAAAATTCACTGAAGCATTTACCACACCCATCAGCGATTTCAATATGCTTTCAACGTTGATGGCACACGAGGCACAGTTCATTTCCAGAACGGGGAAAGATTTTTTTATGGTCGGTACTCCGTATCCCAGATCCCTGATGGTTTTAACAGCTTCATTAACAAGCTCAGGATTGCCAGTGTGCATTGCAACGCGGTTGTTGTTCAGTTCAACTTTAACAGAATCTATGCCCTGAATCTTGTTCAGCCCTTTATCAACTATCATGGCACAATGCTCGCTCGTGACACCTTCGAGGGGCAGGAACACTTCTTTATTATTTGCAATCATATCTTTAGCTTATTTTTTGATATGCTGCAAAGGTAGCAGTAGTGTATACAATGGTTGTTACAAGATTCGCAGAAATAATTATATCATTTACACCTCATCAAGGGGTTTTCTTTTTTCCGATCTGATATTTTTGAAATGACTTGGGGTTAAACCGGTTACTTTTTTAAACTGGCTGCTCAGATGGGCAACACTCGAATAATTTTGCTGAATTGCTATCTCGCTTAACGATAATTCGTCGTAAACCAGCAGTTCTTTAACCTTTTCAATTCTCTGTGCTATAAAATATTTCTCGATTGTTGTGCCTTCTACCTCCGAAAACAGGTTGGAAAGATATGTATAGTCGTGATGCAGTTTGTCGCTCAGATAGTCTGACAAATTTATTTTTAATTCGCTGTTATGCTGGTGAACCAATTCTATGATGGCTGATTTGATCTGACCTATGAACCGGCTTTTTTTATCGTCAATGAGTTCGAACCCAAAGGTTTGCAGGTGAGCATTGATCTTTTGTTTATCAGTTTCATTAATTTCCTGACCCAGTTCCACTTCACCCAGCGTAACACTTAAAGGCTTGTATCCGATTTTCTCCAGCTCATTTCTTACCACCATGATACAGCGGTTACACACCATATTTTTTATATAGATCCTCATTGTTCGCAATTTTGGAAGTATTCGCCGGAATTATTAAATCTTATTTACATGTATGTTTAACCTCATAAAGGCAGTAAAGTTCATATCCGGCGGTAAATATCAGGTTCTCAAATGATGTTCTGTCAAAACATAATTCTGAATTCTGTTTTCTTTTTTTATGGCTGTCAGTTATTCCAAAACAGACTATAAAACCAAAAGCTTTTTGATTTTAACATCCGTTTGGGTGGTTATTCTGATAAAATACAAACCTGTTTTCAGATCATTGATATCAATACTGGTTGCCTGTCCGTTCCATATAAGGGATTGCACAATACTGCCAGCCTGGTTAAGTATGTCAATTGTTGATCCTGCAACATGCTCAGGGTTGGCAGCAGCAATATTGAAATAACCTTTAGCCGGATTTGGCACTATTCTGATATTTGCAATCTCTCTGTCATTAGTACTGAGTATCAGTTTATTGCCAAAAGTGATTATGTGCGTACTTACTATCATAATAGGATTAAAGGTATCTTCGCAATCAGGGCAGGTAACTCCTGAAATGCAATCGGGATTTGCAGCATTGCAATAGTCAACATAATTGGGGTCGAACTCATATTCCAACTTAAAGTTGGGAATATTCAGAAACTGACTCATGTCAAAATCAAATATTTTAGTTATCGAACCCGGGCACCATCCTGATCTGTTATGATACCATGTACCACTTTGTGGCTGGCATCCTGCGGGGTTAGGATTACACACCGACCACAGGTCCTGGGTATGGGTACGCTGATCATTGACTTTTATATAGTGAATGGCATGATAAAATTCAGCAGCATTACCGGTATTATTCTGACCCCAGTTATGTCCTGATGTAATCACTTTAAGATGAGCAGCCTGTACATCTTCGGCAAAGGAGAGAAATGCCGGCGGTACTGGTTGCAGATTATTCATATTGCCAAATGAATATTCACCTCTCCATATTGGTATTACTGATGAATACAGATATTCGGGTGTGCCGGCTGTAAAGTCGAAACGAATATTGATATTTATTCCTTTATCCCAGACTATGGCATGATAACGTACATCAACTTCGCCTTGTAACAATGATGCATAATCGGTTACATCAATCTGATCGTTACAGCCAACTCCAAATGGTGTAATATAGCGGTAAATCTCAATCCAGTTGCCACTCAGGTCTTTAACTTCCACATGAGTAACCCTGTCGTAGGGGTCACAACCACCCGGAGGGCAGCTTACTGTATGAACCGCATTGATCTTATTAAAAGCGCCTGCAAAAGTAGGGAACACAAAAGTTCCGGTAATGATTTGATTGCCCGGAGTCAGAGTTTGGCCTGTAAATGTTTGAACCTGAATATCTTCAACCTCATTGGTTACTTCAAAATCAATGATCTTTGTTGTTACATTTCCTTCAGTTATCGTACTACGAACCGTAATTGAAAAATTTCCATAGGAGGGAGGCGTCCATTTGGTTGCAAATAATCCGTTTATACTGTCAAGAACGGGCAATGAAACTTCGTTTATAATAAATTCAACTGTTCTTACGCTCAGTACCTCAGGATGTTCCACATGACTTTCAGCAAGCAGTATTACCGGACTTAGTTCTTCCATATAAACTTTTGTAAGGTCAGCCGGTCTTCTCACATGCAGGCTGGCAAAAAAAGCTGAAGCATCCACTACTTCAAATTCATTAATGATATCGTTTGCGGGAGCATATTCATCGTCTCCGGGTTGCGAAGCCATTATTTTTACAATACCGGGTTCACCGGTAAGGGTCAAAATATTATCATTTACAGTGGCAGGTCCTTCGGTAACGGTATATTCAACCGGAAGTCCGGAGCTGGCAACAGCATGAAGTTCAAATGGTGGCGAGGTAGTGAGTTTGTTTGAAATAGCAGGAAAACTAATAAACTGATACAGTCCGCTTAATTCAGGCTGGCGTATCAGGATATTATCGAAAGCACCAATTCCGCCCTGAGAATGAAAGAAAATCCCATCCCATACCTGATTATCGTTTTTATCACCTGAACCGGGGGTAAGCTCCATGCTTATCCCTTGTATTTCACTTGCCGGCAGCCAATCGCCAACAGCTCCCGGTTTGTAAAAAAGTGCCAGAGTCCCTGCGCCATCGTTAGCGGTGAAATCCATGACCATCTTATACCGCGCCCATCCGCCATTATTGGCAGTAAAAGCAATTTCTGAACCATTCGGAAGCACCACTTTATTAAGAGCCGGAGACACATCACGACAAAAGATATACACACCGCCATCATCAGGTTCAGTAGCAAGTCCCGGCGCAATATGACCATTTTTATTGGCATCGAAGCCAACGCCAAAAAACACACCCCACCAGTTTTTATGCATATCTACTTCTACTTCAATTATGCCATCAGCAAAGCTGAATTCAAAATTTGAAGTGGATTTTCGTGTAGCCGTACGTCCTACTCCCGGTCCTCCATGAGGATAAAATACTGCCTGGCTTCCGTCAGGTGCAACTATATCACCGGAGACATAGCCTATCTCAAAATCAGGTGAACTACCTGCTGTCTGCTGAATAGTTTTCCACCCATCCTGATTGTTCAAACCACCCGCTTCAAGCTGGTTGAAATTGTAAACTGAAACCACCTGTGCTACGACAAACATTGATGTCAGAATAAATGTCAGTGTTAGTAAATGTTTTTTCATGGTATTAAAGTTTTTTGTGATTAATAATATTTTACCTGTTTTGAAAACAAATTTAATACAAGATATCGTAATTATGGTATCATCCACCAAACTTTTATGTTCTGTGAGTCCGCTCCTCCCATTTTATTTACCTGAATGATCCATTTTTCATTGTTGTTAAGCGACTCTGAATCAGGATATTGTAGTCTGAACTGAGCAAGTGCATTGCCAGTACGAGGTGTATCCATAGTTCTTCTTGCAAGTGCGTAAGCTTCAGCAGGTTGCCTGAAAGCATCAAGCCAGCGCTGAGCATATATCATTTTCAGATGTTTTTCGGGCGGAGCGCTGAATATGTCAATTTTAGGGTTTGAAAGCGCCGTATAAAATTCCCATTCTTCAAGGAATGGTTCATGGTTTACCCAGCGGGATGTGTTTTTAACAATATTCTGCCAAAAAACCATTGACGCAATTACCCCATCGGCATAAAACCCTTTTGCCATATTTTCGTCCTGATCAACTCCAATGCCTCTGTAATAGGCTTCAGCCAGAATGAATCTAACTTCGGCAACACTCATAAGGATTTCAGGAATGGTTTTTTCTTCCCTTATCAGATAATAATTAAATGGGGAAAACTTGCATGCTGCTCCTTTCACCGGATAATTATTATCGCGGTGGAGGTGGTAAGGAACGCCGCCTTCGGTAGGACTGTCAGGTGTTATGATTTGCGGAAAGGCTTTCCATTCGCCGGCATTATTGGTTTCGAAAAAGATATAAGCCCTTGGGTCGAAAATACTACTACCATCTGGTTCATTATTGCCGGAAAGCATATTCCAGATTGTCTCTCCCATTCTCAGCTTGCCATGTTCGCGAAACGACCAGTTTACCGCATTATTCTCCCATCCCTGGGCGGCAGGCGACATTACCACATCGTTACCTGTTCCGGTGATGATAAGTTTATTGCCATTCACAATTTCGGCAATTATCTCTCCTGCTTTGTCAGGTAATCTGTTCGACATACGCATTGCATAGCGAAGGCGTAATGAATTTGCAAAACGCCTCCATTTTAACATATCGCCGTTAAAAAGATTATCGTATAAAGCAAGGCTATAAAGTGGCACATTATCGGGCGTAACGGGATTTGCAACTGCATTGATGTTTTGATCAGCCCATTTGAGTTCATCAAGTAAAAAAAGGTAAATACTTTCTTGCGAATCAAATGAAGGACGGGCATATTCAAGCGATTCAAATCCACGTCCCGCCTCTGAAAATGGAATGTCGCCAAACAAATCTGTCACTTTGAAAGTCTTAAAAGCCAGCAGTATCTTTAACATTGCTTTGGCATTTACCAGTTCATCCTGACTGCCGCCATAATCGTGGAATCTTTTTTCTATGTCCCTGATTATTGCCAGAGTGGTGTAGTAGTTAGTCCATATCTCTTCAGTACCTATATTGATATTTGGCCAGGCATACTGAGTAAGTGCACCCAGTTCAGTATAGCGGTACAGAGCTTCATTATTTACATAAAACTGTTCGTTCCAGCCTTGTATGAGTGATGCCGTTACTTTATTGAAAAGCGGACCTATGTCTGTTTCAATTGATTCAAACGGGTTTTTATTGAGTTCTTCAAATCCTTTATCACACGAAACAAGAATAATGGCTGAATTGATAATTAGTAGGTATAATATTGTCTTTTTCATAATTATTAAGGATCAGAATTGAACATTAACACCAAGAGTAAAAGACCTGAATCCGGGGAATGAACCCCATTCAAGCCCCTGAGCATTGCCTGCGCCGTTGGCACCTTCGGGGTTTATCTTATCATGAAGGGTAGTGTAGAGGTAAAATAAATCTCTGCCAACAAGATTTACTGAAAGTTGCTGTATGAACTTTGTTTTTTGCAAAGCTGAGGGTGGTAAAGTATAGGTAAGAGCAATTTCACGCATTTTTATCCATGAATTTTCCAATATGCCAGGTTTTGAAAGAAACCTGCCCCA
Source organism: uncultured Bacteroidales bacterium (assembly GCA_964550455.1). Classification (GTDB taxonomy): domain Bacteria; phylum Bacteroidota; class Bacteroidia; order Bacteroidales; family JAAYJT01; genus JAAYJT01. The sequence goes on along the minus strand of CAZJZG010000041.1, from coordinate 10,582 downwards.
GCCACCAAAATTGGGCATGTATTTAAAATAATAATGTACAACTTTATCATTAGGTGTTCCGTCAGCATAAACACCCGGAAGTATCACTCCAATGTTTCTGATATTCCCTTCGGAATCGGTAAACGGTAGCCCGCCTCCCTGCCTTTCTATCAGAGTTGACGGACTTTGGCCGGTTTGTACATTGGTAACGTATGAACCGCAATAAATATCACCACCCAATTTGGAATCAATAAGAGTACTTAGCATGAAGCCTTTCCAGCGCCATCGGGTGGTAAAACCAGCAAGAAAATGAGGTGAGGCATTGCCGACAGGAACACGGTTTTCGGTCATCAGATAATGAGTGCCTTCATCATTTAGTATCGGCTGGTTATTGTCAGGGTGATATACATAATCCCATCCTACAATAGTTCCAAAATCCTGACCCGGCTTAACTGCAATGGCAGGTCCGTTTCCACCCCAGATATTTGCAATTTCGAAAATTTCAGCAGCTTCGCCAAGGCTTACAACCTTATTCCGGTTTCTGGTAAAATTAAGTCCGGCTTCAAAAATAAAGTTCTTGTTACTTATTGGTACTGTGTTGATAATCAATTCTATCCCTTTGTTCTCCAGTTCCCCGGTATTAATTGTGATCTGCCCCGCACCTGACGAAACAGGTAAAGGAGAGTTCATTATCTGATTGTAACTACTTATATAGTAGTAAGTGAAATTCAGATCAACGCGGTCGTCAAAAAGTCCGATGATTGTACCGGCTTCCCACGAAGCAGAGAACTGGGGTTCAAGTGAATAAGGAGGAATTGTATATGGCAGTGCAGAGGTTTTATCTCCCGAAAAGCTGCCTGAGGAATAAACGAAATCCAGTTTATAGGGATCGGTATCAATTGCAGTAAGGGCATAAGCTCCTCTTATCCTCCACTGGCTGAGCCATGTTTTGTTGAAGTTGAAAGCCTCGGAAGGCAGGAAGCTGAACGAAACTGACGGATAAAAATAATTATTGCTGTATTTGGGCAGGGTTGACGACCAATCCTGCCTGCCTGTCAATTCCATGAACAGATAATTTCTCCAGCCCACATTCATTAAGGCATAAAATGAGTTTATCTTTTTCTCGAACCGCCCTTCTGAGAGCCCTCTCTGTTCAGGACGTTCAGCATTATTCAGGGAATAAACCCATGCCTGTATCCAGGTACCTGAGTTGGCTGATAATCCGTACTGCGTCCTCGACCAGGAGTTCCCTCCGAAAGAGAATTTCACATCCAGCCCCGAGTTCACAAAATTCTCCTTCTGTGCAACCAGCAGGAATTCACCATTGGTAACCTGATCTCTTGAAAGGCTGTGTCCGTAATATCCATCTATCAGTCCCAGCGAGTCAATCGGACGGTTACGGGTTTCAAATTCATTATGAGTATAGTCCATTCCAAATCGTCCCATAGCGCTCAGCCATGGCATTATCTGATAAGTGAGAGCCACAGTACCTATGAGTTTTTTGCGATCCAGATTGGTATTTCTATTATAGATTTCCCACCAGAAGTTTTTATCAATATAATAATAGGGTGAATTGCTGCGATAATCAATCATGCTACCATTAGCACTTGCATAATGCTCTTTTTCAATACCTTTATAACTTCGGGGCCAACTGTAAAGCATAGCTTTTCCGAACGAGTTCTCTGATTCGCCGATTGTAGGGCTGTTAAGTCTGAAATAATCAATATATGAGATGGTTATATCAGAGGTCAACTTATCAGAAATTTTCAGATTGCTCCCAAGGTTAATTGTTGTTTGCTTGAAATTGCTGTTTGGAATATTGGCATCATGTTGCGAATTGGTAAGCGATACCCTTATTGCGCCCATTTCACCTCCACCGTTGAAGGCAATATTATGGGTAGTAGTACTACCGTTCTTGAAATAAAGGTTCAGATTGTCAGGTTGTGGTGAAAACGGGCGCATCTCACCATCCCACCAGCGTATCATTTGCCCTTTCATTTCAGGACCCCATGATACTGATGAACCATAATATCCAAATGTAGTGGCAGTATGTTCACCCAAAGGCCCGAAGTCAGAATAAATATCTGTAGGATAAATTGGTTCTCCGGCTTCGTTAAGCTGAAATGTTGGTTCAAGAAAACTGAGAGGTCCGCCGGCACCATAGATATTTTGTACTTCACGGAAACGATAGGGCTGCATCATTTTATGTGAAACATTGTATGTGATCCCAATTCCTTTTTGACGACTGCCCCGGCGGGTAGCGATCATAACCACGCCATTGGCTCCTCTTGAACCATAAAGTGCTGAAGCTGCAGGTCCTTTCAGAATATCAACGCTTTCAATATCAAATGTGTTGATATTGTTAAGTGCCGAACCCCAGTCCACTCCGCGACCTATATCAGTAAGACCCGGTTCGTTTTCCATTGGAATACCGTCAACCACTATTAAAGGCTGATTATGATTACGGTCGTTCAGATTACGAACTCCGCGTATCACAAAGCGGGTAGTACCTCCGTCAACACCATTGGTGTTGATGACCTGTACTCCTGCCGACCTGCCACTAAGAGCACTTGCCAGATTACCGGCATTGGAAAGCTGAAGTTCTTTTGCAGGAACCGATTCAATGGTGTAGCCTACCTCGCGTTTCTGACGCTTTACACCAAGAGCGGTTACAACTACCTCGTCAAGCTGGCTTACCGATGGCGAAAGTACAATATTGATGACGTTTGAACTGCCAACAGTAACTTCACGCGTATTAAAGCCCATATAGCTGAATTTCAGAACTTCTCCCCGATTAGCGGAAATGGTATAATCTCCGTTAATATCGGTGATTGTACCACTTGCTCGATTTTTAATGCTTACAGTAACTCCGGGGATGCCGGTATCATCTTCAATTGAAGTAACTTTTCCGCTGATAATTACCTGTTGCGCAAAAATGCAGGGACTCAATAGTAAAAGTGTAATAATCAGTAATATATGTTTTTTCATTTTGGTTATATTTTGCAAAACAAATAGAACTTTTTCATTGACTTATAAAAAACTTATTAAATGTGAACTTTGATTTTTCTATGGAACTGTGCAGAGTGGTTCAATAAACAACTGTTTGTGCCAGGATTTTTTTACAGTAAATCCTTTTCAAGTTCTGATATAACCTTTGTTGTAGCTCCGCATTTACCGGCTACATAAGAGTTTGATGCATCGGCACTTTTCTGCCATGCATTAATGTTATCAGATAAATTCAGAATGGTTTTTTTAAAACCCTCATAACTGTTAATCGCATAAGCACCACCAGAGGCTATCAGATCCAAAGCTTCCTGAAATTTGTGATGGTTCGGACCAAAAAGCACAGGAACCCCGTAAACTGCAGCTTCAAGAATATTATGTATTCCGGCACCGAACCCGCCTCCTATGTATGATATTTTAGCATAACGATAGAGTTTTGAAAGCATGCCTATGCTGTCAATTATCAAAACGTTACTGTCAGTTGTTCCGGTTTTGGGAAGAGTGGAATATCTGATGGTATTATTTAAAAACTGATGTTCAATGGTTTTTAAATGAGATTCATGAATTTCGTGAGGCGCAATTATTAGTTTGAATTTCTCAGGAAATTCATTTAACAGCTTTGATAACAATAATTCATCCGGCTGCCAGGTACTGCCGGCAACAATCATGATCTTTTGGCTTTCGGAAAATTGCTCAATTACAGGTAATGATGCGGCTTCACGGGCTATTGTACTCACCCTGTCAAAACGGGTGTCACCTGTTACAGTTATCTGGCTGATCCCGTGTTTTTCAAGCAGTTTTGCCGATTCTTTGGTTTGAACAAAAAAGCGGGTTATTTTTTTTAGGCTTTTCAGAGACCATTTTCCGTACCATTTGAAAAAGAATTGATCGATTCGGAAAGTGGCTGATAATATGTACATTGGGATATTGCGCCCGGTAATTTTATTAATATAATTTAGCCAGTATTCATATTTTACGAAAACAACAAAATCAGGATTGACTATTTCCACGAAGCGACGTGCATTTTCCGGAGTATCGGCAGGAAGATAGCAAATATGATCGGCGTGGGTGTAATTCTTCCTTACTTCAAACCCCGAAGGCGAGAAAAAGGTCAGCAAAATGCGATATTGAGGATGTTTCAGCCTGAAAGCTTCCATTACAGGTCTGCCCTGTTCAAACTCACCAAGCGAAGCACAATGAAACCATGCAACAGGTTTTTGACCATCAGAAAAATGCCGGATGTCATCAAAGATATTTTTGCGCCCATTTATCCATTTTCTGGCTTTGGTATTGAACAATGAAGCAACATGCACAGCCAGCAGAAATATTCGTATGCCAAGATTATAGAGCAATTGCATATTAGTAAAAATAAAATTCTTTAGCTGTGCGCTTGTAAAGTGGCAAAATCCATCCCACTCGAATGCCCCAAAGCAGATCAAAACGTTTTTGTGTATCAGCCTGCATCCTGTCAAAATCAAACGGACGACGGGATTTTGTCCATGCCTGTATAAACTCGGCTCCGATATGGAAATTTATAGTTTTGTTGTTGCCAAAATGTACATAACCAATGAATTGACTTATTGACGGTCCGTTACTCAGGCGGTCGTAACCCTTTTTATATTCGCTGCTGAGTTGTGGAGCATTGTTATCCGGTGTTTCATACCGTATTTTATGTTGTAAGATCCCGGCACCACCCATTATAAGTATTCCGGAGTTGGAATTTGGGCCTATCACCGGCAAAATGCCTCCTAACTTTGCATTGATATTGAATCCCCGCTCATGAAGATAAACTTCAGCAAATGTGCCGGCTTCAGATATGACATAACCTTCAGAAGTTGAGATCTTTGACAGATAAGAGTCTTTGTTTTTAATGTTCTCGCTGAAGATAAACCCGCCTTCTAATCCTGCCACAAGGTTCGAATTGAATTTATACAGAAAACCTCCTCCAATCATTGAATTATTGCCAAAACGAAGGGCGAGGTCCTTACCGGGAACCTGATACGCATAAAAAGCGTTAAAAAGAGCAAACCCTTTTCTTTCCAGCTTATCTTCATCAGTAATCACTTCAGTTTGTGCAAGTGACCGGATGACAAGCATAAGAACCAATATCCCGGTAAATAAAATCTGCCTCATTATTTTTAGGTGTTGTTTTGTTTTTCTTAATGGATGCACTACGATAATACAGGTTAGAAAATGTTAAAAACGCAAAATTAATGAATTAGGTATAATTTAGCGTCATGGTTAAATGACAGAACATAACATTCCAAAACCAAAGAATTCATATTTTTGCGAATAAATTGAATTTCAATAAATCAAAAATAATTTTTAATACTTCATAGTGCAAAAAATCAATATGGTTGACCTTCGAGGTCAATATGAAAAAATAAAACACGAAGTTGATTCATCAATCCAGGAAGTTATTGATTCCACAGCTTTTATAAAAGGTTTTGCTGTTGGACAATTTCAGGAATCGCTGGAGAAATATCTGGATGTTCGCCATGTTATTCCCTGCGCTAACGGCACTGATGCCCTTCAGGTTTCAATGATGGCTCTTGGATTAAAACCCGGTGATGAGGTCATTACGACTTCATTTACTTTTATTGCAACTGCTGAAGTAATTGCCTTACTGGGTCTTACACCTGTTTTTGCTGATGTTGATCCCGGTACTTTCAATATTGTTCACGAAGATATTGAGCGAAGGATAACAAAAAAAACCAGGGCAATTATTCCCGTTCATCTTTTTGGACAATCTGCCGATATGGATAAAATAATGCAGATAGCAAAGAAGCATGATCTGTATGTGATAGAAGATAATTGTCAGGCTATAGGAGCGGATTGTTTTTTCAAAGATGGTACTTCAAAAAAAGCCGGCACAATCGGAACTATTGGCACAACATCGTTTTTCCCGTCAAAAAATCTGGGTTGTTTTGGCGATGGAGGTGCATTATTTACCAATGATGACGAACTGGCAAAAAAGCTTCGCAGTATTGTAAATCACGGAATGACAGTTCGTTATTATCATGATGATATTGGTGTGAATTCCCGTCTTGATACTATTCAGGCTGCTGTTTTAAAGGTTAAACTTGCTTATCTGGATGAATATATTGCGGCACGTCAAAAAGCTGCTGCCTTTTATGATTCTGCTTTTGGTTCGGAACCAAAACTTACAATACCGGCAAGGACAGCCTTTTCAACTCATGTTTTTCATCAGTACACTCTAAAGCTCAACGGTGTTGACAGGGCTGCACTGATTGAATATCTGGCAGAAAAAGGAATTCCGGCAATGATCTATTATCCTGTGCCTATACATCTGCAAAAAGCTTATGAACAGTATGGTTTTAAAGCCGGTGATCTGCCTGTTACCGAAGATTTATGCTCAAGGGTAATATCATTGCCTATGCACACTGAACTGGATGAAGAGCAGCTTAAATATATTACCACGTCAGTACTGGAGTTTATAAATCAGTAAGAAATGGATAAAAAGGAATATTTTGCACATGAAACCGCTGTAATTGATGATGGTTGCAGCATTGGCAAAGGAACTAAAATATGGCATTTCAGCCATATAATGCCCAACAGTGTAATAGGCGAAAATTGTAATATCGGACAAAATGTTGTAGTATCCCCTGAAGTGGTATTGGGTCGTAATGTAAAGGTTCAGAACAATGTTAGCATATACACAGGAGTAATTTGCGAAGATGATGTTTTTCTTGGACCTTCAATGGTTTTTACAAATATTGTTAATCCGCGCAGTGCTGTGGTTCGTAAAGGTGAATATGTGAAAACACTGGTAAAACGTGGCGCTTCGATAGGTGCCAATGCAACTGTTGTTTGCGGAAATAATATCGGCGAATATGCTTTTATTGGTGCAGGAGCCGTTGTTACAAAAGAGGTGCTGCCCTATGCACTGGTTATTGGTAATCCGGCGCGGCAGGCAGGCTGGATGAGTGAGTATGGACATAAGCTGAGTTTTAATGAAAATGGAATAGCGGTTTGTCCTGAAAGTGGTGAAAAGTATAAACTTGAGAATAACAGGGTCAGGAAAATCCAGGAACATGATTAAATGATTGAGAATCAGTTTTGTAATAAAAGAAAAGGTTGATTTTTTATAAATCTTTAAATCTAATAGCATGAAAGTACTTGTTGCAGGTGGCACGGGTTATATAGGTTCTCACACAGTGGTTGAATTGATGGAAAAGGGGTTTGATGTAGTCATTGTTGATAATCTTTCGAATTCCTTTCCCGAAGTAGTTGATTCGATTACAGAGATCACAGGTAAAAGACCTGATTTCATTGAGTTAGACCTTGCAGACGCTGATTCTGCAAGTGAATTTTTTGCTCAATACAAGGGTATAGATGCTGCCATACATTTTGCAGCTTACAAGGCTGTGGGTGAATCGGTTGAAAAACCATTAATGTATTATCGGAATAATATCTATTCGCTTATCAACCTGATGGAAAACATGGAAAAGCATGGTATCAGAAACCTTGTTTTTTCATCTTCATGCACTGTTTATGGTCAGCCTGACGAATTGCCTGTTTCCGAACAATCGTCAATCAAACCTGCATGGTCGCCTTACGGGAATACAAAACAGATATCGGAAGAGATCATACGAGATGTATGTAATGTTTCATCATTAAAAGCCATTGCATTGCGTTATTTCAATCCCATCGGAGCGCATCCTTCGGCTCTCATTGGCGAATATCCTATAGGCATACCAAATAATCTGATGCCGTTCATTACGCAGACTGCAATTGGCAAGCGTGAGGTTTTAAGCGTATTTGGCGATGATTATCCCACTGCCGATGGCACTGCCATACGTGATTATATTCATGTGGTAGATCTGGCACAGGCTCATGTTGTGGCAGTTGAGCGTATGTTTGAAAATCGTGGTAAAGGAAGTTTTGAGATTTTTAATCTTGGAACCGGAAATGGTTTTTCAGTACTTGAAGTTATTCGTTCTTTTGAAAAAGTTACCGGTTTGAAGCTTAATTATAAAATTACCGGACGCAGACCGGGAGACATTGAGAAAGTATTTGCCGATACTGCTTTTGCCAATCAGGAATTAGGCTGGAAGGCAATTCGTGGTCTTGACGAAATGACCCTTTCAGCATGGAATTGGGAATTGGCTCTTAAAGAAATAAATAAATAAATCTGCGCTAAGTTTCAGGTTAGCCGTAGTGCTTTCCTTTGCTTAGCCGGTTTCAAAATAAATAAATGCTATGAAAAATTTTAAGAAACACATTTTAATTACCGGTGGTGCCGGTTTTATTGGTTCGCATGTAGTAAGACTTTTTGTAAACAAATATCCGGATTATTGTATTTACAATCTTGACAAACTGACGTATGCCGGAAATCTTGCCAATCTGAAGGATTTGGAAGATAAACCCAACTATCGCTTTATCAAAGCCGATATTGTTGATGGAGAACATATGCTGAACCTGTTTGCCGAACATAAATTTGATAGTGTAATCCATCTTGCTGCCGAATCGCATGTTGACCGTTCCATTGCCAATCCTATGGAATTCATCATGACCAATATTGTAGGAACCGTTAATCTGCTTAATGCAGCAAAGTTTCACTGGCAAAACGATCTTAGCGGGAAACTCTTCTATCATATTTCAACCGATGAGGTATACGGTTCTCTGGGTGAAGAAGGATTTTTCACTGAAGAAACTTCATACGACCCTCATAGCCCTTACTCTGCATCAAAAGCCAGCAGCGACCATCTTGTAAGAGCTTATCATGATACTTTCGGTTTACCTGTGGTAATATCAAACTGTTCTAATAATTATGGTCCGAACCAGTTTCCTGAAAAATTAATACCCTTGTTTATTAATAATATAAGGAATAATAAGCCTTTGCCGGTTTATGGAAAAGGTGAAAACGTGCGCGACTGGCTTTATGTGGTTGATCATGCTAATGCCATTGACATCATTTATCATAAAGGCAGAATTGGAGAAACATATAATATAGGTGGCAATAATGAATGGAAAAATATTGATCTTATCAGGGTGTTGTGCATGGTGATGGATGAGAAGCTTAAAAGACCTGCGGGAACTTCTGAAAAGCTTATAACATTCGTGAAAGACCGGGCAGGCCACGACCTGCGTTATGCAATTGATTCAGAAAAGCTTCAGCGTGAACTGGGCTGGACACCATCGTTACAGTTTGAACAAGGAGTATCATTAACTGTTGATTGGTATCTGAACAATCAGAATTGGCTCGACGAAGTAACTTCCGGCGAATATCTGAAATATTACGAAGAGCAATATGTGAAAAGATAAAAAATAGGGGATGAGTTTGTTTGACTTTTTTTTAAAACGCGACAGAGTCTTCAAAGGATTTGATTTTAGCCGGTTATGCTGTGATCTCCATTCACATCTTATTCCCGATATTGATGACGGAGTTATTGATATTGAGGAATCAGTAAGTCTGATCAGGCAATTCAAACAACTTGGATTTACACGGCTTATAACTACCCCTCATATTCAGGATGAGTTTTATAAGAACACGCCTGAAATCATCACTTTAGGTCTGGAAGAGGTGAAACAGGCACTGATAAAGGAAAATATTGATATAGAAATTGAAGCTGCCGGTGAATATCTGCTTGATGATGGGTTCGAAAAGAAAATGAAAAACGGAGAATTGATGACATTTGGGAAAAAGCATATTCTTGTTGAGCTCAGCTTTTATAGCCCGCATCCGAATTTCAAATCATTCATTTTCGATCTTCAATTAGATGGTTATCAGGTAATTCTGGCACATCCTGAGCGTTATAGTTATTGGTATCGGGATTTTAAAAAATTTGAAGAACTGAAGGATAGAGGAATATTATTTCAGCTTAATCTGGTTTCGCTGAGCGGGCACTATGGAGAAACTGTGAAAAAGATAGCTCAGAAGATGATTGATATGCAAATGATTGATCTGGTGGGTTCTGACATGCATAATCAACATTATATGAATTCTTACTTTAAGGCTGCAAATAATAAATGGTTTCTTAAACTTTTTGCTTCCGGCAATTTGAAAAATCACACTTTATAGGATTTTTGTTTTGTGTTAAATTCTTGTTTTAAAGTTAAATCGTTGTAAAATTATTGTCCAATGACCATTATACGCATAACCAAGGTTTTTAATTTTGAAATGGCACATTCACTTAAAGACCACGATGGTCCCTGTCGCAATATTCATGGACATACTTACGAGTTGTTTGTTACCATTTCAGGAAGTCCACGCCGGGAAAAGGGACATCCCGCCAATGGTATGCTCATTGATTTTAAAACCTTGAAGGATATAGTAAATAAGCATATTGTGCAGAAATATGATCATGCTTTTGTAGTGAGCAGCCGCTCGCCATGGGCTGATAATACTCAGGCAATGCACTCAAAGATGATAGTTTTGCCATTTGAACCCACAAGTGAGAACCTTATAAGCGAGTTTGCCGGTATTCTTAAAAAAGTAATACCCCCTGAAGTCAGCCTACACAGCCTTCGTCTTCGAGAAACAACCACCGCTTACGCCGAATGGTATGCCGAAGACAATGATTAAAAAGGCACTTTCAGAAAATAGAATAATTTCTACTTTTTGGGATTAAAAACA
>CAZJZG010000040.1:0-27411 GCA_964550455.1 uncultured Bacteroidales bacterium | reverse complement strand
AAGCTGTTTTTAATCCCAAAAAGTAGAAATTATTCTATTTTCTGAAAGTGCCTATCTTAATACTTGTTTAGACTGATATCGGGTAATTCATAAATACCCGGAACTGACAATTATTTCTCGTAAATAATATTGACGATATTAACTGCGTCAATTATATTTATGATCCCATCGAAATTAACATCGGCATTATCATAGCAGAACGGCTGGGGATCAGTACCCTGAACATAAGAAACCGTTGTAATAACATCCATTACATTTACAGTAAGATCGCAGTTGGCATCACCGAGCATAAGATCCAGTGCTTCGCCTTCAAGACTAAAATTATTGAATGTAACCCTGTCGCCATTATTTGCTCCCATGTTAGAACCTCCAAAACGTATCCTTACTTTAAAATGTGCATTATTATCAGCCTCGCTAATCCCAGCTAAATCAATCTCATATAATTGATAATCTGATGAAAGCGGCAATGTATCTTGTTGCAAACCTGTTGTTATCCATTGGGGCTCACCACTTTGAACCGAATACTCAGCAAGCAGATAATCGGCTGCATTTTCGTCTTTTGCAGCAAAACTGAAAAGAAGGTTTTCATAGCCAATTGATGACATGTTAAAAACCAGATAGTTTTCACCCCCGTTTCCGGTAAATGGCTGTCTTACCTGTATTCCGCGCATATTTACCTGCTCAAAGGCAATGCCATTATTCCCTTCAGGACGGTAATTTATTTCAGTAGGTGCATTTCGCCGCTCCATCGAAGCTTTGCGCCAGTATGGGTGCCCGGGATAAAAAGGATATCCCTGCAAAGCCGAATGAAAGGATATCAACCCGTTACCTGAAGGTGGAAATTTAGCTTCTATTTGCTCTAATGGCGTATCATTGGGCAAAGTATTGTTAAAAAGCCAGAAATAAGCCAGTTCATAATCCATAAATACAGGGGGTTCGCCCATTTGGCTGTCTATCCATGCCAGGCGGGTCATAAGCCAGTTGTTCATCCAGTTCAGTTCAGCCTGATAAGTTGGTGCAATATACCAGTTAGGCCAAACATATTGCCCGAGTATAGGCCATCGTGTAAAATTCCTGACCTGTGCTTCAGACAACAGGTCGCTGAATTGCCAGATCATATTTGAAAGGTTCTGGTTCGAAAACAGATTCTGCCTGAGCTGCCACCAACGATAACGCATTTTTTGCATATAAACCGGATCCTGCATCAGTCTTACATACCAATCGCGAACTCCGCAATTAATATAACAGTTCGAAGCATTTAGCTGTGTATAATACCATCCCTGAGGCTGCCACCCTCCCATGTAATTAGCATTTCCCAGGCTGAGGTTAAAATCCCAGACAGGGCCCATAACAAGTTTTTTGTTCCGGTCTTTATACATGAAATTACTTAGCCTGTATCCATCAATCTCTTTAAGAAGTTCGGTTATAAGAAAATGATCAATAAACGATTCAACATCAATATAAGCCTGATACCCTGTTTGCGGGTCAGTGAAATTCTGGCTATAAAGAGTTGATTCAAAATCGTTCATATAATTCAATATCCAGCTTTTCTGAGCCGGGGTTGCATCCGCCTCTGAGGGTCTGACATAAGCCATAAGCGTTCCCATACTGGTAGTCATTCCATATTCACCATCATTAAGCCTGTCAACTTTCATAATATAACCACCGCTTATTTCAGGTTCGAGGTAATCACCGGGTTTTAGTTTTGTAATATTTACACGGTCTTCGCCCCATTTGATCCGTTCAACCAGTACATAAACCCCATGATAATGATAATTGATTACCTGCCCGTTGCCACTATGTAAAAACAGTTCAACAAACCTTACTCTTGGAGCCCATTTACCAAAACCTGCTCCTAATGTATATGCTATGGCATTGCGCATGAGGCTTTTATCGCTGTAGGGAGCATATAAAATCCAATTATTGTCGGCAGGCATTTCAAAAAGCGATTCATCTTTATCCTGATCAAACTCATTCACCAGATGAAATCCATACATTTTTTTTGGAAAACTTTGCGCACTCGAACCACGGATATTGGCAAGAATTCTGCTTTGTAAAGCAATATCGCCTATCAGATGAGTAGTGTCGCCCTGATTATTATCAATAAACACCGCTGCTGCAGGAGTTCGCGCTCCGGGAGTTATTGCAGTGTTAAACTGATGTAGAATAACTACCGGCAAGTTAGATTTAAAACCTTGCACATTCGAACCTATACGGCTGTATATCATGGTTTTGGGTTCTGACGGCATATATCCCTGTTTGTAGGCTCTTGCCCTTACAATATCAGTACCGCTTATGTTTATTGGTGTTGTGTAAAGAATACCGGAAGACGAAGTTGGTATCTGCCCGTTTAAGGTATAATAGATCATTGAGCCGGGTTCTGACTCCAGTGTAAGTTGAAATGATTCAGTATAGGGTCCGCCTTCGCGTGAAAATTGAGGTGGAGGCAATAATTCACTATAACCTGTACTTTGGTTTTGTGATCCGGGGCTTGGTTGATCAAAATAAAATAAATTGCTTGAACCGTCAGGTGATCTTCCATACGAAATATCAGATTGCAGTGCCACAGGAGCTATCTGGTCAACTATTGTACCATTTGGATGTGTAAGTAATAGTTCTTCACCGGCAGCACTTATACTGTAATTGGTATGTAATTGTGAACGATCGGTAAAAAGATGCTGACCTGCAATGGGACGCTCCAATATTCCACCGGGTTTCTGCCAGCCTACAGAAAGATGATCGCTACCCGAGTTTTCTTTCATTAGCGCCATTATAAAATAATATTCTCCTGCTTGCAGAGTAACCGGGGCTGATTGTTGCTGAGCGTATTTATTCCACTGGCGAGGGTTAGTCCAGTCGGGAACTTGTGCAATCATTATGGTATCAACAGGATCAGCCGTTGAACTTAAATATAATTTACTGTTATCATCGCTACATATCCAGAAAACGTACTGTCCTGTGGCAGGGGCTTTAATCCATCCCTGCACTCTTTGCCCATATTGATTTCCAATATTTGATGGCGTTTCAAATAAACCTTTGACAATATTGACGTTAGAGGGATTATTAGGATAGCTTGGATGAGTTGTCAGGTTGCTTACTGATGAACCAGGAATTCCGGTATAAACTTCACGCAGCAAGCCATTTACCAGCTCACCCTGATTGGGCTGGCGGTTTTTTCCTGAAGCCCAGACAAGCAAATGTTGCCCGGGATTAATACTAACATTCGGAAAAATCCATTTAAAGGGTTTGCTAAGATTGTCAGAAAGTCCATAACCATTCAGATTTACTGTTGCCGAACCGGCATTGTATAATTCTATCCAATCATTAAATTCACCATCATCATCGGCAATTGTACTTGTATTAGACGACATGAATTCATTGATGACCAGAGACTGGGAAAATGAACTCAGAGCTATAACTGAAAAACAAATAACCGGGATAAGAAGCCAAAATTTTGTTTTAGAAATTCTCATGACTTTGAAGTTTGTACTATTTGGCTTCAAAATTACATGAAATATCATTCAATCAGTAGGCTACCAAATAATAAAGCCTTTTGCAATACTTGTAATTCAGGACAACCTGAATAAAATATCCGCCAAAGATCTGAGGTATGGTTAAGCGGCTTAATGCAAATGACCTTTGGCGGATATTTATCAGGAAATTTAAAAACTATACTATTGTTTGATTAATTTTTCAATTTTGTTATTTTCACCATACATTACCCTTATAAAATATATTCCAGCCTTATTACCTGATAAATCAAACTGATAATGGCTGTTTGACTGTTGTTCGGTGTTAAGGATGCGCTCGCCAAGCATGTTAAAGATCTCTATCTTTACTGAGCCTGATTCATTTACGCTATTAAGTTCAAGAGTAAATATGCCTTTTGTAGGATTTGGATAAACCCTAAAGAGATCATTGGTACGGGTTTCAAGAACTTCTGATGATTTTTTCGATATCGTTTCATTAATGGCATCATTATCTTCTTCCGCTGCTAACATTGCCGGAGGTAATGTACAGTACTCATTTGATATAAATGCGTGCAGATAAGCCCCTGAATGTACAGAAGTCCCTTCGAGCATATGAATATGTTTACCGGCAATAAGATTTACATTGCCTCCATCCTGCACAACAAAAGTATTTCCTCCGCCGGCAACGGTCAATGTATTGCTCGCATCAAAGCAGATATCCTGACCGCTTTCTATGACCACTCCCTGAAGTTCAACATGCCCGGCTACCTCACCGCCCCAATGAATACGACTGTATAGGTCATATTCATAACTGTCACCGCTGAAATCCCCACTATGCCCTCCAAATGTTACCACGCCGGAATTAACTGATTTGTAAACACTAAAATTGCCACCCCATATATTATCAGGGAATACTGCATAATTGACTGAAAAAGTCTGATCATTCTCAATGGTGAGCAATCTTCCACCATTTTGACCATTGCGGAAAAGACAGTTATTGAATGATTTGACTGGATCAACTATTGCACCTGATTTTACATTCACTCCGTTGCTATCCATATACTCAAAAATGGCATATTTTGCTCCTATTTTACCACCGCTTTCAATGTTCAGGGCATAATAGCCTGATGAATTGTGAGTAATTTTTGATTCCATATCAGGTACACCGTTAAATTCAATTAAGCCACCGTTATTTACAGTTAAAGTACTTAAATCAGCTAAAGCAAGTTCACAATTCCCAAATAAAACTAAACTGCCACCATCATTGATTACCAGGTTTCCCAGCACTTTGAGGCGAGTAACTGCGTTTAACGCCATCATTCCTTTGTTTATGGTTAAATCATTAACAATGTTATTACCTACATCAACTCCTAGAACGGATTGCCCGCTACGTTTCCTTATATTTTGCATATTGTTCCTATCATTAGCTGATTCACCTGCATAATTATCATCCTTTTCTTCTGAGTCTTTATTTACAATCACATTTCCAAGCTGGACTCCTTCTCCCATTAATAAAACTGCGTTTTTACTACTATAAAACTCAACGGTACCTCCGGGGATTGAAAAATCTGTGTCAAAACATCTAAAACCGCCTGCTGTACGTATTGTACCCCCGCTGATACTATAATTAGTGATGTATTGCGAAGAGTTTAGAATATCTATGCCATTGTCCTTGAAATCAAAAACACCTCCATCCATGATTATATTTAAATCACCAAAACCCCAAATACTTTTAGATGAGCCTCCATATATATTAATAGTTCCTCCCTTATCAAAAACAAAATCACCTCTCAGATCTATTTCTTTATTTACACTTTGGTGTAAATTTATTACACCGCCCGTACTAACATGATAAACACCTCTAATAAATGATTCACTCAATGAATGTGCCGTAAATATACCCTGCGAAATTGATATCCCGCCTTCAATAATTTCGAAAACCTGGCAGGTGATATCACATGAGGGATCGTTATATAGCAAGCCCGTTGGCTTGTTGATCTCCAGAATACTGAACTGTGATGTTGAACAATATTGCATGGCTGAACCATTAAAGACCACTTTTCCTGAACCATTAATAAAACTTTCAGGTCCTGCATTGTTTATCCAGTCACCTTTAATAAAGATCGTATTGTCCTGAGGATCAAATACTCCTGATTCAATCTCAAGGTTACCAAAAATATTGAGGTTATTATTTGTTTTTACTGTTCCTCCGCAATTGATAGTTATATTATTAAAAACATGATCATTATCTGCAAGCTGAATTGTTTGTGTACCACCACCGCGCATAAATGACACAGTGCCATTATGCAGGTTAAGGCTACCGTTACATGTGAGATCAAATAATAAAACCATGTTTATGTCGTAAGCACAGGTAAAGGTATTATCAGGATCAATAAGAATACTGCCTTTTATTGTTAATTGTTCAGATGCAGAGCCTATTGAAGTTACAGCATTATTAGTTTTTTTAATACTAACGAAACCGAATTTAGAAGCACTGCTGTTGCTATTTATAACAGAATTATTAGTTCCTGTAAAAGTAACGTTACACGCAGAAATTTCAACCTCAGAGCCGGCTGAAAAAGTCCAGTCTCCGGTAATAACAATTTCTGAATTCAATTTTTCTTCTATTTCTGCTTCAGAATCCCATATTATATTTTTGGTGTACAATGTTGTATATTTCTTTATTGGATTAAATGGCATATTGAAACCGCTGATATCAAGTTGACCGCTAAAAGTAGAAGTCTCAACAACTGTTAATGATGCATTATTTACTTCAGAAGCAGTAATAGTCAAGACAGCGCCCGGATTTACAGTAAGATTTTTGCATACAGGTGATGTAATACTATTAATTACAGGCTGATTATTTGCTTCTGCCGGAATGACAACATTGGTTGATCCGGTAGGTATATTATAGTCACTCCAGTTTCCGGAGGTATTCCAATCAGTAGAAACAGCACCTGTCCAATAGCCGGGTTGAATATTTGACCAATTGATGCGATCATAGGGGTCAAGCTCAAAATTTTCTCCGGCAAAACCACCTGTGGCATAAAGCAGGGTTAAATAACCATTATTATTTGATTTATAAACATTATAAGTTGCTGAATTACTGGGAAATGAAGCGTTGCGTATTATTAGTTCCTGATTATTATCTATTCTTAACAATGCATTTTGGCTGTTAAAAAATGTACAGTTGTTAAAAGCATTGTCAGGGTCTACCAGACCAGTGCCTGTTACATAAACTCCGGAGGTAAGATCTGAAAACACTGCATACCTAGCTGATATTGTACCACCCTGATTAATTGTAAAATTATAATAACCGGTTTCGCTTGCCTCTATTAATGCTTTGTTTGAAGGAGTGCCTTCTATCTTTATAAAACCACCATTGGAAATTAAGCTTTTTGAAGGTTTGATACGGATTTTTGCTCCTTCAGTAACCAAGAGTGTGGTATTGTTTGCCAAATTTATATTATTGGATTTTAGTATTGTTCCCGGATTCAGTTTAAAAGTTCCCGAATTTATATTTAAATTGCCATTTATAATAATGTTTGACATTAAAACCATAGGGATATTCGAGGGCTTGTTTATTATTAAATTATGAAGCACACCGGCTGTCATATTAAGTTGTGCGTTTTTATTACCGGTTAGCTCAAGTGTCAATCCTGTCGGCGTAAAGTTACTTCTGTAACATTTAAAATCACCGTTTGCACGTATGGTACCTCCGGTGATTTCCTGAGTAAAACTGTATGTTGTTGTATTATAAATATTTATTCCATGATCTTTAAAGTCCAGCACTCCTCCATTCATTTTAATATTTGCATCTCCATTTGATGACCAATAACTCGTACCTGAGCCTCCATAGATATTAATGGTTCCTCCATTGGTAAAAGTAAGTTTGCCATTTAATCCTATACTACCTGAAGCATCCTGATGTAAATTGATTATTGCATTTGGATTTACATAATAACTACCATATATTCCATTATTTACAAGATCAAGGGCTGTAAAAGTTCCTTTGATAACATCAATACCTCCTTTTTTCCATTCGTATTTATTGCACGTTACAGTATGATTGACATTATCTACCCTTAAAGCAGCTCCCTTGTTAACTTCGAGGGTATAAAAATTTTCGCTGCAATTAATATACTGGTGCTCTGTGCCGTTAAATATTACACGTCCTGTACCTTTATTGAATCCATTTATTCCTGCTGTATTATTCCAGTGTCCGCCTACACTCATAACTCTGTTATACATTTTAAACACACCTGATTCTATGGATATATTCCCTTTTACTTCAAAAGGCTGACTTGAACTATGTATTATGGCTGTTCCTGTTTGATTGAATGTAAGATTATTAAAGAAATTACCGGAGTTCATTTTTAAACTCTGATCTGCTCCTGTTAATTTTACAGTACCATAATGACATTGAAAATCACCCTGACTTTCAATATCTCCCTTTATTATCAAATCTTTGGATGAATAAACATATAATCCGCTACCACCGGAAATAATGAGGTTCCCATTAATTACTAATGGATAGTTGGAATATGTATTAATCCCCAGAAAAGCACCTGAATATTTAGTTATTTTAATATTATTAAAAAAGGATGTGGAAGAATTACATAATATATTATTTGTTTTTGAGCCTGTAAACTCAACAACGCCTTTAGTAAGCTGCACATTGGCTCCTGATTGAAACTCCCAGCCACCATGAACATAAATTTTTGTTTCATGTGTCAAATAAACAGATGAACCTGATTTACAATGAACATCACCATAAACATTTATAATGCCAAATAAATGACTCATAGCAATATCACCACTAATATCCAGATTATTACTTACATTTAAAGTATAGCCACTTATTACAAGAGTTGCGCCTGAGTTTATAGTTAAATTCTTACAAGCAGCATTTGAGGTAATATAAGGTTGCCTTGCAGCACTGCCCGGTATTATTACATTTATACTAGTATCAGGAATAACACCTTTATCCCAGTTACTTGCAGTGTGCCAGTCTGTACTGGTATTTCCTGTCCATGTCAGCTCATCAGGATATTCATAATAAGCCATAGTATAAGACCCCTTTCCCATTAACCAACTATCAATGTTCACATAGGCATATCCTGTATATGTAGCCTTCCAGGTAACTTTAGAACGCCCTTTTTCACAACCATCATCATCGTATGCAACCTGTGTGCAATTATTATCATAAATAAAAAGCCTTGTATCATAATCAGCCGTTGCACCATCTCCACAACCGGTTTTAAATAAATATGTCCTGCCATTGGTTACATTTACTCTGTAAACCTTACAACCATATGCTGTATGAAAAGAAGAGTGCGTTTTCCATATATGGCTTGGCGTTATAACAAAATCATAATCAGGGCAGGTTTTACAAGGATATGAATTAGGATAGATATTTCTAACAATTTCCTGATCGTTTGAATAAGGTATTAAAGAGTAAGAGCTTGAGATATCTCTTACTTTGAACCATGTATAATTATTAGATCCACCCCAACCAAAATTGAACCTGAATACGCTGTACGATGTTCCTATAGTATTATATGCGTAACCAACTATTGCATGACGTCCACCATTTGGACTAGAACCAGCAAAGTAAAAGGGTCTTTTATTATTTATTTCTGTTATCATTCTGTTTTCCCAAGTGCCCCAGGATGTAGAACCTCTCTCTTCATATGTGGCGTCAGAATGAAATCTAAAATTGCTTACTAATGCATCTCTGGCATCCTGACTATAAGCCCCGGAACTACAATATGCATAATCCATTTTTACAGCATAACCTGCATCCTTTAATAACTCAGCAGTATTATTATTGTATGTATTCAATACAAAAGGCATGTTGTCCCAGTTATAGTTCTTATTAAAGCTTGCTGATAAACTTCCGTAAGAAGGATCTGCTTCATCACATCGTTCTTTCTTTTTATTTGCAGGGTCTGTATAAGTTCTTGAGCCGGTACCGTTGTATGGCCAATGCCAGAATCTCATGATCTGACCAATAGCAACAGCTACACAGCCTACAACACATCTACCATCACTTCCATAAGGTACATTATGCCCTCCGGGACATTGTGCATTATAATATATACCCTGATCCCAATGAATATCACCAATTTTTTCAATTATTCTTTCGTCTCTGCTCTTTTCAGGATTTAATTTATTAAAATCCAGATAAGTATCCCACAATAATTGTATCTCATCGGAAGCATCAAATTTTTCTTTACTCAAAATGGTTATCTGTTCAATATATGAATCAATAAACCATTTTGCTCCATCAGGTAATAAATCCATACTATCGTCATTCCAGGACTCATCTTCATCATAAGCACAGATCGGGTAATCACGCATGTCGCCCGAAACCACAACATAACCTTTGGGGGAAATGTTAATAAAGTACAGCAGTGGTGTCTTGTCATCACTGGTTATTATTTGCTGTATATGCGCATCAATAGAAGAATAAGCTATATTATCCCTGAACGCATAATTTTCGTAAGCAAAGTTTTTTGCTACAGTCAGTGCGGTTGCGCTATCAACCTGTTGTGCATTTGTGATTAAACTTACTGTAATGCACAAAAACGTAATAATTAATAATGTTTTTGGTTTCATGCTCGTAGTAATTTAGGTTAATTAAATTTTTATTTTTAGTTTTCAGTAGCATCTGAATACAATTGTATTCCTTCATTAAGCTGAACATCCCCAAAACAAGTTCCTGCATTTTATTATATTCCGTATAGGAATAAACATATGCCGGTTTTGCAGAGTCTGATACTTTATTGCTTTATGCTTTATTCTGTTATAATTACAAAGAACGAAAATGGTTAATATATTTCAATTTAATTATTTGTTACAGTCAGTCTCATATTCTGATATTTAAAATAGCTTCTTTGAAATACTTTACAAAAATACGTATTTAATAAAGAGAAATCAATAGGTTGGTGAAAATAAATTAGATGAGTTTTTAATATTAGCTGATTTGCAATTCCTTACTAAGGTAAATTGATATTTTTATTACACAAAACACTTGAGACAAATCTCAAATATATAGCATTTTAGATATGTATATATTTGAAATAAAAATAAATTTCATGCTTTAAATCAAGCCATACATGACTGAAAATCAGAACTTTATTAGAATTTTAGAATAAAATATCCGCCAAAAATCTGAAATATTGTTAACCGGTTTAATGAAAATGACTTTTGGCGGATACTTATCAGGAAATTAAAAAACTATACTATTGTTTGATTAATTTTTCAATTTTGTTATTTTCACCATACATTACCCTTATAAAATATATTCCAGCCTTATTACCTGATAAATCAAACTGATAATGGCTGTTTGACTGTTGTTCGGTGTTAAGGATGCGCTCGCCAAGCATGTTAAAGATCTCTATCTTTACTGAGCCTGATTCATTTACACTATTAAGTTCAAGAGTAAATATGCCTGTTGTTGGATTTGGATAAACCCTGAAGAGTTCATCGGTTTGTGTTTCAAGAATTTCTGATGATTTTTCCGATACCGTTTCATTAATGGCATCATTATCTTCTTCCACTGCTAACATTGCCGGAGGTAATGTACAGTACACATTTGATATGTATGCATGAAGATAAGCTCCTGAACGGACAGATGTCCCCTCGAGAATGCGGATATTATGACCGGCAATAAGATTGACATTGCCGCCGTTTTTTACAATAAAGGTACTCCCGCCTCCGGCAACTGTCAATGTATTTGTTGCATCAAAACAGATATCCTGCCCATTGACCACATTAACTCCCTGAAGCGTCACATTTCCTGCTACTTCACCGCCCCAATGAATACGATTGTTTGGGTCATATTCATGACTACCTCCGCTGAATCCTCCGCTATGACCTCCAAATGTTACAACACCTGAATTAACTGATTTGTAAACATTAAAATTGCCACCCCATGAATTGTTTGGAAACATTGCATAATTAACTGAAAAAGTCTGACTATTATCAATGGTAAGCAATCTGCCTCCACTCTGACCATTGCGGAAGATGCATGATGTGAAGGCGTTAGCAGGATCAACTATTGCACCCGGCTTTACATTCACTCCGTTGGTATTCATATACTCAAAAATGGCATGTTCTGCTGCTATTTTACCGCCATTTTTAATATTTAAAGCATAATAACCTGAGGATTTGCGGGTAATCTTTGATTGCGTTCCTGCGGTTCCATTAAATTCAATTAAGCCTCCATTATTTACTGTAACAGATTGGGATGCTGCCATGGCAAGTCCGCCACCATCATCAACTGATAAATGACCACTGTTATTTATTGCTACATTACCTGATACTGTAACCAGGCTGGAAAAAGTATTGAGCCGGCCTTTATTGACTGTAAAATCATTGTTAATCGTAACCGGTTCTCCACTCATGAATGCAGAATATAAAGAAGAACGATTGATTACTAAATTATGGAAGTAATTGCCATTATAACAGTAAATTGCGCCATTATTATTATTACCGGTTATCTCAACTACTCCTCCTGTAGGTTTGAATACATTCGGATCAACAGCACGGAATGCTCCACCTGTTCTGATAGCCCCTCCGCTAATTACTGAACTTGATCCACTATTAAAGTAAGGATGATTATTAGTTAGCTCAAATAATCCATCAACTAATTGCAAGCTTCCTTTAATATCTGTCCAATTACTGATATCCGCCCTATTATTTATAAAACTACCCCCATTTATTTTTAACACCCCTGTAGAATTAATACCAAAACCTTTTGTCAAAAGAGTATTACCATCAGCAATATCAAGAAGTCCTTGAATGGTATAATCAGAATTGATAGTAAGTAAGCCACCTCTCGTTGCTGTGTTTGTTGGCTCCTCACCTGTAGAGTAACTACCTTCTAACGCTTTTTTAGAATAATACATCATGTATATTTTGCTTGTAGAAGCATCAGTAAATGCACCGTTAACAGTTAGATCATGGTTCTGCATATAAAACTCATTATCCGGTGATATGGTGAATGAACCATTTACAACTATAGGTTCAATTGCTGATAAGTCAATATAACTCCATTCACCGCTATTTTTCTGTAAGATAACATTTCCGTAGGTAGCAGACGACTCAAAATTAGATAGTCCTCCTCCTGAATCACCTTTAATAACAACGGTATTACCTGGCAAAATATTAAATGATGATCCACTGCGTGGAATTATCCATCCATATATATTAATAGTACCTGCTGTAATATTAGCAATTGAGCCAGATTTAAACTCGAGCCAATTTAAAAATGCTTGTCCAACAGTTAAGACATCACTTGGATTTGTCATGTTCAGGGTTCCGCTTACATAGCAATTTTGTTTTATATTAAGCTCCCTGCCATTGAGAGTTAATGATCCTGTAGTAATTGTCAGGTCACCAAGAATATCAATATTTGAATTCATGCTGATATTGTTTGCCCTTGTTCCATCACTAAGAAGTTGTCCGCTTCTCTGGTCATAAACAGGATCACCCGTGAAGCTTAAACTACCTCCTTTTGAGCTTTTATCTATTATAACATTTCTGAGTTGGCTCCCAGACACCATATTTAAAGATGCATCAGTACTACCATAAAACTCAAAAGTACCTCCGGCAGGCGTAAAATCAGTTCTGCCACAATTTAAGCCTTTACTTGTGCGTATTGTACCCCCGGTAATATTATGAGTAAAAGTATATAAAGAAGAATTATAAATATATATTCCCTGATCCTTAAAATCCAGCACTCCACCATTCATATTTATTACGGCATTTCCACCATATGGCCAATAAGACGACATTGAGCCGCCATAAATATTAATATTTCCACCACCATTAAAGTTAAGTTGACCATTTAAATCAATCCATCCGGAAGCATTCTGATGCAAATTGATAGTTCCACCCGGATTTACATAATAATTACCAAATAGTCCATTGTCAGCAAGGTCCAAAGCTGTAAACGTTCCTTTCAATACATCAATTCCACCGCTTGTCCAGTCGTACTGATTACAGGTAACTGTGTGGTCAACATTATTAACACGAAGAGCAGCACCCATATTTGCCTCAAGAATATTAAAATTCTCACTTGAATTAACATATTGATGCGATGCACCGTTAAAAATTACACGTCCTGTACCTGCAATAAAAGCACCTGAGCCTTTTTCATTAGTCCAGTCTCCGCCCACACGCATAATTCTGTCCTGCATATTGAATACTCCTGATTTTATTACAACATCTTTTTTAACTTCAAGAATATTACTATTTGTATTGTTAATTGTAACAGTTCCTAATTGATTAAATGTCAGATTATTAAAATAATCTCCTGAATTCATCTTTAAATACTGGCTTGAACCATTAAGTACTACTCTACCAAAATTACATTTAAAAGAACCGTTACTATTTATTTCTTTTTTAAGGATCACATCATAGTCTGAATAGATATTAAATGCTGCATTTGAATATATATATATATAACCATTTATTTTTAATACTTGATTTGTAAGATTACTAATCCCTATTTCTGCACCTGAACTTTTATAACTACTTACGTTGTTAAATGAAGAGGTTTGAGAAAAACTCCTTATGAACTTAGTAGTTGTACCTGAAAATGCAACTTCCCCATTAGCCAGATTTGCATTTGAGCCTGCCTGGAATTCCCAGTTTCCATATACCCATATTAACGAATTAGCTGTGAAATTTGCTGTTGAACCTGACTTCCAGAACACATCACCATGTGCGTAAATTTTACCTGATAAATTATTCATGGCAAGGGTACCACTAATATTTATATTATCAGAAACATTTAAGGTGTAGCCTCCAACGGTTAGAGTTGCTCCTGAATTAATTGTTAAGCTTTTACAGGAAGCATTTGCAGAAGATATATTAGGTTGTCTTGTTGCATTAGTTGGAATTATTACATTTATATTTTCGTCAGGAACTAAATCTTCATTCCAATTCCCGGCTGTGTTCCAGTTTGTACTACTATTTCCAGTCCAAATTAATTCGTCAACCATTTTATAAGCCATAGTGTAAGACCCTTTCTGGGTTGACCAGCCATTAACCTTCACATAGGCATATCCTGTATATGTAGCTTTCCAGGTTACTTTAGAACGAAAGTCTTCACAACCATCATCATTGTATGCAACCTCTGAGCAATTATTATCATAAATAAAAAGCCTTGTATCATAATCAGCCGTTGCACCATTTCCACAACCCGTTTTAAAGGTATATGTTCTGCCATTGGTTACACTTACCCTGTATATTCTACAACCATTAGCCGTATGAAAAGAAGAATGTGTCTTCCATGCTGAGGTTGGCGTAATATTAAAATCATAGTCAGGACAGCTTAAACAAGGATATGAATTCGGATGAATATTTCTGATCATCCTCTGATTTAATGAAAAAGGTATTAAAGGATAAGAGCTTGAGATATCTCTAACTCTGTACCATGTATTATTATTTGACCCGCCCCAACCCCAGTTGAATCTGAATACAGTGTATGACGTCCCAATATCAAGATAACCGTATCCAACAAATGCATGACCTCCAACATTTGCTTGCTCACCGCGATAATAAAAAGGTCTGTTATTGTTAGCTTCTGTTTTCATTCTGCTTTCCCATGTATCCCATGATGTTCCTGAACCTTTGCTTTCTAAGGTAGCATCAGTAGAAAATTTAAAATTATTTACCAAAGCATTTCTTGCATCGTCCACATAAGCCCCGGAACTACAATATGCATAATTCATATATACTGCATAACCTGCATCCTTTAGTAGCTCAGCAGTATTATTATGGTATGTAGTCAATACAAAAGGCATACTTCCCCAGTTGTAATTTTTGTTAAAATTTGTTGATAAACTTCCGTAAGAAGGATCAGCCTGTGAGCATGGATCATCTTTGGGATTAGCCGGATCTGTATATGTTCTTGAGCCGGTTCCACTGTATGGCCAATGCCAGTATCTCATGATCTGACCAATAGCAACAGCAACACAGCCTACCGGACATTTATTATCAAAACCACCATAATAAGGTACACTATGCCCTCCGGGACATTGTGCGTTATAATATTTATCCTGATTCCAATGAATATCTCCGAATCTGGGTATTGTATATTCAGCCCTACTCTTTTCAGGATTTAATTTGTTAAAGTCCAGGTAAGTTTCCCATAATAATTGTATTTCGTCAATGGCATCAAATTTTTCTTTACTCAAAATTGTTATCTGTTCAATATATGAATCAATAAACCATTTAGCTCCATCCGGTAATAAGTCCATACTATTGTCATTCCAGGACTCATCTTCATCAAAAGAACAAATCGGATAGTCACGCATATCGCCCGAAACTGCAACATATCCTTTGGGGGAAATGTTAATAAAGTACAGCAGTGGTGTTTTGTCATCACTGGTTATTATTTGTTGTATATGCGCGTCAATTGAAGAATAAGCTATATTATCCCTGAACGCATAATTCTCGTAAGCAAAGTTTTTTGCTACTGTCAGTGCGGTTGCGCTATCAACCTGTTGTGCATTTGTGCTTAAACTCACTGTAATGCACAAAAACATAATAATGAATAATTGTTTTGGTTTCATGCTCGTAGTAATTTAAGTTAATAAAAATTTTATTTCTAGTTTTCAGAATCATCTGAAAACACTTGTATCATTTTCATTAAAAACAAACATTCCTGAAACGTGTTACTAAATTTTGCTTTAATCCTTGAGAAAAACAAGTACTGGCTTTGCAGGATCTGATACTATATTGCTTTATGTCTTATTTAATTGATATGACAAAGAACGACAATGGTTAATATATTTCAATTTGGTTATTTACTACAGTCAGGCTCATATTATGATATTTAAAGTAGCTTCTTTGAAATATTCTACAAAACTACAATTTAAATAAAGAAAAGTCAATAGGGTGTTGAAAATAAATTAGATGAGTTTTTAATATTAGCTGATTTACAGCTTATTCCCAAATCGTATTGATTTATTTTTATTCAACATAATAGGAATCAATCCCGAATATGAATCAATTAGGAAAGTTGAATATTTGAAATAGAAAACAATTTCGGTAAATTTAATTGTATTACAAAAGTATTATCCTGAACCCTGATTCGTATTAATCATAATGTCGTTATGAGATAAAAATATAAGATTTGGTGACAGTCCTCCTGCACTAAATTTATATTCAATTTCAAATTAATAAAGCCGGTTTTGAAAAGATTTGGCAAAAACACAGCTCTACAACAATATTACGAGTATCAATTCAGTTCTGTTACATTATTTTCTGCCTACTCCTATGAAACAGAAACATATTGTAATTCAAGCACTTATTGTTTGCATCATACTTTATAACAATATTGCATTATCAGCTCAAACCACAAGTCGTTTCACCGTGAGTGGTTATGTTTATGAGAAAAACAGCCGCGAAACTCTTATTGGAGTAAATATTTATGAGCCAAAGCTCAAAATAGGTTCGTCAAGTAATATTTATGGTTATTATGCAATCAATTTGCCGGCTGACAGTATTCAACTCATTTTTTCCTACATTGGTTACAAACCGGTGGTCAGGAATCTGGATTTAAGATCAAATATCAGGCTTGATATTGAACTAGAAGGAAGCATTGAACTTGAAGAATTGATAATTACTGACAAGTTTTCGAACCGTATAAGTCAAGTTCCACAAATGTCGCAAATAGAAATACCTGTGGATCAGGCACGCAAAATACCATCATTGTTAGGTGAA
The DNA here is from genome assembly GCA_964550455.1 of uncultured Bacteroidales bacterium. Taxonomy (GTDB): domain Bacteria; phylum Bacteroidota; class Bacteroidia; order Bacteroidales; family JAAYJT01; genus JAAYJT01. The sequence continues at coordinate 10,198 of CAZJZG010000040.1, read as the reverse complement.
AAGGATATGTTCAAGGTTATTCAGTTAATGCCCGGGGTACAGTCAGGAACTGAGGGAAGCAGCGGTTTTTATGTTCGTGGGGGAAGCACTGACCAGAACCTTATCATACTCGACGATGCCATAGTTTATAATGCGAACCATTTATTTGGGTTTTTCTCGGTTTTTAATGGTGATGCAATCAAAAACATGCAGCTTTTCAAAGGTGGTTTTCCTGCCCGTTACGGAGGCAGGCTTTCATCAGTTCTTGATATTCAGATGAAAGATGGAAGTAAGGAGAAAATTGGTGGTGAAGCCGGCATTGGATTGATAAGCAGCCGTTTAACCCTTGAAGGTCCTATTATTAAAAATAAGGCATCGTTCCTGGTTTCAGGCAGGCGAACCTATATTGATGCAATTATAAAGCCTTTTATGCCAAAAGATTCCAGAGGTGGTTATTTTTTTTACGACCTGAATACAAAGCTCAACTACGAAATAAATCAAAACAACAGGATTTATGCCAGCGGATATTTCGGACGTGATAAATTCTTTTTTCAAGATCGCTATTCCGACAGCCGTATTATTGAAGATAATGAAGGAGGGCTATACTGGCAGAACAAAACTTCAGCAATAAGGTGGAATCATATTTTCCATCCACGTCTGTTTTCAAACACATCATTTATATTTTCCGATTATTCGTTTCAGATATACAGCAGAGAATATAATAAGGATAAACTCACCAACGAGAAGAAAGTATACGAGCTAAGATACAAATCGGGCATTCAGGATATTGGGGTCAAGTATGATTTAAGCTGGCATCCTGTTTCCAATCATCAGGTTAGAGCCGGCATTCAGTTCATACATCATCTGTTCACTCCAAGCGCTGTTGTGCTGAAAGATGATTATCTCAATCAGTTTGAATTATCGGCTGAAAAACACAGATCAGTTGAATCGGATATTTATGTTGAAGATGAGATAAATATAGGTGAGAAACTGAAAATCCATCCCGGCATTCGTTACAGCTATTTCTTTACAAAAGGCAAATACCATCAAAGGATTGAACCTCGCTTTTCTCTCAATTTCGTACTGCAACCTGCCCTATCGTACAAATTATCATACGCCGCTATGAACCAGTATGTACATTTGCTGAGTACTACCGGCATAGGTTTACCTACAGACCTATGGGTACCTTCAACTGACAGGATAAAACCTCAGAATTCATGGCAGGCTGCTACCGGATTTGCATATAATTTATCAAACCCGGAACTGGAAATTTCACTGGAAGGCTATTATAAAAAATCAAAAGATATAATTGGATACAAAGAAGGTGCAAGCTTTTTACTAATTGACGATCCTAGTGGTGCCAATCAGTTTTCATGGCAGGATAATATCACTGCCGGGCAAGCATGGGCTTATGGTATTGAATTACTGATACAGCGAAAAACCGGGCAGTTCAGTGGCTGGATAGGATACACCCTTTCATGGATCCAACATCAGTTTGATGATTTGAACTTCGGTGAAAAATTTTATGCCCGTTACGACCGCCGACACGATATTTCATTGGTTGGCATTTATGAGTTCAGTAAGAAAACCACATTAAGCGCTACCTGGGTTTACAGTACCGGAAATGCTTTTGACCTTGCAACAGGTCGCTTCCCTATACGGAACCATCCATTACATGATCAGGATCTTGATACCCCGAATTTCTGGTGGAACGAAGCCAATGTTTATGATAAAAAGAACAGTTTCAGGGCAGCGTCATATCAGCGACTTGATATTGGAATACAATTTCATAAAGATATCACAAGATTCGGACATAATGTGAAACGTACGGTGGAGCTTGGGGCTTACAATGCATATAGCCGGAAAAACCCTTTCTTTTATTTCTGGGACACCGATTATAACTACTACGAGGATGGTTATTATACAGAGAAGAAGCTAAAGCAGGTAAGTTTATTCCCCATCATTCCGTCAATACAGGTGAATTATAAATTCTAAGCTTAATTGTTATGAAAAAACCAAAATATGATATCCTTTCGCAAAGTTTCGACAATGCAAGTTTTATTGCTGTAATGCTAATTTTTATGCTGTCATTGGTTTCGTGCGAAGATTATTTTATCACTGATGCCAAACATCTCAAAATACCGGGGAGCGAACCACGTCTGGTTATTTATTCATTTATCTCGCCACAGGACACCATCATACGCGTACATGTACAGCGCTCAATTCCCTATTCAATGAGTGACGATCTGGTAGAACCGGTTGGCGACAAAGCAAGGGTATTTATCTCAAAAAAAGGACATCCGGCATCAGAACTTACATATAGCGCCAAACATCAGTGCTTTACAATATCCTCTAATGAATTTTATATTGAACCCGGTTTTTACTACCAGCTTAATGTTGAATCGTTTGAAGGCGAAAAAGCCAGCGCTGAATGTTATGTGCCTGAACCATTATACAGCAATCTTGCTATTGACTCAATATACACAAGTTTCGATTCGTACGGCGGCAGCTTTGTCTCACTCGATTACAGGTTTAAAGCAATTGATAACTCCGCTGAAAACTATTATTCAACAGGGGCTTACCGGAAATTCTATTCCGAAGACTGGTTTGGAGGGGTTGAAACAACCATAACGAACCAGTTCATTTATGATTTTTATATTGAACACGGCGATAGTTATATTGCCGATAAATACGGTAATACCTACCGCATTAAAGCAAGTTCATGGAGATACGATTATTTTGAGTATTATAAGGATGCCCCGAACACTGCTTCACAGTATTTTGATTCCATATTTGTTTACATTATGCAAACTGACAGGAATTACTACCACTTTCATAAAAGCTACTTTAACTACAATTACTACGACGATGACTTCCCCTTTGCCGAAAGTGTTCACATATACACCAATATTACAAACGGGCTGGGTGTTTTTGCAGGATATAACAGGCAGGACATTTACGTTCCTGAAGAGTAGCTTTACCTTTGTTTCATGCCTTATTATTTCAGAATTATTTCAGAAGGTTGTTCGCATTGCCTCAACCGGATCAAGATGTGAAGCTGCCCAGGCGGGCATAAATCCCGAAACCAAACCAATAATTGCCGAGACCATTACGCCAAGAATTATATTTCCGGCTGACAGGGTAAGTTCCATTTCAAAAATGTTTGATGCTATCAGAGTTCCGGCAAAAATAATGAGCAGCCCTATAATACCTCCAAAAACTGATAGAAATACAGCTTCAAAAAGAAATTGGAACAGAACAACAAAATTTTTTGCTCCTACTGATTTCTGAACGCCGATAATTCCGGTTCGCTCTTTTACTGATACAAACATGATATTGGCTATCCCAAATCCACCAACAAGCAGCGAAAACCCTCCAATTATCCAGCCAACTATTGTGACTATCTTAAAAAGTGAATCAAAACCCTGAGTAAGAACAGTAGTTTCATTAATTGAAAAATTATCTTCAGCGGCAGGTTTCAAACGTCTGACAGATCGTAAGATCCCGGTAAGCTCGTCAGTCATTTCAGCATTGCTGATATTGGGTTTGGCTTTTGCCAGGATATTTGAATTCACATTGCCTGCATTCAAATCAATGAAGTTACGTGCAAAGTTTACCGGTATCAGTATCTGCTTGTCCGGCGAATCACCAAAAGCGCTGTTACCTTCACGTTTAAGCACTCCTATCACATTTAGCTTTCTGCCCCATATTACAATCTGGCGCCCTACCGGATCAATATTTTTATATAAAGTATTACGTATATCATCACCAATTATAGCAACATTATGCCCTGAAGCTGACTCCTGTGCAGTAAAGTATCTGCCATTCACAATTTCCATTGACATAACTTTATCGTAATCATGAGAAATTCCTACCACGGTAGCTCCATCAATGCTCAGCGACTGATAACTTACATTTCTTGAAGAAGCTACCATAAAAGCTGCTGTTTCCACCGTGTGGCTGCGTCTGATTATTTCATCCAGATCCTCCAGTTTGGGTTCAGGACGCTTCATATATTTCCACCAGGGATAATCAGTGCTGCTCATTGCCCAGGGCCATTTGGTAATAAAAACTACATTGGTCCCAAGCGATTCAATACTCGATCGAATATTTCTTTCCAGGGAATCGAAAACCGTAAATACCGAGATTATGCAGAAAATGCCTATTGTAATCCCCAGCAATGTAAGAATGGTTCTGGTTTTATTTACAACAATGGCATTGATAGCAAAAATAAAACTCTCTCCTATTAATTTTAAAAACAGCATATTAAATTATTCAATTCAAGTCATACAATAAAACCGGCAGTGGTTTGAAAATAAAAAGTAAAATTAAATAAAATTTGGTATCAGATGAGCCTTGCTTGCATATTTTTAATAAACTTGCAAGTTCTTGAAGTTTTTTCGGAGTTTTGCTAATCAATTGCAATTCAATGTTTTTGAATATTTTAACTAATAAGTATTTTTGATATGAGGCAAATTAAATCGGCACTGATATCAGTATTTCACAAGGATGGCTTACTACCAATAATCAATACACTTGACCAATTTGGAGTTAAGCTGTACTCTACCGGCGGAACAGAAAGATTCATTAAAGAAAGCGGAATTCCGGTTACATCAGTTGAATCACTTACTGGTTATCCTTCAATTTTTGGCGGACGGGTGAAAACTTTGCATCCAAAAATTTTTGGTGGGATACTTGCCAGAAGGAAATATGAACCGGACAGAGACCAGAGCAAAGAATTTGAGATTCCGGAATTTGACCTCGTAATTGTTGATCTTTATCCTTTTGAAGAAACTGTAAGAACCACAAATGTTGAACAGGAAATAATCGAAAAAATTGATATAGGAGGTATTTCACTGATAAGGGCAGCGGCAAAAAATTTTGAAGATGTTTTAATTATTTCAAACCGTTGCCAATACGAAAGACTTCTGAACCTTCTTGAAGAAAAGAACGGATATTCTTCACTTGACGACAGGCGCTGGTTTGCAGCCGAAGCATTTAATGAAAGTTCAGATTACGATACTGCTATCTTCAATTACTTTAGTAAAACCAGCGGTATTGATGCTTTTAAACTAAGTGTCAAAGGCAAAACAGAGCTTCGTTATGGTGAAAATCCACATCAGAAAGGTGTATTTTACGGTAATATTACTGACGTTTTCACTCAGCTTCACGGCAAGGAAATATCTTATAACAACATTGGCGACCTTGATGCAGCAATAGCACTTATCAGCGAATTTGATGAGCCTACTTTTGCAATCCTGAAGCATAATAATGCCTGCGGTGCAGCCAGCCGCGAAAATCTTACCGAAGCCTGGAAAGCAGCTCTTGCCGGCGACCCTGTATCAGCTTTTGGCGGGGTACTGATAGCAAACCGGGAAATAGATACCGAAACTGCCAACGAAATGAACAATATCTTTTTTGAGATAATCCTTGCTCCCGGTTATGAAGATAATGCACTTGAAATTTTAAAATCAAAGAAAAATAGAATAATTTTGCAGGCAAAACAGTTTGACTTTCAACATCAACAGTTCCGTACTGCATTGAATGGCATTTTATTTCAGGATAAGGATCAGAAAAAGGAAAAAGCTGATGATCTGAATGTTGTTACCAAACGTAAGCCTTCTGAAAGAGAACTTAATGATTTACTCTGGGCTAACCGTATAGTGAAGCATACTAAATCAAATGCAATAGTGCTGGTAAAAAACAAACAACTGATTGGTAGCGGCACCGGGCAGACATCGCGCGTTGATGCAGTGAAACATTCTATTGACAAAGCAATAAACTTTGAATTGGATCTTAAAGGTGCAGTCATGGCTTCAGATGCCTTTTTCCCTTTTGCCGATTCTGTTGAATTTGCTGCAAAAGCAGGCATAACAGCAATTATTCAACCCGGTGGTTCGGTTAAGGATCAGGATTCCATTGATTATTGCAATAATAATGATTTAACAATGGTGTTTACAGGAGTCAGACATTTTAAACATTAAAAATAATGGTTCGAACCATAACAAAATAGAAAAAAATTAAAAAGATATAATTGAAAGATACTGGATATGGGATTATTTTCATTTCTGACACGTGAAATTGCTATAGACCTTGGCACTGCCAATACGGTTCTTATTTATAACGACAAGGTAGTTGTAGACGAACCTTCGATAATTGCTATAGAACGAAGCACAAACAAAATTATAGCTGTGGGTAAAAAAGCTCAGATGATGCATGGTAAAACCCACGATAATATTAAGACAGTACGTCCTCTACGCGATGGTGTTATTGCTGATTTTCAGGCTGCTGAATATATGCTGAGGCAGATGATCAAAATGATACCAAATAAAAGAGCGTTGTTTCCGCCGGCTTTAAAAATGGTTATCTGCATTCCCTCAGGAATTACTGAAGTTGAAGAACGTGCAGTAAAGGACTCAGCCGAGCAGGCAGGTGCAAAAGAAGTAAAACTTATCCACGAACCAATGGCTGCTGCTGTTGGCATCGGGATTGATGTAATGGAACCCAATGGAAATATGGTGATTGACATTGGCGGTGGCACAAGTGAGATCGCAGTTATTGCCCTGGGAGGTATTGTAAACAATAAATCCATCCGTATTGCCGGCGATGAGTTTAATAGCGACATTGAAGAGTACATGCGCAAACAACATAATATTGTTATCGGAGAACGAACTGCGGAAATGATAAAAATTGAGGTTGGTTCTGCCATAACCGAACTTGAAAATCCTCCACCCGATTGTGCAGTTCACGGTCGCGATCTTCTGACAGGGATTCCTAAGGAGATATTTGTTAATTATGCTGAAATTGCTCATTGCCTTGATAAATCAATAGCAAAAATTGAAGCGGCTGTTCTCATTGCTCTTGAAATGACCCCGCCTGAGCTGGCTGCTGATATTTTCAAAACAGGTATTTATCTTGCCGGAGGTGGTTCTTTGTTAAGAGGCCTGGATAAAAGACTCTCGATAAAAACGAAGCTGCCCGTACATGTTGCTGAAGATCCGCTAAAAGCAGTAGCAAGAGGAACCGGAATAGCCTTGAGAAATTTCGACAGATTCAACTTCCTGATAAAATAATTTTTAGCTATTGACTGAGAAGCACATCCATGCAAACCCTTCTGGCATTATTGGTAAAACACAAGTTCTTTCTGCTTTTTCTTGTGCTTGAACTCATTGCTTTTACAATGATCATCAATAACACCTACTATCAGAGGTATATTCTTGTAAATAATGCCAATAAAGTTACGGGAACTGTTTACCAATGGAAAGCAGGCGTTTCAGAATATTTGTTTCTGAAAAAAGTGAACGCATCGCTTGCCCTGGAAAATGCAAGATTGCATGAAAAATTAGAAAAATATCAATCGGGTTCAGAAGAAACACACACTTATCCTCAGGATACGCTAACCGAAAACACATTTGAGTTCATTCCTGCAAAAGTTATAAGCAATTCAACAAACAAAAGGAATAATTATCTGATGATAGACAAAGGGCGGCAGCACGGCATAAAGCCCGATATGGCTGTGATCTCGCCCGATGGCGTTGTGGGGATAGTAATAAATACTTCAGATAATTATTCCTGGGTAATGTCGGTTTTAAACAGTAATACAAAAATAAACGGACGATTTTTGAACACCAATTTTCAGGGATCGCTGTCATGGGATGGTAAAAACTATCGTATCGGCACATTCAGTGATGTTCCTTCGCACGTTGTTATCACTGCTGGCGACACTATTGTTACCAGTGGTTATTCGTTCATATTCCCTCCTGACATTATGATAGGTACCGTAAGAGACTATCATATCGGCAAAGGGGATCATTTTTACACTGCAAAGCTTTTATTTTCAGTTGATTACAATAATATATCCCATGTTTATGTGGTAAGGAACAATGAGCGTGACGAACAACTTTCAATTATTACTGACGTATCCATCTAAAAACATGTAATATAGCCCTATGAGCCAGTATCTGAAAGTGATTTTACAATTTTTATTATTTGTACTGTTTCAGGTTTTGGTTCTGAACAATATCCGTTTTGCAGGATATGCAAACCCTTATTTATACATCCTGTTTATTTTAATGTTGCCCTATGAAATACCCGGATGGCTGCTACTGATAATTTCATTTATTACAGGCTTTACTATTGATCTGTTTTCGGCTCAACAGGGTATTCACACTGCTGCAACTGTTTTTGCCGGGTTCTTACGACCGGGAATACTCAGGCTGGTTCTTCCAAAACAGGATAGCGTGCCGGGCAACTATCCGTCACTACAGGCTATGGGTGTACAGACCTTTCTTACCTATTCGGTAATTCTGGTAACAATACATCATTTTAGTCTATATCTGCTCGAAATATTCAGATTTTCTGAAATATTCAGAACATTGTTGCGAACCGGGCTCAGTTCATTATTTACATTGCTTTTGATCATTATTACACAATATTTGTTCTATTTTAAACGTCAATCTGATTCTTAATTAAATTTTCACCACTATGAAAAAATTCTGGACACTGATCATGCTTCCTGTTTTTATGATAGCCTGTAAAACCAATGAAGTTAAAGATAAGTCTTTTACTTTACACGGAGAAATTGATGCTGACGCAGCCGGCTACATATACATGTTTAAAAGAGAAAAAGGACAATTCATTACACTTGATTCCGCTGCAGTAGAAAACAGAGAATTTACCTTTAAAGGGGAAATTGATCATACTCAGTTCACATATCTCAAACTAAGTGACAGCCCCGACTACATTTCTTTTTTTCTTGAACCCGGAAATATAAATATATTCATTAATCTGCAGGATCAAAGTAACCCTTTGGTAAGCGGTTCAAAAAGTCATGATATTTATAAAACCTATCAGGACGATGTGTTTGTTTTTGACAAAACGCTGCAGGGTATATATACTGAATACCGTGAAGTCGCTTTGGTTCCTGATAATGAAGTCCGTATTGCATTGATAGAAAAACAATACGACAGTGTTGAGCAACTCAAGAACGACTATATCATACGTTATATAACAGAAAATGTTAATTCGCCGGTATCTGCATTCATAGCACTGCGAAATCTCTATATTCTTGATTATGAGCAGTTGGAAAAGATAAGCTCCGGAATTAGCCCTGATTTAAAAACCTCCACCTATGTTAAGGACCTGAATGACAGAATTGAAAAACTAAGAAATGTCCAGATTGGTATGAAAGCTCCGGATTTTACCATGAACGACACTACTGATGCTCCTGTTACTCTTTCTTCTTTACTTGGGAAATATATGCTGATTGATTTCTGGGCATCGTGGTGCGGACCTTGTCGTCGTGAAAATCCTAATGTTGTTGCTGCCTTTCAGAAGTATAAAGATAAAGGATTTGATATTCTTGGTGTTTCACTCGACCGTGACCGTGAAAAATGGATTGAGGCTATACATGCCGATAATCTCACATGGCATCATGTTTCTGATCTCGCATACTGGAATAACGAAGCAGCACAATTATATTCAGTCAGTGCCATTCCTTCAAATGTTCTGCTCGACCCGCAGGGAATAATCATTGCCCGCAATATTACCGGCGATGATTTACAAAAAAAGCTTGTCGAAATTTTTGAATAACCGGCTCTAAACCATAAGGTTATCTTTTATTTTTAAAAAAGGTTTTGAGCAGTATCATTGATTCTTCTTCAAGGATTCCATGTTGAATTGTGGTGGAAGGATGTAAAATACCGGTTCCGGTTTTTGTGAATCCTCTTTTCTCGTCTGAGGCTCCATACACAAGTCTTGAAATTTGTGCCCAAAAAATAGCTCCGGCACACATAACACAAGGCTCAAGGGTAACGTATAAAATACAGTCAGTAAGATACTTACCGCCGAGATAATTTGCAGCAGCAGTAATTGCCTGCATCTCGGCATGTGCTGTTACATCGTTAAGCTGTTCGGTCAGGTTATGCGAACGGGCTATAATCCTGTTATTACAAACTATTACAGCGCCAACGGGAATTTCATCAAGCTCAAAAGCTTTTTCTGCTTCTTTCAAGGCTTCCCTCATAAAGCTTTCATCGGAAAATATTGTTAAAGGCATAATCATTAATGTATTTCAGGTTTAACAGATTATCATCTGTAAAACAAATGTAAATATAATTTTACTGATCTGATAACCTCACTTCAAGTCCGCAAAATAAAATTAAACCCAAACCCTAACAAAAATTAGGTAATTTTCTACAAAAAACCGGATAAAGCTTGT
>CAZJZG010000039.1:9714-27520 GCA_964550455.1 uncultured Bacteroidales bacterium | reverse complement strand
GCTGTTTTTAATCCCAAAAAGTAGAAATTATTCTATTTTCTGAAAGTGCCTAATTCAGTTCCGGTATTTATACGAATTGTATTTACAAAATAGTCCAAGCTGTTTTGTAAATTACAATCGTTAATGCCGGTGGTTAAAACATTAAGGACAATTGAGCGGAGCGATAATTGGTCTGTTATATTTTTCCAATCGGTATTATTTTGGGTTAGCCGTAAATATTCTTTTATCTCGATAGTAAGATCCTAAATGGCTTAAATTCAATTATGTAAATAATGCTGAATCAGCTTATAACATTAAAGTTTTACGGTGCTAATCTTTCTCTTATCCATTTGCCATCATCAAGACGATATTGTATGCGATCGTGAAGACGATGTTCACGTCCCTGCCAGAATTCAAATAATTTAGGATATAATTTATAACCTCCCCAATATTTGGGGCGCTCAAGTTGTTGGATATCAGAGTTTAAAAGGTTCTTAAATTCATCCTCAAGAGATTCTCTGCTTTCAATTATTTCACTTTGTTTTGAAACAATGCTACCAGCCTGGCTTTCGCGGGTTCGACTATGAAAATAATCATCAGATGTGGTTTTATTGGTTTTTTCAATCATGCCTTCAATCCTTATTTGGCGCTCAAGTGCTTCCCAGAAAAATAAGAGTGCAGCCTGATTATTTTCTGAAATTTGTTTTGCTTTACGGCTATTGTAATTAGTAAAAAATATGAAACCATCATTCTCAATCTCTTTAAGCAAAACAATTCTTATTGTGGGCATTCCGTTAACTCCTGCTGTTGCAAGTGCCATGGCGTTTGGTTCTGAAATATTAAAACCGGCTGCTTTCTGAAACCATTTATTGAATTGATCGAAAGGATTAGTATAAGTATCTGATTCAGAAAGTGAAAATCGCCTGAATTCTTTTCTGAATTGCTTCATAAAAGTCATAATTTGGATGTATATATAATTTTAGAGCCTGAATCTTCAATAGAAGTCTGCTTAATAAAACAACAAGACTTTTGTTAAAATGTTGAGTTTCAATAATAAAAAGAAGCTGCCCCGGCATTATACTGAGACAGCTTCTTCTCATCTATTGGGAGAGAGTTTATTGTTTAACTTGTTCCACAATACTTTTGAATGCTTCGGGATTATTCATAGCTAAATCAGCTAATACTTTACGATTTAGATCAATATTATTCTTTTTCAGATAACCCATGAATTCCGAATAGCTCATTCCGTATTCACGAACAGCGGCATTGATACGGCTAATCCATAAACCGCGGAATGACCTTTTCTTGTTACGTCTGTCGCGATAAGCGTATGTCAATCCTTTTTCAAGAGAGTTTTTTGCAACGGTAATCGCATTTTTACGACGACCAAACTGTCCCTTTGTTTGTTTAAGAATCTTTTTTCTACGTGCCTTTGAGGCAACTTTATTGACTGATCTTGGCATTTTTAAAATTTTTCACTTGAGCGTCTCTTTTTTAACAGAGAACTTTAATGGCTACAAGTAAGTTAAACATAAATTAATAATTACTAAGCATGAGTTTTACACTCTTCTCATCTGCCGGATGAACAGTTGCCGAGTATGTAAGATTTCTCTTACGTTTAGTCGACTTTTTGGTAAGAATGTGACTTTTGTAAGCATGCTTTCTCTTTACTTTACCGCTACCTGTCAAGGTAAACCTTTTTTTAGCAGCGGATTTTGTCTTCATTTTTGGCATTACAAATCAATTATTAGGTTTAGTTAAACATTAATATTGTTAAAAAGTTCTATTTTTTTGGAGTGATTATCATAAACATTCGTTTTCCTTCGAGCCTGGGCAATTGTTCAACTTTTCCAACTTCTTCCAGTTCCTGGGCAAAACGCAACAGTATCAGTTCACCTTTATCTTTATATACAATTGTACGACCCTTAAAAAACACTTCAATTTTAACTTTAGCACTTTCTTTCAGGAAATTTTCTGCATGTTTTAATTTGAAATTGAAATCATGCTCATCAGTATTAGGTCCCATTCTTATTTCTTTCACTATAACCTTAGCCGATTTAGCTTTGATCTCTTTTTGTTTCTTTTTCAAATCGTAAAGAAACTTGCGGTAATCAATTACTTTACAAACCGGTGGGTTTGCAGTAGGTGATATTTCAACCAGATCAAGATTCTGACTTCGTGCTATTTCAAGAGCTTCCCGCAGATTAAAAATTCCTTGCTCCACATTATCTCCAACAACTCTGACAACAGGTGTTGTAATTCCCTGATTGATTCTATGAGGGTCTTCCTTTCTCTTTTTGGGTACGTACCCTCCACCACGAGGGCGCTTAAATGGTGTTGCTATAACTTTGTCCTCCGTATTAGTTAAACATAAATTTTATTGATTCATTGCTTCATCAATTTCATCATTCAGTAAATTTATAAAATCCTGGATACCAAATGTTCCCATATCACCAAGACCATGTTTACGTACTGATAATGTTTGAGAGCTTTCCTCTTTTTCGCCTACTATAACCATGTATGGGATCTTGCTCAATTCGGCATCTCTGATCTTTTTTCCGGTTTTTTCATTCCGGTCATCAATTTGGGCGCGAATATCGGAATTATTCAGAAACTCCAATACTTTTTCAGCATATTCCTGATATTTTTCACTGATAGGCAATATAATAACCTGTTCGGGAGCCAGCCATAAGGGGAACCTTCCGGCACAATGTTCAATCAGTACAGCTACGAAGCGCTCCATACTGCCAAAAGGTGCACGATGAATCATTACAGGACGGTGCTTTTCGTCATCGCTTCCGGTATATTCCAGATTAAATCTATCTGGAAGATTATAATCTACCTGAATAGTGCCTAATTGCCAGCTTCTTCCAAGTGCATCCTTAACCATGAAGTCCATTTTGGGTCCATAAAAAGCAGCTTCACCATATTTTATAACAGTATTCTTAAGACCACGCTCTTCAGCAACTTCAATGATTGCCTGTTCAGCTTTTTCCCAGTTTTCAGAAGATCCAATATATTTTTGTGGATTATCGGGATCGCGTAAAGATATTTGAACGGTAAAATTTTCAAAATCAAGTGCTTTGAAAATTATCATCACAATATCCATTACACCCTTGAATTCGTCCTTTACCTGATCGGGTCGGCAAAAAATATGTGCATCATCCTGAGTAAACCCTCGAACGCGGGTTAATCCATGCAATTCCCCACTTTGTTCGTAACGATACACTGTCCCGAATTCTGCCAGACGTATGGGAAGGTCTTTGTATGACCGGGGTTTGCTTCTGTAAATTTCGCAATGATGAGGGCAGTTCATTGGTTTCAGGAAAAACTCTTCATCAGGAATTGGAGTTTTTATCGGCTTAAATGAATCTTCGCCGTATTTATCATAATGCCCTGATGTTTTATAAAGATCAACATGCCCTATATGCGGACTTATAACTTGCTCGTAACCTGCTTTGCGCTGAACTCTTTTCAGGAACTGCTCGAGTTTATCACGTAAAATTGCACCCTTTGGAAGCCATAAGGGTAACCCCTGTCCAACCCTTTGTGAGAAGGTGAATAGCTCAAGTTCTTTGCCCAATTTACGGTGATCACGCTTTTTGGCTTCTTCAAGCAATTCAAGATAATCGTTTAGCTCTTTTTGTTTTGGAAATGTAATACCGTAAATCCTGGTTAATTGTTTTCGGCTAATATCACCACGCCAGTATGCGCCGGCAATATTTAACAATTTTACTGCTTTTATCGGGCTGGTATCCGGAAGATGTGGACCGCGACATAAATCAGTGAAATAACCTGATTCATAAAAGCTGATGTGTCCGTCTTCCAGTTCGTTTATAAGCTCTATCTTATATTCATCATTCTTACGTGTGAAATATTCCAATGCCTCAGCTTTAGAGACTTCACGCCGTTTAAAAGTTTGTTTTTCACGGGAAAGCTCAAGCATTTTCTGCTCTATCTTTTCAAAATCATCGGATGACAATGAATAATCCATGAAATCAATATCATAATAAAATCCGTTTTCAATATCAGGACCTATTCCAAATTTTACACCCGGATAAAGCAACTCAATTGCTTCAGCCATCAGATGCGCTGATGAATGCCACATTGTAGCTTTACCTTCCTCATCGTTCCAGGTGAGCAATTGCAGAGCAGCATCAGTATTTATTGGAAGTGTTGCATCCTGTACTTCATTGTTAACTTTTGCAGCCAATACATTGCGTGCCAGCCCATCACTAATAGTGCCGGCAATTTCAAGGGCAGTTACCCCCTTAGGGAATTGTTTTACTGAATTATCAGGTAATGTTATGTTTATCTTGTTCATTAATTGACTTTTTCAAAAGAATTTGCAAAAATAAACAAAATTTCTGTGTGCAAATGTTTTTACATACTTCTAATCGCTAATGTAATTTCATGTTTTTTGAAAATATAAATACATAAAAAGCAAAACCCGCAGTGTGTGCGGGTTTTGTGTGATGTTTTTTTTAGGAAGGGGGAAGGGAAGGATGGAATGAACTTTGTAACAAAAAAACTTGTTCGACATCACTCAAACAAATGTTTTTACCAAAATCCCAGCACAAATATAGAGATAACAAGTATGATTGGGCAAGTGGTTTATGTGAACGTTGGTGTTTATTTAATAAACGTATCGTTTAAAGTGGTGAACGTGTATGATTTGATGTTCATAATTAGGGCATTTAGTGTATTTTTGCAAAATAATGATCTTTTATAATGTTGGAAACTTCTATTGACGCTATTATAAATAAAGAAATCCTGACCAAGGAAAACCTTGTCAGGTTATTAAGTTCTTCAGAAGAAGAAAGTGCTGTTATTTTTAAAAAGGCTGCTGAGGTCAAAGCTAAATATGTAGGACGTAAGGTTTATTTTCGTGGATTGATTGAATATTCAAATCGTTGTAAGAAAAATTGTTTTTACTGTGGAGTGAGGGCTGGAAATACGCAAACAGGCAGATACGAATTAACTGATGATGAAGTACTTGAAGCTGCTAAATTTGCCTGGGAAAATAAGTATGCCTCACTTGTTATTCAATCGGGCGAAAGAAATGACAAGGCTTTTATAAAAAAGATCGGAGGTTTGTTACAAAGTATTAAACAACTGTCGGGGGGTAAATTAGGAATTACATTGTCAATGGGTGAGCAAACTGAGGAAACCTACCGTTATTGGTATGATTGTGGTGCCCATCGTTATTTGTTGAGGATTGAAACATCAAGCCGTGAACTTTTTGAAAAACTACATCCGCATAATGCTTTACACTGCTACGACCGAAGGCTTGAAGCTTTGTACAGTTTGAAAAAATCAGGATATCAGGTTGGTACGGGAGTAATGATGGGGCTACCTTTCCAGACAATTGAGAACCTTGCTGATGATCTGATGTTTTTTAAAGATTTTGATATTGATATGGTAGGGATGGGACCATATATTGAACATGAACATACTCCTTTATATAAATATAGTGATTTGCTTTTGTCCCGAACTGAACGTTTTAATCTCAGTATGAAAATGGTTGCCTTGCTCAGGATTATTATGAAAGATATAAATATTGCAGCAACTACTGCAATGCAGACCCTTGATCCGCAGGGGCGGGAAAAAGCAATACTGTATGGTGCCAATGTCATTATGCCTAATCTTACACCGCTAAAATACCGTGAAGATTATATGCTGTATGCTGATAAACCCGGCATTACTGAAGATCCTGAAGACAGTCGGGCTTACCTGGAATCCCGGATTAAAATGATTGGTGAAACAATTGGTTACAATGAATGGGGTGATTCAAAACATTTTGCTGCAAGAAATATAAATCAGACTGATTAAAACCCGTGATATGGCAAAAAAGAAGCTTCCTCTTATTGAAAAAGCAGAAATAATTAGTGTTGGAAACGATGGTAAAGCTCTTGCCAAATATGATGGAATGGTTGTTTTTGTTCCATTTGCAGCACCCGGAGATATTGTTGATATTCAGATAGTAAGTAAAAAGAAATCTTATAGCGAAGGAAAAATAATAAGGTTTCATAAATATTCTCCTTTTCGTGTGAACCCTTTTTGCGAACACTTTGGTATTTGTGGCGGATGTTCGTGGCAGCATGTAAATTATCAGTATCAACTGGAATTCAAAAAACAGAATATTGCAGATAATTTTCAGAGGATAGGTAAATTTGAATTCCCTGTTTTGTCTGAACCTGTGAGTTCAGCTAATATTACGCATTATCGTAATAAACTTGAATATACCTTTTCGAACCGGAGGTGGCTTACTGATAATGATATGTCAGATTTGGATCAGAAAGATCTTAATGGGCTTGGATTTCATATTCCCCGTCTTTTTGATAAAGTTTTGGATATAAAAACATGCCATCTCCAGCCTGAGCCATCAAACAGTATCAGACTGGCTGTAAAAGAATATGCACAGCAGCATAATTATTCATTTTATGATCATCGAAAACATATCGGATTTCTAAGAAATCTTGTAATACGGAATTCCAGTAACGGTGAAGTAATGGTGATCTTAGTTGTTAGTCAAAATGATCAGGAAAAAATTCATGCTTTGCTTAATTATTTGACAGAAAGTTTTTCACAGATCACCTCGTTGATGTATATTGTTAATACTAAACTCAATGACAGTCTTGACGATCAGAAGGTAATTCTTTATAGTAGGAATCCATATATCACTGAGATTATGGATGATTTGAAATTCAGGATAAGACCTCTGTCGTTTTTTCAAACCAATAGTACACAAGCTTTGCAACTTTATCGGATAACTTCTGAAATGGCAGCTCTAACCGGAAATGAGCTTGTTTACGACCTTTATTCGGGCACAGGTACTATCGCAGCATTTATTGCCCGACACGCAAAAGAGGTGATTGGGATTGAATATTCTGAATCAGCAGTAGCTGATGCCCGCGAAAATGCAATTCTTAATAATTTAAAGAATGTGAAATTTATATCGGGAGATATAGCAAAGGTTCTGAATTCTGATTTTGTGGCATTGCACGGAAGTCCTGAAGTTGTTATTACTGACCCGCCAAGGGCTGGTATGCACGAAAATGTTGTGAAAGCATTACTGGAAATAAACCCTGACCGAATTGTATATGTAAGTTGTAATCCGGCAACTCAGGCAAGGGATATAGCTCTTATGGATAATGGTTACAAAGTGCTAAGGGTTCAACCGGTAGATATGTTCCCGCATACCTATCATATTGAGAATATTGCACTTCTGGAAAAACGTTGAAATTTAAATCTGATATTTCTGAAAAAATGTATTCAGGTAATACCTCTTTGCTTCTTAATTTCGGAATAAGCGGCATTTAGTTCCTGAAATTTCTCTTTAGCAGCTTTCTGAATATCTTCACCTAAATGACTTACCTTATCAGGGTGATATTTCAAAGCCATTTTCCTGTATGCCTTTTTAACTTCTTCGTCGGTTGCATTTGGTGATATTTCAAGAACACGATAGACCGAATCAGTGTCTTTTATAAACATTGACTTAATTGACTGAAAATCAACGCCTTTGATTCCGACTAATACTGAAATCTGCTGAATAACATTGATTTCCTGAGTGTCAGCGCGTCCGTCGGCCAGCGATATTCCAAAAAGATAATGAAGCAACTGTAGTTTTTCAGGATAAGCCATAAACTGTTTTATCTGAGCTGAGATACCCTTTAAATCCAGATCTTGTTTAAGTAATTCCCGCAGTAGCAGCATTTTATTTGCGGTTTCGGTCTTACCAAAATTATGAACAAAAAACTTTTTTACATAATCGAGCTCTGATTTCACCACTTTGCCATCGGCTTTCATTATAGCTGCTGTAAGTATCAGAAGCGAAACACTAAAGTCTCCTGTTTGGGTACGTGGATGATTTTCAGCAGGCTTGTATTCAAATTCACCCGATTGCATGCTGTCAAACATAGAGCCAAAAATGAAACCGAGCAGAGCACCGATCGGTCCGCCCAAAGCCCAACCCAGGCCTCCGCCTATCCATTTACCGTATTTTGCCATGAAATAACTTTTTTTGGCAAACTTATTATTTTTTATAATCCTTATTAATTTTTAGCTATTATTTTAATGTTTTGATTTAGTATCGGGAAAATCTCTATTTTTGCTAAAACAAAAACACATATAATTCTGATTGATCTATAAACCTAAATTATTTAATTATGAAGAAACACAATTTTAATGCAGGACCTTCGATCCTACCTCGAATTGCTATTGAAAATACTGCAAAAGCAATACTCGATTTGAATAACAGCGGATTGTCAATTCTGGAGATTTCTCACAGAAGCAAAGATTTTCAGGCTATTATTGACGAAGCCGTAGCACTGTTTAAAGAAATTCTGAATATTCCCGAAGGATATCATGTTCTTTTCCTTGGAGGAGGAGCAAGTATGCAGTTTTGCATGGTTCCTTACAATCTGATGAGTAAAAAAGTAGCATATCTCGAAACAGGGGTTTGGGCAAAAAAAGCAATAAAAGAAGCTAAATTATTTGGTGAAGTAGCTATTATTGGCTCATCAGCCGATAAAAATTTCAGCTATATACCAAAAGATTATAAAATCCCTGAAGATGCTGATTACTTCCATTTTACGTCTAACAATACTATCTATGGCACTGAAATCCACGAAGACCCAATAAGTCCGGTTCCTATGGTTTGCGATATGTCTTCAGATATTCTGAGTCGCCCCATTGATGTTTCAAAATACGCAATAATTTACGGTGGCGCACAAAAGAATGCTGGCCCGGCTGGTGTTACCTTTGTGATTATCAGAGAAGATGTTCTTGGAAAAGTTGAAAGAGTTATTCCAAGCATGCTAAACTATAAAACTCATATTGATGGTGGCTCTATGTTTAATACCCCTCCGTGCCTGCCAATTTTTGCAATGAAAGAAACTTTGAAATGGGTTAAAGAAATGGGTGGTGTTGCAAAAATGAGAGAAATTAATCATGAAAAAGCCAACATGCTTTATGAAGCTATTGATAATAGCAGGATGTTTGTAGGAACTGCTGAAAAGAGTTCCCGTTCGGTAATGAACGTATGTTTTGTTATGAAAGAACAATACAAAGATAAAGAAGCTGATTTTATTAGCTTTGCTCAATCAAAAGGAATGATAGGTCTGAAAGGACACCGCTCGGTAGGTGGTTTCCGCGCATCAGTTTATAATGCCTTACCTAAGGAAAGCGTTCTTGCATTGATTGATGTTATTAAAGAATATGAAAAGTTAAATGCATGATATTCAAGCGGATGTGATTTTATTAAATTTAAACTAAAAGAAATATTATGATCAAAGTTTTGTTAGCCACAGAGAAACCTTTTGCTTCAGTTGCAGTAAAAGGAATTAAAAAAATTTTAGAAGATGCAGGTTTTGAACTTGTAATGCTTGAGAAATACACTGATCACAATGATCTTATTAAAGCTGTTCAGGATGTGAATGCTCTTATTATCAGAAGCGACAACGTTAACAGACAGGTTATTGAGGCAGCTAAAAATTTAAAGATAGTCGTTCGTGCTGGTGCCGGTTATGATAATATTGACACTGTTGCTGCAACTGAGAATAAAATTGTAGCCATGAACACTCCGGGACAAAATTCAAATGCAGTTGCTGAATTAGCTATAGGTATGATGATATATTATATTCGCAAGGGATTTAGCGGCTCAGCAGGAACTGAATTAATGGGTAAAACTCTTGGTATACATTCATATGGGAATATAGGGAAACATGTTGCAAGAATTGCAAAAGGCTTTGGTATGAAAGTATATGCCTATTCTCCTTCAAAACCCAGAAAGGTTATTGAAGATGATGGGATTAACTACATCGGAAATCTTGAAGAATTATATTCTACATGCCAGTTTATATCCGTGAGTATTCCGGCTAACGCCAAAACGATTAAATCCATTAATTATGAGTTGCTTTCAAAAATGACGGAAGGAGCTACACTTATTAATACAGCCCGTAAAGAAGTTATTGATGAAGATGGATTATTGAAAATGTTTGCCGAACGCAAAGATTTTGGTTATTTGTCAGATATTGCTCCGGATTGTAAGAGTAAGATAGAAGAAGAATTTGCAGGCAGATTTTTCTTTACTCCTAAGAAGATGGGTGCGCAGACAGCAGAGGCTAATATTAATGCGGGTCTTGCTGCTGCTACTCAAATTGTGAATTTTATATTACATGGCGACGACACTTTCAAGGTAAATTAATTGTTTTCTTAGCAAGGTATTTGTATATTTGTACTCGATTTTCATTTATTACTTTTTGTTTTTTACTATTCACACAAAATACCTTTGAAAATGGATGCAGAACTCGAAAGAACTTTTACATTTTTCAGATTTGAAGAATTAAGGGTATACCATAAAGCACTTGATTATTCGACCTGGGTAATCAGACACACACAATCGTTTTATGACAAGGAACATGGATTGCTGTCAAAAAGATTTAATTCCTCAGCACAAAATATTGCATTGAATATAGCTGAGGGTTCTGCATTGTATAGAAGTCAGTTTATTAACCATTTGAAAATTGCCAAAAGCATGGTGCGGGATTGTTTGGTTTATACTTCAATAGCCAGGCAACTAAATTATTTAAGTAAGGAAGACGAAGAATATTCCCGCAATCAGCTTATGGAGCTTACCAAAATGATAGGTGCTCTTATTGGTTCTTTACAGAAAGCCGAAAGATTTGATGAAGAAGATGGATAATATGAAGAAGCCGCTTTTTAGTGGCTTCTTCATTTAAATTAATCAGTTTATAAGGTAGCTGCAATCTTTTCTTTTCAGAATCAATAAAACCTTTTTATGTCCTAATACTTTTCCGGCTATTTCAACCCCTTTGTTTTCCGGTTTTGTAAAAATGTTGTTATCTTTTTTACTGGGAATAGTATAATAGCAATATCATTTGCCGGATTCAGAAGTGTAGTTGTAATTAAAATTTTTTAACGTTATAAATACCCAAACGGTCATTTTTTCGGATCTTCTTATTAGCCACCCGTTCCTCCTGAATTAGTATCTTTGCCCCAAATTTAAAAACAATCAAAGTGTTCACAAATAATAAAACTAACTAATATGGCTGTATTAAAAGCATTCAAAGGACTGAGACCTCCGGTAGAAATAGCAAAAGATGTGGCATCACGCCCGTATGACGTATTAAACTCTGAAGAAGCAAGATTGGAAGCCAAAGGCAATGAATATTCACTTCTACATATTATTAAACCTGAAATTGACTTGCCTGAATCAATTGACATCCATTCACAGCCCGTATATGACAAGGCAAAAGAAAATTTTGAGCTTTTTAAGAACAAAGGTTATCTGATTTCTGATAAGGATGAGCATTTGTATATTTATGCTCAGACTATGTTCGGGAAAACCCAGTATGGTATTGTAGGCTGCGCTTCGGTGGATGACTATATGAACGGGATAATAAAAAAGCATGAGCTTACCCGCAAGGATAAAGAAGAAGACCGTATGAATCATGTACGTATTACAAATGCTAACATGGAGCCGGTATTTTTTAGTTATCCTGCTGAAGCTGAAATTGATGAAATAGTTACTAAAATAGTGTCAACACAAAAGCCTGTATATGATTTTGTTGCTGTTGATGGTGTTGGACATCATTTTTGGGTAATTGCCGACAAAACCATAAATGATAAAC
Source organism: uncultured Bacteroidales bacterium (assembly GCA_964550455.1). Lineage (GTDB taxonomy): Bacteria > Bacteroidota > Bacteroidia > Bacteroidales > JAAYJT01 > JAAYJT01. The sequence goes on along the minus strand of CAZJZG010000039.1, from coordinate 15,887 downwards.
TTACAGAGCTATTTGCCAGTATCCCTTATTTTTATGTGGCTGATGGTCATCATCGTACAGCCGCGGCTGCACTGGTAGGAAATGAAAAAAGAACAAAAAATCAAAATCATCGTGGCGATGAAGAATATAATTATTTCCTTGCAGTGCTTTTCCCTGATAACCAGCTTACTATTATTGACTATAACAGGGTTGTACAGGATTTAAATGGTTTGGATAATGAAGCATTTATTAACAAATTGAAAGATGTTTTTGTTATCGAACCTAAAGGAAAAGATATATATAAACCTGACAGATTACATAATTTCGGCATGTACCTCGATGGGGAGTGGTATTCTTTAACTGCAAAACAAGGTACTTATAACGATAATGATCCTATTGGTGTGCTTGATGTAACCATTTTATCACAAAAAGTTTTAGACGAAATACTTGATATCAAGGATCTTAGAACCAGTAACAGAATTGATTTTGTAGGCGGCATCCGTGGTCTGGAAGAGCTTGAAAAACGTGTTGATAGCGGAGAAATGAAAGTGGCATTTGCGCTATACCCTGTTTCAATGAAGCAACTAATTAATATTGCCGATACCGGAAATATTATGCCGCCCAAAACCACATGGTTCGAACCTAAACTTAGAAGCGGACTGGTAGTACACCTGTTGGATTAATAAATCAGGATTTTTTAATGTAGTTATCAGGGTTTTAATTTAAATACTCTGATTAGAGCTACACCTATTTGTTAAAAAATCAGAATCTTAACTTTTAAAATTAACATAACATGGAAGCAACAGAAGTAGTTTTAAAAACTTTGCAAGAAACTGGCAAACCTATGAAAGCTGGCGAAATTGCTGCACAATCAGGTGTGGATAAAGCTGATATTGATAAAGCAATTAAAAAACTGAAAAAAGAAGAAAAGATCAGTTCTCCTAAAGTGTGTTATTACGAGATCAGTAAATAATATCCTTTGCTTGTTTTTTCTAATCGCAAGTCAGGATTTTAATTGCGGTTGAAAAGCTTTGAATAATTATATAACACTTGATTTTGTGAAAACATTTTCTTGAGAAACCTATCTGATAATCAATCTCTTAGGTTTGGATTCGAAAATTTATATACAAGGGTTCAAATGAAAATGACTATATATCCATTTTAGGGTATATGTGTTAATTACAGAAATCTGGCAAAAAAACCTAATTTTGCGCTATTGTAAATAAAGAACAGGTATGTTGGAATTGCTTAAGAAAGAAATTAGCGGGTTTTTAAGCTCACTGATCGGCTATGTGGTTATAATCGTTTTTTTATTCATAAATGGATTATTCCTTTGGGTTTTTCCTTTGCAATTCAATGTGTTGGATTATAGTTATGCAAGCCTTGAAAATTTTTTTATTCTGTCACCGATTCTTTTTCTTTTTTTGATCCCGTCTATAACTATGAGGATGTTTGCTGAAGAGAAACGCTCCGGAACCATTGAAATGCTTATGACAAAACCACTGACTGATCTTCAGATCATTTTCTCAAAATATCTTGCCGGAGTTTTGCTTGTGGTAATTGCCCTCTTGCCTACATTAATTTATTTTTATTCAGTCTATTATCTTGGATTACCAAAAGGGAATATTGATATTGGCGGTACCTGGGGCTCATATATTGGATTAATATTTCTGGGCTCAGCATTTGTTGCCATTGGTATGTTTTGTTCTTCTATTACTGATAATCAGATAGTTTCTTTTATCATCTCTGTTTTCTTATGTGGGTTCGTATATCTGGGTTTTGAGTTTATTTATTCGCTTGCACTTTTTGGAAATTTCGACCTTTTTATTCAGACTCTTGGAATCAATGCCCATTATACTTCAATGAGCAGGGGAGTTATTGATACCCGCGATGTACTTTATTTTATCAGCCTGATTGGTTTATTTATTTTGCTTACAAAAATATCGCTGGAAAGCCGGAAATGGTAATATGAATTTTATGAATGGTTGAGAATGAGCAATAAAAAAAGAAATATACGTCGCAATAACATTATTCATCTGGTGTTGAGTATTGCTATTATTACAGTATTAAATATAATTGGTTCATTTGTTTTTACCCGTTTTGATCTTACCAGCGAAAAGCGCTATACTCTTTCAGATGCGACCAGGAGAATGTTGCGCGAGCTTGACGATATTGTTTATTTAAAGGTTTATCTTGAAGGAGAGTTTCCTGCTTCATTTAAAAGGCTGCGAAACAGCACCCGTGAAATGCTTGACGAATTCAGGGCTTATAGTAATAATGTACAATATGAATTTATTAACCCTTCGGCCGGGGGCAATATGAGTGAGAGAACCGCGCTTTTTGAAGAACTGGTTCGTGAAGGTTTGAATCCCACTGATTTGTATGTTACAACCTCCGAAGGAAGAAAGCAGCAAACAATTTTCCCCGGGGCAATTGTTTCCTATAAAAACCGAAAACTTCCTTTACATATACTTGCTTCTCAACCCGGTTCGCAACCTGAAGCTGCTTTAAATCAATCAATACAAAATCTTGAATACAATATTTCGTCTGTTATTCATAAGCTCACTAATCAAACTCGTGCTAAAATTGCTTTTATCGAAGGGCATGGCGAGCTGACCGATATTGAACTTGCCGGAGCCACTAAAGTTCTTGAAGAATATTATTCAATTGAAAGAGTTAAAATTGATGGACAAATAAGCAGCTTAACCCAACGCACTGTTATTGATTCTTTGAATGTAAGAATTAAAAATAAGTATGAAGCAATAGTTATAGCTAAACCAATGCACCCCTTCGAAGAGAAGGATAAATTTATTATTGATCAGTTTATAATGCATGGGGGCAAGGTGTTATGGTTTATTGATCCGGTATTTGCTACAATGGATAGTCTGCAGAATAGTGATCAAACCGTTGGTGTGGTTAATGATATAAATATCAGCGATCAGCTTTTTCGTTATGGTGCCAGGCTGAACAGTAATCTGATCATGGATTTACAGGCAATTCCTATTCCTATTGTTACCGGCATGACCGGAGGTCAGCCTCAGACTAATTTCCTGCCATGGTATTTCTTCCCTTTACTTACCCCTGCAGGCAATCATCCGATCGTGAATAATATTGATGCCGTTATGGGACATTTTTCCAGTTCAGTTGACATGATTGAAACTAACGAAGTGAAAAAAACGATTTTATTATCGAGCTCGCAATATTCCCGTGTGGTTAACACACCGGTTTTAATTAGTCTTGAAATATTAAAGCAGGAGCCTGAACCATCGTTATATCAACAATCTTTCCAACCGGTAGCAGTGTTGCTGGAAGGAGAATTTGAATCACTTTTCCGAAATCGTATTCCACCTGAGATAGCTGATGATCATAGTATTGGGTTTATTGAAGAAAGTGAGAAAACAATGATGCTAATTGTTGCTGATGGTGATATTATTCGAAATCAGATACATTTATCTCAAAAGCAGCCTCTACCTCTTGGATTTGATCAGTTTACCCGCCGACAGTTTGGTAATAATGAATTTTTATTGAATGCAATGAATTATATGTGCGACGAAACTGGAATTATATCGGTGAGATCCCGGGAAATAAAATTGCGTTTGCTTGATGGACCCCGCATTAGCAAAGCAAAACTCTTTTGGCAGTCGTTTAATATCTTTGCACCAATTATTATTGTAATACTATTTGGAATTGTGCTGAACTACATCAGAAAACGAAGAAATACCAGATTGCCGTAGCTCAGATAATATTATAAAATTGAACCGCTGCTACAATACAAGAACCTTTTTTTAAAATGAAAAAACATCGTCTTACATTAATAATACTGGCAGTTTTGACTGCGATCGCTGTGTTTTTTATTATTTCCCGAACCAAGGGAACTTTTAAACGCGAATTAAGTGAATTTGCTATTTATGATACCATAAGTGTAGTAAAGGTTTTTCTGGCTGATAAAAATGATAATACTATTTTATTAAAACGTCAGCCTGATGGTGGCTGGATAGTAAATGAAAAGTATGTAGCCCGGAAAGATATGGTAGACCTATTACTTTCTACTTTGTTAAATATTGAAGTAAAAGCTCCGGTTCCAAAAGCTGCATTTAATACTGTAGTGAGTAATTTATCTGCGCGGTCTACTAAAGTTGAAATTTATCAACGTAAATATTTGATTGATTTATTTTATCGTATTAGATTGTTTCCACGTGTAAAGTTAACACGGGTATATTATGTGGGAGATGTAACACCTGATAATATAGGCACACATATGATCCTTGAAAATTCCAATATGCCCTTCGTTGTATATTGGCCAGGTTTCTGGGGATTTATAGCTTCTCGGTATAGCACAAAACTGACTGATTGGCGTGACCATACGGTCTTTAAACATAAATTTCTTCAGATTGATAATGTGGAATTATTTTTTCCGGCCAAACCCGAGCACTCCTTTCGTGTGGTGAATAATAAAAAGGGTTCTATGGATTTGATACCTTACCATCAGACTTTGCCGGTTACGGAGTATGATACATTGAAAATTCTTGGATTTATTTCAGCTTTTGAAGATATTCGTTATGAAGCCCTTATTGATGATATGGATCAGACAATAGTTGATTCTATTACAGCTTCACAACCTTTGCATATAATTACATTGACCGATGTACAAGGTAACCGAAAGCAGGTGAAAACATTTTACCGCCGTTCATATTATGATGAAAATGGACCTGAAAGGCCTTCCGAGTTTGATACAGAGAGAATGTATGCACTTATTAATAACGATCAGGACTTTGTATTAATTCAGCATCGCACTTTTAATCGTATCATACGCCCTTTAAACTTTTTCTTGCCAAACGATAAGTAACTGACTTTTTTCTGACTCAAATCACTTTTTTCAGCATGATGTTTTATGATTAGTGCGTATTATGGTGAATTAGCTGCACTACTGGTAGCTGTGTTCTGGACTGTTACAGCTCTGGCTTTTGAAGTGGCAACCCGACAGATAGGATCAATGTCAGTGAATATTATTCGCTTACTTTTTGGTTTTGTTTTCCTTTCGGTTTTCACCTATATTTCCCGTGGGCATTTTCTTCCTGTTGATGCTTCGGGTCATGCATGGTTGTGGCTCAGTTTGTCCGGACTTGTTGGCTTTGTTTTTGGCGATTATTTTCTATTTGCCAGTTATAGTCTAATCAGTTCTCGAATATCAATGCTGATTATGACATTTGTCCCTCCTGTAACGGCTTTTCTGGGATGGATTATTTTAGGCGAACGCATGATACTAAAGCATATTTTTGCTATGACTATCATATTGGTAGGAATAGGATTAACTATATTTAGTCGCACGGATGAAAATAAAATCAAACTAAAATATCCATTCAAAGGAATATTATTTGCATTTATAGGAGTTCTCGGGCAAGCCGTAGGATTAATTCTGAGTAAAGTTGGAATGGGCGATTACAGTCCGTTTGCAAGCACTCAAATAAGGATAATTGCCGGAATTATGGGCTTTGGTGTATTGATTGTTTTAAGTGGAAGGACCATGTCAGTTATTAATGCATTTAGGAATCCTGTTGCATTAAAAGCGTTAGGCATAGGTTCTTTTTTCGGACCTTTTCTGGGAGTATCTTTCTCGCTTCTTGCCATTCAATATACTACAACCGGAATAGCTTCAACATTAATGTCTATCGTGCCTATACTTATTCTTGCGCCGGCAGCATTTCTTTTTAAGCATAAACTTGGCTGGTATGATTTTGTTGGAGCTATAATAAGTGTTGCTGGTGTAGTTATGTTTTTTGTGTAGAATTTATTATTGCAAAAAAAAGAGCCATTTACACTGATTTCTCTGTAAATGGCTTCGTCTATTAGTCGGGGTAGTAGGATTCGAACCTACGACCCCCTGGTCCCAAACCAGGTGCGCTAGCCGGACTGCGCTATACCCCGAAAAAAAGAACGTTTTCTTTAAGCGGTGAGGGAGGGATTCGAACCCTCGGTACCGTTTCCAGTACGACAGTTTAGTCCCGTACATACGGGATTGGTTTAAACCTTGATTTTGTAATTGCAAATCTCCGGTTTAACATAGATTTAAACGTAGTTAACAGAGTTGCAATATGTCAGGGTAATTTTGTTTACTTAAAAAAAGAGCTATTTACACTGGTTTTTCTGTAAATGGCTTCGTTTATTAGTCGGGGTAGTAGGATTCGAACCTACGA
>CAZJZG010000039.1:0-9614 GCA_964550455.1 uncultured Bacteroidales bacterium | reverse complement strand
TTTTCTTTAAGCGGTGAGGGAGGGATTCGAACCCTCGGTACCGTTTCCAGTACGATAGTTTAGCAAACTATTGGTTTAAGCCGCTCACCCACCTCACCGAAATATTTTATTTCTTTCGACTTATAACTTAAGCTTATCAGCTTCTATATCATTTCATAAAACATAAGAACAACCCTTGACTAAAAAAGTCATAATCAAAATGGGGTGCAAAAGTACAAAAAACTTAATTATATCCAACTAATAGTATAAAAGATTAAAAAATCAATTTGTATTATACCATTGGTCTTAACGATAATAACCAAGGATTGCTGCAATAGTTTAATTATCAGAGCGGAAAACGGGATTCGAACCCGCGACCCTCAGCTTGGGAAGCTGATGCTCTGCCAACTGAGCTACTTCCGCTTTTAATCATTTAAGAATAAATCGTGTGCCTTTCAGAATATATTTTCAATGAACTACCCCCTCAAAATGAGTGACTTACAATCAGCTTTAGGAATGAACTTGTCTTACTTAAAGAGCTTTTGTATTTTTGCAGCAAAATTAAAAAAATAAACAAATTAACAGGATTATTTATGCTTTTAATAGCCGATAGCGGGTCAACCAAAACTGATTGGAGATTTTTTGATAAAAACCTTAATCTCCATGATATTTCAACAATCGGGATGAATCCATATTTCGTTAACAAAAAGGATATTATTGATGTTCTTGAAAAAGACCTGTATCCTTATTTTGATAAAAATCAGATAAAAGAAGTGTATTTTTATGGTTCAGGTTGTACTCTTCAGGACAAAATTCTTGAAGTAGAAGGCGCCCTTAAGGATTTCTTTACCAAGGCAGAAGTAGTTATTGAATCTGATCTGCTTGGTACTGCCAGGGCTGTTTCCGGTGATGAACCCGGTATAATTGGAATTTTGGGAACCGGCTCTAATAGTTGTTTTTATGATGGTAAAAATATAACCTCTCAGTTATTCTCACTTGGATATATTCTGGGTGATGAAGGAAGCGGTGCTGTATTGGGACGAAAGATATTAAAAGCAGCTCTTTCAGATAATATGCCTGAAGTTTTGTTCAATGATTTTAAGGCTACGTATCCGGAAACGCCTGATTCAATGCTGAATAATATTTACAGCAAGCCTTTTCCAAATCGTTTTCTCGCATCTTTTGCTCCATTTGCCATTAGGCATAAAAATAATGAATGGATGAGAGATTTATTAACCATACATGTTAAGGAGTTCTTTGAATCAATGGTTGCAATTTATCCAGATTATCAAAAATATCCTCTTTGTCTGTCAGGATCAATAGCATATCATCTTCGGGATATTGTTGAAGATATATGTGAGATACATAAAATGCAGCTTGGCAACATTATTAGGCGACCTATTGACGGGCTGGCTGAATATCATCTTCAGCGTAGGTCTTAAAAATCAGTGCAGCAGAATTTATACAATATCGTTTCCCTGTGGGTTTTGGACCATCGTCAAAAACATGTCCTAAATGACCGCCACAATTTGAACACAGTACTTCGGTGCGTATCATACCAAAGGAATAATCCGGTTTATAATCAATTGCGTTTGCATTAGCCGGCTCAAAATAACTTGGCCAGCCGCAGCTTGAGTCGAATTTTGAATCAGACAGGAATAAAGCAGCATCACAACCGGCACAATGATATACACCTTTTTCAAAATGTTTATAATATTCACCTGTAAAAGGCCTTTCAGTTCCTTTTTCACGAAGTACATCATATTGTAGTGGAGTAAGTTTTTTACGCCATTCGTCATCACTTTTTAATATCGGATTCATCATAATGTGTTGATTTGAAGTTTGTAATGTCGTATTATAACAAGCAGTATTTAAGCCTATTAGTACAGCGATAACTGAATAAATAATAAATCTGAAATATCTGTTTTGTGTCATTATTTCCATGATCCTCATAAACTGATAGAATAACTATTCTTGTTATGATAAGGTTCAAATGAAAATGATTTTTTCTTTTTCAGTATGTTTGCAAAAAAAATAAAAACATATAATCATGAAGAATACAGATCCGGCAATTATCAGCAAGGCCAAAACCTGGCTAAGCGAACAGTTTGATGATGAAACCCGTAATCAGGTGCAATATCTTATTGATCATAATCAGGAAGAACTCACTGATTCGTTTTACAAAAACCTTGAATTTGGAACAGGTGGTTTACGTGGAATTATGGGTGTTGGAACTAACCGTATGAATAAATATACTGTGGGTATGGCCACTCAGGGTCTTGCAAATTATTTGAAAAAATCATTTGATACAAAAGAGCTTAAAGCAGTCATTTCATACGATACACGCAATAACAGTAAATATTTTGCTCAAATTACAGCCGAGGTTTTATCTGCTAATGATTTCAAGGTTTATTTATTTGAAAATATTCATCCTACACCTGTATTGTCATTTGCTATCAGGCATTTAGGCTGTCACACAGGAGTAATGGTAACTGCTTCGCATAATCCTAAGGAATACAATGGCTACAAGGTTTACTGGAACGATGGTGCGCAATTGGTTCCTCCGCACGATGTAAATGTGATATCGGAGGTGCAGAAAATTCAGTCTCCCGGAGAGGTTAATTTTGCAGCACGTCCGGAACTGATTCATTTTATTGGTGATGAAATTGATGCAATATACATTGAAGAAGTAAAAGGTCTGTCGTTATCACCCGATGCTATTGAAAGACAGAAAGATTTTAAAATTGTATTTACTCCTATTCATGGTACTGCGGTTTATCTGGTTCCAAAATGCCTCAATAGATTTGGGTTTCGGAATGTTACTACAATAGAAGTCCAAAACATCCCCGATGGTAATTTCCCTACTGTTAAATCGCCAAATCCTGAAGAACCCGAAGCACTTGCTATGGCTTTGGAAAAAGCAAAGGAAATAAATGCTGATATAGTTCTTGCTACTGACCCTGATGCTGATAGAGTTGGTATTGCTGTGAAAGATAATCATGGAAAGTTTGTACTATTAAACGGAAATCAGACAGCATCAGTACTCATATATTATCTGTTGCATAAATGGAATGAAAATAAATTGTTAACAGGTAATGAATTTATTGTAAAAACTATTGTAACCAGTCAGCTATTAATAAAAATCGCTGAAAAATATGGTGTCGAGAGTTTTGATGTACTTACCGGATTTAAATATATAGCTGAGATTATCCGTAATTTGGAAGGGAAAAAGAAATTTATAGGCGGAGGAGAAGAGAGTTACGGATATCTTGTAGGCGATTTTGTCCGCGATAAAGATGCTGTTTCGGCTTGCTGTATGATTGCTGAGGCTGCTGCATGGGCTGCTGATCTTGGAAAATCGTTTTTTGAAGTTTTGGTGGATATTTATGTTGAATTTGGCTTTTATAAGGAAAAACTACTCTCGGTTACAAAGAAAGGTAAAGCCGGCGCTGAAGCTATTGCTGCAATGATGGATAAGTTCCGCAATGCACCTCCGGAAATAATTGCCGATACTCAACTGGAGATCATAAAAGATTATCAGAAACAATTGGAAATAAACCATATTACCGGATTAACCAAACCTATTGAGCTGCCAAAATCAAATGTGCTTCAGTTTTTCCTCACTGATGGAAGCAAGATCACTATAAGACCCTCAGGTACTGAACCCAAGATCAAGTTTTATTTTGGAATTAAAGGCATTTTGGATAAAGCATCTGAATTTGATGAGGTTGACAGCGAGATGGAAAAGAAAATAAGCCGGATCATCAATGATCTCTCAATAGAATAGAATAGGATAAAGAATTACAAAGTTTTATAATTCCATGATCCACAGCCCTTTAAATACGTTAGTAAGCTGCTTTCGTGTTTTCTGAGCTTCTTCAAGTTTTGTATAATCGTAAACAGAAACTCTGTAATTGGTTTCTTTAAAAATTACTTTAGCTTCATTATAACCATTGGTTTTAAGGCGTTCTACCTCTTTATTTGCCTGAGTCTTTTCTTTGAAACTGCTCACAATCAAATAATATCTGACAGAATCCTGCAATTCGACCGGTTCGCTGACTTCTTCCACAACTTCAGTTTGTCTGGCAGTTTCATCCAACAACCATGTGGGTGAAAGCCTGGTGGCATTTGTACAAAGCTTAACATCTCCACGAGGATCGGTCACTTCGCCAAACCAAACCGATGCATAGCCTTCATAAAGCGCAACACCCATAGCTTTCCATTCTTTTTCTGCCCATCTGCCCCGGTTCAGAAACATATCGTTAGTAAGATCAAAATTACGCCATTGGTCAAATGCGCTAAGTGGTGTAGCCTGAACATTTTCCCATAAAATAAGCTCTTGCCCGTTACCCTTGTATCCGGTTAATTCTCTGGGTTTATTCCACATACAATTTGTACGGTTAGGATCTTTTGTGTAACAGCATGGGGTCCAGTCTCCTTTGTCAGACCACGAATGTAAATTACAATTCTGTAGATCAGGTCTGTTTTGATACAAATCACGGACATGAACATGAGCAACATAGGATAAAGAATTGGAAACAGGGATTATTTCCAGACTTGCAGCCAGTCTGTATTCATTGATAAGCCTGTAAAGATGTATTTCATCAGTCGTCATACAGAATTCTTCCGATATTCTTTTTTCGGGCTTACCACGTTGTGCAAGGCTCAACACAGGAATAGCCAAAATAGCAGCTAAAACTATCAGTCCCTTCTTCATAAATACTTAATCTGTTTATTTATCCTGTATTCCAAATATTTATATTCTAAAAAACGATATTTATATACTTTTGTTACTTGCTGAATATCAGAGGTTACTAAATTATTCTTTTTTTATCACAATCTTCTTAACCAGTACTGATTTTTGAAAATTATTGTGAAATTTTATACCTGTATCAGATATTTTAAATATCTTCGTAAATAAAATAATTATTAACCAAGTATCGTACCAAGATCATCTAACACATTTGAAATGACAAAATTATCATTTTTTTTGTTTCTGGCATTATTAATAGCCGGATGCAATAATCCGTCACAACAAAGTGAGCAGTCAGAAAAATCTGATAATGCTGCTCCGGCTCTTACCGAACTTTCGCTCCATGTTAAAGGAATGAGTTGCGTAGGTTGTGAGAACACTATAAGCCAGGCTCTTAGCAAGGTAAAGGGTGTATATGAATCAAAAGCTTCTCATGTTGAGGAACTTGTTACTGTTATTTATGATGCAAATGTAGCAACCCCTGATCAGATAACTGAATCAATAGCAGGAGAGGGGTATAAAGTAATTGGTGAAATTGTCAATAATGATACTGAATGATAATTCGTATTATAAATAGGTTTTAATGCATAAATTTGTTTCGTGAAATCCTTCAAATAAATTTTTGGCATCTTATCTGATTTTTAAAAAAGTAATAAAAGCATAGCATTGAAAAACAGCATATTATCAAAGGTCTTTTATTTTTATTATGATGGTTTTAAAAGTATGACCATAGGTAAAACTCTATGGATGATAATAATCATTAAGCTGTTTATTATGTTTTTTGTATTCAGGCTTTTTTTGTTTCCCAATTATTTAAAATCAAATTTTAATAACAATCAGGAAAGAAGCAATCACGTTCTTGAACAACTAATTAATACACAATAAATATGACATCAGCCTTTGACTTTACATTAGTAAATTGGTCACGAGGTTTATTTGCTTTAACGGCAATGTATCACTGGTTATTTGTTCCATTAACACTTGGCTTAGCTTTTATCCAGGCTATTATGGAAACAATTTATGTGAAAACCGGCGACCCTCATTGGAAGAAAACAACCAAATTCTGGATGACACTTTTCGGTATCAACTTTGCCATTGGCGTTGCTACAGGAATCATTCTTGAATTTGAGTTTGGGACTAACTGGTCAAACTACTCCTGGTTTGTGGGCGATATTTTTGGTGCACCACTTGCCATTGAAGGCATTTTTGCCTTTTTTCTTGAATCTACATTTATAGCTGTAATGTTTTTTGGCTGGAACAAACTAAGCAAGAAATTTCATTTGCTGTCAACCTGGCTGGTTGCTTTTGGTGCAAGCCTGTCAGCATTATGGATACTTGTTGCCAATGCCTGGATGCAATATCCTATAGGCATGGTGTTCAACCCTGAAACTGCCCGAAATGAAATGAGTAATTTCTGGGATCTGGTGTTCTCACCCATGGCTGTTAATAAGTTTCTTCATACTATATCATCGTCTTATTTGCTCGGATCCATTTTTGTAATCGGAGTCAGTAGCTGGTATTTACTAAAGAAACGTGAAACCCTGCTTGCTAAAAGGAGCATACTTGTTGCCGCTGTTTTTGGTTTGATTACTGCTTTTTATACAATCCTTACCGGTGATGGTTCGGCAAAAGTAATTGCTGAAAAACAACCTATGAAGTTTGCTGCTTTTGAAGGTTTGCAACATGGACATGAAGGTGTTGGTCTTATTGCAATAGGAATGATGGCTACAACTCCTGATGATCCTGAGTATGAAAATATCAAGGATTTTTATTTCAAGATTGAAATTCCTAACTTCTTGTCGTATATGGCTTTTGGTGATTTTAAAGCCTATGTACCAGGAGTCAGGGACCTGCTTGATGGTAATGAAAAGTATGGGATAATGGGAGCTAAGGAAAAAATAGAGAAAGGTAAAATTGCCATAAATGCGCTGGCAGAATTTAAACAGGCTAAAAACGACAACGATCATGAAAAGGCTGAATTAGCACGGGTTGTTCTGGATGAAAACTGGGAATATTTTGGCTATGGATATATTGATGACCCTAATTTGTTAGTTCCCAGTATCCCAATTACTTTCTATAGTTTTCATATAATGGTTGCACTGGGTTTTTTCTTTTTCCTTTTAATGGTTATATTTCTATTTTTGCTATATAAAGACTGTATTGAAAAGTCAAAATTCTGGCTGCGCCTGGCAATAGCATCAATACCACTGGCATATATTGCATCTCAATCGGGGTGGGTAACAGCGGAAATGGGCAGGCAACCCTGGGTTATTCAGGATATAATGCCCACTATGGTGGCTGTATCTCATATAAATGATACAACAGTGAAGATTACATTCTGGCTTTTTGCATTGCTGTTTACACTGCTGTTGATTGCAGAAATTAAAATTATGAGCCGGCAGATTAAAATAGGACCTAAAGACGGAGGACAATAATCATGTTTGAAAGTTTATCGCATCTTGCATTACAACAATACTGGTGGCTGATCATTTCAGTATTAGCTTCGCTTCTTGTTTTTCTGCTTTTTGTTCAGGGTGGGCAAACAATGCTTTATACTCTTGCCAGAAATGAAAAAGAGCGCACTATGATTATAAATTCCCTGGGACGTAAGTGGGAATTTACTTTTACTACGCTTGTAACTTTTGGCGGTGCATTCTTTGCATCATTCCCACTGTTCTATTCTACCAGTTTCGGAGGCGCCTATTACGTATGGATGTTAATTCTGTTTTGTTTTGTAATACAGGCTGTTTCTTTTGAATTTCGGACAAAACCGGCTAATTTTCTTGGTGCCCGTACATATGAGACTTTTCTTTTTATCAATGGATTGTTGGGAACAGTTTTGCTTGGAATTGCTGTAGGAACATTTTTTACGGGTTCAGAATTTTCAATAGATAAAATGAACCTAACAAAAGTATATAGTTCAGCAATATCGAGATGGGAAACTCCTTACTACGGGCTTGAAGCAGTTCTTGATCTAAGAAATGTTATGCTTGGGCTGGCTGTGTTCTTTCTTGCACGTGTTAACGGAATTCTTTATCTGATGAATAGTATTGATGATGAGAATATCAGAAGCAGAGGAAAAAAATACCTGCTATATAATATGGTGCCTTTTCTTATTGCTTTCCTCACTTTTGTAATTTCAATATTCTTGAGTAATGGGTTTGCCTATGATGCCAACACCAAAATTGTGTTTTTGGAACCTTATAAGTATTTCAGGAATATGGTTGAAATGCCTTTGGTGGGTATAATGTTTTTAATTGGTGTAGTACTTGTATTGTATGGAATTGGACGAACCTTGCTGCAAACATTTTATAAAGGGATCTGGTTCAGTGGTTTGGGCACCGTTCTTACTGTAATTTCATTATTCCTGATAACCGGATATAATAAAACAGCATTTTATCCATCAACTTTTAATCTACAGCATTCTCTTACCATTGAAAATGCCTCAAGCAGTCATTATACCCTTACGGTGATGAGTTATGTTTCGCTGGCAGTACCTTTTGTAATACTGTATATTTATTATGCATGGCGGGCTATTGATAAAACTAAGATAACTGCTGCCGAAATGGAAGAAAATGAGAATCATCTGTATTGATTTTCTGATAATATTATTTTGACAAGATTGATTTTTGTAACAGAAAAAATAATTTAAATGAAACATATAACACAAATTCTCTGGTTATTGAGCTGGCCTTTGCTGATTTACATCTCTTACAGAGTAATTCTGTTTGCATTGAAAATTTTTGAAAAGAAATTTCCAAACCTTAAAACTTAAGATTACCGGATTGTTGGAAGGCAGGTTCACGGTATAAATGGTCAGGTGAAAATGCGGATAATTATTATGCCCGTAACTGTCATAACTATTGATTGGTAAGGTGTTTTCATATCAATAGCAGCAGAATATGGTTCAGAAAACAGGAAGTTTTGTTTTTGCATGAAGTTTAATTTGTAGTATTTATGCCCGGGATAAGATAAAACCCGGATTGAAGAAGTATTAACAATTGTTTTTTTTGATGAATTGTTTTTATGAACCTCAGTTTAATTCAGCCGATATTACGGGTTTGAACATACCTCTGAGCAGTGATGAATCATGGCATTGTGCCAAAGTATTGAGGATGCGCGAAGGCGAAACAATACGTATTACAAATGGTAAAGGGTGGCTTTACAAAGCAGTATTAAGGGTTGTAGATCCGAAAAGTTGCGAGGTACAGATAACTGAATCATTAAGGCCGGAAGCACGAAACTATAATATTCATATTGCTGTGGCGCCGGTTAAAAATATGGTTCGTTTTGAATGGTTTCTTGAGAAAGCAACAGAGCTTGGCATTGATCAGATTACTCCGTTGATTTGCGAACGTTCTGAGAAAATATCGGTTCGAACCGACAGGCTTAATAAGATAATAGTTGCAGCTATGAAACAAAGCCTTGGTGTAACCATGCCGGTTATTGATCAACCTCAGAAATTCAATGATTTCATTAAGCAAGAAATATCTGCGCTCAGATATATTGCATGGATGGATACTGAAAACAAAAACTTGCTCAGCCAGGTATGTCCTTCAGGTAATGACATAATTGTTTTAATAGGTCCGGAAGGCGATTTTAGCGAAACTGAAGTAATGAATGCAAAAAGCGCAGGCTATATTCCAATAAGCCTCGGAAATAATCGTTTAAGAACTGAAACTGCTGCTCTGGCAGCAACTATGGCTATTCATTTTGCAAATAAAGCTATATAATTGCCAGAATTGTTTTTAGAAATATTTTAATGTAAATCCATTACCGGTAATTGTTTGTTTATTTGTAGAAATGGTTCGTAATAAAATCTAATAGTATGAAACACCCATGACGTTTTTCGACACTCGTGAGCATGAAAAGTGAAGTAATT
>CAZJZG010000038.1:6371-31699 GCA_964550455.1 uncultured Bacteroidales bacterium | reverse complement strand
ATACAACTTAATTATTTATAAATCAAATATTTAAGCCTTTTCTGAAAGTGCCTAAGATAAAATTTTCAGTACCGAGAGCCGGATTACTTTAAACGGGCTTCAACAGCTTCCCAGTTCACAACATTCCAGAATGCCTTAACATAATCAGGTCTGCGATTCTGATAATCGAGATAATAAGCATGTTCCCACACATCGCATGTAAGCAGTGGATTCATATCAGTAGTGAAAGGCGTTTCGGCATTGCTTGTCTGAATAATCTGTAGTTTTCCGTCAGCCTGCTGAACAAGCCAGCACCATCCTGAACCAAACAATGTTACAGCCATATTTGAAAACTTTTCTTTGAATGCTTCGAATCCATTAAATTCATTGTCAATCAATTGCTTAAGTTTTCCACCTGGCTCTTTTTTTGCTGCCGGAGCGAGGCTGTCCCAATAAAAAGAATGATTCCAAACCTGGGCTGCATTGTTAAATATTGGACCTGTTGATTCTTTAATGATCTGCTCAAGTGATTTATCTTCAAACTGGCTTCCTTTGATCAGCTCATTTAATTTATTTACATAACCCTGATGATGCTTCGTGTAATGAAATTCAACGGTACGCGCATCAATAAAAGGCATGAGCGCATCCATGGGGTAAGGCAGTGGTTTTAATACAAACGACATAGGCTTTAGTTTTAATAAAGTTATTTAAATGTTTAAAATAGCTTGCAATGTAGTAAGTGGCTGATAAAAAGGATGTTAGAGTTTTGATTTATGTATTCTTCTTTCTAAAAATCCTCATTACCGAGTTTTTTAGAAATGAACACGACTGACTTCTTAATTCGTAAAATATATTTCGAACCGCAAAAATCTGTTTAACATCTTCTAACTGATTCTTTAATTCAATCTCAGTTTTAAGTGCAAGATGACGATGCCTTTCTTTTTCAAGAGCAATATCTTGTAATGAACTCATTTTTTCAAGTTTAATCCTTTTCATTCTCATCTTCTTCTGTATCTTCAAAAAAAATCTCTGATAAATGTTTGATTGCTGAACCCAAAAATAACTTCCGTCTGTAGCGTAAGACTATAATACCGGAAATCAGATAAATAACTGCTATTATCAGATAGCCCAGTGCATCGCTGTTCATTAATTGACCAAGCCATTTGGCCATTGTTAATGAAATAAAAAAAAGGAACAGCATAAAAATGATGAAAAGAAAAATGGCTGATAGTAATAAAGACAAGATCTTGGCCGATTTCTCCAACACATCAAGCTTGGTAAGATTCAGGCGAATTTCAATATATTTACGTATGCTATCGGTCATATCTGTTATGACCTTTGCAAATCCCGATTTTAACATAATTAAAATTAATTAGCTGTTTTTATGCTTCAGCTTTTTTTGCTTTAACCTTGTCGTATGCTTTTTGTGCTGTTCTCGAAGCTTTTGTTTTTACTTCTTCAACGTTTTCATCAAGATAATCTTTTAATTCATCAATCTTTTCATTCATATCTTGCTGAAGATCATCCTTGATCTTTTTTGCCTTCTCGTTAAGCACCTTACGAGTTTCAGATCCTTTGTCGGGAGCAAACAATATACCTGCCAGGGCTCCAATGGCAGCACCTGCCAAAAAGCCCAATAGAAATTTTGAATCGGAACTACTCATATCAATTAATTTTTAAAGTTGTTTAATAATCTGTTATTTATTAAAATAAAACCTGAATATTGCCTGTTACAAATTTAATGCCTCAAATTTAATAAATTATTTTCATTAACCATTAATAAATTGCTGAAAAATCGTTAAATAATGATTGAAATTGAGCTAAATCAATGTTGTTACGGTTTTTAAATTTTTCTGACCAGGGATGCCATTCCTGTAATATTGTCAGCTTCATCGGTAATGGGGGTATTAAACCATTCGCACTGAATTAAATCTTTATCTTTAGTCATGCATTTAGTAATAGTGCTCGTAGGTTTTCGGTCATTAACCGCTGTTAAGAAGATTTCTAAAATTTCTTTACGACTTTCCTTTGGAATCAGCTTTTCAATCATATTCTCAAACAGAGCATCTGATTTATTATATCCAAATATGTTTTGTGCTGCATTATTCCATTCAAGAACCTCAAGATTATTATCCCATTCAATATGAGCAAGGAGTGTATTACGGAGGTGTTGCGATACTTTCTGATATGATTGCAGCAGAATGGATTCAAAGCTCTTCTTCTCGGTTATATCTCTGGTAATACCTCTTAAGCCAATAAAATCGTCATTATCATCAAAAATCGGAACAAAGCTTATCTGGAGATTGATTTTCCGGCCATTTTTATGAACTGCAATATTTTCATGATTCTGGATTGGCTTTTTTATAAGAATTGAACTCTGGAAGAATTTAAGATTATCTTCACAGCACGAAGGATCAAGGATAAAGGTAAAAGACTTACCTATAATTTCATCAACAGTATAGCCTGACATAGATTCACAAACAGGATTGGAATAGGTAAAAACCCCATTTGTATCTAATTCCCAGATCCAGTCAGAAGTGTTTTCCACCAATACTTTAAATCTGTCGCTATATTGTTTGTGAATAATCTCAGCTTGTTTGCGCTCGTTGATATTACGTGTTATACCATGAACTCCTGTTGGTTTACCATTAGTATCAAAAACAATTCCGAAGCTTAACTCACACCAAAATTCTTCTCCATTTTTAGTATAGAAAACTAATTCAGAACTAATAGGTTTATCGGTAGAATGCTTTTTTCCGGAATTTATCAGGTCCAGTTCTTTCTGAATAATATCTCTGAATTTATTAATTGATTCCAGAGTCAGCCTTTTTTGGCTTGGCACTAATAAATATTCTTCGGCAGTATATCCGATATTTTGTAAAACGGAAGGGCTAATATATTGAATATTCAAATCCAGATCAGTAGTCCAAATCACATCACTAATGTTTTCAGCAATAATCTTCAGTTGTTCGTTGGCTTTTACAATTTCAGCGGTTTTTTCATCAACCAGTTTTTGAAGATGTTTGTGGTTTTCAATAAGTTCATTCTCGGATTTATAATAATTCAAAATATTTGAATACTGACTTGCTGCAATATCAAGTAATTCAAGTGTATCATCATCAAACGTTTTATATGAACCCACCATATCAAACCCCAAAAAACCTATAAGCCGGAAATCAAAAAACAAAGGCACAGAACACAATGATTTGATATGTTGTTTCGTAAAGATCATTTTCTCGCTTTGTGCTTCAACAGGCAGGTCTTTTACATTGCGTATGACTATTGCCTTATTCTTTTTCAGGTTATCCATCCACCATGGATAGTTGCTGGTGCGAACATCCTGAAGTACGTCAATAACTGACGAGATGCCTTCGGCAAGAGCCTCATGAGTATTGCTCATGAAATTCATTTCTTCATCGTCAAAAAGGAAGATATACGAACGATCAGCACCTATAAATTCACCTATCTTTCCAAGTGAATAGGTGATTTTATAGTCAATATCTCCCAGACGAATATTTATAAACGATGTTACAGTGCTAAATATAAGCTCTTTAAGTCCATTTAAGAATTCAATGCGTTGTCTGTTCTTAACTTTTTCATTTATGTCAATAACAATACCTTCATAAAAAAGAGGTACCCCGCTAACACCGCGATAAACTCTGGCATACTCCTCCACATGAATTTCTTTTCCATTGCTGTCAACAAGTATGGATTCTTTGGCATAAATTTCACCTTTTTCTTCAACTTCTTTAATAAACTGCTTGCGACCTTCGGGATGTTTATGTGTTTTGTTCAAATCTATACCTTCTAGATCCTCAAAATTATTATATCCCAGTAATGAAATAAAAGCTGGGTTTGCAGTTAAAATTTCACCTTCAGGAGAAGTTCTGTAAATGCCAATAGGAAGCCTGTCGAAAAGATCAATACATTTTTTAATAATATTCTGGTTTAGCTGTGAGGCTTTTTTCTTTTCACTATTGCTATGCTTTTCATGATTGTGTTCTGACATATTATTCTGGTTTTTTGGTTATATACTGATTTTTTTTATAAGTAATTTATATTCTGATACTTAAAAAATATCTATCTGTTACTCTACTATTTTAAATTCAGTTCTTCTGTTGTTTGTCCTGCCTTCAGGTGTATCGTTTGTATCCACAGGCTGAGTATCTCCTTTTCCTGAATATGAAAGCCGTTTTTCATCAATACCAGCAGCCACAAGATATTCAAAAACAGCTTTTGCCCTGTTAAATGATAATACGAGATTATACTCATTATTACCTGTATTATCGGTATGGCCTGAAATTTCAAGCTTTAAGCGAGGATTCTCAATCAACAGGTCTACTAAAAGGTTTAATTCCAAAAACGAAGCAGATTCCAGTTGATAAGAATCTACTGCAAAGAAAACATTTTTTAGAATAATAACTTGCCCATATTCAACAGGTTTCAATAAAATATTAAGATTTACCGGGTTAAAAAATCTGGAAACAGTATCTAAAGCAAAAAAGTGTGAATAAAAGAGGTAGTTTTTATGGTTTACATGTAATGCGTAATTCTTTGAAACAGGTAAAACAGCAATGAATTCCCCGGTCACAGGGTCAGATTCTGACCTGACGATGATTTTACCGCTTTTTAGATCCGAAAGTTCAATATTTGCTGCAAGTGGCTTTAATGTGTTTATATCTTTCACATGACCTTTTACATAAGAAACCGGTAAGGGTTTGATCTCGTCAAATAATTCAAACTGATAGATATCATAACCTCCCTCCCCGCCAGCCAGATCAGTGGAGATGAAAGCACTTCTGCCGTCAGGATGAACAACCAGGTTAATCTCGTCAGCAACAGTGTTTATAGGATATCCAAGATTAAGCGGTTCTGACCATAAATCATCCTGGTTCAAACGGCTGACAAAAAGATCAGCACCTCCCAGCCCATAATGCCCTTTTGATGAAAAATACAATGTTCGCCCATCGGCATGGATGAAAGGCGACATTTCATCCTCTTCGGTGTTAATAGTGCTTCCAAGGTTTTCGGGTTCACCCCAGAATCCGTTTTCCTGTTTTACTGTTTTCCAGATATCTGAACCACCATAACCTCCGGAGCGATTGCTGGCAAAATAAAGAGTTTTACCATCAGATGAAAATGAAGGCTGTGATTCCCAGCGCGATGAATTTACCGTAGATCCAAGATTTTCAGGTTTAGTCCATTGTTCACCATTCTTTTTGCTTAAATATATATCACAACTGCCATAACCATCAGAACGGTGGCAGGCAGTGAAAAACAGGAAATTGTTATCGTATGAAAGTGCCATAGCACCTTCGTTTCCATGATCTTCATCAATTATTAAAGGCACTGATTCAGTCCAGGTTCCATTTACCAGTTCGGATTTAAAAAACTCTTCACGCTGGCGGTTCTGAGACCTGGAATCGTACAATGCGGAACGACGTGTGAAAATCAGTATAGAACCATCGGCTGAAACTGTATTTATATATTCATTGTGCGATGTGTTAATATTTTGGTTCAAAATAACAGGTTCGTAATAAACCGGGTTGTTTTTCAGGTTTGATGCCGCCTGAGCTTTTGATATACGTTTATCATGTTTATTTCTATCAGTTTCGCTTAAGATGAATTTTGAATAATAACTGAAATATTCAAGAGCTTCATTATAATTACCTTCGTTATATAGTAGATTCCCAAGTATCAGATGGGCTTTTGGGAAAAAATCAGGTTGCAGCGAGGCAGAATTTCTGAAGTGAGTTATGGCAGACTTATTATCCTTCAGTTCCAAAGCTATGTCGCCAGCAAGAAGGTAAGCCTGAACATACTTGCCATCTGCCGCAGTTGCCTTGTTAGCGAACTTATAGGCTACTGCATAATCTCTTTTTGAATATTGCCTGACAGCTTTCTGGAAATAGCGCTCAGCTTTGCGGGAATGAGAAATATAATTCGCTTCCTGTGCAAAGAGCTCAGGTAAGGTAGTTATCAATATAATAACCAGAAATAGTGATCTTTTAAACATTTTCCTCATCTCTGAATGCCAGTTCTGCAAATATACTCTAATTAGCTTTAAATTATAGCTTTTATATAACAGTTAAGCCATGATAGCATAAAAGGCTTTGTTTTAACGTATTCAATACTTGAATTTTAGGATTTTTCAATCAACTAAAGGATCATTTTTATCTCCCTCTGATCGCACATGATAGTTTCCCCATCTTCCGATTGAAGGATCAAATGACCAAACTCACCTATGCCGGTTATAGTAGCATTTAATTTTCTGTTCTCATAAATAAAATCTGTACTGATCCCTTTTCGGTAAAGCTTGTTTAGATAGTCTGAATCAATGGATTTAAAATCAAATTCAAGTAATTGTTTTAGCCTTAGATCAAAAAAATGAAGTACACGCTCAAGGCAGTTTTCAAGATTATATGTTAGCGAGTTTATTAGTTTTAAAGAAACCGGGTTTGGAGCGTCTCTTTCAAATTTCACCTGATTAATATTGATGCCTGTTCCCACAACTGCCCAGCTTATCTCATTACCCAAAATAATATTGCTGATCAATATGCCTGCAATTTTTTTATTACCAACATAAACATCATTTGGCCATTTAATGCTTGTAAGCCCTGTACTGATCTCGGAATTCACAAAATCATACACTGCCAGCGATGTGATTTTATTCAGCATAAATTGTTTTGATGGTTGTAAACCTTTGGGTTTCACAATTATACTAAAAGTTAGATTTTCACCCGGTTTGCTTTCCCAGTAATTTTTTCCCTGTCCTTTTCCGGCAGTCTGATCATTGGTGATAACAACCATTCCATCTTCTGCCTTATTTTTAGAAATCATAGATAATGCATACACATTCGTAGAAGGAATGCTGTTTGTCCTGAGAATTTGCCATGTTGGGTTCATGAAAGTAAGTATTTGCAAATTACAGTGTGCAAGCTGAAATTCATTACTTTTGCACTGCAAAGTAAATAAAATGATAAGACAAAAAATACAAATTACATCTGAAAAGCTTGCTGATGCTATTATTGAAGGTATTAAAGACAAAAAAGGACTGGAAATAACTCAGCTTGGTTTTAAAAAAATAAAGAATGCTATATGCGATAGTTTTATTATCTGTCATGGAAATTCAAGTACCCATGTTGAAGCAATAGCTGATGGTCTTGTTGAGCATGTAAGAATAAAACACGGGGTAAAGCCCTGGCGAAGTGAGGGTTATCAGAATGCCGAATGGGTCCTGATTGATTATGTTGATGTGGTTGTTCATGTTTTTCAGCAACAAACCAGAAATTATTACCGACTGGAAGATTTATGGTCAGATGCAGAATTTAAACAATTTGAAACCGTTGAATGAGTTTTAATAATAAGATGTAAAGTATTCAGGGAGAATAATAATTATATGTCAGGAAAAAATAAAAATAAACCGGATAAAAGTCCTCTTGAGCAGCCACCAAAAAACATGCGCTCAAAATTCAATATTTATTGGATTTATGCTGCTTTGGCATTATTGCTTGTTTTTATGTGGGTTAATAACTGGGAAACTGCCACTAAGGAAATTAATTGGGGTGAGCTTAGAGATATGCTTGCAAATCAGCATATTGAGAAGATTATAGTTGTGAATAATGAAACAGCCGAAATTTTCATTAAAAAAGATTCTCTAAAACTGGAAAAATATAAAGATCTGAAAGGTTATTCAGGTCAAAGCTCCACCCCACAATTTAAGCATACCATTGGTTCATACGACTCATTTAAAGAAGATGTAAAAGAAGCCCAGACAGATTTAGAAGAACCTATTTACTTAATTAACGAAAACCGCAAGAAATGGGGTGATGCCTTGAGTTTTATATTTCCTTTGATATTGCTTATTGTTTTATGGCTTGTGATAATGAGAATGATGGCCCGGGGTTCAGGAGGGGGGCATATTTTTAATATTGGCAAGTCAAAGGCTCAGTTATTTGATAAGGATACAACCGTTAGCATTAACTTCAACGATGTGGCAGGTCTTGAAGAAGCCAAGATTGAAGTTATGGAAATAGTTGAATTCCTCAAGCATCCGGAGAAATACAGGAAACTTGGAGGTAAAATACCAAAAGGAGCTTTACTTGTGGGACCTCCCGGAACGGGTAAAACCCTTCTGGCTAAAGCTGTTGCTGGTGAAGCCAAAGTTCCGTTTTTCTCTATTTCAGGTTCTGAATTTGTTGAAATGTTTGTAGGTGTCGGTGCTTCACGTGTTCGTGATCTGTTTAAACAAGCCAAAGAGAAATCACCCTGCATTATTTTTATTGATGAAATTGATGCTATTGGACGTGCCCGTGGCAGGAATCCGATCACAGGTTCCAACGATGAGCGTGAAAACACTCTCAATCAGTTACTTACTGAAATGGATGGCTTTTCCAGTAATGCAGGTGTTATAATTCTTGCTGCAACTAACCGTGCCGATATTCTCGACCGTGCCTTGCTCAGGGCTGGACGTTTTGATCGCCAGATCCATGTGGAATTACCTGACCTCGAAGAAAGACTTGCAATTTTCAAGGTTCATGTTCGTGATCTGAAAATGGAACCTGAAATTGACCTTATATTTCTTGCACGACAAACACCCGGTTTTTCAGGCGCTGATATTGCCAATGTTTGTAATGAAGCTGCATTGATAGCAGCCCGTAAAGACAAAAAACAAATTGAAAAGCAGGATTTTCTCGATGCTATTGATCGTATTGTTGCTGGTCTTGAAAAGAGGAGTAAGTTCATTTCACCTCAGGAAAAGAAAGTAATTGCTTTTCATGAAGCCGGTCATGCTTCAATAAGCTGGCTGTTAGAGTATGCTCATCCTTTGGTGAAAGTTACTATTATCCCCCGGGGAAAATCACTTGGAGCTGCATGGTATCTTCCTGAAGAACGTCAGATTACTACCTATGAACAGCTTTTTGATGAGATGACTGCCGCCCTTGGAGGACGGGCTGCCGAATCGCTGATATTCGGAAAAGTGTCAACAGGAGCACTCAACGATCTTGAGAAAGTTACAAAACAGGCTTATGCAATGATTACATATTTTGGGTTAAACGAAAAATTAGGAAACATAAGCTATTACGACTCAACAGGACAATCAGAATATATGCTCAATCGTCCGTACAGTGAACGTACTGCCCAGATAATAGATGAGGAAGTTAGCGCAATGGTCAGGAATGCATATGAAAGAGCTTTGAAAATTCTTACTGAAAATAAGGATAAGCTCACACAACTGGCTGAGTTACTGTTGAAAAACGAAGTTATATTTCGTGAAGATGTGGAGAGTATCTTTGGTAAACGCCCATATGAGGAACCATTACACGTTATCGGCGATACTGAAAGTACGGATAATCCGGAAACAGCTTCTGGCAATGAAAAAGAATAACATGTAATATTCATGTTGAGATGGAAGATAGCACAACGAAAGAGAAAGTTTTAAAGCGGATCAGAAATGCACTTATAAACAGATCCGCCAATCCATTTCCTGATCTGGATATGGCTGCCGAGGTATTTGAACCATTTTATGATACCCCTGAAGTTGTTTTTGCACAGGAATTTACAAAAGCAGGCGGTAAGTTTGTTTTTTGTGAAACTCAGGAAGAATTAATATCAAATCTTGAAGACCTTATTGAAGAAAATGATTTAAAACCTCTGTTCTGTTTTGATAAAAGGCTGTTTAATTTACTTTTAAAATCCGGTATTCCTGTTACAAACGATCGTTCACAGGCTGCAAACATGAAAGCAGCAGTTACGTTTTGTGAATTTTTGATCGCCCGTCACGGAAGTATCATGGTTTCATCCCGCAGCGGACCGGGAAGGCGTATAAATATATTTCCTGAAATTCATATTGTTCTTGCTCATACCAATCAAATGATGGACGATATAAAACAGGCTTTTAAGGCTTTGAAGGAAAAATATCAGCAACAAATGCCCTCAATGGTGAGTTTAATTACAGGTCCGAGCCGAACAGCAGATATTGAAAAAACATTGATCATGGGCGCTCATGGTCCTAAAGAACTTTACCTGTTTTTGCTTGATGATACTAATTAAATTTTGTGTGAGATGGATGAAAAATGGACTATGATCTTTAGCTCTTCAGATGTGATTAAAGTTGAAATTCTAAAAGGATTGCTTGCTGCTGAAAATATTGAAAGCGTGATAATCAATAAAAAGGATTCTGCTTACCTGTTTGGTGAAGCAGAATTATATGTGCCGGTTGAGGATGCATTTGAAGCAAATCAGATAATCAATAGTTCCAAATAATGAGTCCTCCCAATTTTCGCACCCGCACTCTTACCGCAATATTGTTTGCAGTAGTCATGGTAGGGGCAATCCTGCTGGGAGCAAATTATTTTGCTGCTTTAATGCTTGTTGTTTACATTCTTGGTATTGGTGAGTTTTACAGGCTTTTCAAACCTTACGCCAGCAATGCTTCCCGCGTGGCAGGCACAATTACCGGAGCTTTGATCTTCATCCTTATATTTGCTTTTAATAGTAGCTGGATTGAAGCAAAATGGCTTTGGGCAATACCGTTGATCTTTATGATTCCGTTTTTAACTGCGATGTTCGACAACAACTCCCAATCCGCACAGTTCATTGGGATTTCACTTGCAGGGATCATGTTTATATCCGTGCCATTATCATTATTGTCATCGGTACATCTATTGGGTGAGAAAATCAGACCTCTAACAGGTGCCTATCTTCTTCTTATGATTCTTGTTATTCTGTGGGTTTACGATTCAGCGGCATATATACTGGGGTCAAGCTTTGGACGACATACGCTATACAAACGCCTGTCGCCGGGCAAAACATGGGAAGGATGTATAGGTGGACTGGTTTTCGGACTTGCCACTGCTTTCATTGTTTCTTATTATTTAACTTCTATTCAGGTTGTTCACTGGATAGCAATGGCACTAATCATTATGATAGCCGGAACTCTTGGTGATCTTTGCGAATCAATGCTGAAAAGACATGCCGGAGTTAAGGACAGCGGCACTTTATTGCCGGGTCACGGAGGCATACTCGATCGTTTCGATGCTCTGTTCTTTACTGCACCGGTCATCTATTTCTATCTTATTATTTTTGTATTCTAAACTTACTATCTGAATGAAAATACACAAGGAAGGATATAAAATCATTTTTACTGTACTGGCAATTTTGATTATTCTTAATGTCCTGCTCTGCCAGTTTTTTTTAGTTTCTCAATTTTCTAAAATTCTGATTTTAATAATCAGTCTTGCACTGTGGGCTTTTGTAATAAGTTTTTTTCGTGTTCCAAAACGTATTTCAAATAATTCTGATAATGATATTTATAGCGCTGCTGATGGTAAAGTAGTAGTGATCGAGGAAGTATTTGAAAATGAGTTTTTTCATGATAAACGCCTTCAGGTATCAGTATTTATGAATGTGTCTAATGTCCATGTTAATTTTGCTCCTGTACGGGGGATTGTGAAATATTACAAATATCACCCGGGACGATATATGTTTGCCTGGCTGCCAAAATCTTCAGTTGAGAACGAAAGAAATAGTCTGGTAATTGAAAACGAAGTTGTAGGACCTGTTTTGATCAGGCAGATTGCTGGTGCTTTTGCACGCCGGATAGTATGTAATCTTCGTCCTGAAACACAGATATCACAATGTGAAGAAATAGGTATTATTAAATTTGGTTCGAGGGTGGATCTTTTCCTGCCTCTTAATTCAAAGGTGCATGTGTCACTAAATCAGAATGTTAAGGCTGCAGAAACAATTATAGCCAGTGTTTAGTAGCTTTTTTAACAAAACATTAACTTTTAGGAATGTTGTTAACCAATATGAAGTGCTTACTTTTGCGCCATAACAAAAAACTAAATTCTATGAAAAAGACATTTGCATTATTATTCTCATTTGTTGCACTTATTGCTTTTTTAAGTGCCGGTTTTCCGAGTGATCAATCACCAAAAACCTCAAAATCAACAAAAGTTGAGCAAACCGTTCAGAAAAAGGCTGCTGACCCATGTTGCGATTCCAAAGCTGAAACCACTTCTGCAGCAAAATCAGATTGCAGCGGTGACAAAGCAAAAGCTGATTGTGCTCCTGCCGGAAAAACCTGTGGCGGTTGCTCATCAAAAGCTAAAACTCAAACAAGTGAAGAGCTTCCTGTACCGAAAAATTAGAAATTAATTTTTTAGTTAACATACAAGGCTGATTATCGCACTGATACTCAGCCTTTTTTGTTATTTGGATTCCTGTAAAGCTAAAAATGGAATCCAATCTGATGAAGTTCAATTTTGTTAAGTCGGTGAAGAGATTACAGAAGGGTTATGTTAAAGTATTTCTTTTAGCTGATACAAGGTCTTTATTGTGAAAGTTGCCGGCGTTTCTCCGAAATATTTCCCGAATGTAACCAAAACTGAATCTAAACCAGCTGCCGCAGCTCCTACAATATCTGTTTCAGGTTCATCGCCTATATAAATACATTCATTTCTGTTTGCATTGGTTTTATTTAGAATAAATTCAAAAATTCCGGTATCAGGCTTTTTGCTACCTGCCTCTTCTGAGGTTACAACAAACGGAAAATACTTTTCCAGACCTGAATTACGGATTTTCAAATATTGTATCTCATTAAAACCATTTGTCAGCAAGCCAAGAATATAATGTGACTGCAAATATTCAAGAACTTCGGTAGCTCCTTCTTTTAATCTGGTTTTTGTAGGACTTATTTGTATATAATCAGCTGCTATTGCTTTTGCCAGTTCAGTGTTATCAATGCCTAAATGTAGTAACGTTAGTTCAAACCTTCTGTAACTCAGATAGTTCTTTTCAATACTTCCTTTTTTATAAAGATCCCAAAGCATTTTATTGTACGGGTCGTAGATTTCAAGAAAGTTATCAATGTTTTTTATTCCTGAATTATACAGATCGTGCTTTTTAAGGATCTCATCAAAAGTAATACGGTTGTTTGCGTCAAAATCCCATAATGTATGGTCAAGATCGAAAAATATGTGAGTATAGTTTTTACGTTGCATAACTAAGTCCGGTAAATTTTTGATTATACATCTTACCCTGCCAGGAATCCTTTTCTTCCAGTTTGTTTTCAATTATTTGTAATATCTGATCAGTACGAAGGTTGCCCCAGTCAGGCGCAATGCGGTAACGTGGAGGCGTTTCGGCAGTAATCCTTTCAATTACCATATCGGGAGGTAGTAACTCAATGTATTCAATTATGAAATCAATATATTCATCAAGCTCAAATAACTCAAACAGATCAGGGTTTTGAGAATATTGCTTTTCCATTTCAGTATTCTTCAGGATTTGTAACTGATGAAATTTTATGTTGTCTATCGGTAATTGAGAAATAATTTTAGCCTGATTTAAGATTTCTTTCCTGCTCTCGCCCGGCAAACCTATGATGAAATGCGCTCCATTTTTTATACCTCTTCGCCTTGTTTCTTCCAGTGCCCATACCGATTGTTTAAAAGTATGACCGCGATTTATTAAGTTCAACGTATGATCATTACAGGATTCAATCCCGTATTCAATAATAATATAATGTTTTTTTGATAGATTTTTAAAATAATCAAGCTTCTCACTATCAACACAATCAGGGCGGGTACCAATAACAAGACCAATTACATCAGGAATAGACAATGCTTCGTCATAAAGCATTATTAATCGCTGAAGTTCGGCATGGGTGTTTGTATAAGCCTGAAAATAAGCAAGATATTTGCTGCTACGGCGATATCTCGTTTTATGAAACACAATCCCTTCATGCAATTGTTGGGTTATAGATTTTTCAGGCGAGCAATATGACGGATTAAAGGCTTCGTTATTACAAAAAGTACATCCGCCGTATGCAATGGTTCCATCACGATTGGGGCATGAGAATCCAGCATCTACTGATAGCTTTTGTATCCTTCCGCCAAAAAGTTGCCGTATGTGCTCACTGTAGGCATTAAAACGCCGGTTATGACCCCACTGAAATTTCTGAGATTTATGTAATGGCATAATTATCTGGTGTTAAGCAAAGCTGGTAAGCCCTTTGTCAGATCATTTTCTTGTAATTATCAGCTTCTTTCTTGTAAAACTAATGCCATTTTCACTCAAATTAATCACATAAACTCCATTCTTTAAAAAATGAGTTTTTATTTTAACTGAGTGCAATCCGCTTACATCCAAAACGTCGTAATCATGCCTGATACCCTGCATATCAAGTATTTCCACACTTATTTCCTTATAATCATGTGAACCAAGCAAAATGCTAACATATTTATCGGCAGGATTCGGATAAATGCCTGGGAATACTTTTATATATTGCTTTCGAACCAAAGTATCGCTTCGTGATTCATTTTTAACTATCAGGGTTACATCGAAACCAAGAGTCTGAGTTTTGTTGTATGTGATTTTTCCGGGGTCTTTGGTAAATACTTCTGATGGTTCGCCGCCATTAAAAATCCAGTGGTATTCAGTGGGTTCTCCCATTGAAATATTGCTGAAGGTTACCGAGCTACCTGTTTGAATAACAGTAGTATCAGCAACAAATAGTGCGATAACCTGATCCTGATCGTAAGATCCAGGAAAATAATCAGCACCTGTGTTTTCCGGGTCAAGCCAATACTTTAACTGCCTCATTGGTTCACTGCCATATTCCCATGAAACAGCAAATTTGCCATAATAATCCGGTTTGTGTACGGCAGAGCATCCTGATTCGCCACCTGTAAGCTGTCCTATGATAAGTCCGGAATCATTAAACAAGGGTGAGCCGGAAGAGCCTCCTTCGGTAACACCATGACCATTTTCAGTTTCCGCCCATCTGGTTTGCCAGTACATATTAGGATTTGCATAATTCCATGCTGATGAGACCAATGGTGTATTATATGTTGAGATCTTTTTTATATCACCCTGAGGATGATGAATTGTTACACCGTTTGGCGAAGGAATATCAAGGCACGACCATCCGTTAAAATACGGATTAACTATTGGAGGGATGTTATTGTTAAGCAAAACAAGACAGAAATCACTTCCCATCTGTAAACTGCCACCGCCTACATTAGCTTTCATTGAAGCTCCGGTCAGAGTAGTTTCAGGTGGTGTGACTTCAGGGTTCTCACAGGTTTCTGATTCAAAGTTGAAATAAAAAACCCATTGGTTCATATCCTGTTCGTTAGCATAAGTTGAACCAGTCCTGGCGCAGTGATCGGCTGTAAAAATATAAGGTTTGAAATCAAGTTTGGTATTATTAATGAGGCTTCCCGAACATCTTAGCACAACGTTCCCAACTTTACCCTGGATCTTTACTACTCCGCGCTTCTGATTCTGCCAGTTTGCGCCTTCGCTGCAATTAACATTTACATTACATGGTCCTGAATCCCCAAAATCATTTAAACTGCCGTCTTTATTTTTAAATGCGTAAAGTACCTCACTTATATTAAACGCAGGTAACTCACGAACTGAATTGTCAGTCAGCAATTCAACTATCAGTTCTTCGCCCCGTATAAGTTCATTTGCAAAACTGCCACTCTCATGATTATTAAGATGTGTAAACGCACCTATTACTTTGGTTCTAAGTCTATTGTATATAAATAGACTGCAACCCTCAGGAAGGTGAAAATCCTGATAGTATAATGCTAAAGCTCCAGCACCTTCTGCCTGTATTCTTATCCGCCATTGTTTTGAACCATCGGGTAATTGTTTCCAGTCAGATGATTTAGCAGGATTAATGTTAAGCGGAAGTAAAACTCCAATTCGTTGAGCTTCTCCTGATTTATCAGTAAAATCATCTGATTTTAAAAGGTGTTCAAAATCAGAAACGGAAACTGAATAAAGTGTTAAGTCCTCGTCTGATTCAGGGGTTTTAAAACCTGGAGGAATTCCTCCAGAACTTAACTGAGCGAATAGCCCGTATGGAGATAATAAAATTATTGAGAGTATGAGTATATAGCGGGAAAATCTGACTATCATAAATCTGGGTTTGCTTGATTAAAAAAAAGGTAAAATTAAGAATTTTATAGTATAACGAAATAAAATGAGAATAGTTATTGGCTTTTTAACTGGCAAATAGTTTGAGATTTATACAGTCCCATTTTTGTAATTTTGAATTCTGGTAAAGATGAAATCCGGGAAAGATTAAGGAGGATTTTGTTCAATGATATTCAAAACCATGCCAGAAATCCGTTTTTTTTAACGATCTTTGTAAATACTCCATTAAGAAGCATAAATGGTCTTAATTACAAAATATAAGAGTGTTTTAATAATCAGCATCTTAAGCGTGATTATGCTGTTTAGTTTCTGCAGGAAAAACAATGATGTACCAGAAGAATATAATCCCACTCCCTATATCATAGAAATTCCCCGATATTTCCCTACAAAACTTAATATACCTGACAACAATCCAATGACAGTGGAAGGTGTGGCTCTGGGTCGCTATTTGTTTTATGATGGTCGCCTTTCGGGACGTACTCACAGCGATTCACTGATGAGTTGCGGTACCTGTCACCTTCAGTCGCGCTCATTTGAATGTGGCATTGACCATCCTAAATATACTGGTGGCGCTACTTTTGGACTTACAGGCATTCAGACGCCAAATTTCATTATGCCACTGATAAATCTTGTTTTTAATCATAACGGATATTTATGGAACGGGTTGATACATCATAGTAATGAAGATGCATCCCTGCGCCGTCTTGAAGATTTTGCATGGACTGGCGTAGTAGCACCTCACGAAATGCACGGAGATACAAGTCGTACGGTAGCACTGATACAAAGTCTGCCGGGGTATCCGCAGCTTTTTTACAAAGCTTTTAGCTCTGACAAGGTTACTATGGAAAATATTGGCAAGGCGATAGCCCAGTTTGTTCGAACGCTAATCTCGGCTAATTCGAGATTTGACCGCTATTTAAATGGTGAGGAACAGTTAACCGAAGAAGAACTAAGCGGTTATGTTCTTTTTATGACTGAAGAAGGTGCTGATTGTTTTCATTGTCATGGAGGGGCAGGTGTACCACTTTTCACTACCAATCTTTATTATAATAACGGTAAGGATACTGTTTTCAATGATCCGGGCGATCGTTACGCCATTACCGGCAATCCGCGTGATATAGGAGCCTACCGTGCTCCCACACTTCGTAATATTGAATATACAGCACCGTATATGCATGATGGCAGGTTCGCAACTTTGGCAGAAGTGATTGATTTTTATTCTCATCATGTGAAAATGTCGGCTTATGTTCATCCGTTAATGCATCATGCACACAGAGGAGGGGTTCAGTTAACACCAAAACAAAAATCTGATCTGCTTGCATTTATTAAAACCCTGCGCGACGACGATTTTGTTAATAATCCGGAATTTGCAAAACCGGCAGTCTTCCCTGACGGATCAATTCAATAATAACTTAGATTTTTAAAAATAATAATGAAAAAGGTAATCTCATCAGAAAAAATACCAATAAAAATGTGGCTTGACGAAGTAGAGCCGGATGCAATGAAGCAGGCAATCAACCTTGCAAACCTGCCATTTGCCTTCCGGCATATTGCCTTGATGCCCGATACTCATGTTGGCTACGGAATGCCTATCGGGGGTGTACTAGCCGCACGTGATGTTATTGTGCCAAATGCTGTTGGTGTTGATATAGGTTGCGGAATGTGCACAGTAAGAACAAATCTGGATTCAATCCAAACCAATAAGCTGAAAGAAATAATGAGTGGAATCCGAGCTTTGGTTCCACTTGGTTTTAATCATCATAAATACCCTCAGAATGAGAACCTTATGCCTTCAATTGACAATATAGTAGAGGGAGGCATAGTGGAACAGGAATATGATTCAGCTTTAAGACAACTTGGAACTTTAGGCAGCGGTAATCATTTTATTGAAATACAAAGAGGTTCTGATGGTTTTATCTGGATCATGGTTCATTCCGGAAGCCGTAATATTGGGCTAAAAGTTGCTGAGTTTTATAACAAACAGGCAAAGATTCTTAACAGAATGTGGTACACAAAAGTTAATGAAAAGGATGATCTTGCTTTTTTTCCTGTTGAAACCCTGGAAGCTCAGAAATATATAAACGAAATGCAATATTGTATTGATTTTGCCTTTGCGAACCGAAAGCTTATGCTTGAAAATGTCATTTCTGTATTTAAAGAACATTTTGGCAAAGGGTTCGAAACTGATAATTTTATAAATATTGCCCATAATTATGCTGCTAAGGAAAAGCATTTCGAGACCGATGTAATTGTACACCGAAAAGGAGCCACAAGTGCCCGCAAGGATGAGCTCGGAATAATTCCGGGTTCACAGGGAACTAAAAGCTATATTGTAAGAGGCAAGGGCAATCCTGAAAGCTTTGAAAGCTGTTCGCATGGCGCCGGACGCATAATGGGACGTAAAGAAGCAATACGAAGTCTTGATCTGAAAGAACAAACTGCATTTCTTAACGAACAGGGTATTCTTCATGCAATCCGCGGGCGGGCAGACCTTGAAGAGGCTCCCGGAGCTTATAAAAATATTGATGAGGTTATGGAGGATCAACAGGATTTGGTAGAAATCGTGGTTGAACTTTCTCCTCTTGCTGTCATAAAGGGATAAAACACATATCCCTGATTAATCTTCTTCGCTTTCCAGTTCTTCGTAAGCTTTAAGCAATGCTGTCTGAACATCTGGTGGCACCTGCTGATATTCAGAAAAACGAAGTCCATAAGTAGCACGCCCACTTGTAATTGAACTTAATGAAGTAGAATAACGGTTCATTTCTGCAAGTGGAACTTTAGCCTTGATCTTCTGATAGTTACCTTCGCTTTCCATACCCATTATCACAGCTCTGCGTCCCTGGAGGTCAGTTATCACATCACCCATTTTTTCTTCGGGCACAATTACTTCAACATCATATATGGGTTCAAGGATCTTTGGTCCTGCATTTTTGAACGCATCTCTGAAAGCATTACGTCCGGCAAGTTTGAACGAAATCTCATTGGAGTCAACCGGGTGCATTTTTCCGTCGTAGATATAAACAGAAATGTCGCGGGCGTATGAACCGGTAAGAGGTCCTTCTTCCATCTTTTCCATGATCCCTTTCAGAATTGCCGGCATAAAACGGGCATCAATAGCACCTCCAACAATACAGTTGTTGAAAATAAGCTTTCCACCCCATGGCATTTCATGTTCTTCAGTGCCACGAACAGGGAATTCAGTGGGTTTAACCATATCTTCAGTGTAGGGCTGGATAAGCATGTGTACTTCGCCAAACTGACCTGCTCCACCTGATTGTTTCTTATGACGATAGGTTGATTTTGCCTGTTTGGTAATAGTTTCGCGATATGGAATTTTAGGAGCAATAAAATCAATTGGAATTTTATCAATTGTTTCAATATGCCATTTGGCAATATTCAGATGAAGTTCGCCCTGTCCTTCAAGAATAAGTTGTCTCAATTCTTTCGACTGATGAGCTATGAGGGTAGAATCTACCTTGCTCATTTCATTAAGGATGGTTCCGAGTTTTTCATCATCAGTTGAAGATTTGGCTTTTACTGCCATTCTGATCTTGGGTTCGGGATAAACTATAGGTTCAATGATTTCATCAGAGTATTTTGCAGAATTAAGTGTCTGGTTTGTACGAACACTTTTTAATTTAATGGCGGCACCAAAATCGCCGGCAACAACTTTTTCAACTTTCTCACGGTTTTTACCTGAAATAACAAATAATTGAGTGATCCTTTCCTTATTACCCGATTTTCCGTTTATCATTTCAGTACCTTCAGCAACTTCTCCGCCGTAAACCTTAAAATATGAAACTTCGCCCAGATGAGGTTCAATACTTGTTTTGAAAATAAAAGCTGTAGCAGCATCATTTACATCACATTTAAGTTCTCTGCCACTAACTGTCTTAGCAGGAGGAACTTCGTTAGGAGCAGGCAGGGTACTTATCATAAAATCCATCAGCAAGTCAATACCCTTGAATGGTTTAGCTGCCACACACATTACCGGGAATAATCCGCGGTTAATAATCCCTAACTTCAAACCACGCTGCATTTCTTCTTCTGTAAGAGTAGCATTTTCAAAGAAAGCTTCCATAAGTGCTTCATCATTTTCAGCGGCACTTTCAACAAGGGCTGCATGGAGTTCTTCTGCTTTATCTTTTTCTGATGCAGGAATATCAAGTATTTCGGCCTTGCCACCATCACCGTACCTGATCATTTTCATCTTAACAAGGTCAATAATTGAATCAAAGCTAATGCCTTCATTAACAGGGTATTGGAGAACAGTAACACTGTTGCCAAACTGTTGTTTCAACTGCCGAAGTGTTTCTTCAAAGCTTGATTTTTCATGTTCCAGATGGTTTATCGCAAAAACTACCGGTGTTTTGTATCTGATGGTATGTCTCCAATGAATTTCAGTTCCAACTTCAATTCCGTTTTGAGCATTAACAACCATAACAGCCGAATCGCAAACACGCAAAGCAGAAACTACTTCACCCACAAAATCATCAAAACCGGGAGTATCTATAAAATTGATTTTATGATTCTTATACTCAGCATAAAGCACTGTTGACGAAACTGAATTCTGGCGTTCAAGTTCAATTTCACGATAATCGGATACTGTGTTACCGTCGTCAACAGATCCCCGGCGGTTTATTAATCCTCCATTAAATAAAATAGATTCTGAAAGAGTGGTTTTTCCTGATTTGGCACTTCCTATTAGTGCTATGTTTCTGATTTCATTGGTTTTATATACCTTCATTGTTGTTAAAGTTAAAAGATGAATAACATTTTTAAAAAGGGCTGCAAAATTATTAAAAACTGCTGAATTCACAAACCTTTTATTATTATCTTATTATTCCGTGATATAAAATATTGATATTCTAAGTGTTATATGAGTTTATGAAAACCTGATTTTATGCTTAAATCAATCATTGAATGAGTTAATATTTCAGTTTATATTCTAACTTTTCATATTTTTGCTCTATTAATTCCAGATATTATGAAAAGAAATGACTTTATCTCTATTGTGCTGATCTTTGGGTTAATAGCATCGCTATCGTCCTGTTTTCCTCCTTTTAAACCTAAAGAACCCGAAATCATTACTGACACTATCACTACAGACACTTTATTGCCGGTTAAAGAAATTACTGATGATACTTTATTTTCAATTCCTATAAGTGAGCAAACAGTAATGGCTGTATTGTTCCAGCAAAAGTCTGCTGAATACAGGGCATTATGTTATCAGGCTTTCAATATGGCACGTATAATGCTTGAACGCGATTTGCGCGATGAGAATGTAATTTTGCCTCGGGCTGTAATTGTGGACATTGATGAAACTATGGTGGATAATAGTCCTCATAGTGCGAAATGTATAGAAAAAGCGACTTCCTATCCGGAATATTGGGACAGATGGTGTAATCTTGGCAAAGCCAAAGCTCTTCCAGGTGCTGTTGAGTTTATGAAGCTTGCCAGAAATTATGGTGTTACACTGTTTTATGTTTCAAACCGAAAAGAACATCTTAGAGAAGCTACTGTAAGAAATTTGCAGGAACTGGGATTCCCTCAGGCGACAGATAAAAATATTATTTTAAGGACAGCAGAATCAGGAAAGGAAAACAGACGCAGGGCAATTGCCGCAAATTATCATATATCACTCCTTATTGGTGATAATCTTGCAGATTTTTCTGATATATTTGAGAAAAAAAGTGTAACCGATAGAGCAAAAGTAACTGATAGTCTGCGTAATGAGTTCGGACGAAGATATATAGTACTTCCCAATGCCATGTACGGAGACTGGGAAGAGGCTCTTTACAACTATAACATGTCTTACAGCGATTCGCAAAAAATGGCTATACGTAAGCAATGGCTGGAATCATTCTGAAAATCCAGATCATCAGAATTCATCGGTTCCTGAAAATTATGCTTCTGCCGTAATACTGATTTTTACAGTATAAAACGGTTGTTAGTGGTTTTATGAAAAACACTTATAATTTTAATCAATTTCTATTTCAAAGGGAATTCGTGCCTGAATACCCTGAAAACTGGCAGCATTCTTCAAGTACTGATAATACTTATAATACTCTCCCATCTCGGCGTTTATGGATTTTTTAACTGTTTCATTCTGCATGTCTTCCATAATCATTGTAAGAAAATCTTTTTGTTCAGGTAGTTCTGTAATGCGCCAGTCAGTTAGTCCGGCCAGTTCGGCAGCAAGATCTACTGCATCCTGTAAACCGCCAATTTTATCAATCAATCCAATTTCAAGGGCATCGTTTCCGGCCCATATACGCCCCTGACCAA
Source organism: uncultured Bacteroidales bacterium (assembly GCA_964550455.1). Classification (GTDB taxonomy): domain Bacteria; phylum Bacteroidota; class Bacteroidia; order Bacteroidales; family JAAYJT01; genus JAAYJT01. The sequence continues at coordinate 9,472 of CAZJZG010000038.1, read as the reverse complement.
TTTTATCCACCATTTCTTTATTAATATTACGTCCATTGCTTACATGAGTAATAAAAACGTCATAAGTGTTATCTATCATACGACGCAGAATATCTTTTTCCTGGCTGTTCAGAGGTCTGTCAAACGGAATGAAATCAGCATACTCATTGGTTAAAATATGATCAAATTTAACTCCAAGCTTATTGTTAAAGAAGTTTTTCATATTAGGGATCATTCCAATCACGCCAATAGATCCGGTTAGCGTGGTAGGCGTAGCTAAAATCTTATCTGCTCCGCAGGCAATATAATATCCACCTGATGCTGCAACATCGCCAAAAGAAGCTACAACAGGTTTTTCGGCTTTGGCAAGTAATATTTCACGCAAAATGACATCAGATGCAAGAGCGCTGCCGCCACCCGAATTTACCCGCAATACTATTGCTTTTACATTTTTATCTTCACGAGCCTTTCTTATTGTCGCTGAGATACTCTCCGAACCTATTGTTGTTTCATCACCTTTACCGGAAATAATATTACCCTGAGCATAAACAACTGCAATTTTATTTCGGGAACGTGCTTTGCCATCACGCAGTGCCGGAGCATTCAAATATTTGCCTATTTCCATCAACTTCAATTCGGTATCTTGCTCAATTCCAATTCTTTCTTTCAATTCTTTAAATAACTGATCTTTATAACATAGTGCATCAACCAGCTTATGTTCAAAAGCATCATTGGCAAATTCAACTTTATAATTATCAGCTATTGCGTTTAATTCCTCAACAGTGAGATTACGCGAATTTGCTATTGTTTCAAGAATATTCTGCCATGCATTATTAATATAAACGCTAAGCTGTTCGCGGTTAGCTTCAGTAAGCTTATCGAAAATAAGGGGGTCGGCAGCACTTTTGTATTTCCCATAACTTATGACTTGTGGCTCAATATCAAGTTTTTCGAGCAGTCCTTTCAGAAATACAGCACGAACGCTCAAACCCTTCAGTTCAAAACTCCCCTCCGGATTCAGATATACCTTATCAGCAACTGTTGCGAGATAATAAGAAGATTGAAAATAGTTTTCGCTATAACTGATAATAAATTTACCACTTTCTTTAAATTTTTCCAGCGACTCACGAATTTCGCCAAGAGTGCTCAATCCTACAGAAACTGCAGAGGGTTCAAATAAAATTCCGGAAATGTTAGGATCTTTGGCAGCCTTATCTATGTTCTTAAGTATTTCATTCAAACCAGGGTTGGATTTGAATCCGGAAAAATCATATGAAGCAAAGGGGTTTTTAGGATTCCTGTCCGATATAGGCTGATCCAGCTTTATATGTAAAACTGTATTGGGTTTTACAATGGTTTGTTCTTTTGAAAATGATGCTATTGAAGCTATCATTCCAATAAGGAGAAAAAGCAGAATGATCCCGCCGATAATAAAGCCTAACATAGAGGCAAACATAAATTTAAAGAACTGTTTCATAGCGAATTAGGATTAAGTAATTGAATCTGATAAACATTTGTTTTTTTGAAATGCCGAAATTAATAAGATTTATTGAGATCGGAAAAATATTTATTAATTGAACAATTGTAATTTTGACGTTTTATTTGCGACATGTTTGAAAAAGCATATTTACTTCTGGGAAGCAATCGTGGCAATCGTTCAGAAATGCTTGCAAAAGCCAGGGAACTTATTGATGAACAAATTGGTAACATTATTAAGTCCTCTTCTGTTTATGAAACTGCCCCATGGGGTTTCGATGATAAAGTAAGTTTTTTAAATCAGGTTATTTATATTGAAACTTTATATAATCCTTTTTGTCTGTTAGATCAATTGCTGCAAATTGAATCATATATTGGACGCATAAGAACCTCAAAAAATTACAGTAGCCGTAATATTGATATAGATATTTTATTTTTTAACGACTATGTCATTAATGACAAGCATCTTGTTATACCACATCCACGCCTGCATCTCCGCAGATTTACACTCATACCTATGGCTGAAATAGCCAGGGATCATATTCATCCGTTATTTAATAGATCCATTGAAGCCTTGCTTAAAGAATGTAATGATACAAAGGAAGTTAAACTATTTGTACCTGGGAAAACATCATGAAAAAATTTTTAAATGAGATCAGAAAATATTCCATATAATTATATTTGTGTCGAAGGTAATATCGGAGCCGGTAAAACTTCGCTTGCCAGCAGATTGGCAGAAGATTTTAATGGCAAACTTATCCTTGAGCAATTTGAAGACAATCCGTTTTTGCCAAAATTTTATCAGGATCAGTCAAAATATGCTTTCCCGCTTGAATTGTCGTTTCTTGCTTCACGTTATCAGCAAGTTAAGGATCAGTTGTCCACAATGGATTTATTTAAATCATTTATTGTATCAGATTATTTCATTGACAAATCTTTAATTTTTGCTCATAAAACTTTGTCAGATGATGAATTCAGGTTATTCAAACGCTTGTTTAATATTATTATCAGCACAGTACCCAAGCCTGATCTGTTAATCTATCTTTATGTTGATATTGAAAGGCTTCAGCATAATATACGTTATAGGGGGCGTACCTATGAACAATCAATTGAAGATTCATATCTTGAAAAAATCCAGTCGGGTTATCTCGATTACCTTCGTCAATTGTCAGAAACCAGAATATTGCTTCTTGACACCAATAACATTGATTTTGTAGGAAACCAGAAGGATTACGAGAAGGTTCTTTATCATATCTGTAAGGATTATGATCCGGGAATCTACCGTATTGTTTTTTGACAAAAAGATTGTTGATTAAGAAAATTTAATATTTTTGCAACTTGATTTGAACATTTCGGGGCGTGGCGCAGTTGGCTAGCGTGTCCCGAATAGGTTCGGGAAGGTCGTGAGTTATAATTTTTTTAGAAAAAGTAAAGAAAAAATAAATTAATTAAATAAATCGGGGCGTGGCGCAGTTGGCTAGCGTACTTGCATGGGGTGCAAGGGGTCGTGAGTTCGAGTCTCACCGCTCCGACATATTAAAGAGATAATCTTAATGGTTAGCCTCTTTTTTTATTTCTGTTGGCTAGCGTATCCCGAATAGGTTCGGGAAGGTCGTGAGTTCGAGTCTCACCGCTCCGACATATTA
>CAZJZG010000038.1:0-6271 GCA_964550455.1 uncultured Bacteroidales bacterium | reverse complement strand
ATCCCGAATAGGTTCGGGAAGGTCGTGAGTTCGAGTCTCACCGCTCCGACATATTTAAGAGGCAATGATAATTTTGAGCCTCTTTTTTTTATTTCTTTTGGTTAGCGTGTCCCGAATAGGTTCGGGAAGGTCGTGAGTTCGAGTCTCACCGCTCCGACATATTAAAGAGATAATCTTAATGGTTAGCCTCTTTTTTTATTTCTGTTGGCTAGCGTATCCCGAATAGGTTCGGGAAGGTCGTGAGTTCGAGTCTCACCGCTCCGACATATTTAAGAGGCAATGATAATTTTGAGCCTCTTTTTTTTATTTCTTTTGGTTAGCGTGTCCCGAATAGGTTCGGGAAGGTCGTGAGTTCGAGTCTCACCGCTCCGACATATTAAAGAGATAATCTTAATGGTTAGCCTCTTTTTTTATTTCTGTTGGCTAGCGTATCCCGAATAGGTTCGGGAAGGTTCGTGAGTTCGAGTCTCACCGCTCCGACAAGTTGAAGCGGTTGTCGTAATTAGAAGTTTTTTGAGCTTTCAATCTTGCAAAAAAGTTCTGAAACGATTGACAAATATTATTTCTATGAAGCACTCACTATTGATTTATCAAAATAATTCCATTCTTTATTAAAAAGTACTTATCACGTTTTTTATTTTGGAGATTGAATTTTATTACTGTTTTGTTTTGGGAAATTTGAAAATGTTTAATTTTAGCAGTCCTTTAAACCAAACTATTGACGAATCTTTATAGACCGGTTAACTTTACTTCAACCCTATAATATCATGATACGTTTGCATAATATCAAAAGTAAGTTGTTTTTCTTAGTTGGACCGCTGTTATTCTTTATTATTCTTTGGTTACCTATCGAGGGACTTTCCGATTCAGGAAAAGCAATATTAGCGTGCACAAGCTGGATTGCTATATGGTGGATAACTGAGCCTGTAAGTTTAGTGGTCACCTCTTTACTTCCCATTTTAATTTTTCCATTATCTGGTGCCCTTCCTATTGAAGAGACAACGAGTTCTTATGGGAACCCTTTCATTTACCTCTTTATGGGCGGTTTTGTAATGGGGCTTGCTATAGAGAAATGGGATCTTCACCGGCGAATTGCATTTAAAATTATTGGAATTGTGGGTGTTAATGAAAGAAAGATATTACTGGGTATTATGATTGCTACTGCTTTTATTTCCATGTGGATTTCAAATTCAGCTACTGCTATTATGATGCTTCCCATTGGTCTTTCGGTAGTAGATCATTTTCATGCAAGACAACCTTTTTCACGGAATATTATGTTGGGTATTGCTTACTCTTCGTCCATTGGCGGTATGGCTACCCTTATTGGCACTCCACCCAACATTATTCTTGCAGGCATAGTAAAAAATTCTCTTGGTGTTGAAATCTCTTTCTTTAATTGGATGATTTTTGCATTACCTTTTGCAACTATTTTATTGCTTCTTGTGTGGTTTTACCTTTCAGGATTTGGCTCTGCGAAACCTGAAATTCAGGAGACTTTGCAATTGGATTCAATGCATCCGATGACAAAGGGTGAAAAAAGGGTATTGATGATTGTTGGTGGGATGGCTTTTTTATGGATAACACGCACTTTTATCTGGAATCGTTGGATGCCATATCTCGATGATACCATGATTGCAATTTTGGGAGCCATACTTATGCTTGTGGTGCCCTCAGGTGAAAAAGGAGAGCGCCTGCTTGACTGGAAAACGGCAAGTAAGCTTCCCTGGGGAATCCTTATTTTGTTTGGTGCTGGTTTAGCCATTGCCAAAGGATTTTCAACAACCGATCTTACCGGCTGGTTAGGCGGTTTGTTTACTCATCTTGGATTTTTGCCGGTTGGCATTATTATGCTTTTAGTGTTTTTTAGTATAAACTTTCTTACTGAGATTTCATCTAATACTGCTACTGCAAGCATCATGTTGCCATTGCTTGTCACATTGGCTCAATCACTTAAATTTGATGCTATGCCTTTACTTGCCGGAGCTGCCATTTCAGCTTCCTGTGCATTTATGCTTCCTGTTGCAACCCCACCTAATGCCATTGTTTTTAGTTCAGAGCAAGTAACTATTAAACAAATGGCCAGAACAGGCTTTGTGGCTAACATAGTATCGGTGCTGTTAACCTTTCTTTTTGTGAAATATTTATGGGGCTTTATATTTGGGTAGGTCTGTCTCTTTTCTTTACTCATAACGCAAACTGCTTAAATACAAAGCATTGGATTAAGTGTCTCAAATATTTTTAATTGAGGTAAAGATAAACTACCAGCCTTTTTAAACCTTTCTAAAACTATGAGGACTAACTACCTTGCACGTGTTTGTTACTTCTTTTTAAATATCACTGTTTTCTGGTTCTTATCAATCCATGCATTGATTACTTTGCGGAATGCCCGGTAATCTTCAGGATTTATCATTGTTTCACCAATATTGATTTCTCTGACGATTTCAATTTTATTATTTTTTGGTTTAAACTCAATATTTACAAAACCGGCTGTACATTCAAGCCTTTGAGTTACAGCTTTGTTAACAAATACATAATCTTTTGGCAAAGCAATTGAATATTGATATTTTTCTGAAATTGTAAAAGGTATTACAAAAGGTTCTGTACGGTTATTGTCAAGATAATTTATGCGCCATTGCTCAAAACCGGTATTTACTAAAGGAAGCATCCATTGGTAATATCCTGCATTTCCAGCAACAGGTTTGTCAGATTCCAGTATCAGGTTAAGCTTTGATATGGAAATATCGCTGTTTTTAAGTTCAATTGACTCATCTCCTTTAAGCAAACCACCGCTCAGATAAGACCTGAAGCTATTTTTGTCGTTTTGTAAAAACAGAAATGGATTTACTGCTCCTGTTAGCTCAGTGTAAGCCTTGCCGGATAGTTTTAAATCATTGCTTAATTCAATATCGGAATTAAATACAATAGAGTTCTTTACACTCACAGGGTTTATGATTTTCTCATTATTTCGGCTTAACGGAACTATTGCACTCTGAGTCAGGCTATATTCCAGAGTTTGGTTGTGTGATGAATTTGCTGATAAATAAATAGTACCGTAATTTTTAGTGTTCACTTTCACGGCAAAATCCTCAAAAAGAGATAAATTTCCTGTATTAGCATTCACAAATTTTTGTGAGCCTATCATAACAGGTACAACATCCAGATCAGCATGTTTCAACAAAGCTGCCAGCAGCAATGTTTTTTCAAGTACGTTGCCTCCATTGCTTTTCCATACCATTTCAGGTGTACGTATTTTATAGCCTAACAATGAGGGTTCATATCTTTCGTAAGCATAATTGTTTACTACTTCCTGCCGGATATCAAGCATAGTCTTTATTTCATTATTGTTCCTGCCCTTTATACTGTCAACAAGGTTTTTCATTTGCGTGTTAATCTTCATATCAAAAGCAGTTTGATTGACAAGCCATTTTACAACATCATCCATGCTTCCTGCCGTGCTAAATGTAAGGCGAGGCACATTAGGAAGCAACTTGCCGCGGAATCCTTCTTTAGCTGAAGCAGGAACATTATTAAAATTCCAGATATATATGGTTTGATTATCTCGTTTCAGAATTTCAGGAGCAGTTCTTAATCCATACATTTGATAATTAAGAGTTGTTGATACAGGAACTTTTACGATAATTTGCATTTCATTCATAGGTGAAGATTCCTGAATTAATTCAGTTCCCATTAATCCGGGCAAGAACCCGCGAGTGGAGTTCAAAGTATAATCAAGATAAATAGTAGCACCAATCTCAAGAGCTGTGTGGGTTACAACCATTTCTCTCAAATGATTGGCGGTAGCTGACTGGGATGCACTTGACGGAAGCACCTCATTGAAAGCGTTTTCGGGAGTAATGATCTTTTTTCCGTCAGCCATAATGGTATATGCATCATTGATTTTAAGTTGCTGGAACTGCGGATTGTAAACAATAAAAGTTTCACCATACAACCTGTTGAATGATAACTGGGTCAGCAGTTTTAATTGTTTGTACTCCCTGAAGCTTATACTCATATCTTCATTTAGGGTGTATTCGCGGATGAGTTTTTCATAGACAGCATCTGCATTTTGAAATTGAGCTATGGCTTTACAGGAAATCAAAAAGAGGATTATAATCAGAATATTTCGTTTCATTTTATTGAGTATTAATAGTTTTAAGAGATGATTTCTGGTTTGAACTATATTTTTTTAAGAACTACAGGGATTTCTGCCATTTTTTTCTGAGCTTTTACTGTAGCTCTTACTTCAGGCCAATCTTCTGAATTGTAAATCCTTTTATTCAGAACAATATTTTGTTTCAGTATTACAGTATTATCTTTAATACTATAACCACCATCATAGCTTGCTGATTCGCCCTTGGCTGAGGTGTTTGTGTCCGGCAAAATCGCTTTAAATCCAGCAGGGATATTTATTGTTTCCTCAAGTTCAACCAAACGACTACAGCGATCACGAAAACCGTATGTCCTGATTTCCAGATCAGTATTGAATGAAAGATGACTCATGGCACGGCTCAGGAAATTACCAGCAAGCAGTGGGGTGAAAATCACTTCATTCTCACCTGTAAAAGCAAAACCGGGGATACGGTATTGAATTTCTATCTTTATTGGTGCTTTCATATAATCCATAGGGTCGCCATAATCAACCTTTAAAATTTCTGCTGAAGGATAAATACGCAATAATTCGGCTTCTGTATTTTTATTCCATTCTGATTTGAAATCGCGGGTAAACATGCTGCGAATAGCGCCATCAGTTTGTCCCTCTGCTTCAAGTACCAATTGCCCTTCAAGAGTTCCGTAAGGGTTAAGTGTTGAGTTTGCATTGATTTTAAGAAAGTGATTTTCAGGTGGAGAAACGGGGGTGGTTGCCAGATCAGCGCCATCGGGCAGCCCCATCAGGTATTGTTGCTGTTGTTCAGCACTCGACCACAATTCTCTGAGAAAAGGCACCCATGTGGGATCAAGCAAATGATACTTTTCATCTGAAAGTTTGACAACAGTAACGCTGTGATTAAAGTGGTCAGCAGGAATGTTTTCAATTCGCTGTCCTGCCATGGTCATAGCAGCGTATGATTCAAAGCCTGCCATTCTCAGGAATGAGATAAGCAAGGCGGCTTTATCCTTACAAACTCCACAGCGGTCGCGGAAATTCATTTCTGTATTGTGAAGTGTATATCCTTCGCCGGGTCCCATTGAGATCCCTGAATACCGCATGTTGTCGCCTACCCAGTGTGTAAGAATCGAAATACTGTCAATTTCTGTTTTTGCATCTTTAAGCAGTTCATTAACGAATTCCTGTGCCTCGGGTGTGGCTTCAAAGCTTCCGTAATCTTCGTTCACACCATAAAACCACCGCGATTTGGCTTCCCAGTCAGGACTGGTTGTCAGGATAAGTTTTGGTGCAACATCTGATAAATCCACCATATTGGCTTCCCTTTTGGGAGGCATAATATTCTTTTTTGAGAAAACATAAACATGTTTTCCTTCAATAAACCGTAATGAGGATTCGCATTCGCCGTGATAAAACTTATACTGTAAGGGTTTGTCAGCAGGTAGGTGTACTGTGTATATTTTTTCCAGAACCGGATTTTGGTTCCAGAAAGGAACTATATCATAAAAATGACCTCGCATGGGAGGAATAAAACGATCTTCATCATTGTCAAGCAGCAGGGCATAAGTGAATCCTTTTTTAAATGATTTGATTTCAACCGCATCACCGGGTTCAAGCCTTCCCACTTCAATCATTTTTTCACGTGCACCCCAGTAAATACCTCTTGCCGGCGCCGGATAATCGTACACATTTGAGATGTCAATATTTTCAGTACTGCCATCCTTTCTGTGAATTTTAACCATCAGGATCTCGATTGTGGCAGAAAGGGGGTCATAATCCATTTTTATTACCCTCTGCTCAACAGCGCCTTTCAAAGTTAATACCTTGACAAGCTGATACATATAAACATAGCTTAATCCGGTTTCCTGGACTTCAACACGTGTGCTGTCGGCTATGATCAGCAGGTTGCTGCCTTTATAATCTGAAGCATTTCCTGAGTTTTTTATCAGATCCTTGATTGGATCGGCATTGGCAAACATTGCCAGAATAACAAAAGATAGTAATAATGTTGACTTTTTAAGCATGATATGAGTATTAAATTTTAGCAGCGCTAAAGTATATAAATTTCGCAATCGTATAAAAGCGCAATTCATAAAATAATACCGATTGGAAAAATATAACAGACCAATTATACCGGATGGCAAAATATAACAGACCAATTATACC
>CAZJZG010000037.1:0-31980 GCA_964550455.1 uncultured Bacteroidales bacterium | reverse complement strand
GAGCGAAGCGATAATTGGTCTGTTATATTTTGCCATCCGGTATAATTGGTCTGTTATATTTTGCCATCCGGTATTATTTCTACCCGATATCTTTGCTTCCGGGACGAAATATTGATCTCATGATCAGGATCTCTACTCATCTATTAATAATACAAAGAAACAAAGTGGAATTTTAATGTTCCATGGCGTTTTTAAGTTTCTCAGCCATGATATTAATGAAATTATTAAGCGGATTCTTGGCAATCATTTCAAGCATAGGGCTTAATTCAGCGTTAACACAAATAACAGCAGAAGTGGAATTTTCATCTTCGGGATGAAGTTCAACACTCAATTTAAACTCCAAAGGAGATTTTCCTGTTGAAACAGCACTGACCTTCCTGTTTTCAACCCTCTCATTAATTAATAAGGCTATCTCTCCTATTCCGCTGACTTCAAAGCTGCAACTATCAGCATCAGCCTTAAAGTTTCTGACCTGCTCAGGTAATACGGTTTCAAGATTACGAAAATCATTAATAAAAGCATAAACCCCGACAGCATCTCTGACAATGAGATGTTTATTACTTTTCAATTGCATCTTTCAAAGATTATTCAGGTTTGACCCACGCTGACGGATTTTCTCTCCAGTTTAACAGAGTTTTCATTTCATCAGCATTAATATACTGATCTTCAACTGCTTTACCAATAAGTGTAGTATAGTCGGTGAGAGTTTGCAGCGGTATTTGTGCTTTTTCAAAATTCTCTATCGCTTCCTGAAGGCTATAGCTAAAAATTGCAACCATACCTTTTACGGAACAACCGGCATCTTTCAGAACCTTAACAACCTCAAGGCTGCTTTTACCTGTGGAAATAAGATCCTCAACAATCACAACCGATTGTCCTGACTCAACAACCCCTTCAATCTGATTGCCAAGCCCATGGTCTTTTTTCGACGAACGTACATAAACAAAAGGTAAACCAAGCTCCTGAGCAACCAGTACTCCATGAGCTATTGCACCTGTAGCAACACCGGCAATAACATCAACAAGTCCATAATTTTCATTTATCAGTTTAGCCAGCTCCTGACGTATATAAGTGCGTATTTTAGGATACGACAATGTTTTGCGGTTATCGCAATATATAGGAGAAATAATTCCCGATGCCCATGTAAAAGGGTTTTTGACATCCAGCTTTATTGCTTTAATTTGCAGCAACAGATCTGCACTGGTAATAGCAACATCATTATTTAATTTCATGCGGCAAATGTATAAAGTTTTTATCAACGATAAACCCGTCATCTTTACTGAAAATATTCTCACAAAATATCAAAGCAGTAGAACACGGATTCAGAATTATAATGATTCATCTGATCTTAAGCAGGTTATCGAATCGTTCATTCATGATAACATGTATGATAAATTGGTAATTATTAACCCTAAAAACCCGGATTTGTTGCATGATATTTTTAAAACATTTTTTACTCCTGTTAATGCTGCCGGAGGCATTGTGTTTCAACAGGATAAAGGAATGCTATGGATATTTAGAAATGGTCGCTGGGATTTACCAAAAGGCATGGTTGAAATTAACGAAAATCTTGCCCAGACAGCTATAAGAGAGGTAGAAGAAGAAACCGGACTTAGTGAACTCAGTATTATTGCACCATTCGAAACTACTTATCATGCATTTTTTGAAAAAGGGAAATATATTTTAAAAGTTACCCACTGGTTCTGTATGAAAACCCAAAAGCCTGAATCGCTGTTAAAACCTCAGGAAAATGAAGGAATAACGAAAGTGGAATGGGTTGACATGACAGATATACCGGATAAATTAAACAACACATGGGCGAATCTGCGTGAACTGGTACAGAATTTTATTGCGAAATATACCAAAGACGAAAAGCGTTAGTAACATTACAGACCATAAATTTTAATCTTTACTCATTATTTTATATAAACCTGAACTACTAAAAATACTTTGAATGAAAAAAAGAGCTGTTTTTCCGGGTTCATTCGATCCGTTTACCCGCGGCCATGAAAATGTAATATTACGGGCGCTACCGCTTTTTGATGAAATTATTATCGCCATAGGTATCAATGCCGAAAAAAAGGCATTGTTTCAAGTTGACCAGCGCTTACAATGGATCAAACAGGTTTTTGCTGAATATCCTCAGGTTAAGGTAGAATCATTTACCGGATTGACTGTGGATTTTTGCAAACAGGTAAATGCATCATATATACTTCGTGGGTTAAGAACCTCAGCCGATTTTGAATTTGAACGCAGTATAGGGCAGATTAACAAACAAATGTACTCCGACATTGAAACTGTATTTTTTCTTACCCTGCCTCAATACACGGCACTGACCTCTTCAATAGTCCGCGATATTATCCGTAACGGCGGTGATGCCAGTGCCTTTGTACCTGACGCAATAGCTGTTTCAATTAAAAATTATAAGTTGTGATGTATTGGTTTCGTGTTGCTGTATTTCTGTATGCTACTTTCTTTTTCAGTCTGCTTCATGCTGAAACCACTGTGATAAAATCTTCAGTTGCTAATGCTGCCGGACTGCCGGTAGAACTTATTACCTATTCCGATTATATTTCAAATACCGAAATGGTTTTAGCACGCACTACTGTTGCTAAAAACGGAACCTTCGGGTTGCGGTTGGAACTGGAACATACACTATTTGCAATTCTTAAAATCGGGATTCAGAAATGTGAAATTTTACTGGAACCTGCTAAAACATACCAACTTAAAATAAGTGGTATCCTTAGCGAGAAACTACGTGATAAAGACATTCCAGCCTTTCAGATCCCATGGCTTCAGTTTGAGATCATTGATTCATGGAAATTTGAACTAAACGGACTTACAAATGAGTTTTATGATTTTCATGATGAGTTTCTGGCTGAAAATACAATGACTATTCTACGGAGCCGTAGCACCAGCGTTCTTACTCAATATGTTACTGAATTATACAATCGCTTTCCCGGAATTGACAACGCATGGTTCAACGATTTGTTAACCTACAAAACCGCTGAAATTGAAATGATGCTCAGAATAACGGATCGCAATGCCCTGGCTGAAAAATATTTGCTGGATCATGAAATATTGTACAACCACATAGAATACATGGATTTTTTTCAGAAATTCTTTGAAAAATATCTTATTACATCTTCTTTGTATGAACGTAAGGATATTGTCACAGCACTGGAATCATCACAACCATACAACCTTATGATGGAAATGATATCCAAAGACACTATTTTGAAAGACAAGCGATTACGAGAACTGGTACTTATCAGGAGTATGTTTGATCTTTGGGCAATACCGGGATTTAACCGTGATAAAATAAACAAGCTTCTACAACAGGTTCAGGCAGAAAGTAAATATACTGAGCATCAATTAATTGCTACCAATATCATAAATCATTTTTCAGCGAAGTAAAAATGTGAAAAAGCTGAAATGAACTGAACCGTAATTTCTGTGTTCCGTAAAAAATTCATGTTCTGAGAAATCGTACGAGCCGGGATGTTCAAGAATGAACAGCCCTTCATTAGTCAGAATATTTTTGTTTAAAACAAGAGAAGGCAGCATTTTCAGGTCTTCAAAATTGAAGGGGGGATCGGCAAACACCAGGTGATACGGTTTCTTATTTTGTTTCAGGAATTTGAATACATCAGACCTGAACACTTTTATGTTCTTGAAATCAAGCTTTTTAGCAGTTTCGGCTATAAATGTAACACAACCCTGATGTGAATCAACAGCAGTAACGATTCTGCAATCCCGTGAAGCAAACTCATAGGAAATACTGCCAGTACCGGCAAATAGATCGAGGACTTCCAGATCGGTGAAATCATATTGATGCTCAAGGATATTGAAAAGTGCCTCTTTGGCAAAATCGGTAGTAGGTCTTACCGGCAGGTTTTTAGGAGGAAATATCTGCCTCCCTCTGTGTAATCCTCTTATTATCCGCACAGCGTTACATTTAACAGATCGTAATACTGATGAAGCGGAGCATCGTCAAAAACAGCACTGAATTTAAATTCATTGGCTTCAGGTATCAGCTCAACAAAACGAAAATAAGTTTTGAGCAATCCGGCAAGTTCGCTATTATTTTCAAATCTGCCCGACACAAACAAGGTCGCTCCTTCTGTATTGATTTTCAACTGCTCAGTTACAAACAACAGGTAATAAAGCAAATCGGTATCAGCAGAATAATGAAATGAATTACACAACTGAAACTCTGAACCTTTGAATACTAATATGTCAAGTATTTCTGACTGAATATTTGCAAGTATCCTTGTAACCGGACTACCACCTCTGAACTGGGTAAAAAAACTACGTATCAGCGAACTGCAAACATGAAAACGGCGTGCAGAAGGGAAATTCTTGCTTATCCATTCGTTAACAGGTACAGGAATAGAATATAGCAGATAAGTTTCAGGTGCTGCTATCATATCATTGCAAACCAGTTCATTATCGCTTAACGTATGATTAAATGAAAGATACATCCTGTTTTTTGAAGAATCATAAAGAGGCACGGGTATTAAAGTGTATTTTGCACCTCCGCCCAATACAAATACATTATTAAAACTTTCTTTTAACAAATAATTACTGTTAATGATTTTATCGAGCCAATGCTGATAATCGTCTGACAGCATTACATCCGGAAATCTTAATCCCGTAGGTAACTGGTATTCTTCCAAAGCCAGAAATCTGTTTCTTTCTGTATCGAATATCGAATAAGAAAAGCCATCCGGCAAAAGACGGATGGACAGTTCATAATTATTTGTAAACAGGTAATTTAATCCGGAATCAACATATCTGTGAACCGGCGAAATCTCTTTCATTCAATATATAAATATTTATTCCCAGTTACCATCGGTTGAGGGCTCAGTCATTGAGCCTAACCTAAGCCCGGGAAAACGTCCGATTTGCTCTTCTGAAGCTTCAAGATTTCTAAGAAGCTGATCGTCAAGACCCTTAAGAAATGTATTATAATGAGCCTTTGCTTCAAAAACATTTACCATCACACCTCCACGATCAATGCGTCCCGCATCTAACTCAAACTTTTCGCCACCCGAAAAAGGAATATATGGCAATGAATCAATGGAATAGGAAACATGCTTAAGTAAAGAATCAGCAGCCCTGATATAGTCAATAGTGTCGTTAATAGTTTTGGTAAATGTAGTATCGTTAGGATCCGGAATAATTTTAACCACCGGTATATCAGCATTTCTCAGAAAATCCAGCAAAGTATCAAAACTTGATGCATAGCTGTTATTATATACCCTGTAAGTCAGTTGAATAGAACGCAGATCTTTCATCTGAGATACTACAATACTTTTGCGATGTTGAAGTTCTTTTTGAAATCGTACAGGTTTTAAAATACTTTCAACAATAAAATAACCAAGTACAATAATGACCACTGTAAGAATGATACGGACGATTAATCGGTTCATAGTTAATGAATTTTAATGTAGGCGCAAATGTATAAATTTTTATTCAACAAGATTAAAGTTTAAAATTATTCTTTAAAAAATAGTATCAAAAAATCCCTTTTTATATTCTTCAAACACTAATCATGTTAAAGACTCACTGACTGATCATGTGTTTGCAACTAAAAACCTGATTTTAAAAATCACTATGTACAAAGCTCCGGATAATTTTATTTTTGTATTTGTATTGATTGTTTTTCAAGCATTTGTAAGGTTTCCTCGGGAGCATCCTTAATATCCATTACTATAAAACCGTCCAGAGCATTATTAAACTTAGGATCAATATTAAATCCTATGATCTTGCCATTTTGTTTAAGGTATTTTTTCAGCAGCACAGGTGTTTTGAAGCCTTCAGGTTCAAGCTCTGAAATAATATCATCTATGGTTTTCATAAATATTGATTTTTCACGCTGAAGCAATATTTCGGCATCAATATTAGCAAGTCGAACCTTAAATTCTTTCTTTGCTGAAACATACCTGGCCATCTCATGATCGTAATAATTCTGACGTATATAATGCACCAGCAAAGTCTTTGATATTTTCAGAAAATTATTGCTGATACTCACCGGACCAATCAAATATCTGTATTCAGGATTTTGTTTTATGAAAGTCAGGATTCCCCTCCAAAGCAATAACAGTATGTAAACTTTCTGCTGATATTCTTTTATTATGAACGAGCGCCCCAGTTCAACAGATTGCTTTAACATTGGGTGTAATTTACGGTGAATATCAAACAAAGTGCTGATATAGAAACCTTTAACACCGAACTTATTATACAGATCATTGCCTTTCCCAATGCGATATGCGCCTACTATCCGCTTTTCTGATTTTGACCAGATAAATAAATGGTGAAAATACAAATCGAATTCATCAATGTCAATTGCGCGATTTGTTCCCTCTCCTATCTCTCTGAAAGTTATTTCGCGCAATCGCCCTATTTCTCTGAGCAAATGCGGAATATCACCCGACTCAGACAGATATACGTCAAAATCTTGAAATTCAATTATAATATCCGATTCTTTAATTTTTTCAATTTCCTGAATAAGTAAATCCTGATCAACGGGATCAATTATTTTTTCAGGAACTGATTTGGCATGCAATGGAATAGTAAAATAGCGTCTCTTAACTTCAAGAGAAGTTGCCAGAGCATAAGTTTTAGCCCTTAAAAACCGCATCAACTGTGAATTATCACTGAATTCAGCTACATCTTCCCTGCTTATAGCTTTACCGATACGAATTTTAATGGTATGTTTTTTTTTATTAAGCAGTTCTGATGGCAGTCTTGCAGTACGTAGTCTGGGATGTATCATACCCAGAAGATTAAAAAGCAAACTATTGTTACCGCTAAAATAAATCGGAACAACCTTAGCCTCCGATTTAGCTATAAGCTTGCCAATAAAAGGATTCCATTCCTTATCAGTGATTTTTTTTGAATTGGCATGAAATGATGATACTTCTCCGGCCGGGAATATTGCCAGACAACCTCCATCAGACAGTACTTTAAGCGAACTCTTTATACCCGCCATACTTTTTTGCGCACTGTCCTTACGTTCAAACGGATCAACCGGTAAAAAATAATCTGATATGGGTTTTATGCTTTTCAGAATATAATTTGCCATTACTTTTACATCAGGTCTGACCCCGGCAATCAGCCGTATAAGAAGTAATCCGTCAAGCCCGCCATAAGGATGATTTGCAATAAAAACCACCGGGCCTGAAGTTGGAATGTTTTTGTAATCGTTGACAGGGACTTCGTAAACAACCTTCAGCTCTTCAAGGCAACTATCAATAAAATCAAGTCCTTCACTATGTTCGTACTTATCATATATTTCATTGATCCTTTGTATTTTCAGTAGTTTCATCAATGGAACCGCCAATGATTTCAAACCTAATTTCTGAAGATATAAAGCTCTGCCAAACTCATCAGGACTAATCAAACTCATACACAAAATTCTGAAACTGTAAAAATACATAATTTTTCATTGATGCCATTAAATTAAAAACCGGCATAAATCTCTTACAGGGATATAATTCAAAAGAATAAACAAAGCTGCATTTACGAATTCACCACAATTTTTTAGGAAACTCAAATTAAATCACTGGTAAACAGCAATATAATACGATTTGTATTTACAAAATAGTCCAAACCGTTTTGTAAATCTACAAACGTAAATGCCGATGGTTTAAATATATAGAACAATCGAGCAGAGCGAAAATTGTTCTATTATATTTTTCCAATCGGTATAATTCTTTTGTAACGCCAAATCAAAACGAAAGGTTTAAAGTTCGGAAAAAGCCGGGATATGCTCCAACTGTATAGCATTGCCGTGCTCATAATCCAGCTTAAAACAAAAATGGCTGATCCCATTCGTCAGAACCAGATATTTGATATTCAATGAAATATTGTAACGTATTGCCTGGTCAAAAACCTGCTGATTTATTTTCACATTTGGCGCCTTACATTCCACTATCATTTGTGGTTTTCCGCCTGAATCATACACAACTATATCAGAACGCCGGCTAAGACGGTTCACAAATATCTGTTTTTCAACAGCAATCAAACCGGCTGGCATCATCCTGTCGCTTATCAGATAATTCAGAAAATGCTGCCTTACCCATTCTTCAGGCGTCAATGCAACATATATTTTTCGTACAATATCAAATATTTCCTTTTTATCACCATCAGTCCGTATCCTAAATCTATAAGCCGGCAGGTTGAGTTGTTGAAATTCTATCATTTATCATATATTAATGGCTAAAAGTATGCAGATTTTTTTAAAACACTTAATTTTGCCTATTTACGATTTAAATAAATTTTTAAACATAAACTAATGAAAACCAAACAAGACATTGTAAATAATTGGTTACCAAGATATACCGGCACTCCTCTTGAGCAATTCGGAAAATATATTTTATTGACCAATTTCAGTAATTATCTTGATTTATTCTCCAAATGGTACAACGTACCCATTTTAGGAAGCAGTCGTCCTATGCCCAGCGCCACCGCCGATAAGATCACCATGATAAATTTTGGTATGGGTAGTGCCAATGCTGCTACAATCATGGATTTATTAAGTGCAGTACAACCTAAAGCCTGTCTTTTTCTTGGTAAATGCGGAGGCACAAAAATGAAAAACAAGCTTGGTGATCTGATTTTACCTATTGCTGCAATACGTGGTGAGGGAGCCTCAAACGACTATTTCCCGCCTGAAGTTCCTGCACTGCCCGCATTTAACCTTCAAAAAGCTGTTTCTACAACCATCCGCGATCACAAAAGAGATTACTGGACAGGAACTATTTACACAACAAACAGGAGAGTATGGGAATATGATAATGATTTTAAAGACTATTTGCTGAGGATCAGAGTTATGGGTATTGATATGGAAACTGCAACTCTTTTTTCGGTTGGCTTTGCAAATTCAATCCCTACAGGTGCTTTACTATTAATCACTGACCAGCCTATGATATCCTCAGGTATCAAAACCGAAGAAAGCGATAAAAAAGTAACTAAAGAATTCGTTGAAATGCATCTAAGAATTGGTATTGACTCTCTGCACCAGCTAATTAACGATGGCCTTACGGTAAAACATCTGCTTTTTGATTAACATTACAGGCTTATTAACATCATAATGACCTATTCAGAAATAATTAATAATCTGAAAAAACAGATTTATCATCCTGTTTATCTTCTCACGGGAGAGGAGTCTTATTATATTGACCTCTTAACTGACTTTTTTGAATTAAATATCCTGAACGAGACCGAACGTGAATTTAATCTGCATATCCTATACGGAAAAGACACCAATATCTCCGCAGTACTCAGCAATTGCAAGCGCTACCCGATGATGGCCAGTCATGTGGTGCTGATTGTACGTGAAGCTCAGGACATTGGCAGTTTCGAAGGTTTAGACCTGTATCTTGAGAACCCACCTAAAAGCACCATTCTTGTTTTATGCTATAAAAACAAAAAATTTGATCTTCGAACCAAAGCAGGAAAAAAAATCAAAGAAAAGGGTGTGTTTTTTGATTCCCCAAAAATTTATGATAATAAAATCCCTGACTGGATTACGGCATATCTGAAAGAACGCTCATTTTCAATTTCTCCTAAAATAGGTTTATTACTCTCTGAATATTTGGGAAACAATCTGAGAAAAATAGCCAATGAGCTTGATAAAATGCTGCTAAACCTTAAATCCGGTTCTGAAATCAATGAAGATACTATAGAGCGACATATCGGAATAAGTAAGGATTATAATATTTTTGAGCTACAGGATGCGATCGCAGAAAACAACATACTGAAAGCCAACATGATAGTTTATTATTTCATTGCGAACCTCAAAGAAAACCCTTTGCTTAAAATAATCCCCATACTATACCAGTATTTTATAAAGATCATGAAATTACATCAGCTTGCTGATAAATCGCCTCAAAGTATTGCTTCTGCACTTGGTGTAAGCCCGTTTTTTACAAAGGATTATATCAAAGCCGCTAAAAACCTTAGTTTCCAAAAACTTGCTGAAAATATCTCAATTCTGCGTGAATATGATATGCGTATAAAAGGCATTGATAATGAATCTACTTCAGAGGGAGAACTAATGAAAGAAATGATTTATAAAATCATGCACTGAACTTCCTGCTTCACTATTCAGATTGAAATCTGAAATTCTGTGATTTGAACCTTTATTTAAAATGCTTGTTTGAAAGCCCGACGGGAGTTAAAAAATGCCCTTGGGTTTTAACTATGTGTATTCAAAAACAAGATTCAGGAAGTCATAAAATGTGCTGAATTATAAAATGCTTTTATCTTTGCCGTTTATTTTGCAAACTGAGTTAAACTGATAACATATTGCATTTCAAAGCATTTAAATAAATTAATTGGAAAATGAGCATACTCGTAAACAAACATTCCAAAGTAATTGTGCAGGGTTTTACCGGCACTGAAGGTACTTTTCATTCAGGTCAGATGATTGAATACGGAACCAATGTAGTTGGTGGGGTTACACCCGGTAAGGGCGGACAAATTCATCTCGACAGGCCTGTATTCAATACAGTTTCTGAAGCTGTTAAGCAAACTGCAGCAAGTGTATCACTTATATTTGTACCACCGGCTTTTGCTGCCGATGCCATTATGGAAGCTGCCGAAGCAGGTATTAAAGTTGTTGTATGTATAACCGAAGGCATACCTGTTCAGGACATGGTTCAGGTAAAAGAATATCTGAAAGATAAAGACTGCCGGCTTATAGGTCCAAACTGTCCGGGAATTATTACTCCCGGCGAAGCAAAAGTAGGGATTATGCCGGGGTTCATTCATCAAAAAGGAATAATAGGGGTTGTTTCCCGCTCTGGAACCCTGACTTATGAAGCCGTTGATCAGTTAACAAAAGTAGGACTTGGGCAAACTACAGCCATAGGCATTGGAGGCGACCCAATTGTTGGAACCACAACGCGCGATGCTATTGAATTATTTATGAATGATCGCGAAACAAAAGGTATTGTAATGATTGGAGAAATTGGTGGCGGAATGGAAGCTGAAGCAGCTCAATGGTATAAAGAGCACGGAACAAAACCTGTGGTAGCATTCATAGCAGGAGCAACAGCTCCAAAAGGCCGTACTATGGGACATGCCGGCGCTATTATTGGAGGTCATAGCGACACTGCCGAAGCAAAAAAAGAAATTCTGAGATCGTGCGGAATACACGTGGTTGATTCACCTGCTAATATCGGGCAGACCATGTTATCGCTGATCCAAAGATAAAAGATCAGTACTCTGATTCTCCCTTTTTCCTGCTGATATATTGCATAACCCTGTCTTCAAAAAGCTGCTGAAGCATGGGAATAAGCGGATGCTGCGTATTAAAATTCAAATCATCAATACAGCAAACAGGAAGCACCCTGCGTGAAGTTCCTGATATAAATGCTGCATCCATTTTATTCAGTTCAGTTATATGAACCGGTTGTTCATTAAGTTCAATATTATTTTCTTTACAAAGCTGAATAATGTTTTTTCTGGTAACTCCTTCAAGTACAGTATGAACCGGTGGAGTTACAATCTTCTGGTTCTGAATGAAGAACACATTTGAGCGGCTTCCCTCAGTAATAAATCCCTGACCGTTTACTAACAGAACTTCATAAACATTCCTCTCAGTTTTTATCTGATCGGTGGCACTACGCAATGCAACATCCATTATCTTAGCATTTGGTTTCTCGCGCTCAACATTAAACAAACGCGCTGCAACTCCTTTTGAGAACTGTTCTTTGGTGGGATACTGATGAGGCGTATAATAAAGCAACCTGAGCATTTCCCCGTGATTTGGCAATGTTATGAATATCTTTATGTTACCATCTCCGGAAGTATTAGCACGGATAAGCATATAAATTTCTTTAAGGATATCCTTACGGCTAAAAGGAAGCACTACACCGGAAATCAAGGCAGTGTGCCACAATCTGTCAAGATGGTCTTCAATGAAAACGGGCATGGCTTCCTGAACACGGAAAACCTCATAAATATATTTTTCAGGATTACCAAAATAGTCTGAGAACTCTGAAATATCTTTCAGTTCATTATTTAATATAAAGTATCGGCGCGTACACTCATCCATTGTATCCAGGGCATTTAAAACACGATTAATAATTACCAGCCAGAATAATTTAATTGAAAAGGCAAAATTATCCGAATAAATGATTTTTTAGTGCAAATTGGGTTAAGTTTTATTCTCAAAGATGGATTTAGACCCAATAACAGCAATCATGTTAGTTTTGATCTAAATAAAGATTATCTGGTATTTTGTCTTAACATTTCTCAACGATTTTAAACAGTTTTTAAAGTTACAAGTGTTTGAAAACTGGTTTTTTGTCCAGAATTATTAACTCAGATCAAAACGCAATCTTAAGCTTGTTACTGTTTATCAATAAATTACAAAAAAATGTGTCCAGTTTTCATGATTCAGGACATATTCGTATATATAGTATTTGCACAAGACTTCTTGTAATTATATCTTTGCGTCATGTTTAACTAAAATTTTATTTTTTATGAAAAAATTATTTTCTATTCTAACATTGATCAGTACCTGTATTATTCTTGCAGGTTCAATTCAGGCACAAACACTGCATGACCCAAGTGTTAAGCCAACAATTACAAAAGAGCAGATTATTGAGATGGGTAAAAACCATCAGCAACATCGTGATGTAATTGTTCTGGATTTTGAAGGACTTGGTAACTCACAGCCAATTCTTGATTATTACAATGGGGGTATGTCAGGTGGTGGATTTGGACCAGGACCAAACTATGGTATAACTTTTTCCGGTCCAACATTATCAATTATAGCTGGATATGCTGGTGGAAGTGGAAATTTCCAAAATGAACCATCTCCTTCAACTATTATGTTTTTCCTGGATGAAAATAGTGCAATAATGAACGTAGCGGCAGGTTTTGAAACCGGTTTTTCGTTTTATTATTCTGCCATAGATTACAGTGGTTCTGTTGAAGTATATGATGGCTTAAATGCTACCGGAAATCTATTGGGTAGCACATTCCTACCTGCATTAGGAACTTTGCCTATTCCTGGAGGTGCGTATAATATTTGGAAACCTGTTGGAGTTGCATTTGATGGTGTTGCAAAGTCGGTTAAATTCATTGGCTCCGCAAATTATATCGGTTTTGATGACATAACCTTTGGAAGCGAAACACCCGGAGTACAACCACCTCCACAACCTGTTCCCCTTTCAAATTGGGCACTTTATGTGGGTATAGCTCTTATGTTAAGTTTTGTTGTTATCCGTTTCAGAAGAATATTTTAAGATAAGTTGAAGTAGTATCTAAGAAAGGCTGTCCCTTTTAGACAGCCTTTCTTGTCTAAATGAAAATAATACCAACATACAATTATGTTATAAAAATTGCTTTATTCCTGTTAAAACTTATAATTCAATATAGTTACGGCAGTAGTAAAAATACTTTTATTTTATGATTGATTCAATAACTTTACAGTTTAATACTTTAAAATAATGTCCGGAATTTACAAAAACAACAAAACGCCAGCACTTTCTACAATACTGATAATGTGCTACTTAAAAACTCATATGTCCGGAATTTCTAAGTTCATACATTTAAAATTTGACAGCAATTAAGAATAAATTTAACTTTGCGCCGTTTTTAATTTAGCGGAATTATTTATTAACTAAAAATTATTTATTATGAAAAAAGTATTCAATGTAATTATCGTAGCAATTATGTTTATTGGCGTTTCATATGGACAAAATCCATATTCGCCGGATTATCAGACTTTAAAAGAGAAGGGATTGATTGAGCAACCAACACAGGTTGAATACAACGGTCCTATCACTCCCATCCTTCCAGATGAATCTATACGTGATGCTGGATTTTATGTACAACTTGATGACTCGTTTATTCTAGCTATGCAACCAAATGATGACGGTTATACAACACAGTTGACTCTTCCTTTTACTTTTTGTTTATATGAAACGGACTATACTAAGTTCTATATAAACAATAATGGAAACGTTTCATTTGATCAGGCTTATTATACTTATACTCCAACAGGCTTTCCTATAAACGGATATGCTATGGTAGCACCCTTCTGGGCTGACGTAGATACCCGTGGTGGTTTTGGTAGTGTACATTATAAAATGACTACCAATCCAAACCGTCTGGTAGTTATTTGGGATAAAGTTGGTTATTATAATATTCAGGGTGATAAACGTAATACATTTCAGCTTATCATAACTGATGGTAATGATCCTCTTATTGGATTAGGTCATAACGTTGCATTTGCGTATGAATCCATGGAGTGGACTACAGGAAGCGCTTCAGGTGGAGTCAATGGATTCGGAGGATCAGCTGCAACTGTTGGTATTAATAAAGGTAATGGGGTAGATTTTGCACTTGTAGGTCGTTTTAGATGGCCAGGAACAGATTTTATTGGAGTTAACAGTGTTGATAATCAGGTTGGCTGGCTTACAAACAAGCGTTTTGCATTTGATGCATGTGTTGATGATCCAATAATCCCTCAACCACCAAGTGAAGTTCCCCTCTCAGACTGGGCACTTTATGTAGGTATAGCACTTATGCTGACTTTTGTTGTTATTCGCTTTAGGAGAATATTTTAAACTAATTTGAAAGTAAAATTAACAAAAAGGCTGTCTCTAAAGAGCAGCCTTTTTTTGTTTCTTATAGAAAAGCACAGGTATTCACATTTAAGTTTCCTGAATATTATTCTTAGCGCTTAACATATAATCTTTAGGAGTTAATCCGGCAATCATTTTTAAAACATACATAAAACGTTGATCGTGAACTAAATCCGGCAATTATCTTCTGGTCAATGAAATTGGTATATATGCCCTGTTAACCATGGTTATTACATAATATTGCCTAACCAATCATAAGCTTAAACCGATTTAACTTAATCTTTTGCATAAGCTACAAATATCGCTTTACATATTTATTCCACTCAGCTAATAAATATTCACACCCTCTTTACAAAACACAAAAATTAAATTTTTGTCCTGAATTAATAATTCAGGACAAAAACCAACCTCAATCATAGTGCTGTTTATCAGCAACATAAAAAAAAGATGTCCATTTCTTATAATTCAGGACATATTTATACATCTATATAATTGCATGTGTTTTTTGTCATTATATCTTTGCATCATGTTTAACCAAAATCAATATTTATCATGAAAAAAATCCTATTTTTCTCAATTGCAATGGTGGTTTTAATAACTGCCTCTTACAGCCAATCACACACTTATGGTACCAATCCTGACCCCAAAAACAATAATAGTGTGGTACTGGCTAATGGTCTGTCTCAGATATATTCTGCAACAGGTAAATACACTATCTCGGCCGATGGCGCGGGAAGCCTTTTTTCAAGTTATCTTATTAGAGTAGATAAACCAAATTCAGGATCTACAGTAGCAAAAGCAATTATAATGGGAGCCTCAACAGGATTTTCATTTTATTCAATTCCTAACGGATGCATAACCGTAAATGGTACACCGGTTAATTGGGATTTCAGCACAACCAGTGGAATATCCAGTTATAATCATTATGCTGATGTTACTTCTTTAGTTGCAGGAATAATTGACCCTGCACCAGCCGGGATAAATACACTGACAGTTGGTGAATGTAGTTCTTCTAACATTGATGGTACTGCACTTCTTGTAGTTTTTGCTGATCCATTAACATATGAGAAAACCATTGTCATAATGTTTGGTGCTTTAAGCACAACAGGTGATAACTTTTCTCTTACTTTAGGACAGCCTATTGATCCAAACGACCCGAGCTCAGTTCTTGATATGGGATTGGGTATATCATTCTCAGCATATGGACCGAGTAGCGGACAAATATCAATAATTGATGTAAACGGTCAGCGGCTTACAAGTTCAGCAAATGGTTATGACGATGGTGTATTAGGTAATGGTGCATTAATTACAGTAGGTGGTATTGGAGATCTTAATACAAATCCTCCTGATCCTTACAGTAGTTCAAGCAGTGATATTCGCTATGACGATGAACTGTATAGTTTACTGCCATTTATTGATAACACAACAACAAATATCCTTATTAGTACAATAAATCCTTCAAACGATGATAATATCTTTTTGTCGTACTTCCAAATTTCAGGCGCTGCTATCATTGGTGAAGGTATTTTATTAACTCAAACAACAGTACAAGAAAACGTTGGCTCAAGCCATACCGTAAAAGCTCATATTCAGGACAATAATGGAAATCCGGTTGCGGGTAAGACTGTAAGTTTTAGTGTTTTATCAGGACCTAACTCCGGAGTTGCAGGTACAGGTACAACAAATGCTGCCGGAGATGCATTCTTTTCCTATACCGGCATAGGAGGACCAGGTGTTGATGAGATCCAGGCCTGCTTCCAAAACAGTCAGGGAGAGACCCAGTGCTCAAATATAATTACATTAGAATGGATACTGGTAGGACCTCCAGTTCCCCTCTCAGACTGGGCACTTTATGTAGGTATAGCACTTATGCTGACTTTTGTTGTTATTCGCTTCAGAAGAATATTTTAAAATAATTTGAAAGCAAGATTAAAAAAGCCGCTGTAAATGCGGCTTTTTTATTTCTCATGGTATTAGTGGGAACACAGAAATATACAGGTATTCACGTTTCTGCTTCCTGAATATTATTCTTAGCTCTTAACATATAATCTTTAGGAGTCAATCCGGTTATCCTTTTAAAACATGCATAAAACGTTGATCGTGAACTAAATCCGGCAATTATCTTCTGGTCAATGAAATTGGTATGTATGCCCTGTGAATCATGATTGTTACGTAATTTTGCTTAACCAATCATAAGCTTAAGCCGATTTAACTTAATCTTTTGCACAAGCTACAAATACCGCATTGCATATTCATTCCATTCAGCTAATAAATACTTTTATCATCTTAACAAAATACATGAACCAGGTATTTTGTACTAAATTATTAATTCAGGACAAAATACAACCGCAGCATTGATGCTGGGTATCAACAACATAGAAAAAATATGTCCGGATTTCATGATTCAGGACATATCCATTTATATAATATTTGCACATGACCTCTTACAGTTATACCTTTGCATCATGTTTAACCAAAACTTTTTATGTATGAAAACAAAATTATTAAAATTCTCACTTGCAGTGTTCTGCATGATTTCAACAATCTCATTATTTGCAGAAGGAAACAATGCCCATGAAGGAGCAACTAATACCTTTGCAAAGTATTACGGGCAAGTTATTGAATCTTCACGAGGTGCTGCAGATGCACTTCTTTATATTGATTTAGAGCATTCTGATGGGAAAATACCTGAAGCACTGGTTCATCTTGGTTACACAGTTACTGTTGCAACCGACTGGTACGATTTTACCAATAAACTTAATACCGGCAATTTTGGTTTAGCCGTTGGCTTTAATCAAAATTATTATTGGGAGGCGTGGAAGCCTGGCTTGCTTACAGCCTTTGCAAATTATATTGCAGATGGCGGAGCTCTGGTTTTTAATGACTGGAGGATGGACAATGATTTTGCTATGTTTTTTAATGCTGAATATACTGGTGTATACAATCAAACGCCAATGCATCTGGATCCATCCATAGAATATAATGTAACTAATCCAATGCCTTTGACTAACCCGGGATGGAATGTATTCAGTACAGGGGTAAATGCAACCGGTGATGCTGAAACCTTAGCTACTTTCCCCAATGGAAATGGTGCAATAATTCGTAGTAACAATGGGAAAGCTATAATAATAGGTTATCTCACTGATACACCTCTGGCTCAGGACCGACAGCAATTATTTGAAAATCTCTTTACCGCTGTTGCCCCTCCCCCAATACCTCCTAATCCAGTTCCCCTCTCAAACTGGGCACTTTACGTGGGTATAGCTCTTATGTTAAGTTTTGTAGTTATACGCTTTAGGAGAATATTTTAAACTAATTTGAAAGCAAGATTAAAAAAGCCGCTGTAAATGCGGCTTTTTTATTTCTCATGGTATTAGTGGGAACACAGAAATATACAGGTATTCACGTTTCTGCTTCCTGAATATTATTCTTAGCTCTTAACATATAATCTTTAGGAGTCAATCCGGTTATCCTTTTAAAACATGCATAAAACGTTGATCGTGAACTAAATCCTATAATATCAGCAATGG
The DNA here is from genome assembly GCA_964550455.1 of uncultured Bacteroidales bacterium. Classification (GTDB taxonomy): domain Bacteria; phylum Bacteroidota; class Bacteroidia; order Bacteroidales; family JAAYJT01; genus JAAYJT01. The sequence continues at coordinate 13,838 of CAZJZG010000037.1, read as the reverse complement.
CATCAATGGTATGATTTTGTTTATTGTCTTCTAACATGGATATAGCATCTTTTATCCGGTAATTATTCACCAGGCCATTGAAATTAGTACCCATTGTATCGTTAATAACATTTGTCAGGCGATGCTGCTTAATGCCTGATTCAATGCTCAGATCATTTATAGTATATTTTTTTGAAAGATATGGTTTTTGTTCTTCCATTATCTTTTGTATTTTATTAATTATTTCTGCAGTTTCATCATCTAATATGTTTGATTCATTTTCAGCCTGACCTGATTCTTCATTCCTTAAACTAAAATTCCTTAATACTCCAACACCAGATATTTCCTGCAATAATGCATCCTGTTTCATACCATAATATCCTACAAGACCTCCACTAATGAGCATTAAAACATTACTGAATATTATAAAATAAAAATTGGATGAACCCAAAGCAAAAATCTGTATTGAACTGACTATTAAAAAAATAATCAAACTACCGGAAATTATTTTTATCCATAAAAAACTTATGTGAGGTAAAAAATGGGGATCTGAATTCACTCTTTCTTGTTCAGACTTGACCAGATCTTTTATTCTAAGAGCTGACAAAGCAATTTGCGTGATTATAATAATCAGGAAAGTAATTCGTAAAGTATCTGAAACAGGATTACTACCTGCTTCAGACTTATTAAAAGAATTACTTACATTCCCTAAATAAGTTGAATGTTTAATAGTTTCAGAAAAGCCAAAACCTGATAATTCAGCAATAAGCATTACGAAAGCAGGAATAAATAATATTAAGGCACTCCAGGTTTTGATCTGATCATTTTTATTAAACAATGAAAGTAAATACAAAAACTCAAAGGGTAATATCATTAAAATGAGTGGAGTTACAAGAAATTGAATAACATAAGGCTGGTATCCAAGATTTGTTACTGCATTAATTACTAAAAACAGTGTCATAGCCAGCAATAACAATCCAAGAAACTTTCTTGACGGGTTTGACTTTTTAAATGTTATTAACTGAACTGTAAAAAACAATTGCTGATAAACCGGCAATGAATATAAGATTACAATCAGGTTATGCTTGGCTAACATATGCTTTATTTAAATAATGGCAAAAATATAGAATATTTAATGATTTCATAGTTATGCTTATCATTGAAAAAGAAAGATCGTTAGAATTTATACAATCAGTTCGTTAAATTACTGAAATCATTCGCTCAAAAACGCTTAAAACAATGTACTTTCTTCCACTTTTACCAGTTTAAATAAAACTAATACCAATATTTTTCGTTAATGTTCAATAAATATGTCAGTTTTTAAAATAATTGTAGCTTTGGAATCTCTTAATTTAAAACTATTATCATGAAACGCTTCTTAATTGTATCCATTTTGGTTCTTACAACTGTTAGTATTAACGCACAGGGGGTCAGCCCCTATTCAATGCGTAATATAAAATTTGGCTTTGAGCTTAACTCAGATATATGGTTGAATATGCCTGATACAGTGAAACTTAAAACCATAAACAGAGGTGTTAACCTTTATCTCATGTATCAGTATAAATTCAAAGAATCAAATTTTGGTATTTCAGCGGGTTTATCTGTTGCGACTCAAAACATGTATCTAAAGAATTCTTATTTGCATACCAGCAACGGAATTTCAGAGTTTCAAAAATTTCCAGCAGATAATACTTTTAAGAAAAACAAGCTGAACCTTAATTTCATTGAACTTCCACTCGAAATCAATTACATAACCAAAAGTCTGATAAATTTTGCACTGGGTGGCAAAATTGGTTATCTTATTTCAGATAAAACTAAATACAAAGGGAAAGAATACACAGGTGATAATTCTACAGAAATCAAGAAAAAGGTTCACAACAATCAAAACATATCTGATTATCGCATAGGTGCCTATGCACTTGTTGGTTATAAATGGATGAATCTAACAGTTTATTACGGATTCACAAAATTATTTGAAAAAGATAAAGGTCCTGAAATATCACCATTGACAGTGGGCATTATGATCAGGCCATATTAATGATTTTTTCAGGCTTACTAACTAATTACAGTTATCACCAGATTTCTTTTTCCTGCTCTGTTTCTGAATTCACACAGATAAATTCCCTGCCAGGTTCCCAGCATCAGACACCCGTTTTTCACAGGGATACTTACTGATGAACCAAGCAGTGAAGCTTTTATATGAGCTGGCATATCGTCACTACCTTCAATAATATGACGATAATATGGTGCATTTTCTGGGACCAATTTATTAAACACCGTCTCAAAATCGAGCAATACAGTTGAATCGGCATTTTCATTTATTGTAAGTGCAGCAGAGGTATGCTGAATAAAAACATGCATGATGCCTTTCTCAGGGAGCTGATTAACAGAATTAAGGATATGATCAGTAATGATATGAAATCCGCGGCTAAAAGCCGGTAATTGTATATGATATTGCTGTATCATGATTAAAATAAAGAAAAAACAAGGTTTTAACACCTGTGTGATTAATAAATCACTGCAAAATTACCAGGTTAAATCGTTTTTATTGTGCCTTTGCTTTAGCTACCATTTCTTCAAGCATGGCAGTTGTTACCGATTTAGGTCTTTCGAGCGGATAACCCAAAGCACGGTCCCAGACTAAATTTGCAGCAATACCAAGCGATCTGCCAATAGCAAAAAGCACAGTATAAAAATCGTAATGTGTAACTCCGTAGTACCAATGAATAACACCTGTCTGAGCGTCGAGATTGGGCCAAGGGTTTTTGGCTTTTCCCTGCTCCTGCAATATGGGCGGCACCACTTTGTAAAGCTTGTTTACCAGTTTAAAGAGAGGGTCTTCGGGCATATGTTTCAAACAAAATTCTCTTTGAATAGTATAACGGGGATCAGTTTTACGAAGTACGGCATGTCCGTAACCGGGGATGACCTGTCCGCTGTTGAGTGTATTCCACACATATTGCTTCAGTTCTTCTTCCGTTGGCTCATGTCCGTCAAGCATTTCCATCAGGTCTTGAAGCCAGCGCAATACTTCCTGATTAGCCAGGCCATGAAGAGGACCGGCAAGTCCGTTTACCATTGAAGATATGCTAAGATAAACATCGGCAAGGGTACTGGCAACAAGATGTCCTGTATGTGCGCTTACATTACCGCTTTCATGATCGGCATGAATAATAAAATGCAAACGAGCAACTTCATCGTAAGGATGAGCTATGCCCATCATGTGTGCAAAATTGGCACCATAGTCAAGGTTCGGATTTGACTGAATACGTTTGCCGTCTCTGTATAATTTAGCAAAAATATAAGTCGCAACTTCAGGTAATTTTGCTAAAAGATTAAGTGCATCTTCGTACATCGGGTCCCAATACTCAAGCTTACTGATACCTGCGTGGTATTTCTTTGCGAAAAATGATTCCCGCTGCATTGTCATAACGGCTGCAGAGAAGATGGTCATGGGATGACTACAACATGGAAAAGAATCAATCACTTCATAAACATAACGAGGCAGTATTCTGCGCTTGTTGAATTCATCAATCATTTCACTGGCTTCTTCCTCAGTTGGAATATCGCCGGTAAGCAACAAATAATAAAGAGCCTCTACATAAGGCATTTCCGCACCTTTGGGTTTTGGCAGTTTCTCAAAAACTTCAGGCAATGTATATCCCCTATACCTGATACCTTCCATCGGATCGAGATAAGAAATATCAGTAACCAGGGATTTAATTCCGCGCATACCGCCAATAACCTGGCTAACAGTTACTTTATCAATGACAACATCGCCATATTCTTTCAGCAGTTTTTCAGTACGGGGACGCCATTCTTCAATTTTCTGACGTAATTTATCCTTAATTCTCATAGTGGTTAATTATTGATTGTAAATTATTAATGAATAATTATTTTGAAACTTAAAAAACAAGATCTTCGGATTTAAACCGGCAAATTTAATCACTAAAGATATTTCTTATCATTTCATCAGCAAATTGAGATGTTTTAAGCAATGTTGCACCTTCCATCAGACGATGGAAATCGTAGGTAACAAGCTTTTGCTCAATTGTTTTTTCAAGTGCGCTGATTATTTTGTCAGAAGCTTCGTTCCAGTTCAGGTATTCAAGCATCATAGCACCACTTAAAATAACTGAGCCTGGATTTACCTGATCTAGGTTTGCATATTTAGGGGCAGTACCATGAGTAGCTTCAAAAACAGCATGTCCGGTCATATAATTTATGTTTGCACCCGGAGCTATCCCGATACCTCCAACCATGGCAGCAAGCGAATCGCTGATGTAATCACCGTTAAGGTTCATAGTTGCTATCACACTGTATTCAGCAGGACGCAATAAAATCTGTTGTAAAAAAGCATCAGCAATAACATCCTTGATCAACAGCTTACCCTGTTCCAATGCCTGTTTTTGTGCCTGATCAGCAGCTTTGTTACCATTTTCCTGTGCTATGCGGTCGTACATTGCCCATGTAAATACTTTATCACCAAATTCTTTTTCGGCAAGTTCATATCCCCATTGTTTAAACGCTCCTTCAGTAAATTTCATGATGTTTCCTTTGTGAACCAAGGTTACCGAAGGTAATTTTTTATCAAGTGCATATTTTATAGCAGCCCTTACAAGTCTTTCTGTGCCTTCAAGTGAAATAGGTTTTATACCAATAGAAGAGGTTAAAGGGAAACGCAATTTCTTAACTCCCATTTCCGACATCAAAAAATTCTTGATCTTTTCAGTTTCCGGGTTACCATGCATAAATTCAATACCAGCATAAATATCCTCGATATTTTCACGAAATATGTGCATATCAACTTTTGACGGATCTTTCAAAGGGCTGGGTACTCCTTTGAACCACCTTACGGGTCGCAGGCAAACATAAAGATCGAGTTCCTGACGTAAAGCCACGTTTAACGAACGAATACCACCTCCAACAGGTGTAGTTAGCGGACCTTTAATCCCAACAAGATATTCCCGAAAAGCAGTAAGTGTTTCTTCCGGCAGCCATGAACCTGTCTGGTTAAAGGCTCTTTCACCTGCCAGAACCTCTTTCCACATAAGTTTTCGTTTTCCGGAATAAGCTTTTTCAACAGCAGCATCCAATACTCTTACCGATGCCCGCCAGATATCCGGACCTGTTCCGTCTCCTACAATGAACGGTATTATTGGAAAATCAGGAACCTGAAGCTGTCCGCCTGAAATAGTAATTTTTTGAGCTTGAGTCATATCAAATATTGTTTTAAGTGGTTTTAATGAATAATTAAACTAATGAGCCTTACTTTTTTAATTTTTAATGTACTTCGTAAACAAGTACACAGAGAAATAGTTTTGACAAGATGCAAAAATCCAAGAAATTAGCTTTCTGTCATATTTGAACCTAAAATTTTTTCATCTCCCTGCCCGATAAGTTGTTGAAATTTTGCCTGCTGACCGTGCCATTAATGATTCTCAGCTTCCGGATATTCCATGTTCAGAAAATTAGATTTCAAGTAATATATTATCCACAGCAAGTAAATTAATATGTTTTTGTCTAATTTTGCCGGCTTAACTATAAGAAAAACCTCATGTTTTTACGAAAATCGCATTTTCTCTACCTTTATATACTGATAGTCCTGCTCTTTACTACAATCACTACTGTTGCACAATACGGTACCGTAAGGGGTTTTATTTACGAAAAAGAAACAGGCGAACCTGTAATTTTCACCAACGTTTATTTTAAAGGAACTTCAATAGGAGCTGCTACTGATGTTAATGGCTATTTTGTAATCAGCCGTATTCCACCGGGCAGTTATATTCTGATGGTTACATCATTGGGGCATGACACATTAAAAATGGATATGACTTTAAAAGCCAATGATGTTGTTACTAAAAATCTTTATCTGACAGCAAGTAATATTCAGCTTGAAGGAGTTCAGGTCACAGCTCAGCGCGAAGAAGCGCTAACAGAAACACGCACATCCGTTGTCAAGATTACTCCAAAACAAATAAAACAATTGCCTTCATTTGGAGGGCAGTCCGATCTGGCACAATACCTTCAGGTATTACCCGGAGTGATTTTTACCGGTGATCAGGGGGGGCAACTTTATATTCGTGGTGGTCCGCCAATACAAAACAAGGTTTTGCTTGATGGAATGACTATTTACAATCCTTTTCACTCAATAGGGTTGTTTTCGGTTTTTGATACTGATTTGCTCCGAAATGTTGATGTGTTCACCGGTGGGTTCAACGCAGAATATGGCGGGAGGATCTCATCAGCAATGAACCTTACCACTCGTGATGGAAATCGCAGCCGTTTTTCAGGTAAGGCTGATGCTTCTACCCTGGGAGCCAAGCTTATGCTCGAAGGTCCTTTGATCAAACAAAAAGAAGATCACACTAATGATCTAAGTGCCTCATTTATTCTATCTGTAAAAAATTCATATCTAAAACAGAGTGCCGACCTGTTTTATAATTACATTGACAGTAAAGGACTTCCCTATACTTTTCTTGACATTTATGGTAAGGCATCATTTAACGCCGGAAGCGGAAACAAGATCAACTTTTTTGGATTCAGGTTTCAGGATGATGTGAATTATCGTCTTGTAAGCGAGTTTAACTGGAATAGTTACGGAGGTGGAATGAATTTTCTGGTAATACCCGGAAAATCGCCTGCCCTGCTTGAAGGTAATGCTTCTTATTCTCTTTATAGGATTGCTCTTAATGAAACTGATGGCAGACCTCGTACCAGTGAGATCAACGGGTTTAATGTCGGGTTGGCATTTACCTATTTCCTGGGAAAAAACAGCTTTAAATACGGAATTGAATCTCTGGGATTTATGACTGACTTTACTCTGTACAATTCCCTTGGATGGCAGGTAAGACAAAAACAGAATACTACTGAACTGGCATTATTTGCTAAATATCTGCACAATACAGGTAAGTTTCTCATTGAGCCGGGGCTTCGTGTGCAATGGTATGCATCATTGGCTGAATTATCGCCCGAGCCACGCCTGGCTGTAAAATATAATGCAACAACTTATTTTCGTCTGAAACTTGCCACGGGATTATATTCTCAAAATCTGCTCAGCGGAACCTCTGATCGTGATGTTGTAAACCTTTTTTATGGGTTTTTATCCGGACCTGATAATCTTCCTAAAAAATTCGACAATAAGGATGTAACCCACAGATTACAAAAAGCTTATCATTTTATTTTTGGAATTGAATATGATATAAACGAAAATCTGCTGGCAAACCTTGAAGGTTACATAAAGGATTATACCCAGCTTACCAATCTGAACCGTGACAAACTCTACGAAGATGTTGGGGAGAATTCTGACAAACCTGAAAGACTTCGTAAAGACTTCATTATAGAGACAGGTGTTGCCAAAGGTGTTGATCTATCGTTGAAATACGACAGACGCAGATTATACGTGTGGGCTGTATATTCGTTAACCTATGTTGACCGCTACGATGAGCTGATGAGATATTTTCCGCACTTCGACCGCCGGCATAGTGCCAATATTGTTGTAAGCTATCAGCTTGGCGATAAGAAGAACTGGGAACTCAGCAGCCGTTTTAATTATGGCAGTGGTTTCCCATTTACCCAGTCACAAGGTTATTACGAACGCCTTCCTTTCATGGATGGTATTTTTTCTGATTATCTGCGGGAAAACGGAACAATTGGAATTATTTATGCAAATCTTAACGAAGGGCGACTGTCAGATTATCACCGTCTGGATTTAAGCCTTAAATATTTGGCCATATTAGGCAAGAATTCAAAACTTGAAGCCACTGCAAGCGTCACAAATATTTATAGCCGTAAAAATGTATTTTATATGGATCGTCTTACTGGCGAACGTATTGACCAATTACCAATTATGCCCAGTTTAGGCGTAAGTATCAGTTTTTAAACCACTTAATAACAATAAGCTATGAAAATCAAACCAACCATCTCAGCTTATTTTGCTATTATTTTATTGTTTCTCAATATTAATTTAAGCGTTCAGGCATGGAACGAACACACTTTGCTTGCTTATGCCTCTCTGAAGGATTTGCCTTTTTGGAAAACATCCGACTCAGTAGCAGCCAAAAGCCTGAAAGCATTTTTATCAGATAACGAAAAGGAATTAGAGCTTTTTCTTGCCCGACATGAAGCATGGTCGCGTGATAATCTTCCTGATTATGCGCCTTGTCCTGATGCACTGACTTTCAAAGAAACCGGAAATCCTGATGATATTTTGTTGCGATTCTATTCTGCCATTCGGATTAATCAGAACCTGAAAGCACCATTATATCTGCAATTAATGCCGGGAGTAATGGCTGGCGGCAGAACAATAGTTGACCCGCAAGATATCACCACACTTGAGGATTTAAGTCTGATGCTTGACAATATTTATGTTCTAATAAACGAAGGCGAACTTGTTTCTCCATTCGAGGTATTATGTACAGCCAATAACGAACCGGATTATGGTCTTGATCTGGGATTATTCGAGGATAATAGTACTGATTTTGGCAAGACCTATGGGTTTGGTGTTCAGCCTTTTGGCAATCCAAATCTGGAATATAGCAGTCAGGCGCCATTTCATATGTGCTTCTTTCATGAAGCCGGCATTTTATACAAGTTTGGTCCATTTCTGAAACGAACTTACGTGGATTACAGACTTAATTTGTATAAAGCCCTTTCAGAATTTGCGTTTGCACAAAATGAAGATTACTGGGGCTGGAGATTTATGGGCTGGGGCATGCACTATGTATCAGATCCTTCAATGCCATATCATAGCAAGCCGCTTCCAGGTGTTAGTGTTTTGCGAATGTTGTGGATTAATTTCAAAGCTATAATTGGATTCCCGGGAGCTAAAGACAGGGCTGTTCAGTTAGTTTCAAACAGACATACTGCTCTTGAAGAATTTCAGGTACAGATACTTCGTAAAGCTTTTGAACAACAGGATTGGGAGCATCCTTTTTTGCAGGCTCTTACACATCCACAGGCTCATATACCCTTTGATCAGAAATTCTTGATTGATGTTGTATCAAAAGAAGCCTCTGATAAATCGGTTTTCATGGATAAATCAATAAAGAAATATATGCCTTATAAAATGGTATCTGATCCAAAGGTTGAAGCAAGTGAGTTGCCTGATATTAAAAGGATAGTTGAAGTTATGAGAAATGAAAAAGGTCAGGAAGCTGTGGATGCAATGACTTTGGCAATTGCTGAACGTTTTAAATCATTCAGCATGATAACACGTAGTTTTATGGCATCAGTTGCAAAAGTGTGATTAATAAATGCAGATGTTTGGGTTTCAATGCCTTTTTGAAATAATGCCTTTGCATCTTTAATTATTAGTCATTTAAAAACAAACAGCATGAAAACTTTCAGAAAAATTCTTAGTGTCTTATTGATCTTCATAGTAATCGTTGCTATTGCAGTTTTCTTTTTTGTAAAACATATATCCAAAAAAGCATTACCTGATTACTCAAAGCCTGTTTATCTTCATGGTCTTACTGACGAAGTTCGTGTTTATCGCGACAAATTTGCAATGCCACATATTTATGCAAAAAACGAGCATGATCTGTATTTAACGGTAGGTTATCTGATGGCTCAGGACAGACTATGGCAAATGGATGTGTTGCGCAGGGTTACTCTTGGGCGTTTATCCGAGATTTTTGGAAAAGATATGGTTGGCACTGATCAGCTTCTTCGTGCACTCAGAATTCCTGAAAAATCGAATTGGGTTTTATCAGAAACCGATGATAATGTATTATTAGCTCTTAATGCCTTTGCTGATGGTGTGAATCAGTATATTGAGCAAAATCAGAAAAAATTACCTCCTGAGTTTACCATTCTTGGTTATAAACCCGAAGTATGGCTGCCTGTACATACTATCAACCTTATTGGATATATGGCATGGGACCTTGCCGGTTCGTGGCAAAACGAAATTCTTTTATATAAACTTAAACATCAGCTCGATGATGAAAAATTAAGACAGCTTATTCCTGATCTTTCGTTTCATAAAAGTTTTGTGTTCCCAAAATATGAGGAAACAGATGCTGTAAATATGTTTACATTGCTGGAACAAAGCAATAAACTCAAAGAGCTGGGGATAGAGATTTTCAGTGCAAGTAATAGCTGGGCTGTGACAGGAGAAAAAAGCAAGACAGGAAATGCCCTCTTTTCAAACGATATGCATCTGGGTTTTGGCGCTCCGGGGATTTGGTATCAAATGCACCATGTTATTGAAGGACAATTAAACGTAACAGGTGTTGCTCTTCCGGGTGCGCCCTTAATAATAGTTGGCCATAATGATCATATAGCCTGGGGGATGACCAACCTGTACGTGGATGAAATGGATTTTTATTTTGAAACCCTCAACGAAGACTCTACTTCTTATCTTTTCAACAATGAATGGGAAAAGCTGGAAATAAGAAAAGAACACATTGTAACCGGTAAAAAAGATACGGTAATAAGGGTGAATCGCTTTACTCACCGGGGACCTGTAATCTCCGATTTTAAAAAGATCAGCACTCAGGCTATATCAATGCGATGGACAGGAAGTGAATTCAGCAATGAACTGCGAAGTATTTATTTGTTTAACCGTGCAAAAACCTGGGATGAATTCCGGGATGCCAGCAGCACTCTGGCATCAGTAAGTCAGAATGTTACCTATGCCGATATTTACGGGAATATTGGTATTCAAACCTGTGGTGCCGTTCCGGTCCGAAAGGCTGGTCATCCCATATTTATTTATCCCGGCGATACTGACGAATACGACTGGACTGGCTTATTACCTTTTGAAGAATTACCCTATGTTTACAATCCTCCTGAAGGTTACGTCTCGTCAGCGAATAACAAGACAACAGATGATGATTATCCGCATTACATTGGTCATTGGTTCTCAATGCCATACAGAATTGACAGGATCAGAGAAATGATAAATGCAAAAGATAAGCTTGGCACAGAGGATTTTAAAGAAATGCTGGGCGATTTTCATTCAAAGCTGGCAGATCGTTATACAGATGAGCTGGTAAATATAATTTCGACAACGAATGATCTTTCTGTAAACGAACAAAAAGCACTGAGCCTGTTAAGCTCATGGGACAGAACACTTACAGCCGAAAGTACTGCTACCACGATTTTTGAAGAATTTTATGCCACTTTTATCAAAAACTCACTTGCTGACGAATTAGGAGAAGACCTTTTCAAAGAATTGAGCAGCGTAATTATTCACAACATGTTTGAACATCTTTGGAGAGATCCTTTGTCGTCATGGATTGACAATGTTAACACTCAGCATACTGAGACTTTTGATGAGATTGTTCTGTTAAGCTTCAAAGAAACAGTTGAATGGCTCGAAAAAAATGTGGATAAAGATCCTGCTAACTGGAAATGGGGCAATATTCATCAGTTAAACCTGAAACATTTTCTTGGTTCGGTAAAAATACTGGATAAAATCTTCGGATTCAATAAGGGTCCTTTCTCTGTTGGCGGAAGCTTTCATACTGTAAACCCAATGGCTTACAGTTTTCATAATCCATATTCAGTAGTGCATGGTGCTTCGCAAAGGCATGTTTTCAATATGGCAAATCTTGCTGAATCGTATGTGATAATCCCTACGGGAATATCGGGGATTCCTGCAAGTAAATATTATTGTGATCAGATTGATATGTTTTTGAACAATGAATTTAAAAAAGATCTTTGGCTTGAACAGGACATTGTTTCAAAAGCTGCGTATCAGACGGTTTTTATGCGAAAATAATTTTACTGTAATAATTTGTTTAACTATAAATCTAGTTTCCATGAAAAGAAAAATTTTAGCGGCAATTATCTTAGTAACTACATTATTTTTCAGTTCCTGTGATGTATTGCGACAGGTTGAAGAGATGACAGCACTTTCAAGCTGTAAATTCCGTATTCATACAGTTACGGATATTAACCTTGCCGGAGTGAACGTTTCAAATATTCAAAGCTTTTCTGATATACGTCCGCTTGATGTTTTGCAGCTTACAAATGCCGTACTGAACAATCAGCTTCCGCTTAATTTCAACCTTAACCTTCAGGTAAACAATCCAAATAATCAGACTGCCTCCATGAATAAACTGGACTGGATTTTATTCATTGACGATTTGCAAATGCTCAATGGCAGTATTCAGGAAAGATTCACTACAGAACCTAACAGCACTGCAACGCTTCCTGTCAACATTGCTTTTAATCTTGCTGAAGTATTGCAGGGAAAACAAGGAGAAAAAATCATTGATTTTGCTTTAGGGCTTGCTGACGGGTCAGGTAAAACCAGCCGTGTGATGGTTAAGCTCAAGCCTTACATCATGGTAAGTGGGCGCAACCTCGATTATCCGGGATGGATTGAGGTTCGAAATGATTTTGTGGCAAAATAGAAAAACAGCGATCAAAATATTTTACAGAACAAAGCAAATATTGGCTTTTTAGTTTTTTGACTAACTAAAATCAGTTATTATGATCATAATTTTACTTGCAGTTTTTTACATTTTCACCCCATTACTCATACTGCATCTTTGTCATCGTTTTCCTTTTGTGAACAAGCTGGGAGCGGTAATCATAGCTTATGCCGTTGGCCTGATACTTGGGAATATAGGTATTCTGCCTTCAATGGGAACTTACCTTAACGAATACCTTACCTTAAATCCTAATGCAAACAATGAAGATATGAAAGCATTAATTGCAGATGATTTAATTACAAGAAAAAATCTTCTTGCCTTTAACATATACAAACTTCGCGATACTCTTATGAGCATCACTATCTTACTGGCGATTCCGCTGATGCTATTTTCAGCCAATGTGAAGGAATGGAGGAAAATGGCAGGAAAAACCTTCATTTCACTAATTGTGGGATTGTTTTCGGTTGTTACTGTGATAGTAGCCGGTTATTTCATTTTCAGAGGAAAAGGTATGCCCAATCTGTGGAAAGTTTCCGGAATGCTTATCGGAGTGTATACAGGCGGAACACCTAACCTCGCTGCATTAAAAATGATGCTCGATGTTGATGCCAACACATATATCCTCACACACACCTACGATCTTATAATCGGTGCTTTTTATATTGCTTTTCTGATGACCGTTGGTCAAAAAGTGTTTCACCGCTTCCTGCCCAAGTTCCCAATCCCGCTTGACGAGGTAAAGATCAAAGACCTTGACGGAAAAGACCCTTTCTGGGGGATTTTACGCCGTGAAAAATTCTATCCTTTATTGAAAGCCTATCTTGTGGCAATTGGCATTTTTGCGATAGGCATAATTCTAAGCATGCTTACTCCTGAGAATTTAACAATGGTAGTTGTGATCCTTACCATTACTACTCTTGGCATACTTGCATCACTTATTCCTGCAATAAACCGCATTGACAAAACTTTTGAATCGGGTATGTATCTGATACTTATATTTAGCATTGTAGTTGCATCAATGGCTGATGTAAGAAATTTTGCAGGGTTGACACCGGGCCTTTTTGCTTATATAACTATGGCTGTTTTTGGTTCACTTATCCTGAATGTACTTATTAATAAAATATTTAAAATTGATGCTGACACTACCATGATTACTTCAGTAGGCTTAATATGCTCTCCGCCGTTTGTTCCTGTAATTGCAGGTGCTATAGGCAACAGGCATATTATTGTTCCGGGAATCACTGTCGGGATTATCGGATATGCTATAGGGAATTATCTGGGATTTTTGGTTGCAACATTGCTTCACGCTTTATAAACCCCGTATATTTTCAGAATTTAGTAAAATCAGTTGGAAAATTAAAAATAATATTCCCATTATCTGCAAACATTTAGCTGCCTTATTTCTTGAAAACTTTTCTGACTTATACGAATTGTATTTACAAAATAGTCCAAGCTGTTTTGTAAATTACAATCGTT
>CAZJZG010000036.1:0-32306 GCA_964550455.1 uncultured Bacteroidales bacterium | reverse complement strand
CGATAATATTTTCATAAACAATTTTCCCTGTAACTTCCGAAAGAATAACTGCATTATAGGGGTCCCACTCAGCAATCAGATTGCCTTTTGACAAATCATCCCCGCTTCTGAAATAAAGTTTTGCACCGTAAGGAATATGAGCCGATGTTAATGGTATTCCAGTGTTTTTATCAACTATCCTCATTTCGGCTGAACGCCCGATAACAATACTTGCTTTCTGATTATCTGCTGTAGGATAATCTACATAGCGCAATTCATCAATCTCGATAATACCATCGTATTTTGATTGAATTTTTGAAGAAATATCAATATTTGAAGCTGAACCACCCATATGGAAGGTTCTAAGAGTAAGTTGTGTGCCTGGTTCACCTATTGATTGAGCTGCAATTACTCCTACTGCTTCACCTTTTTGTACCATATGCCCTGAGGCAAGATTACGTCCGTAGCATTTTGCGCAAACACCAAGTTTTGATTCGCAGGTGAGAACAGAACGAATTTCAACCGATTCAATTGGCGACTCTTCAATAATACGACAGATATCTTCGGTGAGTTGGTTCCCGGCTGCTATTATGAGTTCTCCGGTATTCGGATGATGCACATCGTGCAGGGTTACACGTCCAAGGATACGATCGTAAAGTGTTTCTACTACTTCTTCACTCTTTTTCAGTGACGAAATAGTTAAACCACGGAGTGTGCCACAGTCTTCTTCTGAAATAATTACGTCCTGCGAAACGTCAACAAGTCTTCGGGTAAGGTAACCGGCATCAGCAGTTTTAAGGGCTGTGTCAGCCAAACCTTTACGGGCACCGTGAGTAGAAATAAAATATTCAAGTACTGAAAGACCTTCCTTGAAGTTTGATAAAATCGGGTTTTCAATGATTTCAGCACCTGTTGCTGTTGATTTTTGAGGCTTGCCCATCAAACCACGCATTCCTGAAAGCTGTCTGATCTGCTCTTTTGAACCACGGGCACCTGAATCAAGCATCATATAAACAGGGTTAAATCCCTGCTTGTCATTGATGAGCTGATTCATCAGGGTTATAGTAAGAAGTGAATTTGTATGTGACCACACATCAATGATTTTGTTATAACGCTCATTATATGTAATGAACCCCATGTTATAACTTGTCAGGATTTCTTCCACTTCCTGATTGGCTTTTTCAATAAGCTCAATTTTTTCCTCCGGAACCATCACATCGCCCAGGTTAAATGAGAGGCCACCCTTGAATGCCATATTAAATCCAAGATCTTTAATATCGTCGAGGAATTTGGCAACCTGAGCATTATCAGTCTTTTTAAGAATGTCACCAATGGTATCTCTTAATGCTTTTTTATTCAAAACCTGATTAATGTATCCGTAATCTCTTGGAACCACCTGGTTGAATAAAACACGACCAACGGTAGTTTCAATGATTCTTTTTACAAACGTACCATTCTCAGGAAGTTCGATCTTAACTTTTATAATAGCATGCAGATCAACTTTGCGTTCGTTATAGGCAATAATCACTTCCTCAGGAGAATAAAAAGTCATTCCCTCTCCTTTAACAGGATTCTCAGGAATGCTTTTTCTGGATTTGGTCATATAGTATAATCCCAGAACCATGTCTTGTGACGGAACGGTAATAGGAGCACCATTTGCAGGATTAAGAATATTATGTGATGCCAGCATTAAAATCTGAGCTTCAAGAATTGCAGCATTTCCTAATGGAACGTGAACTGCCATCTGGTCCCCGTCGAAGTCAGCGTTAAATGCTGTACATACCAGGGGATGAAGCTGTATTGCCTTACCTTCAATAAGTTTTGGCTGAAAAGCTTGAATGCCAAGGCGGTGCAACGTTGGAGCACGGTTAAGCAAAACAGGGTGCCCTTTAAGGATATTTTCCAGAATATCCCAAACAACAGGGTCTTTACGATCAACGATCTTTTTTGCTGTTTTAACAGTTTTTACAATACCTCTCTCAAGCAGTTTGCGAATAATGAAGGGTTTGTAAAGCTCAGAGGCCATTTCCTTTGGAAGGCCACATTCGTAAAGTTTAAGTTCGGGTCCGACCACAATTACCGAACGTCCGGAATAGTCAACACGCTTACCTAAAAGGTTCTGACGAAAACGTCCCTGTTTCCCTTTAAGGCTGTCGCTCAATGATTTTAAAGCCCTGTTTGATTCAGTTTTAACTGAACTAGCTTTTCTTGAGTTATCAAATAAAGAGTCAACTGCTTCCTGGAGCATACGCTTTTCGTTACGCATGATCACATCAGGAGCTTTGATCTCAATAAGTCTTTTTAAACGGTTATTACGTATTATCACCCGCCTGTACAGGTCGTTGAGATCGGATGTTGCAAACCGACCGCCATCAAGTGGCACCAAAGGACGAAGTTCAGGTGGTATTACCGGTACAACCTTTACAATCATCCATTCAGGGCGGTTGTCAATATGACGTTGTCCATCACGAAAAGCTTCAAATACCTGCAAGCGTTTAAGTATGTCCTGCTTACGTTGTTGTGAGGTTTCTTTATTGGCACGGTCGCGAAGCTCAAACGATTCCTTATTCAGATCAAGCCTGCTTAGAAGATCGTGTATTGCTTCAGCTCCCATTTTTGCTATGAACTTTTCAGGATCGCTATCGTCAAGATATTGATTTTCTTTGGGTAATTTGTCAAGAATTTCAAAATACTCTTCTTCAGAAATAAGATCAAGATACTGAATATTTTCCGGACGTTTTACATTACTGCTTTCTGCCGGTATAAATTTTTCATGACGCATAACGCCAGGATTGATCACAACATATTTTTCATAATAAATGATTTGTTCAATCTTTTTTGTTGTTATGCCGAGTAATGCTCCGATTTTATTTGGCAGTGATCTGAAAAACCAAATATGTGCTACCGGAACTACCAGCTGAATATGGCCAACGCGTTCGCGACGCACTTTCTTTTCAGTAACTTCAACGCCACAACGATCACATACAATGCCTTTGTATCTGATACGTTTATATTTACCGCAATGACATTCCCAATCCTTTACCGGTCCGAAAATTCTTTCACAAAACAAGCCATCACGCTCAGGTTTGTATGTTCTGTAGTTAATAGTTTCTGGTTTTAACACCTCACCGCTTGAACGTTCAAGAATGTACTCAGGTGAAGAAAGACTAATGGTAATACTTGAAAAAGCACTACCTACCGTATTTTCTTTTCTATAAGCCATCTGATTTTATATAAAGTAAAATTTTTTACTATGTTAAATTATACCTTAAAAAGGTGGAAATCAAAGGTTTCCTAATTAAAGGTGACATCAAGACAAAGGCCTCTTAATTCATGGATCAATACGTTGAAAGATTCAGGAATTCCGGGAGTGGGCATGTTCTGACCCTTTACAATAGCTTCATATGCTTTAGCCCTGCCGGTTACGTCGTCAGATTTAACAGTAAGAACTTCCTGCAGAATATTTGCAGCACCAAAAGCTTCCAATGCCCATACTTCCATTTCTCCAAATCGCTGACCTCCAAACTGGGCTTTACCGCCGAGAGGTTGCTGTGTGATAAGAGAGTATGGACCTATTGAACGGGCATGCATCTTATCGTCAACCAAATGGTGAAGCTTCATCATATAAATATAGCCTACCGTAGCAGACTGATCAAAACGTTCACCTGTGCCACCATCGTAAAGATAAACCTGACCATTTTCAGGTAACCCTGCTTTACTCAGGTATTCATTGATTTGATCAATATTACCGCCATCAAAAATTGGAGATTCAAAATGCAGATCCAACTTAGATGCTGCCCAGCCAAGTATTGTTTCGTAAATCTGACCCAGATTCATTCGTGACGGTACACCAAGCGGATTTAATACAATATCCACTGGAGTTCCGTCTTCGAGGAAAGGCATATCTTCTTCGCGTACAATTCTTGCTACAATACCCTTGTTTCCATGTCTGCCTGCCATTTTATCACCAACCGTCAGCTTGCGTTTTTTTGCAACATATACTTTTGCCATCTGTACAATGCCGGTTGGTAATTCATCTCCTACCGTGGCAACAAATTTTTTGCGATTATAAACTCCAAGTATTTCCTTATACTGAATTATATAATTATTGATCATTTCTTTGATCAGGTCGTTATTCGCTTTGTCTGAAGTCCACCGGTTGGGGTTGACATTGTTAAAATCAAGCCCACTGAGTATTTTATAAGTAAACTTGATTTTTTTAGGTACAAGAAGTTCTTTAAAATTATTAAAAACACCCTGAGATGTTTTTCCATTCAGAATGACAGTAAGTTTATCAACGAGCTTGTTTTTCAGGTCATTTACGTTGTGATTGAATTCTTCATCAAGGTTTTTGACAATATCTTTATCTTTGGCTTTAGATTTTTTATCTTTAAAAACTCTTGAAAATAATTTTTTATCAACAACTACACCTCTCATTGATGGAGGCGCTTTTAGCGAAGCATCTTTTACGTCACCGGCTTTATCACCAAAGATTGCACGTAATAATTTTTCTTCCGGTGTAGGATCGCTTTCACCTTTTGGAGTAATTTTCCCAATAAGAATATCACCTTCTTTTACTTCTGCTCCAATACGAACCAATCCATTTTCGTCAAGGTCTTTTGTTGCTTCAGCACTGACATTTGGAATGTCATTTGTCAATTCTTCGATTCCACGTTTGGTATCGCGAACTTCAAGTACAAACTCTTCAATATGAATTGAAGTAAATATGTCTTCTCTTACGATACGTTCAGAAATTACAATAGCATCCTCAAAATTATATCCTTTCCATGGTATGAATGCTACCATAAGGTTACGTCCCAGAGCCAGTTCTCCGTTTTGTGTTGCATAACCTTCACACAGTACCTGTCCTTTACTTACCTTCATTCCTTTTTGAACTACAGGTCGCAGATTAATACAGGTGTTTTGATTGGTTCGGGTAAATTTGGTAAGGTTATATCTTTTTACATCATCATCAAAGCTGACAAGACGTTCGTTCTCAGCACGTGTATAACGGATCACAATATCTGTTGAGTCAACATATTCTACAATGCCATCACCTTCAGCGTGAAGTAGTACTCTGGAATCGCGGACTACTGACTTTTCTATACCTGTTCCTACGAATGGTATTTCAGGATTCAACAGAGGAACAGCCTGGCGCATCATGTTTGATCCCATCAAAGCACGGTTAGCATCATCATGTTCAAGAAATGGAATGAGTGATGCTGCTATTGATGCAATCTGGTTAGGTGCCACGTCAATAAGGTCAACCTTGTCACGGTCAACTATGGGATAATCAGCCAGATAACGAACCTTAACATTGTCGTCAGCAATAAATCCCTGATCTGAAATAGGAGTACTTGCCTGAGCAATAATCTTACTTTCTTCTTCTTCAGCGCTAAGATAGATAGGAGCTTCTTTCAGTGCAACCTTGCCATCATTAACTTTTTGGTAAGGAGTTTCAATGAATCCCATTCGGTTGATCTTTGCAAAAACACAAAGTGATGAAATCAGACCAATGTTGGGTCCTTCAGGTGTTTCGATAGTACACAGGCGTCCATAGTGTGTAAAGTGAACGTCACGAACCTCAAAACCAGCACGTTCACGTGAAAGACCACCAGGTCCAAGGGCTGACACTTTTCGCTTGTGAGTTAATTCTGCCAGAGGATTGGTTTGATCCATAAACTGTGATAGCTGATTGGTTCCAAAGAATGAATTAATCACTGCTGACAAGGTCTTTGCATTAATCAGATCCATTGGTGTAAATACCTCATTGTCACGAACATTCATGCGTTCTCTGATGGTACGCGCCATACGTGACAGTCCTACACCAAACTGATTGTAAAGTTGTTCGCCAACGGTTCGCACCCTTCGGTTACTGAGGTGGTCAATATCATCAACTTCAGTGCGGTCGTTTATTAGTCCAATCAGATATTTTATAATTGAGATGATGTCTTCTTTGGTAAGAACCCTTGTATCTTTCGATATATCAAGGTTCAATTTTTTGTTTATCCTGTAACGCCCAACTTCATCAAGGTCGTAACGTTTATCAGAGAAGAAAAGCTTTTCAATTATACCACGGGCAGTTTCTTCATCAGGAGGTTCAGCATTACGGAGCAAGCGATAAATAAATTCAACGGCTTCCTTACCCGAGTTAGCCGTATCCTTTTGCATGGTATTGAAAATGATGGAATAATCCTGAACATTAACTCCTTCTTTGTGAATAAGTATTGTTTTTGAACCTGATTCAAGGATCATGTCAATATGCTCATTCTCAATAATTGTTTCTCTGTCAATAATTACTTCGGTTCTTTCAATAGAAACAACTTCGCCGGTATCTTCATCCACAAAGTCTTCAATCCATGTTTTCAGAACTCTGGCAGCCAGTCTGCTGCCAACTACTTTCTTCAGTGCAGTTTTGCTGACTTTTACTTCAACAGCAAGTTCAAATATCTCAAGAATATCACGGTCGCTTTCGTAACCAATAGCACGAAGCAGTGTAGTTACCGGTAATTTCTTTTTTCTGTCAATGTAAGCATACATGACATTATTGATATCAGTTGTAAACTCCATCCACGAACCTCTAAATGGGATAATTCGTGCAGAATAGAGTTGTTGTCCATTGGCATGGAATGAAGTGCCAAAGAAAACGCCGGGCGAACGGTGCAACTGAGAAACTACAACACGTTCGGCTCCATTTATTATAAATGTGCCTCTGGGTGTCATATAAGGTATCATTCCAAGATAAACATCCTGAATGATAGTTTCAAAATCTTCGTGCTCGGGGTCCGTACAAAATAATTTTAGTTTTGCCTTCAGAGGTACACTGTACGACAAGCCTCTTTCCAGGCATTCATCAATTGAATAGCGGGGTGGGTCAATAAAATAGTCCAGAAATTCAAGGACAAAATTATTTCGGGCATCTGTTATTGGAAAGTTTTCACTAAAAACTTTAAAAAGGCCTTCGTTTACTCTGTTTTCAGGATTTGTTTCCAACTGAAAAAAATCCTGAAAGGATTTTAGTTGGATATCGAGAAAGTCAGGATATTCGGC
The DNA here is from genome assembly GCA_964550455.1 of uncultured Bacteroidales bacterium. Lineage (GTDB taxonomy): Bacteria > Bacteroidota > Bacteroidia > Bacteroidales > JAAYJT01 > JAAYJT01. The sequence goes on along the minus strand of CAZJZG010000036.1, from coordinate 25,277 downwards.
CTTAATCTGTGCAGATGCAAAACTAATTCTTTTTGTTTTTTCAGTTGCCAATATTGTTTGAATTTTAAGTTTGCAGCTAATTTATAATTAAGGACAGCCCGCATTGGGATTATATGCAAACAGACCACTCAGCCCTAAAAAGGGTTGAGTAGGTCTGTTTTTATTGATAGTTGTTGAAATTATTTAATCTCAACTTCAGCACCGGCTTCTTGCAGTTGCTTAGCTAATGCATCAGCTTCATCTTTGGTAATACCTTCTTTTATAGCCTTAGGAGAGGCATCAACCAATTCTTTAGCTTCTTTAAGACCTAAGCTGGTGAGTTCTTTTACTAATTTAACAACGGCTAATTTTGACTGTCCGGGATGTTTTAAAATAACATCAAACTGTGTTTGTTCTTCAACTGCTGCTGCAGCGTCACCACCAATAGGACCAGCCATCATAACCGGAGCTGCTGCTGCCGGCTCAATGCCGTATTCTTCTTTCAGAATATTAGCCAATTCATTGACTTCTTTAACTGTTAAGTTAACCAGTTGTTCTGCGAAAGCTTTTAAATCTGCCATTTTATTTAAGTTATTTAAATGTTCTATTAATGTTTTGTTTAATTTAATAAAAAAATAGTGCCTTGTGGAAACTAAATGTTTTGAAAAGTCTATGAATTTTTTTCTGATAGAGTTTCCAGAATACCGGCAATTTTTGCTCCACCCGATTGCAATCCGGAGATTACGTTTCGGATTGGTGATTGCAATAAAGCAACAAGATCGCCCACCAATTCATTCTTTGATCTAATGTTGATCAGAAAATCTATCTGATTATCGCCAATATACGACATTTCTTCAATGAAAGCACCCTTGAGTATTGGTTTAGGGGCACTTCTCCTGAATTCTTTAATAAGTTTTGCAGGATCATTGGCAACCTCAGATGTCATGATTGCCGTAGGACCGGCAAGCACATCATAAAGTTCTGAGAAATCCCTTCCTGAACGTTCCATTGCTTTTCTCAGAAACGTGTTTTTTACAACCATCATTTTGATGTCTCTTCTGAAGCATTGTCTGCGTAATAGGTTGGTATTCTCAACATTTAATCCAGAGGTATCGGTGATATAGAGACAACTTATGTTTTTAAGCTGCTCTGACAGAGATTCAATTAATTGAGTTTTATCTTCCTTTTTCATAACTCCTTAGGTTTTATTTCAAAAATATCAGCGTGATCGTTGGCTACACACCTTAAATCACAATGACATTTTATGAAGTAAATGATTTAGGATCAACATGAATACCCGGACTCATCGTACTCGATATATAAATACTTCTGATATAGGTACCTTTAGCTGCTGCCGGCTTTAACTTAATAATAGTCTGAAGCAGTTCTTTAGCATTATCCATGATCTTGGGTACCTCAAAAGAAACTTTACCTATTGAAGTGTGGATGATACCGTATCTGTCAACTTTAAAATCAATTTTTCCTGCTTTAACTTCAGTTACAGCTTTTCCAATTTCCATAGTAACAGTTCCGGCTTTCGGGTTAGGCATAAGGCCACGGGGTCCTAAAATTTTTCCCAGTGCACCTATCTTAGGCATTACAGTAGGCATGGTAATAATCACATCAACATCAGTCCATCCGCCTTTAATTTTACTGATATATTCATCAAGGCCTACATGATCGGCTCCGGCTGCTTTTGCTTCCTCTTCGTTTTCAGGAGGGCAAAGAACAAGAACTCTAACAGTTTTTCCTGTACCGTGAGGCAATGTAACAATTCCTCTTACCATTTGATTTGCTTTTCGCGGATCAACGCCAAGGCGTACATCAAGATCAACTGAAGCATCAAATTTTGTATAAGTGATTTCTTTTACAAGCTTTGCAGCATCAGACAGGGAATAAACTGTGTTTTTATCGAGTTTATTCAGAGCTTCTTTTCGTTTTTTTGTCAGTGTTGCCATCTTCTTTTTTAATAAGTTAGCGTTTGCATAGGTTTGTTAACACGTACATCCATTGATTATTTAACTTCAATGGGTGATTTACCTTTGATTGCGATCCCCATGCTACGGGCAGTACCTGCAACCATACTAATTGCTGATTCCATTGTAAATGCATTTAAGTCATTCATTTTGTTTTCAGCAATAGTCTGAACCTGTTCCCAGGTAACCGAAGCTACTTTTCTTCGGTTAGGTTCGGGTGAGCCTAGTTTGGCTTTTGCAGCTTCAAGTAATTGAACTGCAACAGGAGGGGATTTAATAATGAAAGTGAACGATTTATCTTTGTACACAGTAATGATTACAGGAATCAGCACGCCCATTGTATTTTGTGTTCGTGCATTGAACTGTTTACAAAACTCCATTATGTTCACCCCTCTTGCACCTAAAGCAGGCCCAACCGGTGGAGATGGATTAGCAGCTCCGCCCTTAATCTGCAATTTTATCAGTCCAGCTATTTCTTTTGCCATGTTTTTATCAGGTAAATAGGTGAATATTAATAAATTAATTGCCTTTAACAGGCAGTGTAGATATTATTCTTTTTCAACTTGCATGAAACTTAATTCCAGTGGAGTTTTTCTGCCAAAAATTTTAACCATCACTTTCAAACGTTTTTTCTCTTCATTGATTTCTTCAATAACTCCGCTAAAACTGTTGAATGGTCCATCAATAACAGTAACTGTCTCACCAATGATAAAAGGAATATTGAGTTCTTCGCCTTTCTCTGCCATTTCGTCAACCCTACCTAAAATACGGTTCACTTCTGACTGACGCAGAGGTTCAGCTTCACCCTTAGTTCCAAGAAAGTTCAACACACCGGGTATATTCCTTAAAATATGAGGTACCTCGCCAACAAGTATGGCTTCTACCAAAACATAACCCGGAAAAAAATTACGTTCTTTGCTTATTTTCTTACCCTTTCTGATCTGAAAAACTTTCTCAGTAGGAATAAGAACCTGCGAAACATAATCTTTCAATCCCAAGCGATTTACTTCACTTTCGATGTATTGTTTCACTTTCTTTTCATTTCCTGTAATGGCTCGTAAAACGTACCATTTTTTTTGATCATCACTCATTCTTTGTGTTGAAATTGAAAAGAATTAATACCAGGATATAATTGACGCTCGGTAATGCACAAATCAAACAAGCTTGTAGAATTGCTCAAGTATTGTCTGAAAGGATTTATCCATCAAATAAACGACTAAAGCGATTATTAGGGAAGCAACGGATACAACAATTGCACTACTTTGCAGCTCACTCCATGTAGGCCACGATACTTTATGCACCAACTCATCGTAACTTTCGCTGATGTATGTTTTAAAACTAAACTTTGCCATTATTAACAAATTTTGCACGGGTGGAGAGACTCGAACTCCCGGCACTCGGTTTTGGAGACCGATGCTCTACCAACTGAGCTACACCCGTTTAGAAGCCATTTTGATTAATTAGTTCTGTTTGGATCAGTTTTGTAAACAGATACAAGGCACTACTTTAATCAAGTATTTCAGTGATCTGTCCGGCACCTACGGTACGTCCGCCTTCACGAATTGCAAAACGCAATCCTTTATTCAAAGCAATTTGATGGATCAAATCAACATGAATTGTAAGGTTGTCGCCCGGCATAACCATTTCAACTCCTTCCGGAAGACTGATCTCACCGGTTACGTCAGTGGTTCTGAAATAGAACTGTGGACGATAATGTTTGTGGAATGGTGTATGACGTCCGCCTTCTTCTTTTTTCAGAATATAAACTTCAGCCTTAAATTCTTTATGTGGTTTAATTGAACCAGGCTTGGCAATTACCATACCACGACGGATTTCATCCTTATCAATACCGCGTAACAGTAAACCTGCATTGTCGCCAGCTTCACCCTGATCCAGGATTTTGCGGAACATTTCAACACCGGTAACAACTGATTTCATTTTTTCAGCACCTAATCCGATGATGTCAACAGGATCGCCAACATGGATAACGCCGGTTTCAATACGACCGGTAGCAACAGTGCCACGACCGGTAATTGAGAAAACGTCCTCAACAGGCATCAAAAATTCTTTATCGCGGTCGCGAACTGGTAAAGGAACATAGCTATCCACGGATGCCATAAGTTCCATGATTTTATCCTGCCATTTGGGTTCTTTATTCAATCCACCTAATGCAGATCCACGGATAACAGGTGTTTCATCGCCATCAAAGCCATAGAATGACAGCAGGTCGCGGATTTCCATTTCAACAAGCTCGAGAAGTTCTTCGTCGTCAACCAGGTCAACTTTATTCATGAAAACAACGAGCTTAGGAACACCAACCTGACGAGCTAAAAGAATATGTTCACGGGTTTGAGGCATAGGACCATCAGTTGCAGCTACTACGAGAATAGCTCCGTCCATCTGGGCTGCACCGGTAACCATGTTCTTGATATAGTCAGCGTGACCGGGACAGTCAACGTGAGCATAGTGCCTTGTTTCGGTCTGATATTCAACGTGAGACGTATTAATGGTAATACCTCTTTCTTTTTCTTCAGGAGCATTGTCAATTGAATCAAATGATCTGAGTTCAGAAAGCCCCTTTTCAAAAAGAGTAAGAGTAATTGCTGCAGTCAGCGTTGTCTTACCGTGGTCAATGTGACCGATAGTTCCTACGTTGACGTGCGGCTTCGAACGGGTGAATTTTTCTTTTGCCATATTGAATTATTGTTACAAGTTAATTAAGAAAAGATTTTACACTCAAAAAAAATTGAGCCAATGATGAGATTTGAACTCATGACCCCTTCCTTACCAAGGAAGTGCTCTACCCCTGAGCTACATCGGCTGGTATTTGAGCGGAAGACGGGGTTCGAACCCGCTACCTAAAGCTTGGAAGGCTTTCGCTCTGCCAAATGAGCTACTTCCGCTTATAAAACCAGTGGGGAGAGAAGGATTCGAACCTCCGAAGGCTTCGCCAACAGATTTACAGTCTGCCCCATTTGACCGCTCTGGTATCTCCCCTAAGTTCATTATCTATAAGAACTGAGCCGATAGAGGGATTCGAACCCCCGACCCGCTGATTACAAATCAGCTGCTCTGGCCAACTGAGCTACATCGGCTTTTATTTTGCAATATGTCAATATATTTCTTTCAGTTTAACAAAATCTCACAACTATACTCTTGTTTCAGATATATGCGTCAAATACTTGTTTCACTGATTAAAACAGCCCTTTTATAGAAAGGGGCTGCAAAAGTATAAAACATTGCTGAATCTACAAACAAAAATGTGAAAAAAAACAAATTATTTTTTTATCCTTTCAATTTTGCTTTGTATTTCTTGATTTGAGGTCGTAATGCTTCAACTGAATTATCAATTGCTTCCTCAAATGTTTTGCATTGTTTTTTTGCAAAAAGATCATTTCCGGGAACGCTTAACCTGACTTCTGCAATTTTATTTTCTTGTTTATCATTATTATCAAGTCGCAGTGTAACTTCACTTGATATGATTCCTTCAAACAGGCCATTTAGTTTACCAACTTTATCCTGTATAAAATCATCTAATTTCTGATCAGTCTTAAAATGAATGGATGAGATTTTTACTTTCATACGTTCCTCCTTTGTTTTATGCTTTTGGATGAGCTTGTTGATAAATATTTTTTATTCTTTCAATTGTATTATGGGTATATACCTGTGTAGCTGCAAGGCTGGCATGCCCGAGCAATTCTTTTATTGCATTTAGTTCGGCTCCTTTATTTAACATGGCTGTGGCATATGTGTGGCGGATAACATGTGGACTTTTTCTTTTTTGCGTAGTAATAAATTGCAGATTACGCTTAACTGTATTATAAATGAGTTCCGGATATGCCTTCTTACCTTTCACTGTGGTAATAAAATAATCTTCGTTTGCGAAAGTACCGAATTCTTTTTTCTTAAACGAGACATATTCATTAATTATTTCTAATAGCACCGGGTTAAACGGAATGATCCGCTGTTTGCTTCTTTTCCCCATAACTGTAAGGGTTAAGGCACTTGTATTTATATCTTTGTGTTTTAATGCGGTTAATTCTGATACCCTTATGCCTGTAGCAAAAAGTATTTCCAGAATCATTTTGCTTCTAACCCCTTGAAAGTTGTTTTCAAAAATTTCAGAATCAAGCAATTGATTCATTTTTTCTGAATCAATAAAAAGTGGTAATCTATCCGGAGTTTTTGGTGCAACAACTTTCAGCATCGGGTTTTCTTTCACAAAATCCCATTTTATAAGAAATCTGAAATAAGATTTAAGAGTTGAGAGTTTGCGGTTTGCTGAGCGTGCTGATATTCCGCTTTCAAGTATTTGTGCAATCCAGGAACGGATTATTAAACTGTCAGTATCTTTAATATGAGAAATAGCATAAGTTGATTGTAGATAGTCTTTAAACTGTTCTAAATCAGTCTCATAGGCAATAAGGGTATGGGGAGAATAATGCTTTTCTGCAGCAAGATATCTGATAAATTCCTGAATGTGCATATATAACGCAAATAAAGGTAACCTGATTTTAACACCTTATTAAAATCAACGGCTAAAATACAAATTTGTTTTAATAAAAGCAAATTATGCCTTCAGGTTTGAAGAAAAAAATCAGTTAATATTTAAATTAACCGTTTTGCTCCAATTGTAAACGCTGGATATAAATGGCTTTGAGCCTTTCTTCACGCCTTTTAACGGAGGGTTTTGTGAATTTTTGTCTTTCGCGTACTTCTCTTACGACACCGGTTTTTTCAAATTTCCTTTTGAGCTTTTTTAAAGCTTTGTCAATGTTTTCGCCTTCTTTTACTGGTACAATGATCATAAATATAATGTAAATTATTGATTAAATTTTTTTTGGGCTGCAAAGGTACGTATACATTTTAAAAGAACAAGCCATTTTTATAAATTATTTGTTAAATAATCCGTCATTAGCTTAAAAAGGTGCATTCTTGTATTTCCGCCATATATGCCATGGTCGCGGTTCGGATATATCATAAGGTCAAACTGCTTTTTTGAATCAACCAGAGCATCAATCATAGCAATTGAGTTCTCAACATGAACGTTGTCATCGCCCGAACCATGAACTATTAATAGCTTTCCTTTCAGAAGTCCGGCAAAGTTAATTGGAGAATTTTCATCATATCCTTCAGAATTCTCATCCGGAGTTCGCATAAAGCGTTCGGTATAGATATTATCATAGAAACGCCATGAACTAACCGGAGCTACGGCAATTCCGGTCCTGAAATAATCGCTTCCTTTTGTCATACAAAGCAAAGCCATATACCCTCCATAGCTCCATCCAAAAACACCAATACGATCTTTATCAATATATGGAAGAGATCCAAGATATTTGGCTGATTCTATCATATCTGTAGTTTCATATTTTCCAAGCTGCAGGTAAGTCATTTTCTTAAATTCCTCACCACGTAACTGAGTTCCCCGCGGATCAACAGAAACTACAATATAACCTTGTTGGGCAAGCATCTGAAACCATACAGTCTGCGAACGTCCCCAGGTATTTGTTACAGTTTGCGAGCCGGGACCTCCATAAACATATATAAGTACAGGATGTTTTTTTCCGGGGTCGAAATCAGGAGGTTTAAGCATCCATCCGTTTAAAACGACATCTTCGCTGGTGGTAAATTTGAAAAAATCAATATCGGAAAAATTAAATTCCTGAGCTGTGTTTTTTAATCTGGCATTATCTTCAAGCACTCTTATTGTTTTACCTGTATTTGTATTCATTGTAATATAAGGAGGCTCATTTAACGATTGTAAGGTTCCAATATAATATTGATAATTCTTACTGAAACTTGCTGAATTGCTTCCTGGACTGGCTGAAAGCAGCTTGTCGTCCTTACCATTTATTTTAATACTGTATATTTCACGATCCATAGGCGAAACTTTTGCAGCCTGATAATAGATCCTGTCATTTTTTGGATCTATTCCATAAAGTGAGGTTACATCCCAATTTCCGGAGGTTATTGGTCTTATCATTTTACCGTTGATATCGTACAGATAAATATGATTAAATCCACTTTTCTCACTGGTGATCAGAAAATGCTGTTTGTTACTCAAAAATGTAAGATCATTTGTAATATCAATATAATATTTGTTGTGTTCTTCATAAATCACTTTCGATTTACCGGTTGTTGCATCGGCAAACAGTATTTCCAGATAATTCTGATGCCGGTTCAGGCGCTGTATTGCCAATGTTGAAGGATCTGTAGTCCAATGCATACGTGGGAGATAAATGTCAGTTTCTTTACCGGTATCAACATTAATGATTGATCCATTCGATACATTATATATATGTATGGTCACAACTGAATTATCTTCGCCTGCTTTTGGATACTTGAATTTATGATGATCCGGATATAGCTCACCATAATTTACCATCCAGAATTCCTTTACTTTGCTTTCGTCAAAACGCATAAAAGCAATTTTTTTACTATCGGAAGACCAATAAAACCCTTTTACAATTGCAAATTCTTCTTCGTAAACCCAGTCGGTGGTGCCATTAATAATATTTTCTTCAAGTCCGTCAAAAGTAATTTGGATTTCAGTTCCTGTAAGTAAATCAACCATGAAAAGATTATTATCACGAACAAAAGCAACTTTTGTACCATCGGGCGAAAAATCGGCAAGGCGCTGCTTACCGCCATTACTTAGCGGAGTCAGTTTATTGTTTGTTCTGTCATAAACATAATAAAACGATTGGGTTGAATGTCTGTAAATTCTTTCTATTTCGGTTGGTATCAATATCTTGCTTTCATCAGAGCTGAAAGTATAACTAAAAAATCTGACTGGTTTTTCAGCACCTTCCGGAATGAGCAGCCCATCATGAAGTATGGTTTGAACCAGCTTTCCATCGCTGTATCTGTACTGATTAATTGAATCCATTTCTTTAACAGTGTAATGAATTCCGTCATTCATTGATACAAGTCCATATATGCCTTTGGGATTAAATTTGCCTGATTCCCAGATGTCTTCGAGTGTAATTTGTTTTTTTTCTTCCTGGGCGGCTGCATTCAATAATAGCCCTGATAAAATAATCAATGTAATTAGTTTTCTAAGCTTCATAACGACTGTGAATTTTAAATTGAAGCCCCAAAAATAAATTTTTATTCTGAAAAGATTGCTTAATAATGCATCGGAAAAATATTATTGAAGTGAAATATTTATCTGCTTTGAGCGATATGTGTAAATTTGTTGCTCGTTTTATAGAATGTTTGTTATAAATAATAAAGCTAATCAAGCGGCAGCATGGCCTGGGATTCAGTATATTTATTACCTTTTCATATTCCAAAGCAGGAGTCTTACGAACCTGTTTACTTTGCAGATGATTCCGTATTAAGTAGTCCTGCTGTCGAAGCGCTTCCGGGATTGGTTACAATGACAATTGAGCCAGAACCATACGTACCCAGACCCGACCGGGGAGATAAAATCATAGATTCTAATTACGATTGGATAACTGTATTGTTTTTAGCATGTATCATCCTTATTACCATTGCTAAGAATAATTTCCCAAAACGGATAACACAATTGCTTAAAGCCAGTATTATCCCGCGTGCAACAACACAACTGCACAGGCAGGGCAATCCTTTTACCGAACAGATAACCCTGATACTCGGAATTATTTATTTGCTTACTTCCTCGCTTTTTGTCTTCCTTATTCTTAATAATTATGTTGCTCTGCCCGATTTTGATTTAAGAACCGAAATTTTCTTTGCCTTGATTGTTGCAGCAAATGGTTTGTACTGGCTGTTTAAGGTGATACTTATTAAAATAATTGCCTATATCTTTAAAACCAAAGAAGCCTCATCGGCATATTTATTAAACAATCTGGTTTTTAATATGGCGGTTGGTTTGATTTTGCTGATATCTTTACCTTTTGTTGTTTACACAGGAGCTGCAACTGTTTTAAATATTACAATAATATTCATCTCGATATTTTTGTTATACAGGGTTTTACGCAATGTGCTTGTAGGTTTGTCAATAACATATTTCCCTTTGTTTTACTTAATAATTTATGTTTTCACCGTTGAGATTGCACCATTGCTTATAATTGCAAAGCTTTTTCTGAACAATTTGGATAAAGTTTGAAATGGTCTGATACTTCTGCTGAAAACACAATGTGAAACATAGGGTTAATAACTCCCAAAATAATAATATTAACAGGATGCCAAAATTTAATAAGAATGAGAAGCTGGCCAGCCAAACCAAAATAGAGCTGCTGTTTAAAAGCGGACAAACATTCTTTGAATATCCTTTTAAGGTGTTTTGGCTAATGTCAGACGAATTGCAGGAATATCCGGCTCAAATTTTGATAAGTGTTCCGAAAAGAAGTTTTAAAAATGCTGTAACCCGTAATCTGATAAAAAGACGCATAAGCGAAATTTACAGAAAAAATAAAACGATATTTTATGAGAAATTAGCCGAAATGAACAGAAATTGCTTATTTGCGTTGATTTATACTGAACACAAAGTGTTGAATACGGCTGATCTTGAACCCAAAATAATTGTAATTTTACAACGTTTAACACAGGAAAATGAAAAGATTGTTGGGTAGATTTTTTGTGCTGTTGATCCGTTTTTATCAATATGCCATTTCACCGTATCTTATGCCTTCGTGTCGTTACACACCATCGTGTTCAGAATATGGAATTGAAGCTATAAAAAAATACGGGCCGTTCAAAGGGGGATGGCTTACATTAAAACGTTTTCTTTCGTGCAATCCATGGGGTGGGAGTGGATATGATCCTGTGCCGTAAATTATTAATAATCAGATATCAATAAGAATATTATGAATATAGTTAAATCAGCATTTCGGAAAAAGATAGCAGCAGGTTTCCTGGCGCTGCTTTTAATTTTTACGCAAACCATTGCCTCTGCTCAGGTAAAGAGTGATTTTGAAATTGCAAAGAACCTCGACATTTTTGCAACTCTGTACAGAACGTTGAATGCAAATTATGTGGATGACCTTAAACATGGAAAATTATTTGAAACTGCCATTGAATCAATGCTCGAATCGCTTGACCCATATACTAACTATATTCCTGAGACCCAGCGTGAGGATTATATGTTTATGACCACAGGGCAGTATGGAGGAATTGGTGCAGTAATTCAACAACGCGGCGATTATGTTATTGTCAGCGAACCTTATGAAGGCGCACCTGCTCATAAAGCCGGACTGATTGCTGGTGATAAAATCATGGAGATAAACGGGCAATCAGCTAAAAATAAATCGGTTTCTGATGTTAGCACTATACTGAAAGGACAACCCGGAACTGATGTTAATGTGCTTATTGAACGGTTGAACCAGATAGAACCTATGCTGATTTCCATTACCCGTGAAAATGTTAAGGTAAATGATATTCCATATTATGGTATGCTGGAAGATGATATTGCCTATATCAATCTTTCAGGGTTTACTCAAACAGCTTCTTCGGCAGTGAAAAAAGCATTCAAAGAACTTGAAAGCAAATCTGAAGTTAAAGGGCTTATCATTGATCTTCGTGGTAATGGAGGTGGATTGCTCAATGAAGCAGTAGAGATTGTGGGGATGTTTGTTCCGCAGGGAGAAATAGTGGTTAGCACTAAAGGCAAGCTTAATGATTCGAACCGCGTTCATAAAACAAAGTCTCAGCCCTTGGATCTCAAGATCCCGATTGCAGTTCTTGTGAACAATCATTCGGCTTCGGCTTCTGAAATTGTTGCAGGCGCTTTTCAAGACCTTGACAGAGCTGTAATAGTAGGTCAAAGGACTTTGGGTAAAGGCTTGGTTCAGAATGTGATGCCACTGGTTTATAACTCAAGCATTAAAGTAACGGTTGCCAAATATTATATTCCAAGTGGTCGTTGTATTCAGGCAATTGATTATTTCCATGAAGATGATAACGGCGCTCCTTTGGTTATCCCTGATTCGCTGAAAACAGCTTTTAATACCCGTAATGGCAGAACCGTTTACGAATCGGCAGGCATAGAACCTGATGTTGCCATTGACCCCAAAACATTGGGAAGCATTACAGTGGCACTGATCTCAAATCATTTGATGTTTGATTTTGCAAACCAGTTCTATCAGAAAAACACAGAAATAGCACCTGCTGAAGAATTTGAAATTACTGATCAGATTTATGAAGAGTTCAAGGATTTTGTTTCAAAAAATAAAGTTGAATACCAGATAGCAGCCGAAAAATCATTGGAAAAGCTAAAGTCGTCATTAGGTGATGATATGACTGATAAAGCACGGGAATTTATTGAAGGGATGGAAAAAGAGATTGCAACTATCAAACAAAATGATCTGCTTACTTATGAAACTGAGATCAGACAAATACTCCTTTCTGAGATAATTACCAGATATTATTTTCAGCGTGGCAGGGTAATATCAGCTTTAAATAAAGATGAGGTTGTGGAAAAGGCATTGGAGGTTTTACATGATAATAACAAGTATAAAGATGTTATTGGAAATGGTTCGAAATCAAATACTAATAGCAAAGGTTAAAAAATGTCTTAAAAAAGATTTAATTTTGTTCTCAGTTCAATGAAATAGCAAATGAATGAAAGAAAATACTTTTCAGATTAAAATAATTCAGTTTGATCACAGGAAAGAATTGCCTTCTGCTGATCAGGAATTGGTCAATTTAGCTTTTGAAGCCGCTCAGAATGCCTATTCTCCTTATTCTGGTTTTGCAGTCGGAGCTGCATTACGACTTGCCAATGGCGTGGTAGTTAAAGGAAATAATCAGGAGAATGCTGCTTATCCTTCAGGACTTTGTGCCGAGCGGGTGGCAATGTTCTGTGCTGCATCGCAATATCGTGGAATAGCAATTGAATCAATAGCTATTGTTGCTCAGAATGAAAATTTTGATATTCATGAACCATTTACGCCTTGTGGGGCATGCCGGCAGGTTATGGTTGAATATGAGCAGTTGCATCAGGTTAGTTTACGTGTTATACTTGCTACAAAATCAGGTAAATGTGTGGTTGTTGAGGGTATGGAAAATCTGTTGCCGCTGGCGTTTCTGGCTAAATATCTGAAGGAATAACCTGTTAAATACAACAGTTAAACAGGCTTTATATGAGTGATTTATCCTGCTCAGGGATTTATATTACATAATTCACTGAAATAACTTTGCTTTTAAGCTTACTTCAAAAAAAATATCATGAAAAGACTAATATTTATCCTCGTTTTTATTATTACCACAAGTATTGGGTTTGCACAGAAACCAGCGTATTTGTTATATAATACAAAAGGCAAAACCACTAATTATTCAAAGCTTCTGAAAGATGCCATGAATGCTGACATAGTTTTGTTCGGCGAGTTGCATAATAATCCGGTTTGTCACTGGTTACAGCTTGAACTTGCAAAGGATCTTTATTCAGGAGTCGGGGACAGACTTATTCTGGGTGCAGAAATGTTTGAAAGTGATAATGCAATGCTTGTAAACGAGTATATTAGTAATAAGATCAAAACACGCAATTTTGAAGCCGAAGCCAAATTGTGGCCAAACTATAAAACTGATTACAAGCCGCTTATTGAATTTGCCCGTGAAAACGGACTTTCTTTTATTGCCTCAAATATACCGCGGCGCTACGCAGCAATGGTAAACTCCGGTGGATTTGAAGCACTTGAAACGCTTTCGGACAAAGCAAAAGAGCTTATTGCTCCTCTCCCTGTTGAGTTTGACCCGGAATTGTCGCAATACAAGAAAATGGCGTCAATGATGGGTGGCCAAATGGGTGATCATATAAGCAACAATACAGTAAAAGCACAAGCTATTAAAGATGCGACAATGGCGCACTTTATTCTTGATAACTTTAAACCCGGTAAGGTTTTCCTTCATTTTCACGGCAGTTTTCACAGTGATTTTTTCGAGGGCATTATGTGGTATTTACAACAACAAAACAAAGACCTGAAAATAGTAACATTAAGCAGCGTTGAGCTTGATGATGTGGATGATTTTCCTGAAGAGAAAAAAGGAGCTGCCGATTATATTCTTGCCATTCCATCAACAATGACAAAAACTCATTGACAGGTACATCCTTTCTGTTCTGAAAGTTTTGTCTGAGAAAAACTCAGAATCTGTAGCCAATTCTAAAAAAAATCAATCTTCCCGGACTTTCGCTCAGTCTGTCGTCAATATATTTTTTGCCGAAAAGATTATCAATTTGTAAAGCAGCGGTATAGTGCTTTTTAAAGGTTTTGTCGAACCGGATATTCAAAATAAAGTGGTCATCAAACATATCAGTGAAGAAATATTCTGTATCAATGACATTCCATTCGTTTATCCAGGTTTTACCATAATATTTGGCAAGAACTGAAGTATTGAAATATTTCTGATTCCATCTTATGCCCCCTGATAATTTATGTTTTGGAATATCAGTCAGATATTTGCCTGTAAGAACCGAATCAACCTTCATGTCTTTCACTTCATGTTTTATAATTCTGGCACTGGTAAGAGTGTAATTACCAAAACAGGTCAGATTTTCATTAAAATCATATCTGATTTCTGCTTCCACACCACTGATCTCTACTTTCCCGATATTACTTTTTGTTATAATGGGAGCGCGCCGGTAACCCATGTTTACAGTATCTCCCGTGCTGGTGTAATACATAAAGTTTTCGCCTATGCTATAAAACAATGAAGCGGTCAGCATTAATTTATTATTAAGTAAAACATCGCCACCAAGTTCAAAAGCATCAATTAATTCCGGCTTCAAATCAGGATTTGCAATAGCAAAAGTACCTTTTTTGTTTCCGGTCCGGCTCAGGTCGTCAAGAATGGGAGCCCTGAAACCTTTGGCATATGAAGCAAACAGCCTTGAATTCTCAGAATAATTATATCGTAGTGAAATGCGCGGAGTGATAGCATCCCAGTTTTTGTTTTCGAGATTGCTTGTTTCATAGTTTTTGTAAAAGGCAACAGAATACGATGGATAATCAATTGAAAAATGTGAATCGCTGAAGCGGGCGTAGTCATATCTTATGCCTGTATTCAATGTAAGTTTGTCTTTAAGTATTGTAAATTCATCCTGAACATAAACAGCCATAATATTCAGCTTTCCTGAATTATTTATTATATCGGTGGAGGTGAAGTAAACATCTCGCCCGTCAACAGTGCCGGATTTCCCACTCAAACCAAAACTGATTTTGTGCTTTTTGAATTTGTAAAGGTCAAAATCGAGATTAAAACCAAAATCTTTTCTTGTAGCTTCAGCTTCATATAGTTTGTATTCGCCTTCGCTCATGTATTCATAAACTCTGAAATAATCCTCGGAGTTATTAAACAGATTAAGCTGCCATCTTAGATAATTCAGCATGCCTTTGTATTTCAGCATGTTAAATAGAGTTTGGTGTCTTGAAAAAGCACCAAACTCATCAAATACTTTTATGCCATTTCCCCGCTTATCGTGAAAATACTGAGTATGCAGCTCAAGTATATGATTATTCCCAAAATCATAACCAGCTTTAAGTGCAGTGGCGTACTCCTTCAGGTAAGCAGGAACAAGAATAGTATCTTCTTTGGTGTGAAATATTTCGGGTGTGGTAATATAACCATCGCTGTGTCGGGTATTAGCTGATAAATCCCAAAACAACAAATGTCTTTTTCCAAAAGGTTTCTGCGTTCCTGAAAACCTCAGATCACCACTCAATGTGTTCAGACTTCCATACTCCAGGTTAACTTCGCCACCGGGTTTATCAGAAGGACGCCGGGTTTTAATTTCTATAACTCCTCCCATAGCACTGCTGCCATATTTGGCAGGTCCCGGACCCTTTATTACGTTTATTTCTTCCAGATTGTTCTTATTCAATGCATTCCAGTTCACTGAACCACCATCAGCCTTGTTAAGAGGCATGCCATCCATTACCACCAGTGTACGACTTTGATCGTTGGCAGGCATTCCACGCATAGAAACCACAACACGGCTTGAAAAAATTCCGGTAGTACTATTGCTTATTACTCCGGGAGTATAGTCAAGCATTTGATTTACACTTATAACAGGCGAAGTTTCAATTTCACGAATATCAATTGTATGCATCCTTTGTGGCTGCTGCAACTGAAGTTGAATCTTCTGGGCAATGATCTCAACCGGAGCTGATACAAAAACAGTATCTTCCAGCAAGATGCTGACAAAATTCTTTTGTCCGGGTTTTATCTGAACGCTTACCTCTTTTTTTTGATATCCTATGTGACTGATTACAAGATCATAATTGCCTACATTCAGGTTCGAAATGATGAAATTACCTTCTTCATCCGAAATACTACCGGCTTTTCTGTATTTCACAACTATATTGGCTCCGTTAACCGGAGACCCGTTAGCGGCTGCAATTACCTTCCCCTGTAGTGTTTCATGTCTGTTCTGACCGAATGAATCAAACCCGGGAATAAGAGCAATAATAAAAATGATTACAAACAGCTTCTTTTGCATTGATAAGTCACCCTCAGAAAAACCCTACTGTTGAATTTTAATATCCATAACCATATAGCCATTGTCAGTATTATCGTTCTGCAAAACATGAACCAGCCCTATTTTTCCTGCTGCTGTTTTAAACGGAATGACTTTTCCTGCTGTAGCCCATTTAAACTTTTTCTTACCCCACACATCGTTATAAGATACAATAAGCAAACTGTCGTTCTGGGCAGCATTGAAATCTTCAACAGCTATTGGTGTACCTTCAGCGCTAATATCCCAAAGAGTGTAATTACGTGTTTGCCAATCAATTATTGTAGGATATAATTTTTTCGCGTCATCACTGAAATTATCCATTTCGCCCGGCGAAGAGAGAGAAGGTCCGGGAGGATTGTCTTCATTCTTGAAATAGCATAATATGTCAATTTCATTTTGAAACAAATAAGCTGAGTCTACTCCATAGGTTTTTCCTGCTGAAGGGATTAAAAATTGCCCGAATTCAGTATTGTTCTGATAACCAAGCTTTACAGAAGGAATGTGATAAATTCCTCCGAATTTTGAATTCGGATCTTTATATACTACCAAGCTTATCTCCGCTGTAAATCTTTCTCTGTCCATAACCGAAAAGACCCAGGTTACAACAGGTTCAACATTCTGAAAAAGCCTTTTGTCAATTTCAAGATATTGAGTAAAGATGGCAGTATCCATAACTGTAATCATGCTCTCATCAGGAAGTTTCTTTTTAATAGTGAAATTGGTCAGGTTGCTGTTATCGCTCCGTGCCTGGATGCCAAAAAACAATTCACCGCCAACAGCCACAGTATCATTGTTTTGTGTGTAAACTTCACCTATTTTAAAATTTATAACCGGTGGTTTGCTCTTTTCTTCTTCCTTACATCCCCAAATCATACTAATTAACAGTATGACAATTAAATAAGGATAAAATCGCTTGTTCATTAGCCTAATGTTTATTTAATTATTTGGATTCCTGTTTTATTTATTGTTGTAAATATATCAACATTGTTCTGAAAACTCAAAACAATGTTGATATGCCAGAGATTTAAGCTTTTATTCAAAGCTTTAATTTACAACAGTTTTAATTGATCTTACCTGCCCGTTTTTATCATAGCAGTTTATAAAATATACACCGGGTAAGAGTCCTTCAATTGTTATTTCATTTTCTAAACTGTTTTTTATTTCTTCAAGAAGTCTGCCTTTGGTGTCAAAAACTTTTATACCGGAAATATTTTCCAGATTTCTAACTACAAAGGTTCCAGCCGAAGGGTTCGGAAAAACAAAGGGTTCAACGGAATTTGCAATTTCTCCAATTCCCGTAATTGCTTCACCGGTAATAATGATATTATCAATTAATGAACTTCCGTTAGCCTGTATTGTATTGCCGTTAATATCAGTATTGGATTTTACCAGCCATCTCAACGAAATGTTCTTGTCTACGTCTTCGCATTCTTCAGGCAGAAGTACCCCTTCCACCGTTCCATCGTTCCAGCTATCGGTACATTCAATTGTTGCCAGATCATTCCATGGAGATGAACCTGAAAGTTTATATTGTAAAATAAAGTCTCTGGGTCCGGGTGTTTCAGTTTCCGATTTTTGTTTACTGTACACTTTAATATTCTTATATCCTGGTGTACGAAATTTTACTATCCAACAGATAGAGTCAGCTCCATCATTCCATCCTGTGGTTTTTGCACATTTGTCGGTGCCTCCGTCAATACCGGTAGTGGTATAATCAATTTCAAGCTCAAAATACGTAGGAGTGCCGCTTGTTCCATATTCACAAGAAAGGAACCTGTTTGCATTGATTGAAATTGCTATATCAGGGTATTCATCTGCAGAACCTTCAGGGAAAATCCATCCTGATATTGTGTCCTGTGCCATTATATTTCCTGAGATCAAAAACAGGACAGTGATTGCTAAAAAAGTTAGTTTTCTTTTCATAATAATTTGATTTTGAGATTAATAATTGTAACTTAAAATGATTTGCAATTCAATATAGTTTCTTAATTAATTATAAATATTCCTTTCGATATGAAAAATCTGCATAACGCTTCATAAAAATTTATTCAATGATTTTATTAAGGTCGTCCATCACTTTGTCAAACTGTTCAAGTAGCTCAGGTTCCATATCATTGTATAATTTATCGAAAAATCTAACAATTTTTTCACCTTTTGGAGTAAGTATAGTTTTTCCTCCCATTTTGCCACCACGTTGCTTTTTAATTAATTTAAAACCAAGTCGTTCTTCAATGTTTTTAAGATTTTGCCAGGTCTGCCTGTAGCTATACCCCATTTTTTCTACTGCCGCCTTAAGCGAACCTGTTTCTTTTATTGCTTTTAGTAATTGCCACTTGCCTTCACCAAGAACACTGACTGAAGCATCTGTTTCAATCCAGAACTTAAATCTTAGGTGCAACTTTTGTGGTTTGGCGTTCATATTCAAATCCTGTTAAGTAATTGATGCCCAAATCAATTTATCGGTTACTTATGCCCAACAAAATCAGACTTCGGGTCAGAAACAAAAAATATTTTATAATTTATTCTTGTATTACTTAAAATTATTGGATATTTGCGACCTGCAAAAATAACATAACGTTTAATATCTGCAATTACCATGATGAAAAAAGTTTTATTTACGCTTGCTGTTGCACTAATGGTGTTTATGTTAACAGCTCAGAAATTTAGCTCAGAAACCAAAACAGACGGAATAAGCGGAGCCACCAAACCTATGGCGAAGGATGGTAACAGCTTGTTTCATAAAACTGATGAGGTTAAATTAAAACCCGGAACACTTTTAATTGCTGGTGAAGTAGAAAAGCCTGGCAAAGTTGACTTTGATAAATTATACAAGAGAGAGGTTTTTGTAAAGGAAGCAACATACAGCAAAGCGGAGGGTATTGACTTTATTGGTGCCTATCGCTACAGTGGTTATTCGCTCTTTGATATTTTAAATTCATTCAATCTTCAGAAAAAAAACAGTGAAATATTCCCACCGACAATTGACCTTTATCTGATCATTGAAAATTCATCCGGAGAGAGCGTTGTATTTAGCTGGTCAGAAATATTTCACACTAATAATCCTCATCAGATAGTTATTGCCACTGAAATGGCACCCATTGTACCATACCGAAAAGAGGTGAATTATGCTATGGGGAATACCTGGAAAGTGGTAGCTTCCAACGATCTGTTCGCTTACCGTGTGCTGGTTGATCCGGTAAAAATTACTATCCGCTCATTTGATAGCAAAGAGTATCTTATAGATCGCGATATTAAGACTATGTCCAATCCTGAAATAAAAGTTTTTCTTAGTGATATTTTGATTCAAACCATTAATCCTTTTACTGATAACACAAAACCTATTCGTTATTATTCAAGTTTTTATGGTATGGGGATGGGTTATCATCCGGCTAAATATTTTCAAGGTCCTTCGTTGGTTGATTTGTTGGAAAAAACTATTGATTTATTTGATGCTTCATTGATAAGCAATGGCCTGGTATGCTTTGCGGGCGCTGATGGTTATCGTACCATTTTTAGTTTCAGCGAATTGTTTAATCGCACTGATCAGGTGTTTCCAATATTTTCGGTTCCTGATGGCGATAAGAAACAGGAAGGCAGCAGGGTTTTTCATCCTGCTGAATTTTATGCCGATCGTTCTGTCAAGTTGCTTTCCGAAATATACATTTTTCAACATAAGTAATTTATCCTTCCTGAATTCTGTTTTTTTTAGTTTTGCCCCCGGTTTTAATAAAACCGGGTTATGAATTTATTTGTATTTTCGTTGCCTTGATACGCTTATTGATATATTGAGCGTTTTATATTCCTAATCAGCTTATTATAATGCAGAAACTTGAAGAATTAAAACGTCTGCTTCAATTTTTCAGACTTGATACAGAACTGGAAAGTCCTGACAGTGTTCATGAAGAGATAACCAAAGGGATAATTTTCAAAGGTACGAATCTTTGGATCCTGATGTTTGCCATTATAGTTGCATCGGTGGGTCTGAATATGAATTCAACAGCAGTTATTATTGGTGCTATGTTAATCTCTCCGCTTATGGGTCCGATTAATGGCATGGGATACAGCATAGCCACATATAATTTTGACCTTTTTCGTAAATCGGTTAAGAATTTTATTTTTGCTGTTTTTGCCAGTCTTTTTGCATCAACACTTTATTTTGCTCTTAGTCCCATATCAACAGCTCACTCGGAGCTACTTGCCCGTACGAGTCCAACCATTTACGATGTTATAATTGCATTTTTTGGCGGGCTTGCTGGTATTGTTGCAATAAGCAGTCGATTAAAAGGTAATGTTATTCCAGGGGTGGCAATTGCCACAGCGCTTATGCCTCCGTTATGTACCGCAGGATATGGACTGGCCACCTTTCAGTTTAATTATTTCTTTGGAGCTTTTTATCTGTTTACGATCAATACGATTTTTATTGCTTTTGCTGCAGTATGGGTTTCTCAGATATTAAAATTTCCTATACGCGCCCCAATTGCTGAAAGTCGGAAAAAGAAGATAAATAGCTATATTACTGCTGTAATTACAATAGTTTTATTGCCAAGTATTTATTTCGGTTATCAGCTTGCACAGCAGGAAAAATTTCATCAATACGCCAGTAAGTTTGTTTCAAATGTCAGTCTTTATGAAGGTAATTATCTTTTAAAATCCAGTATTGATCCTAAAGTTAAGGATATTGTGCTGGTGTACGGGGGTAATCTGTTGAATGACTGGCAGAAGGATAATATTATCCATAAAGCTTTGGATTTTGGGTTGCAGGATGCAAATATATCGGTTGAGCAGGGTTTAACCTTTGGCGATCTTGATGAAAAAGCCGGAGAAGTCTACAGATTAAAGGAACAGGTTAATTTATTGCATATTGCGCTTGAACACAAAGCTGCAGAAATTGATAGTTTAAGGCAGAAAGATGCTTTTGGAAGTATTATTCTTTATGAGATCAGTGCCCTGTTCCCCGAAATTGTTGGTTGTGCTTATTCTGACAGCTACATATATCACGATACTTTATCGCAGCCGTTGAAAGCTTCTATCGTTATTTTATCGCTGAAAGAAAGCGAATTAGCTTTAGAAGAGAAAGATAGAATTGAATTATGGCTGAAAAAGCGATTATCAAGCGAAAGAGTAAAAGTTATTTACGAATAAGCCAGATACCGGGATAGACAATCTTCAAAAAAACATCAGTTTCTTACAATTGAACAAGAAGAACTTCTTTTTTGCCGTTTCTCATTACTTCAACAATAACGGTGTCGCCGGCATTCAGGGTATTTAATCTTGCCATATAATCATAAATATTTCCAACCTGCAATCCGTTCATTGCTATTATAACATCACCTTTCAGTATTCCTGCTCTTGCTGCAGATCCTTCCTTCCTGACCCCATCAACTCTGAGACCCTGATTTGTTGAAGCATAGTCGGGGATTATGCCAAGAGTTATTTTATATCCTCTTCCCATACCAGTGCGGGTCATGGTGCCGCTTTCAGTAAATGTAAGATTTTCAGTGCGGTTAGCCAGATAATACGATTTGTATTTACAAAATAGTCCAAGCTGTTTTGTGAATTACAATCGTTAATGCCGGTGGTTAAAATATTCAGAACAATTGAGCGGAGCGATAATTGGTCTGTTATATTTTTCCAACCGGTATAATTGCTTAAATCATACACAAAATCAGAGATAGCTTCAAGTCCTGCAATATTTACCCACCCTATCCATCTTAGTGCAACAGACTTAGATATTTTCCTCTGAAAACTAATTGAGTTTCAATAAGGTGCTTTTAGTGCCTCCATAAGACGGATAAGACGGGGAGATTGGAAAAGTTGATTATAAACAGCCTTTCTATCTCCTGTTCATAATAATATTTACCGTGCTAACTGCATCAGTAATGTCTATATTTCCATCTTGGTTTAAATCGGCATTTTCAAAGCAAAATGGATGAGGAATGTTTCCAAGAATATAGCTTAACATACTTACTACATCCTGAATGTTTACTTCACCATCGCAGTTTGCATCGCCGGGTAAAAACACAGGTTCATCCAATAAAGTTATAACGCCATCATATGTATTCAAAGGAAGGAACGCACCATCAATTGTACCTAAAATTACATTTGCAAGATTTAATTGATAAATTCCGGCTTGTGAAGGAGTGTTTAGTATGAAAGAAATATTAACCAAAAAAGGAAATTGAGGACCCATTGAGAAACATACCGCTCTATAAATCGTACTGTTGGGTAAAACACCGGCTTGTACATTAAAACCAGGTAAATTGATGCTAGTCGAATTATCCACATATGAAAAACCCTCAGGTAATGAAATATCAAATTGGAATCCTATATAATGAATCTCACTTTGAATAAATACGTCAATTACTATTGTTGAATCTGTATAGCCAATAGCATTATCTATTATGACGGAACTCTGTTCCTGTGCTTTTACATTAAGCGTAAAAAGGATAAAGCAACCAACAAGCGTTAGTTTTAGGCGAAAAGGTAATATTTTTTTCATGACTTTTAGTTTTTAGATTTATAATAATTTTGAACTAATTTAAATAAATCGCTGGCAAGCACTGCACTGTTAGCTATTGTTTTATTTTGGCTTTCTAAAAGAGAAAGTATCACTTCAGAAGCCTGCTGAGAAGGTAGAGCATCTTTGTTGTTTATACTCCATATAGTTTGAAGTGTGAAAGCCTTAATGAAATATGTATTGTCCTCAATGCTTTCAACAGGGTATTTAATGTCAGATGTAATATTACTTATTATTTCTTTCCAGTATTGAAATTCATCAGGTTCAAATATAACATTTAAATTATTAATTATCATCAAATACTCAGGCTTAAACATAGGAGCAAGTTGTGATATCATATTATCATCAGCGTGATAATAAAAAATTTTATTTTCTTTGAATTCTACTGTTGCAAACGGTGTAATCCAATCATTGTTTTGCTGAGCAAAACCATTAATGGACAAAACTAAAATCATTATTGTAAGTATTCTCATAATTGAATTTATTAAATTTATTTTTACATGTTTAATTTATATTTAAATAAACTACTTATTAATATACAATAAATTTTTCTTTTCCAACAGGCTTGCCTTCACTATATAAAACTCCAATATATATTCCTGGCTGCCAGTTTATTGTATTCAGAGATATTTGTTGCCAACCTTTTAATGAAATAGTCTCAGATTGTTGCAAACCAAGCATATTGAAACATTTTAATTCTAAATTTTGATATTGTTGAGTGTATTTAAATGTAAAACTAAGATGATCTTTTGCTGGAGAAGGATAAATAGTAATAATAAGATTTTGATCATTTGGTCTTGATTCTGAGAGATTTTCGGTACCTAAAACAATATCACAATCATTAAGATAAATAAACCCACTTTGCTGGGGACCAGAAGTGCAAAGACTGTCGTAGGTGAAATTACCGGTATATGCTGTGTCGTACTCCAGGTTGAGATTGCATCTTGCCAGATAAATATCACAATCAATGTGAGATTTTTTATAAGTAAGACTTCTAAGGTACTTGCCTGAAGGCAGAGGTTTAATTATTTGCGCATTGAACGGGACTAATTGTTGATAAACGTAATAATCAATCAAATTCAAATCTTTATTAATTTTAAAACCATCAAACAATAATTCGCCGATAAGAAGATCTAATTGAGACCATGATGTATTACCAAAAACCGACATTATTACTATCATAGAATCCACTGAAGCCAAATTGTGAAACCATCCTGCATTATATTGTTCATTTATATTTTTGAAATCAAACTCAATATCCTCCAATTCATTTCCTTCAGCATTGAATTTCATCAATATCCCATACATTCCTGTTTCAGTTAAAAGATATTTATAACCGGGACACCAGAAGTTACCATCTAAGTCTTCTATCATGCCTTCTCTTGCTTCTCCTATAATTGTATCATTAATTCCATAAGTAAGTACCCATTCTTCGTTTCCATCACTATCTGATAAAGCAAAAAAAGGTCTTAACCAATAAACGCCATCTGGTTCCCATGGATGTTTCCAGTAGCCATATCCGCTGATTAAGTATTTATTATCGGAAGTAATAATCAAATTTGTTGGATTGTTCCCGGCTGATTCCGGATAATCATGTATTGTAGCAAAAGGTTTTATCCATAGTATTTCGCCATTAGCATTGAGCTTAACAAGCTGTATGGTTTTTTCATATGGAGTTTGCTCCAAGTTTTTAGCAAGAACTACTATATCGCCGTTATCAAGCTCTTTTAAGCGTCTGGCAGAAGGATTCACAGATTGGCTTACAAAACTTTTACACCATTCACTTTCTCCACAAGCATTTAATTTCATTATAAACGCTCCATAATTTTCATTTTGCGCTGTTACGCCACAAACTAAAATACCACCATCACGTGTTTGTTCAATAGAATTTGGTGTAACGTAACCCATGTTATCAAGCGAGATTATTCTATCCCATAAAACTTCACCATTTATATTTGTTTTAATCAGCCAACCCCATTTTTGATTATAATTATAATTAGGATGATATCTTCCACAAATTAAATACCCCTTATCATAAGTTTCAATTACATCACTGAGATAATCCTCTATATTATGTTGACCATAAAATTTAGGCCAGGTTTGAGCAACCGAAGACAATGAAATAGGTAGTAATATAAGGCACAATATTGTATATAAATTTATTTTTTTCATGTTTGTATGAGGTTAAATAAAATTAAATTAAAACATTTCCATTCTTTCGGTAAATTATAATTACACTAAGGAGGAAATAGGTTCTCATACAAAGTGGTTTTACTTGTATGAACGGTAAATATATAGAGGAAGCTACTTTGTAATAACTGCGTAACTGCGTAACTGCGTAACTGCGTAACTGCGTAACTGCGTAACT
>CAZJZG010000035.1:6902-32967 GCA_964550455.1 uncultured Bacteroidales bacterium | reverse complement strand
ATACAACTTAATTATTTATAAATCAAATATTTAAGCCTTTTCTGAAAGTGCCGAAATAAAAGAACGGGCGAGAAGCCCGTTTTTTTTTACTAGTTTTTATGGCTTATTAAAATAACCAGTTCCTTCTCGGCAGGTTAAGTCTTAGTGCAGCGCCAAAAAATATATCTTTTTCTTCAGTAATAATGTCATTGCTTTTTATGCGATACCTAAAATCCAGATCCATAAAAAGATTGTGTCGGAGCTGATAGCTTACCCAGGCTTCTGCAATGAATAAGTCTGTTCTGACACCTTGCCCCACCTTGTTTCCTAGCTCTCTTTCGTAAGTGTTGTAATCCAGGAATATATTGCTGCCCCAGTTACTATTGTTGGTATCGGCACCATAAAACGCACTTACAAGGTGTAATCCTGAAGTTATTCTTGGAAATGGCTGGGCATCAATGTTTATTATCAGTTCGCTGAAATTTGCGCCAAGAGGATGTGCAAGAGCCTGATTGTAATGTGAGTATGAGTTTACTGGATAGGTGCCGTTAATTGTATAATGAGTATAGGAATAAGGTCTTACCCTGTTATACTCCACCTGAATGTCAAGGTTTGAGATATTGGCAACATCAATGTATTTTATTCCCGCCTGATAGCCAAATTTATTGGCAGCATGTCCGTTTCCTGCTCTTAGATCATTGAGTCTGAATTCATTAAGCATGAACTGCCCGTATAGTTTAATATCTTTAAATGGAATAAAACCTGCATTGATACCTACCAGCATTTTATCAGGGTCGCCGAGCTGATGCTCAACTGAGCGGTAAAATATTACAGGATTAAAATAATGCAGATCAAATCCCCGTCCTGTTCCCTCATTATCATGAAAGACAACAGATTCGTAAAGTCCGATATCAAGATTATCAAACAACTGTGTGCTCAAATAATGCATAGCCATAAATTTAGCAGGATTCGGGCTTGATCTGTTAGTTCCTGTTATTAATCCATAACGATCGGTAAAGCGGGTGTATAGATTTGTATAATTGAACCGCCATACTCTGGTTGTAATTTTCAGAAATAAATAATCAGTTGCGAAATCCGACAGAAGTAGCGATCGTATTCCATGTCCGATAAAATTCCTGTCCTGCCCGAATTTTACATTGATTTGTTTTATAGGGCTGAGTGTTATATACCCTCTGGCATGAAAAAAATCAAAACCTGAAGTTTTAAATTTTTTTGTAAGGTGAGCACCTGGATAAGAACGGTATTTATTAATAAATTCTCTTTCATGGTGAGGTGGTTTCATCTGGTTTTCAGCTATGAATGTATAAAACCCGATTTTCCCATCAATATCACCTCTTATTTCAACAGTACGCGTGTTGGTGTACAAAGTTTCTTTTTCATAACTTGAATATCCGCTACTCAGGTAAAATCCGGGATTTATAAACAGATTAAAGTCTTTTTCGTTTACCTGAAGAAAATTTGCCTTGCTCCTATAGAAATATCGTAAAACAGGCTTTTTACTGTCATACATATTATGACTGCTGAAAGGCAAATTATCGGATTTAAGATACTCCAGATTGAATTTATCAACAAAAGAAAGGTTAATGTCGAGTGTGTCAAGCATTTTGCCTATCTGACCCATATCTGAGCGCTCAAAAGGCCTTGAATCAGTAAAAAAGTACATGTCTGCAGTTTTGCCAGCTTTAATAGTATATCGCTGATAAAGCTTTTCCGCAGTTCCTCCAAAAATAACCCCGGTGCTTTGCGCAATCGTAAATAACGGGAAACATAGAAAAAACAGAGTTTGTATAGTAGTTTTAATACGTATCATGAGCTTAAGAATATCTGCAAAGGTAGATAGAATAAATAAAAGCCTGTTTGTTAATAGTTGGTAATTTGCAATTTGTAAATTACAGAGATCAACTGTTCTTTGATTCTTCTTTTTGCTGATCGAGGGTGGAAAACACCGAGTTGTTGCTAAGATATTCCGGTACTATTTCCTTCATCTTTTTTACCAGAGCATAAATGTCATTTTCAACAATTATTTCCGAAAGCTGATTAAGGTATGTTTCGGCTTCTTCGCGTGTATAGACTCTTACCTTTGCTTTCATAATCTTGGGGTGATGTGTGGGCAGTAAATTTTCGCCGAGCAGCAGCAGTTCTTCATATAATTTCTCACCGGGGCGCAAGCCTATTTCTACAATTTTGATGTCTTTATCAGGCACAAGACCTGAAAGTTGTATCATCCGCCGGGCTAATTCATAAATTTTAACCGATTTGCCCATATCGAAAACAAATATCTCACCGCCTTTTCCCATTGCACCGGCTTCCATAACCAGATTACAGGCTTCAGGAATGGTCATGAAATAACGGGTTATTTCTTTATGAGTAACAGTAACCGGACCTCCGCTTTCAATTTGTTTTCGGAATATTGGAATTACTGAACCATTGGAACCCAGTACATTGCCAAATCGTGTGGTTATAAATCGTGTGGTATCATCGGCAACCGACTGTGTATAAATCTCAGCAATTCTTTTACTGGCTCCCATAACATTTGTGGGGTTTACAGCTTTATCGGTTGAAACGATTACAACCTTTTTGGTTTGATGTTTTAATGCCAGATCTGCAATTACTTTGGTTCCGAATACATTAACCGTAATGGCTTCATAAGGATTTTCTTCCATCAATGGCACATGCTTGTAGGCAGCAGCATGATAAATAATTTGAGGCTGATATTCTTTAAAAAGTCCTTCCATCCTGAACTGATCTTTAATATTGGCAACCTGATAAACAACCCTGCCAGCAATATCTGAAAATTCAGGAGTGTTGTTTATTTCGAACTGCAGATCAAAAATCGCTGATTCAGCCTGATCAACCAATATTACTTTTTTGGGATCATAGTGCAATAATTGTCTGACAATTTCGCTGCCTATTGAGCCGGCAGCACCAGTTACCATAATAGTATTGTTTCTGATATCACCGGCAATGTTTTTGTTGTCAAGCTTAATCGGTTCTCTGCCAAGTAATTCCTCAATATGCACTTCACGCAACTGAGTACTGCTTAGCTCTCCATTTATCCAATTATCAATAGGTGGTACTACCTTTACCTGAAGATTATATTCAAGCCCTTTTTCAATAATCTCTCTTTTATGATTTGTGTCAAGATTTGGGATTGCAATAATTATATCCGAAATACTGTTTTTCTGAATATAATTAGCATTCAATGCTTTTTCAGGTGCCACAACAATTATTCCGTCAAGCATTTTATTTACAATACTTGGATTATCATCAACAAATGCCACTATTGTATACTGGAAAGTCTGGTCATGCCTCAAAGCGTTTAAAGTAAGAAGCCCGGTTGAACCTGCGCCATAAATCAATACGCGCATCCTTTTTCTGTCTTTTTTGCTGATTATTTCAGAATAAACTGCCTTGATAAGCAGGCGATTACCTATTAGAAAAAAGGCAAGTAACATAAAATGGATCATGATCACCGACAAGGGAGGAATATATTTACTGCTTATAATTCCAAAACGATTAAGGGTATTGATGATCACTAAAACCAGAAAAGCATATGAACACGCTTTAAGTATGTTCATTGCATCAGTTAAACCTGTTTGCCTTATAACTCCTGTGTATGATTTCGTTCGAAGATAAAAGAAACCATAAATTAAAAAGACAATAATGAACTGACTTGCAATTAGTTCAGGATTAATTGTTAGGTATTCGAATTCATGACGGATGAATACCGCAAACACGTAGGCTATGCTTGTTATTAATACATCGTAGATAAGCACAACCCATCGTGAAAGAAACTTATTCGATAGATTGTTTAGTATAAAATCCCTCATAATTGTGTTGGTATCAAATACTTATATTTTTGTGAGTTTTTTGCAAATATATATTATAAATGTGCAATTTGTTCCGGTTTTTATTGTTAGTATCTTGTTTTATTTATAAAACAGTGATAATCAGAGTTATATTGTTGCTGATGCTTTGGTTGACAGGAAAAACTTTCATAAAAGTAATAGAAATAACATTAGCTATATTTTTTGTTAATGGATTTGAGGAATTGAAATCATATATCTGTCCCAATAAATATTTTCTCTTAAGATTGGTATCTTTGCATTCTGATTTCATTGTAAAGCTTTAATTAAGACATTGTTTTAAAACATAATAGAGTGAGCGAAATGGATATTAAAGTTGTTTCGGTAAATATCTCTGTAGAAAAGGGGACAATTAAAAAACCTGTTGAATTCATTGAGATTTCTGATAAGGGAATTATTGGCGATGCTCATGCAGGCAACTGGAACAGGCAAATAAGTTTGCTTGGAGTGGAGAGTATTGAGAAATTCTCAAAAGATTCAGGAATGGAATTTAAACCTGGAGAATTTGCTGAAAACATCACTACTGAGGGATTTACTTTGTATGATGCCCGTCCTCTCGACAGGTTTGTTATAGGGGAAGTGGAGATGGAAGTAACTCAGATAGGTAAAAGTTGCCATGGCGATGGCTGCGCTATCTACCGTGAAGTTGGAAAATGTGTAATGCCAAAAGAAGGAATTTTCTGCCGTACTACCAAAAAAGGTTTGATTCGTCCCGGTGATATAGTGAAATATTATCCAAGGATAATGAAGATATTCATACTTACAATTAGCGATAGGGCTTATTATGGTGAATATCAGGATCGTAGCGGACCTCGTGCTGCTGCTTTGACAGAAGAGTATTTCAAGAGTCAGGCATATGGTTGTGAGATCTCCCGGGAAATAATTCCGGATGATGAGAAGCAATTACGTCATAAACTCATTGAGTGCCGTGACAATGATTATGATGTCGTTTTCACTACAGGGGGCACCGGAATTGGCTTCAGGGACATAACTCCTGAAGTGACATTATCGTTGCTTGATAAGGAAATACCCGGGATTATGGAACATATAAGACTAAAATTCGGACAGGTAAAACCGGGAGCATTGCTTAGTAGAGCAGTTGCAGGATTAATGGGCAAAACCCTGGTTTTCAATATGCCGGGAAGCGTAAAAGCTGTTGATGAATATACTGGTGAGATTTTTAAGAATCTCAGACATTTAATATATATGATTCATAGCCTTGATATTCATTAGAACCTGGAATCATAGAAGAAATGAAGCTATGGAATAAAGATTTAATGCTTAATAATTATTTGAGAATCAGATATTAATTGTTATTTATGGCGAAGTGAATTATGAAAAGAGACAAAGCGCTTGAATTATTGCATGAACACATTAAAAATCCGCGAACTATTGCTCATTGTCTGGCATCTGAGGCAGTACTTGGGGCTGTTGCAAAATATCTTGGAGAAGATGAAGAAAAATGGGCTTTAGCCGGATTACTTCATGATCTGGATGTAGAGCATACGCAGGAAAATATGGAAAAGCACGGATTGGAAACAGTTCGCATTCTTGCTGACTATGATCTTGATGGAGATTTGTTAGATGCAATTACCCACCATAATGAAATGAATGGGAGCGGAGAACGTAGTACGGCGTTTCACCATGCACTTGCTGCAGGCGAAACCATTACCGGACTTATAACTGCTACTGCATTGGTTTACCCTGATAAAAAAGTGGCTTCGGTAAAACCTAAATCAGTAGTAAAACGAATGAAAGAAAAAGCTTTTGCAGCTTCGGTGAACCGTGAAACTATCATGGAATGTGAGAAAATAGGTATGCCACTTCCTGATTTTGTTGAAGTTGCGCTAAAAGCTATGGTTGGTATAGCTGATGACATCGGATTATAGAGTGAAATAATAAACATCTTTAAATAATGTTTTATAAGGAAACCATTAGAAAACATACAACAAACCTATTTCAGTCATGTGGAACAAAATACCGGCATTCCTGAAAAATAAATATCTGATAGCATCATTATTATTTGTGGTATGGATGTTTTTTTTCGATCGCAATAGCCTGATGCAGAAGAAAAAGTATAATAAAACCATTACTGAACTTGAAGAGGTAAGGGATTTCTATATCAGCGAGATTGAGAAAGACAGTATTACCATGCATATACTGTCGTCAGATACTGCTACACTTATCCGTTTTGCTCGTGAAGAATATCTGATGAAAAAAGATGATGAAGATGTTTATGTGATTATTGAAAAAAAGGCTGATACCACTGATGTGAAAAACAACTCAGCCAATTAATTCATATAAACATATCTGTTTGTGATTCAGTGCGTTGTTTTGTTTTATCTTTAAATATCCGTGATTTCCTAACTGCCTAAAAAGGAAAGTTCAGGTTAAACTGCAATGTGATATTTTCTTTGAAACTTTTAAGAGAATAATGGCCATAACGGTAAAATATTCCTGCTCCGATATTGTAAAACTGCATATTTAGCAGGTTATTGACAAATAAGCCCGATTCGATAAACCCTTTTCTGTAATCATTCAGAACAATGCTGTGATATTGCTGATCTTGCTTTTGAAGTTTACCAAAACCTACATGGGTGGCAATTTGAAATTCAGGCTCAAATTTTCTGGTTCTGATAAGTAATTTACCAAAATTATGTGTCAGAAAAATATTGAGATATCTGTCGGTACTGAATTCATTAAGACGCATGGTGGCAAAACTTCCGGGAGAATGGATTGCAACACGGCTATAGCTGCTGAAACCTGAAAATAGTTTCTGATAAGGTACATTACTGTCAATAAGTCCTGCATTTATCTGCACCGAAGTTTTACCTATCAGCTTTTTATAAAATGTGTGTTCAATTTTAAGCTCATATCTGTTGTGAGGAAAATCGCCGTCAGGCATGACTTTTAATCCCTTAGTGTATTGAAAAAAGATTATCGGATAATCACTTCCAAGCGATAGTCGTGAACGTGTGGTCTGAACAAATTTTTCGCGCCACTGAAATCGGAACCTGGCTCTTAACTCAGTAAAAATAAATGGTGCTGAATATGGCTCTCCTTCTTGTTTAAAATATGTATACTCATATTGTGGCATATTGTTAACCCTCTGAAATTCAAGAGTGGAGAGTAAATATGACATGAATCTGTGTTGAATTCCCGTAACAACTGTTTTTGTATTGTCCATCTGGTTTATTAGCCAGTTTCTGTATGCGTTTTGATGTATAAGACCGGAGCTCTGGATGAAAGATTCAATCTTTCCAACTTCATTCAGGTCGTTTTCGTAACGCAGGAACCATCTGGAATCCTTGAAGTGATTAAAGGTCAGGCTAATATCTCCACCATATTTGAATTTTTTGTCTCCAAAACCATATCCGATATAAACTCCCGCACCAAAAACTTTGCTGATTTGCTGACTGCTTGACAGCCCAAAACCCAGATAGAATTTTTCATATCTGTTTAGCCGCATCAAACGATGCATTGGAATATTGAATTTCCCTAATGGGATATTTCCATTTACTAAAGTTTCAGTTAAAAGGGCAATACGATCAAAATTATGAGCCTGCCCCAAACTGTCAATAACTTGATAGGTGCGAAGATCTTTTTCAGTAAGACCTTGAGACCTTAGCTTTTCCCATTCCTCCGCACTACGGTGGGTTGCTTTATGGTCAAGTTCTATACTGACCTCGTCAAAGATCTTTTTTACAATATTTGGATTAAGCTCTATATCAGTTATATAGCTTCTGCCCTGACCAACCGGATAAAAAGTATTGACTTCGGCAGTTTTGAAAATTATATCGGTGTTCAGTTGAACAGGAAACCAATACATACCGTCAATCAACTGATACATCTGTTGGATCTTCACTGACATGCCTTTTTCCTGTAAAGCCGGTTCAGCAATAACATTCTGGATAGCCCAGCGGTTCGAATTAATGTAAAGCAAACCCTTTAACCCGTCGAAGTTCAGATTTGGTTTTGGCTTATATGATATAATGAAGGTAGTATCATGCGAACCACTCATCAGTAAAGTGTCTTCAATTATGAATGAGTATCTGGAAATGCTTCCTTTGCTTATGGGGTTCAGATAATTTTTATCAGAGATACTTATGACATCATCATAAAACGATGTAGACTGAATATGTGAAAGAAGAAAAATGAAAAATGGGTCTTTTAATCCTGAAACCCTGCTTGCTATTATTGTCTGATGATTACGACCCGGATACAAGAACTTTCGTTGAGCTACTGTTTCCATGATGAACAGGTGTTGTTCATCAAGAATGTTTTTTAAACGGATAATAGAGGAATCGGCTGTGATCGTTTCAGCTTTCATCAGGCTGTCAGCATCAACAGTGAAGATCATTTTATCGTAAGAAGTATATGAAAATGCTGGCAATTTCTCATAATTATTGATATCGCGGTTGTTTACTGCATTGTTAATGATCCGGTGAGCAGGGTTCTCTCCGGCTATTACTATTATTTCAGGAAGGCTTACAGTTATCCTTTTCATCATGATTTTTGGCTCAAATTCAGGATCTTCCACATAATAAATTTGTTGGGAATAGCCCACGTAGCTGAACCTAAGAAATTCAACAGGTTCTTTTGAGCTTAGACTAAAACGTCCGTCAATATCGCTTACACCGCCAATATTGCTTTGATTAACAACTATATTTACAAAAGCCAGAGCCTGTCTGGTTTCTGAATCAAAGACCTGCCCTGAGATCGTATAAGGTTGGGAATAAATAGTTGCTGACAGAAAAGTAAAACAGGCTGCAATTATAGCCACTGATATTTTACCTGGGGATTTTAAAAGCTGGAACAGATGATTCTTTAGTCTTTTTGCTTTCATTATCAAGTGATTACTATGCCATTTTTTTAAACTATTGTATGAACCGGATCTAATCTAAAATCATCTGTGGTTATTTGTGGTCAGACCATTATTAATCGAATGATCCGAAGCAAAATGGCTCTTTTACACCTCAGTAAGCTTTTCATTATTTCGGTGTCTGTTGGCATCGCGGGTGTTTTTCTTTTCAAGATTTCTGATAATGGCTTCTTCAAGATTTACGCCCGTTTGATTTGCAAGGCATATTAAAACAAAAAGCACGTCAGCAAATTCATCAGCAAGATTAATATCGCTCTCACCAGCTTTAAATGATTGTTCTCCGAATTTCCGGGCCATAATTCGTGCAACTTCACCCACTTCTTCCATCAGTAATACAGTATTGGTAAGTTCATTGAAATATCTTACTCCGGTGGTGTTTATCCATTTATCCACCAATTGTTGTGCTCCTGTTATTGTTAGCATGGTAATATGATAATGGTTTGAGAATTAGTAGCTTATGTTGCTGAAATAGTTGTTTTATCAGAGTAATTACAAGTTCAATCTCAGCGTTTTGTACCGTTTGAAGACATGATTTTATAACTATTTAGCCACTTCAAGCTGAAATCCTGTTCCGTGAATGGTAACAATGGTAACTTTTGGATCGTCTTTAAGATATTTGCGAAGGCGGGCAATGAATACATCCATGCTTCGACGTACAAAGTAATTTTCGTCGCCCCATATTTCTTTTAGTGCTTTTTCGCGGCTTAGCAGTTTATTCTGATTTTGGCAGAGCAATCGCAGTATATTATTTTCTTTGGGTGTGAGGGTTTGCTGACTATCAGGTGATATCAGCCTCATGTTAATAGCATCAAATGTATAAATTCCAATATTATAGATTTCTTCTTCTTTTGTCAGTCCACATCTTTTTAAAATGGCTTCAATGCGAAGCCCAAGTTCCTCGCTGTTGAAAGGTTTAGTAACATAATCGTCGCACCCGGCTTTGAATCCTTTTATTCTGTCTTCATTCAGTCCGCGGGCAGTGAGAAAAATAATAGGAATTGAAGGGTTTTTATTTCTGATGCTTTCAGCAAGCGTAAAACCGTCCATTTTGGGCATCATTACATCCAGAATACACATATCAATGTTGCCTTGTAAAAATGTTATCCAGCCTTCTTTACCATCGCCTGCGTGTACTGTATCATACCCAAGTAGCTTAAGATAATCACATAAAAGCAGACTGAGATTAGGATCATCCTCAGCAACAAGAATTTTTATAGGTTTCTGACTCATTTTAATATTACAGGAATAATTTATTAATTGCAGCAAAAATATAAAAAAAGCCATTATAAAAAATGGCTTATGATGGGGTTTTAATTAAAAATGCCCGATATTGGGATTAAATCCGACGCTTTAAAGGCTTTTTCGGCTTTGATTTAACAGTTTCAGGTTGTAATGCAATAACGGTTTTAAAGAGCGAGGCAATACTATCATTGTATTTTTCAATGATTTTTTTTCTTCGCAATTTAAGAGTTGATGTCAGTTCTCCGGTATTTGGAGTCCATTCGTCAGCAAGCAAGGCAATTTTTTTAATCTGTTCATTGCTGCTGAGTTTTTTATTCAGATTTTTAATTTCCTCTTCAAAATGTTTGATTATTTCAGGCTTTTTGATAAGATCAGTTTGATTTTGGAAGTTGATCTTTTGCTTTTTTGCCCATTCAACCAGATTACTGAAATTAGGAATTATCAGAGCACCGGCATATTTTTGGTTCTCACCCACAACCATTGTTTGTTGAATATAATAGCTTTCTTTCAATTTGTTTTCAATTTGCTGTGGCGCTATATATTTACCATTCGACAGTTTAAATATTTCTTTTTTACGATCAGTGATTTTTAGAAATCTTCCGTCAACAATCTCACCGATATCCCCTGTGTGGAACCAGCCATCTTCATCAATTACCTCACTGGTTTGAACCGGATCCTTATAATATCCCTTCATAATATTAGGTCCTTTGGCAAGTATTTCACCATCTTCATCTATTCTTATTTCAACTCCTTCAAGAATAGGACCCACGGTTCCAACCATGACCTGCCCTGGTTGAGAATAATTTACACTAAGAATAGGTGATGTTTCAGTCAAACCATAACCTTCATAAATAGGCAGTCGTGCTGCCCAGAAAATACGTGTTAAACGCGGTTGGAGAGCAGCACCGCCACAACCAATAAAAGTTATATTAGGACTTAAGACATCTCTCCATTTGCTGAATACTAATTTATCTGCAACTGCTAATTGAGCTTTATATAAAATATTTTGTTTTCCATAAGGAACATATTTACCTGCAATCCGTAATGCCCATGCAAAAATTGTTCGTTTTACCTTACTTAAAGTTTTTGCCTTTGAAATTATTTTTTCGTAAATAGATTCAAGTAAACGCGGAACAGTAATAAAACCATCAACCTGCAAATCTTTTATGTCAGATGCTATGGTACTTATACTATCAGAATAAAAAATGCTGACTCCCAGATAATGGTACTGGTAATTCACCATGTGTTCAAAAACATGTGATAATGGTAGAAAACTAAGTACTTTATGGTTATAATTAAGATGGTTAACCTTTGAGGAGGCAATAGCGTTACTGACAAGGTTTTTATGACTGAGCATCACGCCTTTAGGATTGTCAGTAGTGCCTGATGTGTAAATAATTGATAGCAGAGCCTCTTCCGAAATACCGGCTTTTATCTCTTTAAGCTTATCAATTAGCTCCGCTGAATTCGATTTTCCAAGATCTGCTATTTCCAACCAGTTTTTTGCCCCTTCCACTTTATTGAATGTGTATATGTCCTGAACCAGAGGTAGTTTGTTTTTGACTTCGCTCAGCTTTTTGTACAACGATTTATCAGAAACCATTACTATCTTGCTATCTGAATGATTAATGATATATAGTAGTTCGTCAGTTGTTAATGATGAATGTATTGGTACATGAATGGCTCCAATCTGAGCCATACCCATATCCATAAAATTCCATTCGGGACGATTATTTGTGATGGTTGCTATCTTATCGCCCTTCCTGATCCCCAGCGATAATAGTCCATAACTGATATTGTTGGAAATATTTATATATTCATCTACTGAATATTCGATCCATTTACCGGATACCTTATGTCCAATCCTGAATTTTCCAATAGTTTCAGGGTTTGCCTTGAACCTGTCGAAAAGGTCAAAAATACGTTTCTCTGTCATTTGGGGAATTATAATAATGGCTGCAAAAGTAATGTAATTGTCTTTGTAATTGTAAATAAACAGAAATTTAATTGATTTGTTTATAACTTGCTAAAAAAGAATAATTTATTGCCATACCTGGTGCCAATTATTAGCCTGAATTTTTTAAAAAATCTGTTCTGTTTATGAATAACTAACTAACGATAATTGATTTTATCATGATAAAACAATAAAACAGGCTATTTAATTGTATCTTTACACCTGCCGGGCGTATATTGTTCTTTAGAGCCAATGGTAAAGCTTTTCAGAATTAATTGTCACTTCAGCAAAACTATGTACTACTTATTTATTAACATTTATTAACACTTTTTGCTCTGAAATTCTGAAACAATTTTTTGAGAAAGTAACTTTTATCATTAAAGTACGTCATACATAAAAAATAAGAAGACATATTGCGCAAATGACAATATCAGAATACAATTCATGTGTTGATAGTTTTGCCGACGGAGTGTATCGTTTCATCCTGAAGAGCATTGGAGATGAGGAACTTGCACGCGATGTGGTTCAGGAATCGTTTACACGGTTGTGGGAAAGGCGTAAGGATGTAAAGAGTGAGAAAGTAAAATCGTACCTGTTCACAACTGCTTATCATACAATGATTGATACAATAAGAAAAGAAAAAAGGCAAACCAGACTTGAAGATTATCATACGTCAGACATGATTTTTGAATCTTCTGAAATTGATCTCAAAGCTGTATTGAATGAAGCCGTTGATAAACTTCCTGAAATACAAAAATCAGTTGTGATGCTAAGAGATTACGAAGGTTACAGCTATGAGGAGATTGGGCATATAACTGGTTTGAACGACTCGCAGGTCAAGGTATATATCTACAGAGCAAGAGTTTTTTTAAAGAATTATATTGGTAGTTTGCATAATGTAATTTGAAAATGACAGAAATCAATTATAATAATTACGAAGCTTTTTTCCTCGATTATCTTGAAGGAAGGTTAAGCAAACGGCAGATTGCCAAACTCAAAGCGTTTGTTGATTCACATCCTGAATTAGAAGATGAGTTTGAAAGCCTTGAATTGGTGAAGCTTACACCTAATGAATCAATAAGTTTTAAAGGAAAAGAACTGCTTAAAAAGCAGCCTGTAATATCTGTAGACGATGTGAATGAGCAGAATTATGAGGAAGTTTTTGTAGCTGCTTTTGAGAAAGATTTGTCTGAAATACAAAGCCTTGAGCTTAACCACTTTCTGGATAAAAACCCGACTTTAAGAAAAGAATTCAACATTGTTGGGAAAAGTCGTTTATCGCCCGATACCAGTATTATTTATCCAGATAAGGAGGGTTTAAAGAAAACTCAGATAGTACCATTTGCATCGAGGTTGTTTTATTATGGAGTTGCTACTGCAGCTATATTCCTGCTGCTTATAGCCTTGAAATTCATTCTTATTCCTTCAGAACCGGATAAAGAGAATAATTTATTTACTGAAAATCCTGTTGAAGATAAAGTTATTGAAACCCCGAAGGACATCCCTCTTATTCAGGAATCTGAAATAAATGAAATTAAAATTGAAGAAATTCATAATCCCGGCAAAAAGACTTTACTTGCTGAAGCTGTAAAAGCGGAAAAAACTGAGGGTGAACCTTTTTCTGAATCCCTGGCTGACGTACAACTTCCTGTAAAAGTGGAAAATATTGGCACCATGAATACATTGTCAGCTATAATCAATATTGAGAATAATAGAATAGTTGCAAATCACAGTTATTATTTCTCTGAAAATTTTAACGATTTAGCTATTGCTCAACAAATGCGCAATGCCGATGCTCCTGAGAAAGATTTTAATACCGGTCGTCTTTTGGCTAAGGGTTTGGCAGTTATTAGTGAAGTGTTCAAACCTGAAGAAAAAGAACGTAATCTCATACCCGGCAAGAATGAATTATTGAAGATTGCTGATATCGGGATTCAGGGATTTGCATGGTTAACAGGTGCTGATCTGGAATTCAGTAAACAAGAGGATGAAAATGGCAATATCACATCATACGCTTTTGAGAGTCAGTCGCTTCAGATAAGCCAAAATCTGAATAAAAATAAATAATACTCCCTTCAGTATTAATTTTTAACATTTTCATTAAAACTTCCTGTAACAAAAGATTGAGTGTTTCCGTCATAATGATGTTAAAAGAAACTTATTTAAAATTTTTGCTCATGAAAACATTTTTTAAACAAACCGCTTTTTTCTTATTCCTGCTTCCCGGACTTATTTTTGCTACTTTAGCCAGTGCGCAGAAGCCTGGCAAAGGCAACAAGAATGTTATTAAAGTTGACCATGAGGTCAATGATTTTTCAGCTATCAAGGTTGGGTCTGCATTTAATGTTATTGTTGAGAAATATGATTCTTCGCTTGTTAAAATTGAAACAGACGAAAATTTACAAAACCAGATTACAGTTGTAGTTGAGAATGGAACACTTATAATAGGTTCGAAAGGAATCTCAAATCCCAGTGCACTTAATGCATATGTTTTTTATACAGGTCTTGTTTCGGCTGATATTAGTAGTGCTGCCACTTTAAAAAGCTCAGGACCTATTGTAGCCGATCAGTTTTCACTCTCTGTTTCAGGTGCAGCACAAGCCAATACCGAATTTGAT
This sequence comes from uncultured Bacteroidales bacterium, assembly GCA_964550455.1. GTDB lineage: Bacteria > Bacteroidota > Bacteroidia > Bacteroidales > JAAYJT01 > JAAYJT01. The sequence continues at coordinate 18,405 of CAZJZG010000035.1, read as the reverse complement.
GTTGAGCAGCTTGATTCTAATATCTCGGGTGCTTCCACTGTTAAAATTAAAGGTAAGGCTAATTTGCACAATACTGAAGTAAGCGGCGCATCAGGACTTAACGCTGTTAACCTACTGACTTCGGTTACAAAAGCAAAGGTGAGTGGTGCTGCCAAAGCAAAAGTTACTGCAACTGATAAGATTGATTGCGATATAAGCGGAGCAGCCAGACTTGAGTATTTTAACGGGAAATCTGTTGTGAGTACCGGAAAGACCGGAAAATACAGCATATATATTGACGAGGATATCAATATTGATTCTCTTAATTATGTAGAAGTTCCACCATCCAATTATGGCGATTCGGTTAGTATAAGAATAGGAAATTTTGAAATTGAAGTTTATGACGGAGATAATACTCGGGTAAAAGTTGGTAACGCCGAACTTGAAGTTGATGAATCAGGAAGAGTTGCATTTAAAAAGGGAGAAAAGAAAGCAAAATTCAATGGACACTGGGCTGGTTTTGACATCGGAATCAATGGATATCTTACATCCGGAGGCAAACTTAGTGTACCAAATGAATATTCTTTCCTCGATTTGCGTTACGAAAAAGCAATCAATGTGCAGGTAAATGTGTTTGAACAGAATTTTGCACTGGCCGGTAATAAATTTGGTTTGGTTACAGGTCTGGGTTTGGAATGGAATAATTACAGGTTTGACAATGATGTAAAACTAGACATATCAAAGGATAAAATTGCTCATATCCCACTGGACGGAATAAAGTCAACCAAAAGTAAACTTACTGTACTGCACCTGAATGTTCCATTATTCTTTGAATACCAGACAAATTCAAAAAACAATATTAATAGTTTTCACATTTCTGCAGGTGTTGTGGGTGGTGTAAAAATAGGCTCGCATTCAAAGAATGTTTATGAGAACGGAGGTCGGCGTAAGGAAAAACAAAGAGATGATTTTTATCTTAATCCTTTGAGCCTTGATGTTATGGTAAGAGTTGGCTGGGGAAAACTGAATTTATATGGTAATTATTCGTTGCTGCCACTTTTCCGTGAAAACAGAGGACCTGAATTATACCCATTTTCTATTGGGATCACAATATTATCTTTTTGATAGTATAACGAATTTTTGTTCCGGGCTGCTATTTTTAGCTGCCTTTTTTGTTTCAGTTCAAAGTATTTTTGTAATTTTACAAATTGAATTTTAAATACTTTATTTTATGTCAGGTCACAGTAAATGGTCAACAATTAAAAGGAAGAAAGGAGCTTTGGATGCCAAACGCTCAAAGATGTTTTCAAAAATCATTAAGGAAATAAATATTGCTGTTAAAGAAGGTGGTGCTGATCCGGATAGTAATCCACGACTTAGAATGGCAATTACAAATGCCAAAGGTGTTAACATGCCTAAAGATAATGTCAGCAGAGCAATTAATAAAGCCTCTGATAAAGATTCAGAAAACTTTGTTGAAACTACTTATGAAGGCTACGCACCTAATGGAATAGCAATATATGTTGAATGTACTACCGATAATCTTCAACGAACAGTAGCTAATGTGAGGTCGTATTTCAATAAGTTTGGAGGAAGCCTTGGCACTAATGGTTCATTAAGTTTTCTTTTCGACCGCAAAGGTGTTTTTACCGTTCCAAAAGCTGATATTGATCAGGATACTTTTGAAATGGAGCTGATTGATGCAGGTGCTGAAGAAATTGAACTTGAAGAAGAATTTTTCACCGTTACCACTGCAATGGAAGACTTTGGCTTGATGATGAAAAAGCTTGAAGAGTTAGGTGTAGAACCTGAAAATGCTTCGCTTCAACGTATTCCCAAAGAAACGGTTACACTTGATCTGGAATCAGCACGAAAAGTCATGAAACTCATTGATTTTTTTGAGGATGACGACGATGTTCAAAATGTGTTTCACAATCTTGAAATCAGCGATGAATTAATGGCTGAGCTATAATCCTGGCTTTAACCGGGATTCAGGATTGAATCTGTAAAAAGCTATTATAAAATCTTTAATGGAAAGTGAGAGGCTAAGAAAAGTTTGCTGAGGTCAGCAAATCAAGAAAGATACTTTTGCTTGTGCCCGGAACAGGACTTGAACCTGCACATCCTTGCGAATACTAGTCCCTGAAACTAGCGCGTCTACCAATTCCGCCATCCGGGCATGAAAGAAAAAAATCAACAATCAAAATAAATTGTTGATTTTTTTGTGTTTAAACATCAGTGCCCAGGACAAGACTCGAACTTGCACATCCGTACGGATACCAGCCCCTCAAGCTGGCGTGTCTACCAATTTCACCACCTGGGCAGATGCATTTATTAATGTTTGTTAAAGAACAAATCCCGTATTTGAATTTGGGGCTGCAAAAATACTCTTTTTTACAATATTGCAATATCTATGATAAGGATTTTTTTATTTGGATTTTTTATTTCTGGAAAAACAAGCATTTTGTGTTCAATACTATGAATTATAAGGGAAAAGAGCCCAAACTAATCCAATTTTACTGCTCTGACTCATGAAGTTGGGATTATTTTAATATTTTTGGCAACTATTCAGAATAAAATTTAAATCTTAATAATATGTTCAGTACCAATGATATTGCTTTAATTAAGTCGAAGGGTATAAATCCTTCAGTGGTTGAAAAACAGATAGAGAATTTCAAAAATGGGTTCCCGTTTATGCAGCTTCTGGCTCCTGCCACAATTCAGCATGGATTACGCAGGTTGACTGAAGATGAGGTGAATGCATATTCTCAGAATTATGAAAGTATTATTAAAGGGAGGGAAGTACTGAAATTTGTTCCTGCCTCAGGTGCTGCAAGCCGTATGTTTAAATCTCTTTTTGAATTTATTGATAAAATTTCAGCCTCTCCTGAGGATGTTGATTTGCTGAAAGACAAAGGGTTTAACTCACCGGCTTATTTTTTTGAAAATATTAAGGAATTTGCTTTCTATGAAGAACTTAAGGAAGCATTGGAAAAAGATGGGCTTCAGCTTGATGAATTGGTGCAGTCTGGTGAATTTTTAGCAGTATTAAAAAAACTTCTTGATAATGATGGATTGAACTATGCCAATCTTCCCAAGGCTTTGCTCAGGTTTCACCGCTACAGTGCCGAGCCAGGGCGCACAGCTCTTGAAGAACATCTTGTAGAAGCGACTAATTATGCCTGTAATGACCAGGGTATGGCGAGTGTTCATTTCACTGTTTCGCCAGAACATGCTGATGGCTTTAAACAACTGGTTGATGATGTTCAGGCAGCTTATGAAGAACGGTTTGAAGTACGTTATGAAATTGAGTATTCAATTCAGAAACCTTCAACTGATACAATTGCTGTAGATCTCAGTAATGAGCCGTTTAGGGAAACTGATGGTAGTTTGTTGTTCAGACCCGGAGGTCATGGTGCTTTGATTGAAAATTTGAACGACTTAAATGCCGATATCGTTTTCATAAAAAATATTGACAATATTGTACCTGACCGCCTGAAAGAAACAACTTATCTTTATAAAAAAGCCATTGCTTCAATGCTTGTAGAACTACAGACCGAAGTATTTGGTATGCTTCAGGCTCTTGAAAATCCCGGTATCAGAAAGGAAAGGATCTATGACTTTTCAGTGTTCTGCAATGAAATGCTAAATATCAGGCTGCCGGATAATTTCAAACAATTAAAGGATGAAGAGCAGATTGAAGTTTTGAAAAAAGTTTTGAACCGCCCTATACGTATTTGTGGAATGGTCAGGAATGAAGGTGAGCCGGGTGGAGGTCCATTTTGGGTGAAAAACACTGAAGGAAACATTTCATTGCAAATAGTTGAGTCGTCTCAGATAAACCTTGCTGACGAATCACAATTAAAAATAATGCAGGCTTCCACTCATTTTAATCCTGTTGATCTGGTTTGCGGACTAAAGAATTATAGGGGACACAATTTTAATTTACCCGATTTTGTTGATCCTTCCACCGGTTTTATTGCTGAAAAATCAAAAGACGGCCGTAAATTAAAAGCACAGGAACTTCCCGGATTATGGAACGGAGCTATGGCTGACTGGATTACAATTTTTGTTGAAACGCCAATTATTACTTTTAATCCTGTAAAGGTTATTAACGACCTGTTGAGGAAAGAGCATCTGATGTAACAAGCCTCAATTACAGCTTTTTATCAGATTTTACCTGAAATTTTCAAATTTTGAATTATAAAACCACCCTTTTGGTTTTAAGTTCTTTATTACTGATAGGATTATATCTCTGAGAATAGGCAGTCTCCGCTTTTTACGTTCAGGCAGAATGTGTTAACGATTTTGCAAACAAAATATTAAGTATGCTTGTTTGTATCAATAAGTAAATCAATTAATAAATTAAACATAATATTATGAACAATGCTATTTTTCATTTTGATAACCCTGCGAATGAGCCAGTTAAATCGTATGCACCCGGTACACCCGAGCGTAATACTATTTTAGCTGAACTTGACAGGATTAGTTCGGAGGTTATTGATATTCCATTAATTATCGGAGGTAAGGAAATTCGTACTGGTAATACAGGCAATGTTGTAATGCCTCATAACCACCAGCACAAGCTTGCAGTATTTCATAAAGCAGGCGAAAAGGAAATAAAAATGGCTGTAGAAGCTGCTATGAAGGCACACAAGGCATGGGCTGAGATTTCGTGGATCGAAAGGATTTCAATAACTTTAAAGGTTGCTGAGTTATTGAGAAATAAATACCGTGCGCTTATTAATGCTACCAGTATGCTTGGTCAAAGCAAGAGTGTTATGCAGGCAGAAATTGATGCAGCTTGTGAAACCATTGATTTTCTGAATTTTAATGCACATTATGTTTCAAGAATTTATGAAAATCAGCCACATTCAGAGCCGGGTATTCTAAACCGCATTGAATATCGCCCTATCGAAGGCTTTATTTTTGCTGTTACTCCGTTTAATTTTACCTCTATTGCATCAAATCTGAATCTGGCGCCGGCGGTAATGGGAAATACCCTTGTCTGGAAACCTGCAACTACTGCTATTTTATCGAATTACTACCTCATGAAGATCTTTATGGAAGCCGGTTTACCTGATGGCGTTATCAATTTTATTCCGGGTCAGGGTTCTTTAATAGGTAATATCGTGATGAGTGATCCTGATTTTGCCGGATTGCATTTCACCGGTTCAAACCGCACATTTAATCAATTATGGCAGGCAAGTTCAGCCAATTTGCCCAAATATCGTACTTATCCCAAGATCGTTGGAGAAACGGGCGGAAAGGATTTTGTTTTGGTTCATAATTCAGCAGGAGTTGATGAGGTGGCTACAGCATTGGTTCGTGGTGCTTTTGAATTTCAGGGTCAAAAATGTTCTGCGGCTTCACGGGCTTATATTCCTGAATCGTTGTGGCCTGCGATCAAAGAAAGAATGTTGGAAAAACTTTCGCATATAACTGTTGGAGATGTGAAGCAGTTCTCAAACTTTATGAACGCAGTAATTGACGAAAATGCTTTTAACAGTATCATGGGATATATTAATAAAGCCAAAGCTTCAACAGATGCAAAAATCCTTCACGGAGGAAATGGAGATAAATCAGTTGGCTATTTTATCGAACCTACTGTTATACAGGTGACTGATCCTCATTTTGTTACAATGGAAGAGGAAATATTCGGGCCTGTTTTAAGTGTGTTTGTATATAAAGATAAGGATTTTGACAAAACCCTTGAACTGGTTGATAACACCTCGCCTTATGGATTGACGGGATCAATTTTTGCACAGGATAGAAATGAACTTGTTAAAGCTTGCCGTGCGTTGCGGTATTCGGCAGGTAATCTTTATTACAATGATAAACCAACAGGTGCAGTTGTAGGACAGCAGCCTTTTGGTGGAGCACGTCAATCGGGTACTAACGATAAGGCAGGAAGCTATCTGAACCTGCTGCGCTGGATAAGCCCTCGTACAATTAAGGAAACTTTGATACCTCCTACTGATTTTCGTTACCCGTTCATGCAGGAAGAATAGAAAAATTCATTACCATAACTGGTAAACTAAGGGATAATTTTGAACCTGTTAAGACTGCTGATGTGCGAATAAAGTTTATTTTGTACGTCAGCAGTTTTTATTCATTTTCGTCTTCAACTGTGTAATCAAACCTCATTTCATAATGCTGTGGTAATCTTCTGCCTTGCCCTTCAATGAAGACATTGCTAAAGATAATATTCCCATCTTCGTCAAATTCTCGTTTTACCGAACTGATAATATTCCCATCCTCATCCATTTCTTCCTGCAAAACAGCATTGCCTTTTTCGTCATATTTCATTTCGGTAACATGATTATTATCTCCGTCTTCCCAAACTTTTACCACATTGCCTTTTTCATCTTCTTCGTAATATACCTTACTTATAACGTCTCCGTCTTCATCAAAAAATGTTTCTGAAATCTTATGACTACTGCTGTTATAATGGGTCAGAATATGAGATTCTTCGCCGTTTTCATTGTTAGTTTTTTTATGCTCTACTGTATTTTCAGCTTCGTTATAAATAAATTCATCCAAATAAATAATATCGCCATCCGGATCAGTAGTCAGTGATCTAACAAGAAACTCACCACTATATTCATTTATCATTTCCTGCTCTGCTTCGCCTTCATCATCAGCGGTTACAGTTTTTATTATTCGGTTCTGAGAATCGTAATAATAGGTTATTTTATCATATGAACCATCAAGATAATGCTTTATCTCAGCGGTTAATAATCCATTTTCATCGCGTTCGTATGTTTTTTCGTCCGATGGCTCATTATTATCAACAAAAAACTGTTCATGTACCAGTAATCCCTTGTTGTCGTATTTTCTGACAACCCGTTCAATTATTGTTTCATTATTGTCATAAATTATTTGCTCGGTAATATTTCCTTTTGAATCATACTCACTTAGGCTGTATAGCCAGAATTCCTGCTGATTGTCATTGGTGTTTCCCGGTTTTAGATCTCTTCTGTAGATAGATATACGTTTTTTCTGAGCCATAAAGTTTTTGAAAATTTTGGATTGCGGTGCAAAACTAATCAAACTTAACGGTCTTAAGTATTGCACTAAAATTAATTTCGGTAAATTTGCGGTTTATTAATAATTATTAACTTAAAGCTATTAAAATGAAAAACTTACTAATTTTATTAACAGTAGGAAGTGTAATTATGATGTATAGTTGCAAAGACCAGCCTCAGTTAAAATACCCTGAAACACATAAGGTTGATCAAAATGATGTGTATTTTGGTGTTGAAGTTTCTGACCCTTATCGCTGGCTCGAGGACGATAATTCAGAAGAAACTGCCGAATGGGTTAAGGCTCAGAATGAATTGACCTTCAGCTATCTGGAGAGTATTCCTTTCAGAAATAAAATTCGTGACCGGCTTAATAAAATGTGGGATTATCCCCGTTATGGTTCTCCTTTCCGTGCAGGTAAATATTATTTTTACTTTAAAAATGATGGTATGCAGAACCAGAGCGTCCTCTACTTTCAGGAAGGACTTGAAGGTGAAGCAAGTGTATTTCTCGATCCAAATACTTTTTCAGAAGATGGAACTGTGGCGCTTTCAGGTTTGAGTATTTCAAATAATGACCGTTGGTTTGGCTATAGCATTTCACGTGCCGGCTCTGACTGGAATGAAATAAAGGTCATTGACATTGAAACCCGGGAAGAACTGCCCGATCTGATCGAGTGGGTTAAGTTCTCAGGTATCTCATGGTGTGGCGATGGTTTTTATTATAGCCGCTATGATGCTCCCAAGGCTGGTGAAGCATTATCAGGTAAAAATGAATTTCATAAGGTGTATTTTCATAAACTTGGAACTCCTCAAAGCGAAGACGAACTTATTTATCAGAACCGCAATTATCCTTTGCGTAACTATCGTGCCAGTGTTACTGATGATGAACGTTTTCTCATTATTTACGAATCGGAAACTACAAGTGGTGAAGCTATGTATGTAAAAGATCTGAGTAAGAAAAATGCAGGCTTTATTCAGATAGTTGATAATTTTGAAAAAGACTATTCGGTTCTCGATAATATTGGTAATGAACTGCTTGTACTAACAAACTATGGCGCACCACGTCAGCAACTGGTTCTTATAAACCCCGATAAACCCAAACCAGAAAACTGGAAAACCATTATTCCTGAAAAAGACGAAGTGCTTGGTGGCGCAAGCCTTGTTGGAGGGCGTATTATTGTTCAGTATATGAAGGATGCTACAAGCCGTGCCCATATTTACGATTATGAGGGAAATTATATAAGTGAAGTCAATTTGCCGGGAATAGGCTCATTATCAGGTTTCTCAGGCAAAAAAGAAGATAATATTGCTTTTTATTCATTTACTTCTTTTACTCATCCGTCAACAATCTTTAAATTTGATGTAACAGCCAATGAGTCAACGGTATATCGCGCTGCTGAGATTGATTTTGATGCTGATGCCTATGAAACCAATCAGGTGTTTTACACCAGTAAGGATGGAACTCAGATCCCAATGTTTATCACTCATAAAAAAGGACTTGTGATGAATGGTAATAACCCGACATTGCTTTATGGATATGGTGGGTTCAATGCTTCAATGACACCATCGTTTAGTGTTAGCCGTTTGATTTTACTTGAAAATGGTGGAATTTACGCACTTGCCAATATCCGTGGTGGTGGCGAATACGGTGAAGAATGGCATAAAGCAGGCACAAAACTTCAGAAACAAAATGTTTTTGATGATTTTATAGCCGCTGCTGAATATCTGATAGATCAGAAATATACCAGCCCTCAGAAAATTGCTATTCAGGGTGGCTCTAATGGTGGTTTACTTGTTGGTGCCTGTATGATACAACGCCCTGATCTGTTTAAGGTGGCATTGCCGGCAGTAGGAGTAATGGATATGTTGCGTTTTCATAAATTCACAATCGGGTGGGCATGGGTAGGTGACTACGGTTCGAGCGAGAATGAAGAAGAATTCCATTATCTGCTCGGATACTCGCCGTTGCACACTCTTAAGGACGGTGTTGAATATCCTGCTACTCTTATAACAACTGCCGATCATGATGATCGTGTAGTTCCCGCACATTCATTCAAGTTTGCTGCAAGGCTGCAGGAAGCTCATAAGGGGGCAAATCCGGTACTCATTAGAATTGATACCAGTGCTGGACATGGAGCCGGAAAACCTACTGCAAAAATTATTGATGAGCAAAGCGATATTTGGACTTTTGTTTTCAAAAACTTTGGTATTACGCCCAAATACTAAATTGTCTGAATATAACCCGGCGGAATTTTATTAAATCTGCCGGGATTTTTACATAATTACCCTTACAGGGTTTGAACACTATATGACTATAGACGTACAAATAATCAAGGCATCAGGTGATGCTGAGGTGTTTTCTGAAGAAAAGCTCCGAAATTCATTGCGTAGGTCAGAAGCTACTGATGAAATGGAGAATATTGTGGTAAACGAGGTTCTAAAACAACTTCGCCCTAATATGACAACCGCTGAAATACATAGGATTGCATTTCGCTTGCTAAGAAAACTAAAATCATCATCCGCTGCTCGTTTTAATATTAAAAAAGCAATAATGGAGCTTGGTCCGACCGGTTTCCCTTTTGAAAGCCTTGTAGGAGAAATTTTTAAAGAATTTGGTTATTCTGTCGAAGTTGGTAAAACTGTCAGAGGTTTATGTGTTGAACATGAAATAGATGTGGTTGCTGATAAAGAAAATCGCCTTGTAATGGTGGAATGTAAATTTCATAATACTCCCGGAAAACTTTGTAATGTTCAGGTTCCCCTTTATATACGATCGCGCTTTAACGATATTGAAAATCTTTGGAATACAATCGAGGAAAATAAATATTTCGAAGGCTGGGTTGTGACAAATACAAGGTTCTCCGGCGATGCATTGCAATATGGTAATTGTGCAGGATTGAAACTCATGGGGTGGGATTATCCTGCGAAAGGGAGCCTGCGGGAAATTATTGAAAAATTCAGGCTCTTGCCTGTGACAGTGCTTACTGACCTAAACCGTAAACAAAAAACACAATTAATCGGGTCAGGTGTCCTGCTTTGCACACAACTGATACAACAACCCGGTCTTTTGGATCAGATGGGACTTGATAATAGAAAGCAAAAAAGAGTGATGAGGGAGCTGGAAGAGGTAGTTTCACTTACAGTATAAGTTGTTAAAACTGATTAAAACTTTGAATTGCATGATTTAATTATAGGATTTCCAATTATTTGTTATGACCAATAATGATAATCTTAATACTAACTGGCGGAAAGTAGCGGCTGCTGTTTATAAAAAACCTACTGACGCTAAAATTCTTGGTTCGGTTGAAATTGATGTTACTGATATTGAGGAATATATCAATAAAAAGCGAAAGGAAGGACTTAGAATTACACTCACACATATTTTTACTTTGATCATTGCAAGGGCGCTGAAAGAAGATGTCCCTGAACTAAATGTATCAGTTGTTCGTGGTAAGGTCATTCCCCGTTCTTCAATTGAAGCCAGCGTAAGTGTATTGCTTCGCGATAATCAGCTTAGCTCGGTTAAAGTTCCTGACGCTGATAAAATGACCCTTAAAGAACTTGCTGATTTCCTTTTTCAGGGAATAAAAGAATCACGAAAAGGTTCGGAAAATAAAACTATGAAGATGAAAGGCTTGCTTGGCTCGATTCCATGGCCTTTTCGCGGATGGATATTCAGATTTTTTAAAATACTTACCATTGATCTTGGTTATTCAATTCCAAGTCTGGGTCTCTCATCCAGCAGCTTTGGATCCTTTGTAATATCAAATATTGGCAGCCTTGGACTTGAAGCCGGATTTCCTGCATTATTCCCGGTTTCAAATGTTTCGTTTGTAATGATACTGGGTGGCGTGGATACAAGACCCTGGGTAGTGGACGGAAAGATCGTTCCAAGGCGTATATTATGGCTTGGAACTGCCATAGATCATCGTGCTGCTGATGGTTTTCACGGTGGTAAGCTGTTCCGCTATATTCGTGAAGTGTTAAAAGATATTGAACAACTGGAACGGAAACCATCATGGTGCGAGTAACAGGTATTTCGGGTTTTGCTAATTTTTAGAGAAATTTTGAATAAAGCAGCAGAAAAGATTCCGGTTTGATGATAGAATTATCCTCAGTGCTTCTCCGTGCTCTCCGTGGTGAAGAATATAACCACAGAGAACGCAGAGGTTCACAGAGAAATACGTTGAAAAGCCTCTGTGTTTCTTCGTGTCCTCCGTGGTGAAGAATATTCCCACAGAGATCACAGAGGTACACAGAGAAATACGTTGAAAACCCTCTGTGTTTCTTCGTGTCCTCCGTGGTGAAAAATATAACCACAGAGATCACAGAGGTTCACAGAGAAATACAAAGAAAACCCTCAATGCTTCTCCGTGCCTTCTGTTGTGAAGAGTACTACCACAGAGAACCCAGAGGTTCACAGAGAAAAACGAAGAAAACTCTCTGTGCCTCTCCGTGTCCTCCGTGGTGAAGAATATAACCACAGAGAACGCAGA
>CAZJZG010000035.1:0-6802 GCA_964550455.1 uncultured Bacteroidales bacterium | reverse complement strand
GGTACACAGAGAAATACGTTGAAAAGCCTCTGTGCCTCTCCGTGTCCTCCGTGGTGAAGAATATAACCACAGAGAACGCAGAGGTTCACAGAGAAATACAAATAAAGTCCTCCATGCCTCTCCGTGTCCTCCGTGGTGAAGAATATAACCACAGAGAACCCAGAGGTTCACAGAGAAATACGTTGAAAACCCTCTGTGCCTCTCCGTGTCCTCCGTGGTGAAAAATATAACCAAAGAGATCACAGAGGTACACAGAGAAATACGTTGAAAAGCCTCTGTGTTTCTCCGTGCTCTCCGTGGTGAAGAATATAACCACAGAGATCAAAGAGGTATACAGAGAAATACGTTGAAAACCCTCAGTGCTTCTCCGTGTCCTCCGTGGTGAAGAATATTCCTATTGAGAACCCAGAGGTTCACAGAGAAATACGTTGAAAACCCTCTGTGCCCCTCCGTGCCCTCCGTGGTAAAATGAAATACCATCAAAATAATTGTACCACTAACATGAATTATATTGGTGCCGTACAGGTGTCAGAAAATCATCATTTTTCTGAAACCGAAGTTTCTCAATAATACCTTCCTTAATATTTTTAGGATTTATGTAATTTCGTTTAGATTTGTGAATATATAGCTCCAAAATTAATTACCGCCTAAACCTTAAAAGTCAATATAGTATTTATGCGTTTATGCCTCTTGAATGGTTTGTCCACAGTTTTGCTTAAATAATTTCTTAAAAATACTTCTTTGTATACCTTAGGTGTTCAATTGATTACATAGTGTGATAAAACCGCATTTTGTTTTATATGCCTTTTATTGCTATCGTATATTAATGTGGTATATTTGTAGATCAAATAAAACATTGGGGCGACTTTAGCATTACATTCTAAGAATAAACAAATAATGAAAAAGATTTTTCTTTACGTCTTGGCAATTACTGCTGCTATTATAGGCGTACAGTCCTGTTCGACTTATCATTTCCGTTCAAACTATAAGGATGCAAACAGATTAATATACGAGACAGACAATCTTAGGACAAAACCATTTTTAAAAGCCCATCTTAAAAACGGAGATGTCTGTATTTTAAAAGACTCGTGGAAAATTGATACTGCTTTGAATATGGTTACAGGTTACGGAACGCAATTTGATTTTAACCGAAAACAGACATTTGATGGTTCAATCAATATTTCAATTGACAGTGTTGCAATTTTTGAAACAAATACAAAGATCCTGCACCCCGAAGCTAACAGAATTACTGCATTGAGTTTGATGGCTGGTCTTGATGTTGCCATAGGAATCATTTGCCTTACAAATCCAAAAGCTTGTTTCGGCTCATGCCCAACTTTTTACCTGAATGAAAATGATAACTTCCATTATGCTGATGCAGAAGGATTTTCAAATGCTATATCTCCTTCTTTGGAATATTTTGACATTGATGCACTGAACCATAAATTAATAACGGATAACACTTTGTCAATCATAATGAAGAATGAGGCTTTGGAAACTCATTGCGTGAAAGATGTTAAAATACTTGCTTATCCTCTTAAAGAAGGTGAAAGAGTTTTTCACTCTCCAACAGATGATTTTTTCCTCTGCGAAAATTTATATATGCTGAAACAAGCCGAAGGTGAAGAAGGTGATATTACCGATTATTTAAAACATGACGACAGACTGGAGAGATTTTCTCTCTCTGATAGTAATGATTTGAGTAGTAAGGAAGAGATTTACTTAACATTTGACAATGTTGAAAATACCAATAACCTGGGTTTTGTTATTAGTTTCCGACAAACACTTATGACAACTTATTTTATCTACAGCGCAATAGGTTACATGGGTGATGAAGTTGGAGATTTTTTTGCGAAAATAGAAACAGATGAAAAAATAAATGCCAAACTGGGAATTGGAATAAAAGAAGAGCTGGGCGATATTGACATTTATATTTGGAACAATCAAAAAAATTATTGGGAGTTTCAGGATGGATTTTATGAAACAGGACCTATCGCAATGAACAGACAATTAATTCCTTTGAAAAATTCATATTCAGGTTCTGAAATAAAAGCTAAAATAGTATTGAATAAAGGTCTTTGGCGAATTGATCATGTTGCCTTAACTAATATAAAAGATAAAGTCATTCCACTTGAATTGTCTCCCTCCTCCGTTTATAATAAAGGAAAAATAGACTGCACTGCATTGAGCCAAATTAAATCGTCTGATGAATATTTAGTTTCAATGCCCGGGAGTGAATATAAATTCAATTTCATGTTTCCGGGTGCAAACACCTATTATGAATTATTTCTATACTCAAAGGGATATTATCTGGAATGGATGCGGGAGCAGTGGATTAAGGATAAAGATTTGCTGAAACTGAAAAAATTGCTCGATAACCCTAAAAAATATCTCCGTGATGAAGTAAAGGCATATAAGCTGTACGAAAACACAATGGAACAGGAGTTCTGGAATTCGAGAATTGATACTAAAACATTTTCCTATTATGAAAAGTAAAACCTTCCTTTTAGGGCTGTTGATATTAATAATGAGTAGTTGTTCAGTGCCGGCTTATTTACCATCTTTTGATCAGATTGATGTTAGCGAAAGGGGTTCGCACATCAGACTAGTGCACAAGACAAAATCAAATATTGAGGGAGAACTGATTTCTATTGATAATAATGAAATTGTGGTTTTGGTAGATGATGTTGAAAAATGTGTGACAGTTTCGGTCAGTGAAGTAAAACGCTTCTCATTAAGATATGCTCAACCAAAAAATTATGATTGGACAATTCCCGTATTTACTTTGGCAACACTTTCTCATGGCTGGTTTCTTTTCTTATCAGCACCTGTAAATCTTATAGTTACTATATCTGTGACAGTTGCTGGAGTAAATGCTTTTAAGTATAGCGACAAAAATATGACTTTCGACCAGTTGAGAATGTTTTCACGATTTCCGCAGGGAATTCCGCCAAACATTGATATAGCGGATATAAAATAAACATTGTAGCTAATATTAGCCTTGAGATTAAGGCGGCTTTTGAGAACCTTAAAAATGTGAATAAGTAGTTGTTTTCAGCGCAAGGGAAATGAAGTGGTTTGTAAGCCTCCACATCGTAAAACTTATGTTTGCTGACCAAAATGTATAGTAAAAGAAAAGAGGGGTCTATCAGTTAAAGACAAGTGTTTTCATTGTTTTAATGTTTATACAACAATGGATTTAGGATTCGGAAAAGGGTGATAATCCCGATAAATTGTAAACTGTTAAAAGTATGAACAATAAATTATGATTCGCAATGTTGATGTATTTATTACAGTATATAAAATAGGGCGGGATTCAAAAATGGGCTATAAATAGAGAAATAATCAAAAAAAGTCCAACGGGCTTCTGACTTTAAAATTCTGTAAATCAGGATTCTCATTAAAATATTTCAGTTAAACTACACTAATAATAACAGCATACAATATGTTTAAAGGTATAAATATACCTGATTCCATTAGTTCGCAGGAACATTACAAGCGTAAGTACAATTTCTCTGAGATGTATTATGCATTTACTCAATTACCTGATGCATTGGCAAAGCTGATTAAAAATAAAAGAAAACAGTTGATTTCTGAACAATTTGTTGAGCGTTTGCAATTAGCTGTAACTGAGGTTAATGCGTGTGCTGCGTGCTCTTATGCCCATACTTCCATGGCATTGAAAACGGGTATAAATGCTGAGGAAATCAGTAGCATGCTTAGTGGTAGTACTGAATTTATAATTCCGGAAGAGGCTAAAGCGATATTTTTTGCGCAGCATTTTGCGGAGAATAGGGGGAAGCCTGAAAAAGAAACATATCAATCTATTGTTGAATATTATGGTTATGAAAAAGCTGAAATTATTCTTGCCGCTTGCAGAGTAATGATTGCCGGTAATATTTATGGTCTGCCTTTTAGCGCATTCCAATCACGTAAAAATGGCAAGCCATACAAAAACAGTTCTTTGTTATTTGAATTGACAATGCTTATTGGCGGAGTACTTGTTTTACCGTTCGCACTTCTTCATGGATTGTTAAAAGCATTGGTTTATTAATCTTTTCCTTCATATCTTTGAAAGCGTAGCTTAATTAAAAATAGCAGCATTTCAGATCCAAACTATAGAGTAGTAATTATGGTACCGGTGGTTGCTAAACCCTATGTGCCTCTCCGTGCCCTCCTTGGTGAAGAGTACTACCACAGAGAACGCAGAGGTTCACAGAGAAATACAAATAAAGTCCTCAGTGCTTCTCCTTGTACTCCGTGGTGAAAAATATTTACCAATGAGATCACAGAGGTTCACAGAGAAATACAAATAAAAGCCTCTGTGCCTCTCCGTGTCCTCCGTGGTGAAGAATACTACCACAGAGAACGCAGAGGTACACAGAGAAAAACGAAGAAAATCCTTAGTGTTTCTCCATGCCCTTCGTGGTGAAGAATATTACCAAAGAGATCACAGAGGTACACAGAGAAATGCAAATAAAACTCTCAGTGCTTCTTCATGCCTTCTGTTGTGAAGAGTACTACCACAGAGAACACAGAGGTTCACAGAGAAATACAAATAAAGTCCTCAGTGCCTCTCCGTGCCCTCCTTGGTGAAGAATATAACCACAGAGAACACAGAGGTACACAGAGAAATGCAAATAAAACTCTCAGTGCCTCTCCGTGCCCTCCTTGGTGAAGAATACTACCACAGAGATCACAGAGGTTCACAGAGAAATGCAAATAAAACTCTCAGTGCTTCTTCATGCCTTCTGTTGTGAAGAGTACTACCACAGAGAACACAGAGGTACACAGAAAAATACGTTAAAAACCTCTGTGCCTCTCCGTGCCCTTCGTGGTGAAAAATATTTACCAATGAGATCACAGAGGTTCACAGAGAAATACAAATAAAAGCCTCTGTGCCTCTCCGTGTCCTCCGTGGTGAAGAATACTACCACAGAGAACGCAGAGGTACACAGAGAAAAACGAAGAAAATCCTTAGTGTTTCTCCATGCCCTTCGTGGTGAAGAATATTACCAAAGAGATCACAGAGGTACACAGAGAAATACGTTGAAAAGCCTCTGTGCCTCTCCGTGCCCTCCGTATTGAAGAATATAACCACTGAGAACACAGAGGTACACAGAGAAAAACGAAGAAAACCCTCAGTGCTTCTCCGTGTCCTCCGTGGTGAAGACAAATTACTAAGAAAATGTTACTGCTATATACAGGAAAAATAGCCCTATCGCAAAAATGCAGGTAGATTATTTTTTAAACACTAACCAATGACTCTTCCAGGACAATTGCTTTTGGGAATAAGATATTATTTTCAAGATGAATATGCAGATGAAGATCATCTTCAAATTCTTTTAATAATGCAAAAGTTACTCTGTATGTATTGCATGCATCAGCAGGAGGGGAGTAATTATCAGATAATGAAGAGATCTTTCGAAAACGCTCACCTTCATTATCATGCTCCAGCATCATCATTTTAATAGGATTCTGTACTGTTCCAAAAGGAGCCTGAACTTTGCTTCCTGATTGTTCAGCCTGAACCATTTTGCGAATATGCGGAAATAGCATCAACTCTTCCTTTTTCATGTGTACTGTAAGCTCATCTGCTGATTCTTCGAAAAGCTTGCCAATCTCGATTAGCTCAGGATGATGTCGGCTGTGAACCTTTATCACTTTTTCCAGATATGGCTTTATCTCCTGAATTTTTGTATCCACATAACGATGATGTTTCTTCTCAATATAATCAGCAAGTAAATCAAGCGGCCAGGAGTTATAATCAACCGTTGATTCTTTATTCCCTGATACAATCTGATCTAATTGCTGTAAAAGAGTGCTGTATTCAATCTGTTTCTGATTACAGGCATCTTCAATAGTTCGGTTTCCATTACAGCAAAAGTCAATTTTGTTGTTTTTGAATACTGAAGCAGTCCTGTAATCCAGTGCTACCAGGTCTCCAATGATACTTTCTTTTGTGATTTTCATAACATATTGATTTTGTGATTATTATTTGATAATGTAATTTAATGTCTTTATTAATTGTGGCTATCGTGTTATCATGTTTTTAGAGTTAATAGTGTTTAATTGAAATTATAATATATTGAATTTTAACCTATTAGTCTGATTTTATAAAATGATCATGTCTTATTTACTGGCTTATTTACGACAAAACTATCGTAAATCACAGTAAAAAATTTTTATCTTTTTATTACTGTTTCTCCTGATTTCAATGCAAGTGCAAGATCATAAATGCTAGTTGTTGTTAACATGTTTTTTATTTCACTTCTTACTTTTACAAATCTATCATGTACTGCACATGGTTGGTTTTCATTACATTCGCTTAACCCAAGTCCGCAGCCGTTAAAAATTGAATCTCCATCAATTGCTTTAACTATATCACCCAGATTGGTTTGTTTCATTTGTTTTAAATCAACATAAAAACCTCCTGTAGGACCTGTAAGTGAGTTTACTATATCATATTTAGTCAGAGCTCCCAGGATCTTAGCCGTAAAAGCTTCAGGAGAGCCTGAGTTTTTTACTATATCGCCTATTTTAACCCTTTTACCTTCAAGTGATTGAGAGGCTATATAGATCATTGCTTTGATTGCATGCTCGCAGGCTTTTGAAAACATAAAACAGAATTTTAAAGAACAAAGTTAATACAAATTATTCAATTCCGACAGAAAAGTCGCAAATAAATTTAAATAATTTGTTAAAATTATGCTATAAATATGTAACATGCTTATAATCAGTGTAAATCACTGTAAATTTCAATTGAAAAGTATACCACTATTTCAGTTAAGAAAGAACACCA
>CAZJZG010000034.1:0-34230 GCA_964550455.1 uncultured Bacteroidales bacterium | reverse complement strand
GCGTAACTGCGTAACTGCGTAACTGCGTAACTGCGTAACTGCGTAACTGCGTAACTGCGTAACTGCGTAACTGCGTAACTGCGTAACTGCGTAACTGCGTAACTGCGTAACTGCGTAACATAAGTTAAAACTTGGGCGCTAAGATAATACAAAAAACTGAGAAATCCACAAATCTGGTAAAAATTTTGCGAATTAATTTATTATTGTATTATTCAAGGCGGATAAGTCAGGAGGGAATAAAAATGTATTTTGTCCTGAGTTGTCCCTTTTAGTGCGGTCAAAGCATTTTGGATAGAATTCCAATTATTTTAGCTGCTAGTTCCACTTTTATTAAGGTGGTTTTACCATATACCTTATTGAAAATGGCCATATGTGCTTTTTAATATCCTCTGTGAAAGTTGATAACCACTGAGAACACAGAGGTTCACAGAGAAATATGTTGAAAGATACTCTGTGCTTCTCCGTGCCCTCTGTGGTTAAATGAATTACTAATAAAATGTTATTATTGTAAACGTGTATTATATTGCTACTGTGCAGTTGTGAATTTTTCAACCCGCGGTTAAGAGGACAACATGCTAAGGTTTATCCAGTGCAGAACAAATATGCTTTAAAACAATACGTTTATTGTTATTCCTGAACTGCTTGCGCCCTATATTCTGTTTTTGCCACCCTAATTTTTGCACTTTTTAGTCCCTTAGTGCGGTAAAAACAATAAAATTAAACGAATAAATGCTGATAATCAATGATTTACAACGATACTAAATTGAGAGGGTACAAGTCAGGAAAATGTATTTTGTTTCTAAGCCTGTTGTATAAATCCTTGATGTGTGCTTAAAAACCTGTTGAAGCAAACTTTAAAAGGTTCTTGTTTTTACAAGAAATAAGTTCCATCCTGTCCATCTTAATGCGACAAACTTAGATTTTTTGCTCAACAACTAATTGAGTATCAGTGAGATGTTTTTGACGCTTTGAAAAGCCGGATAAGTCGGGACAGGTTTTTGGCTCATAAGAAATCCAATTGCCTGATACGCAGGGTTTTGTCAGACTCTTTCAATAACCATTGCAATACCTTGCCCTACTCCTATACACATAGTACACAAGGCTTTATTCAACTTATAATGGTGTAGCTGATGCACGGCAGTAGTAACTATTCTTGCACCGCTCATTCCTAATGGATGACCTAAAGCAATTGCTCCGCCCCAGCGGTTCACCCTCGGATCATTGTCGGCTATACCAAACTGGCGGGTGCAACCCAGCGATTGTGCTGCAAAAGCTTCGTTAAGCTCAATGATATCAATCTGATCAAGTGTTAGGTTTAAGCGTGACAAAAGTTTTTTGGTGGCAGGAACAGGACCCAACCCCATAACACGAGGAAGTACTCCGGCAACTGACATTCCCAGAATTTTTGCTTTAGGAACCAGATTATACTTTTTTACAGCTTCTGCTGATGCTATTATCAATGCTGCAGCTCCATCGTTCACTCCTGAAGCATTACCTGCAGTAACACTTCCATCAGCCCGGGCAACAGGTTTTAATGTGTTAAGCTTCTCAAGCGAGGTAAGTCTCGGATGTTCATCGGTATCAACAACCACAGGATCTCCTTTGCGTTGCGGAATTATCACAGGGATTATTTCATATGAGAACAAATTATTTGTTTGTGCATAATTGGCTTTTTCCTGACTGCGTTGTGCAAACTTATCCTGATCTTCACGGCTTATTCCATATTCTCTTGCAATATTTTCGGCTGTTTCAATCATTGATTCTGTGCCGTATTTTTTGTTAAGCTCCTTATTTATAAATCTCCAGCCAATTGTAGTATCATACATTTTCATTGATCTTGAAAAAGCCTCAGTTGCTTTTTCAATTACCAATGGTGCTCTCGACATGCTTTCAACTCCTCCGGCAATGATCAGTTCGGCTTCTTCTGCTCTTATAGTACGAAATGCAGTTCCAATGGCATCCATTCCTGAGCCACACAATCTGTTGATAGTTGCACCGGGGATTGTTTCAGGTAAACCGGATATAAGTACCGCCATGCGTGCTACATTGCGGTTGTCTTCTCCCGCCTGATTGGCACATCCAAATAAAACATCGTCAATTTCACTTTGTACTATTCCCGGATTTCTTTCAATTACTGATTTAATGGTGATAGCAGCCAGATCGTCAGGTCTAACTGATGACAAACTGCCTCCATAGCGTCCTACCGGTGTTCGGATCGCATCACAAATAAAAATTTCTTTCATCTTAAAATTACTGTTTAGGCTTTAATAGAATCTAATTTAGGTTTAATAAGTCTGAATCCTTTTTCTATTGCTTCAGATAAACGATCAACTTCTTTCTGTGTGATAGCAGTCGAAAACATACACGAACAGGTGTTGATCATCATTATATTTTCCTTATAATACAGGTAATCAAGTAGTTCATTTATCAGCGTTGATATCTCTTTTGGCTGAAAAACGTTGCGGTAAGTACTTGGTGGTGTTTCTTTCAGGTGTATGCGGAACATTGAACCTGCACCGGTGATTGAAGCTGCAATACCGGTTACACTGATTGCTTCTTTTATTTGCTTAATGGCTGTTTGAGTAATTGCATTAATTTTACTAATTGCTTTTTCATCAAATAATTCCATGGCAACTCTGCCAGCAGTTGTAGTAATTGGATTTGCCGAAAAGGTTCCCGAATGTGGAAATAATAATTTACTTTCAGTAGGATCCAATACTTTCATAATATCGGCTCTGCCTCCAAATGCACCTACCGGAAACCCGCCACCAATTATTTTGCCCATTGCAGTGAGGTCGGGCTTAACTTTAAGGGTTTGTTGCGCTCCTCCATAATTTACCCGTAATGTAATTACTTCGTCAAAAATAAGTAAAGCGCCATTATTTCTTGTCCATTTGTAAATAGCTTCTATAAATTCGTCAGTAACCGGGAACATACCAATGCGGTGCGGAACCGGATCAATAAGGATAGCGGCAATATGTTCAGCTTGTGTATCAAGAATTTTTATTGCTCTTTCAGTATCATTAAATGGTATGATAATAACGTCATCCAATACACCTTTCGGTGTGCCGTGGGCGAGGGGCACACTGTTTGGCTTGTTGATATCGCCCCAGTTAGTTGGATTTGCGGTTTGGCTTATTTCTGCATAATCGTAGGTGCCATGATATGCTCCTTCGCACTTTACAATTTTTGGTCGTCCGGTAAATGCTCTTGAAGCTTTTATCATTGCCATCACAGCTTCAGTTCCCGAATTGACAAAACGAAGTTTTTCAAGTGTTTTTACCCGATTCGAAAGTAATCTGGCAAATTCTACTTCCGCTTCGGTAGCCATTGTGTATGCAGTACCTTTCTGAAGTTGTTCAGTAACTGCTTCAACGATGGCAGGATGAGCATGTCCATGGATTAGCGATGCCATATTGTTGGCAAAATCAATACGCTCTACACCATCAATATCGCTTACATAGCAGCCTTTGGCATGTGCAACATAATTTGGATATGGCTTACGGAAAATGGTGTTTCGGCTTACACCTCCCGGTATTACTTCTAAAGCCATTTTGTAAATCTCTTCGCTTGATTTGTTTGTGATCATTGTCTGGTATTTTAGATTTTAATTAGACTTTTCTGTAGTTAAAAAAAAACAGGCAGGAGAATCTTGATTTGTAGTTCTGATCTTACCTGCCTGAATAGAATAAATGTTTTGACTTTAATATTTGATTTTGCCCTTGTTAATTTATTTTTCCTTTAACCGGGCTTCGGTTTTTGATTGCAGATAATCAAAACTAACACCCGGGGCAAGTTCTCTGACTACCAATCCGTCACTGGTAACATCAATGATTGCAAGATTGGTATATATCCGGTTTACAACTTCTTTGCCTGTAAGAGGGTATGAGCATTGTTTTACAATTTTAGGGTCTCCTGTTTTAGTATTATGCTGGCTGATCACAAAAATATTCTTAACTCCTGCGATCAGGTCCATTGCTCCGCCAACAGCAGGAATGGCTTTGGGTTCGCCGGTTGACCAGTTAGCCAGATCTCCATTTTCCGAAATTTGTAATGCACCAAGTATACAGTAGTCGAGATGCCCGCCGCGGATCATTGAAAAGCTGTCAGCATGATGAAAGAAACATGCACCCGGTATAGCAGTTACGCATTTTTTTCCGGCATTTATAAGCTCAGGGTCTTCTTCACCTGACGGAGGAACAGGTCCCATACCCAGTAAGCCGTTCTCGGTATGATAAATCACTTCCCTGCCTTCAGGTACATAGCCTGCAACAAGTTCAGGGATGCCTATACCAAGGTTCACATAGGAACCATCCGGAATATCGAGTGCAACTTTCTGTGCCACTTCATTCATTTCCCATCCAATTTTCTTTTCATCTGTTACCATGGGTACCTCCTGTCTTCAGCTACAAGTCTTGATTCATCAGCAGGATTGCTGACATGCACTACACGTTGAACAAATATTCCTGGTGTAACAACAACTTCCGGGTCAATAGCGCCAAGTTCTACAATTTCTCTTGCCTGTACAATAGAGATGTTGGCAGCCATACACATTATAGGTCCAAAATTTCTGGCAGTTTTATTATATAACAGATTTCCGTAACGATCAGCAGTTTTGCATTTCACCAATGAGAAATCGGCACGTATGCCATGTTCCAGAACATATTTATGTCCATTAAATACTCTTGTTTCTTTACCTTCTGCCAGTGGTGTGTTTACTGATGCGGGTGTATAGAAAGCAGGAATTCCGGCTCCACCAGCTCTAATGCGTTCGGCAAGGGTTCCCTGTGGCACCAGTTCAAGTTCTATTTCACCGTTATGGTATAATTCGGGAAAAACCTTTGAGTTAGCAGTTCGGGGAAAGGAACATATCATCTTTTTTACCTGACGGTTCTCTATCAGAGCTGCAAGTCCTACATGCCCGCTGCCGGTATTATTACTTACTACGGTTAAGTTTTTTGCTCCGTGATCAATTAATGTATGAATAAGCTCAATTGGGCTTCCGGCTTCGCCAAACCCGCTTATCATAATAATTGCACCGTCAAAAATATCAGTAATAGCTTCTTTAAGCGATCCAACAACTTTATTAATCATATCGCAACATTTTAAAACTATTTTTTTCTTCCTGTTTGTATTGACTCATGAAGCTTGTTTTCAATTTCTATGAGTTCATCGTCAAAGAAATGTTTATCGCCTTCGTAAGGTCTGAGATTCGCAATTGTTTTCTCAACTTCATCATAATGAGTCAGATAAACCTTATCCATCCATTCCATATTGCGTCCTTCGTTAAATTTAAGTGCGAAATATTTCTCACCTTTCAGTTCAACTGTGCCGAGTAGTGAGATTTTTCCTGCCGATGAAGTCTGGGTTATATAACGTGAGGGGCGGTTAATGGATGCCAGAGAGCGGTAAATTTTGTTGAACACTTTATTGATTTCAGAAACCGGTTGATTGAAATAATGGAATTCGCCGGTAGGCCTGGCAAGGTACATTGAGTGGAAGCCTAATCCAAGCATGGCAAGGATATTTCCAAGATCAATCCAGTTTTGTGCTGAGCGATCAACATCAACTTTTCCATTTTTATCCTGGAATAAGCTTATGTGGTTCATAATAGGACTCTGACTCTTGAGTGTAACGCCATGAGCCTTAAGTCGGCGTATTGCAGCTATTGTACTGATATTAAGCAATTCGCGTGGAGTTGAAAAATGCGACATCAGCAGTGGTTGTATCCCATTGTCGTACAGCCTCTTGAACAGTTTAAGCATATCGTTATATTCCGGCGTAATGATCAGTTCCGGATGATAGGTGAGAACACGGGTTCCGAGACGAACGGTTCTGATATGGCTTAATCCGGGGTCTTCAATGATTGGAGTGATATACTCTTCGTATCTTTTGGCTTTTATATAACCGGCATCACCTCCGGTGATTAAAATATCGGTTACCTCCTTATGCTCTCTGAGATAATCATGAACCTGCTTAATTTCTTTCTGAATAAACATGTCCTCATCATGGCGTACCTGAGCATGACGGAAACAATAATTACAGAATGAAAAACAGTTTTGTGTCTGCATGTCGAAGATCAGTTTTACCGGCGGATATTTATGCTGGCTGCCTTCAACTACTTCAATTTCTCCGTCTTCATTTATGAAAGTAGGCTTGTTGAGCTGCTGTTTTCCGTCATGAGGATTGGTTTCATGAAGATAATCTTTTACAATCTTTTCTCTTTCTTCTTCCGAACCGGCATTCAGATATGCTTTTGTTATATCCGCACGTATCATTCCGGGCTGAGGGAATACCAACTGGAATTTGGAATCATTTTTGAAATCAGCCCAGTTAATAGTATTCAGTACATGTTTGGTAGCCATAAAGCGATAAACACGGATGAAAAGTTCTCTTTCTTCAAGGTGACCAATTTCAATACCATGGCTGGAAAGAATCTTCGCAATTTCGCGGAAACCTTTAATTCCGATGTATTGATTTTTATCGTTAAAATAGAATTCCCCGGTTTCCTTTAATCCGCTATGCTGAGGATAAGTAAGGTGTATTCTGTGAAGAACACCGAGAGGCAGTAAATTTTCATTTCTGATGATTTCTTTTGTTCCTTCAGAATAATGAAAGCGATGCATCATTTTTTCAACATCTTCATTTGTGAACATTGCGTCTTTTTTTGTGGCAGTTAAAACTTCACTCATATTTTTGAAATATTTTATTGTATTGCAAACACTTATATAATTGAACTATATTCTAAGAATGCATTGATAATAGAGTAAAATACCTGGATTTAAAGGCTCAATGCGCTGATACTGTATGTGTTAGTTCTTTCAGATAACTCCGCTCAGGCAGATTTCAGCGTATTGAATTGCTTGCAAAATTAGTGAAATTATTGGGATTGGAAAACAAAAAGCTCAAAATCAGTTAAATTCAGAGAAATCATTCAGACTTAACGGGTTCTACTGCTTTTTGTCTTTCATTTTGCGGTACAAGTTTCCGATCACGATAAATATTATAGCAACTGTAATGCTTACCAGAGTCTCGTTTAGATTGATCCAATGCACTCGTTTGGCAATTATTGTAGCACCTATTGCAAGTGTTCCGGCAGTGAAAGCAAACCATACAGCTTCAGCGGATATTCGTTTCCGATAATAAATACCAAGTATGATAACTATAGCTCCTATTGAGCGTATGGCATAAGATACATAGGCTGCTTCGAGGATGGCTCCGTGAATAAATATTGCAAGCGGGATAGTAATTATATTAACCAGCAAAACAAGGCGACGGGCTGTATCAACAATATTTTTATCTGCAGCTTCCTTGTTAATAATACCATGGTAAATGTCTTTTGTCACAATTGTTACAATAGCAAAGTTCACAGGACCCACGGTAGAAAGGATTGCAGCCAGTATCCCTGATAATGCCAGACCTCCCAGTACAGGATGAATAAACTCCGGAGTAGTCATCAGAATGGGCAGGACCATTTTGGGATTTGTAATGGTTGTGGTATCGAAAAACATTCCTGTTTTCGCAACAAGTCCCAGCAAAGCTATCATAATTCCAAAAGGCGCTACAATGAAAGCTGATAGAATAGCTGCATTGCGTGCTGTTTTTGCATCGCGGGCAGCAAAAATTGGTTGTATGCTTGCCTGACCTGCCATACCGCCAAATACACCACCAAGAATAAGGCTAAGAGCGTAAACGTAGCCGGCACTAAATGGATTGTAAAAATTCTGAGGTGAGCCAAGTTCAATCATTCTGGATGATAAAGCTGAAAGCCCGTCAATTTTATCCAGGCCTACCCATAAAGCAATGCCTATACCGGCAAACATTGTAAATACATGTATCATCCCTGTGATTGCTATTGCGTGCATACCACCTATATAGGTGTATATAGTGATGAAAACAGATGAGATCAGTACTGCGTTCATCCAGCTAATTCCAAAAAGCGGGGCAATGACACTGGCACAGGTTTGCAGTTGAACATAGGCAAGTGTGATATAGGCAAGTGTAAAAGCTATTGCAGAATAAAAACGTGCTTTACTTCCAAACAAATGCTCAAGCATTTCGCTTACTGTATGAACATTTTTTTCGCGGTAATGCTTTGCAACTGTGAATCCTATTATTATCATGCCAACTGCTGTGGAAATATTATAAAGGATAGGTTGAAGAGTTCCTGTAGTAAAAGCCTGTTCACTAACGCCTATTGTACTCATGCCTCCCAGCCATTCGGCTGCAACTACCACAGCGCAGGATACCAAACCTAAATTTCTGCCTGCTACAAGGAAATCGGCAGCGGAACGGCTTGCTACTTTACGGGTTAGAACCGAAATCAGCGTAACTAAAGTGAAATAAGCAAGAATAACTATTAAGTAAACACTCATGTAAATAATATTTTGCGAAAGATGATTTTTTGGAGTTTTGAAAGAATAATATTTATTAACCGGAAAAAGGGCAGATAAGTTTGCGAAGGAAGTAACAAAAATTAAAACAGACAGTAAAAATCATCATTCTGATATCTTTTGATATATCTTTGCGGGTTTTTCTAAAGGATTTTCTCACCATGAATATTATAATAGCAGGCGATGGCGAAGTTGGTTTTCATCTGGCAAAGCTTCTTACAGGTAAGCATCATAACATCACCATAGTTGACCCTCATGAGGAGCTTATAAAAGTTATTGAAAGCCATGCTGATCTAATGGCGGTAACAGGCGCTTCAACTTCAATTAGTGTTCTTGAAAATGCTGGCGTTAAGAAAGCCGATCTGCTTATTTCTGTTCTGCATGATGAGCAGGTTAATATTGTGACCAGTATACTTGGTAAAAAACTTGGCGCAAAACGTACTATTGCCAGAATACAAAATGCTGAGTACCTTATTCCGGATAATCTGAAACTGTTTCAGTCGCTGGGTGTTGACGATATGGTTTGTCCTGAAATAATAGCAGCTCAAGAATTGGTTAAGCTTCTTCAACAGCCTGCAGCAACTGAGATTTTTGATTTCTCGGGCGGAAAGCTTATGTTGTATCTTATACACCTGGACGAAAAATCGCTGGTGCTGGATCAAACCCTTAACGATATTGTCAGGCAACATCCTGAACTTGATTTCAGGGCAGTTGCAATTCACAGAAAAAATAAGACCATTGTACCCAAAGGTGATGATATATTTCAATTGGGCGATTTTATTTATGTGGTTACTAAACCCAAAGGAATAGAAGAATTGTTCAGATTGGGAGGAAAGGAAAAACAAAAGATCAATGATGTGATGATAATTGGCGGGGGACGTATTGGCAGAGAAACCTGTCGTATGATCGAGAACGATTATAATGTGAAGCTGATTGAAATTGATAAGGAAAGATGCATTCAGCTTTCTGATATTTTACATAATACTCTTATTATTAATGCTGATGCACGTGATACACAGATACTTGAAGATGAAGGAATCATAAATATGGATGCTTTTATTGCTGTTACTGATGATTCTGAAACCAATATGTTTTCGTGTTTACTTGCAAAACGCCTGGGTGTAAAACGGGTTATTCCTTTGGTTGAAAACATTGATTATATTGATATTTCACAAAGTATTGGTGTGGAAACCATCATCAATAAAAAGCTTATTACTGCAAGTCATATTGTTCAGTTCACAATGGAGGCAGAAGTTACAGCCATAAAATGTCTTAGTGGAATTGATGCTGAAGTTATGGAATTTGTGGTTAAACCCAGGGCAAAAATTACAAAAGGAACTATACGCAAGGTTCAGACACCTCCCGGATCATTGATTGGCGGTATTATCAGAGGTGAGGAGAGTTATATTGCAACCGGTGATTTTCAAATAGAAGCCGGAGATAAAGTTGTGGTTTTTGCTCTGCCGGATGCTGTTGCAAAAGTTTCTGCCCTGTTTAATTAGTATTAAAAGGTATCTTTTATGCCTGATCTGACTAAAATACATTACAGGATCATTACAAAGGTAATGGGTGTCTTTCTGATGATAATTGCCATAATGATGTGGTTAGGTCTGATATTTTCATATGTATATAACCAACCTGACAAACAGGCTTTGATATTATCAGGTGTAATTACTTTTATTAGCGGCTTTGTTTTATTCACATTTAACAAAAAAGTGGATTATGAACTCATAAACAAGCGCGATGGTTTTGTAATTGTAAGCCTTACCTGGGTGGTTATTTCCCTTTTTGGAACCCTTCCTTTTTTGCTTTCGGGTACCATTGATAATTTTACCGACGCCTTTTTTGAAACCATGTCGGGGTTTACAACAACGGGTTCCAGTGTTATTGCTGATGTTGAAGTAGTTAGCAAAGGAATATTATATTGGCGTAGTATGACTCAATGGATAGGAGGGATGGGTATTATTGTTCTTTCACTGGCTATAATGCCTATTCTTGGCATTGGCGGTATGCAGCTTTTTATTGCTGAAATGCCGGGTCCAACCAAAGATAAACTTCATCCCCGTATTACTGAAACTGCAAAACGTTTATGGGGTATTTATGTTATGCTTACTTTTATTCAGTTCTTGCTGTTAATGGCTGGTGGGATGAATGTTTTTGAATCGGTTTGCCATTCATTCACCACCATGGCATCCGGAGGGTTTTCAACCAGGAATGATAGTGTAGCATCATTCTCGCCCTACATTCAGTATGTTATTACGATTTTTATGTTATTAACCGGGATAAGTTTTGTATTACATTACTATGTACTTCAATTCCGTCTGAAAAAGGTCTGGGAAAGCGAAGAGCTAAAAACTTACCTTGGAATTATAGGTGGTGCTACCTTGTTCATAATGGTATCGCTTTTTCTCACAACAAGTAACAAGCCTGAAGCAGCATTCAGGGATGCACTTTTTCAAACAGTATCCATTGTTACAACCACAGGGTTCATGAGCTCTGATTATATGTTTTGGCAGCCGTTTCTTTGGTTTTTTATTCTTATGCTTATGTTCACTGGAGGATGCGCTGGTTCAACAGCAGGGGGTATAAAAATCGTGAGACATTTGATCTTATTCAAGAATAGCAGACTGGAGCTTAGTCGTTTGATACATCCCAATGCTATTATTCCGGTAAGACTTAATGGTAAAGCCATTCCTGAAAGTGCTATCTATAATGTCCTTGCTTTTTTTATTATCTATATCCTGATTTTTGTTTTTTCATCTCTTTTTATGACGATAATAGGTTTGGATTTTGAAACTGCTATAGGATCAGTTGCTTCATCACTTGGAAACATTGGTCCTGGTCTTAAAAACACAGGTCCTGCTCTTAATTATGCTTTTATTCCGGTTTCCGGAAAATGGCTGTTGGCTGTTTTAATGCTATTGGGCAGGTTGGAGTTATTCACTGTTTTAGCATTAATTTCAAAAGCTTTCTGGAGATTTTAAAATATACAGGAACCCGGATTTATCAGTAAGCAAATATTTATTCCGCAATATAATACTACTATGAAAACCCTTGTGTTCGTTACTAGAAATAAACATAAAATCCGGGAGATCAGCGATCTGCTTGAGAAGCATTTACTGAAAAATGAAAATAATACGTTTAAGATCATTGGACTGGATGATATAAATTGCAATGAAGATATTGCGGAAACAGGTAATACTCTTGAGGAGAATGCTTTACAAAAAGCAGAATATGTTTCGGAACATTATCATTTTGATTGTTTTGCTGATGATACCGGGCTTGAAATTGATGAATTAGGCGGGTGTCCGGGAATAAATTCAGCGAGATACGCCGGCGATGAAAAGAACTTCGATAAAAACACAGAAAAAGTACTGAAGGAGCTGGAGGGCAAAGAAAACCGCAAAGCACGCTTTCGTACTGTAATTGCTTTGATATTAGGTTCGGAAAAATATTTCTTTGAAGGCGTGGCTGAAGGAAAGATCATTGATGAAAAGCGCGGAAAAGGGGGATTTGGGTATGATCCGGTCTTCATTCCTGATGGCTATAAGCAGACTTTTGCCGAAATGAGCTTCGAACAAAAGAATCGCATTAGTCATAGAGCAAAAGCAATAAATAAGCTTATTGATTTTCTTACTGATATATCGGATCAGTAATATTTTTCCCGCTCATGATGCCAGTGTATGGCTTCTTCAACCATCATGGTAAACAGTTCCTTAATGCTCATTCCTATATGATTTGCCATTTTCGGGACTATACTCCCTTCTGATAACCCAGGAATGGTATTAACTTCCAGAAAATAAAATTCATCGCCATCAAGGATATAATCAAAGCGTACAATTCCTTTACAATTAAGATTTTCGTATAAGAAAACAGAAATTTCCCTGCATTTTTTAGCAAGATTTTCGTTTATGGGAGCCGGTACTATTTCATCGGCAAGACCATCAGTGTACTTGGCTTCGTAATCAAAAAACTCTTTTTTACTAATGATCTCACAAAGCGGAAGAATTACCATTTTATCATTATTCCTGATAAGCCCGCATGCTATTTCCCTGCCTTTAATAAATTCCTGAACAAGTACCTCATCATCGTGTATGAAGGCTTTTTCAATGGCAGATTGTAGTTCTTCAGCCTTGTTCACACGTGAGATCCCAACACTGGAACCTCCTTTGTTAGGCTTAACAAAACAGGGGAAAGCAATGGATTTTATGATACCCGGCTGATTAAAATCCTGTCCGGTTTTGATTATCTGCATTTTGCCGACTTTCACTCCCAGATTCTCAACAATATGATTAGTGAAATATTTATTAAATGTAAGAGATGAAGTGAAAACATCGCAGGCAGTATATGGTATTTTCAGCATATCAAGATATCCCTGAAGTTTTCCGTCTTCTCCCGGAGTACCATGAATAGCTATAAAAGTACAATCGAAACGAATCTCATGTCCGTTAACTCTTATTGAAAAATTATTTTTATCAACCGGTATTTTAGTATTTTCATCATGATGATAAAACCAGTTATCTCCTTCAATTACTATCAGATACACATTATATATGTTTTTGTCCAGATGGTTTTTGATAACTGCTGCACTTTTCAGCGAAATTTCAATTTCACCGCTCCAGCCGCCGGTAATCAATGCAATGTTCCTTTTCATACAGTGTTTTTTTGCAAATTTATCATAAACTCGGAATTGCGGATATCATCCATGTTTTTTTGAATACTTGCAGGTTCGCTATTGTAAATTGTAAGTTTTTTACAAACGTACAGCCATTTTGATAATTTTGCAAAAAAATATATAATGGCTGACAGTAATTCAAAAAAATCATATTTCGGCCTTTTAGTGGTAGTAATGACGGCTTCCTTTGTTACTCCATTTATGGGGTCAGCCGTTAATGTTGCCTTACCTCAGATTGGCAATGAACTTGGTATTCACGCTGATGGGCTTAGCTGGGTAGCTATGTCGTATATTCTGGTATCGGCTGTTTTACTGTTGCCTTTTGGTGCATTATGTGACATTATCGGAAGAAAAAGGATTTTTATCACGGGGATGATAATATTTTCAGTTGCCAGCTTTTTGTGCGCAATTTCCGGTTCATCGGCAATGTTGTTTACATCCAGGGCTTTACAAGGGCTGGGGTCTTCAATGATCTTTGGCACTTCCATGGCTATGGTAATGGCTGCCGTTCCACCAAATAAAAGGGGAAGTGTAATAGGTACCGTTGTATTTGCTACCTATACCGGTTTGGCAATAGCACCTGTAATTGGCGGTCTTATGATACATGTTATGGGTTGGAGGAGTATATTCTGGCTTACCTTTATAATGTGCTCGATGATAAGTGTGGGTGCTTTTTTCTGGATAAGCGATGAGTCGGATTATCATAAAGCATCTGATTTTGACTTTGTAGGATCGGTTATTTATGTTTTGTCGTTAAGCATATTTATGTATGGTGTTTCAAAAATTACCGAAACCTATGCTGTAATTCTTACTATAACCGGCTTTGTTGGTTTGTTGTTGTTTATTTATTATGAATTGAGAAGGGAAAATCCTTTGTTTAACGTAAGGCTTTTTGCCTCGAACCGGATTTTTGCATTTTCTAATCTGGCAGCTCTGATAAATTATGCAGCCACTTTCGCAATAAGTTTCATGCTTAGTCTGTATCTGCAATATGCAAAAGGTATGAACCCTGCTGAAGCCGGAGGTATTCTTATAGCTCAGCCGGTGGTAATGGCAATAGTGGCTCCTCTTTCAGGACGACTTTCTGACAGAATGCAATCGCGCTGGCTTGCCTCTGCCGGAATGGCTGTTATTGTAGTAGGTTTATTACCTTTTGTTTTTATTGATAATTCCACTTCTATTACTCTGATATTTATATCCTTATTGATTCTTGGCATGGGGTTCGGATTGTTTTCTTCTCCCAACACAAATGCAGTGATGAGCTCGGTTGACAAAAGGCTATACGGAGTGGCTTCAGCAACTATCTCAACCATGAGGCTTACAGGTCAGATGCTGAGTATGGGAATTGCAAGTCTGGCTGTGCATGTTTTTGTTGGCAATCGTAATATCGAAGCCGAAAATCTTTTAGATTTCATTCATGCTACTCAACTTGTTTTCAGCATATTTATTATTTTGTGTATTTTAGGGATTTTTGCTTCACTAGCCCGTGGGCATGAAAGCCAGAAAGGATGATTACCCGGAGGTCAGTGAATTAATTTATCAGTGATATTAGAAGAATGGATTTACAAAGTCCTTCCTGTCCGGATTTCGGAGAACTTAGCATAAAGGTTTAAGTTATGCAATAATAATAAGGAATATGTAATCGTTTAACCAGCAAACTCTGATGCTGTGAGTAGCTATATTAAAAACCTTATTGAGCGTGGCGAAGGCCAGCATCTCGATTTTAAATTTGAGATCGCCGATTCACGTAAAATTGCTCGTTCGCTTGTAGCATTCTCAAACAGCGAAGGCGGAACATTGCTTATTGGGGTCAAGGATAATGGTGCTATAGCAGGGGTTAGAAGCGAAGAAGAATTTTATATGGTTGAAGCTGCGGCAAGTCTGTATTGTAAGCCCACAGTGAGTTTTCAGGTTCATGAATGGAATATTGAAAAAAAAACGGTTCTGGAAATTACCATTCTTCCTGACCCTGATGTTTTAAGAAGTGCACCCGACAAAGCCGGAAATTTCAAAGTTTATATACGTGTTAATGACCAGAATCTTTTGGTTAACAACGTGTATTTGCAGGCGAGAAAGAAAAAGCGTGCAAAAAGAGGGGTTTTTTTGGCTTATACCGATAAAGAAAAAGAGTTGCTCACCTATCTCGATCAGAATTTTAGCATCACATTGTCTAAATTTCGTCGTATATCAAATCTGAAGAAAAATCAGGCTGAGAAAATCCTGGCAAATTTTATTGCCCTTGATATCATTGAGCAGATATTAACTGAAAATGGGTGTTATTACAAATTAAAGGATGGTAATTTTCAAATCCCTTTGAACGAAAATTATCCAAAAGATTTTTTGAAGTGGTAATATTTACCAAATCTTGTTATTTTTGCTCACGGCATTATTGCTGAATCATAAATTTTTTTGGTTAATAGTTATATCTGGTAATTCTAAGTCAGAAAGAAATGGACTTTTTGATACATCTTTTCGGTTTGAACAAAAATACAGCCCGGATTAATATTATTTCTATTTAAGTGTTAACTCTTTATAAATCACGACCTTATGTTAATTATTATCTCTCCTGCAAAAACCCTTGATTTTAGTGTTAATAAAGTTAAAAATACTACTAAGCCCATGTATCTGGGCGAAGCCGCTGAATTGGCAGCTCATATTGAGAATTTTAATCCTGATGAGCTTACAAAACTGTTTAACGTGAGTCATAAATTAGCCGAACTCAATGCAAACCGGTATGCTAAATGGAATATTAATGACCATGAAAACAGAGGTAAAGCTGCTATTCTGGCTTATAAAGGTGATGTATATGAAGGTATGCAGGCTTCTGAGTTTACCGACTCAGAACTGGATTTTGCACAACAACATCTGAGGATAATTTCCGGATTGTATGGTGTTTTACGCCCTTTGGACAGGATTATGCCTTACCGGCTTGATATGTCAACTCCGTTGAGTTTTTCAGGGTTCAGAAATCTTTATGCTTACTGGCAGGACAGAATCACAACACATGTGATATCAGCAATGAAAGAGCTAAATACGAACATACTTGTTAATCTGGCTTCTGAAGAATATTTTAAAGCAATTGATACTGAGAAACTTAATGCACAGATAATTACTCCTGCTTTTAAGGATAACAAAAATGGTGTGTATAAAATGATCTCATTTTATGCCAAAAAGGCTCGTGGTATGATGAGCAGGTTCATAATAAAGGGAAATATCCAGGATCCTATGGAAATTAAATTGTTTAGCGAAGATGGTTATTTCTATAATGAGAACCTCTCAAACGGGAATTTGTGGACATTCACACGAGGATAGTCTTTTATACGAATTGTATTTACAAAATAGTCCAAGCTGTTTTGTAAATTACAATCGTTAATGCCGGTGGTTAAAATATTCAGAACAATTGAGCGAAGCGATAATTGGTCTGTTATATTTTGCCATCCGGTATAATTGGTCTGTTGTATTTTTCCAATCGGTATTATTTCATTGGCGGAAGGAGTTATTAATGTTGAGTAATAATAAAAATATTTTTTAAAAATATTTGTTGAATCAAAAAAGTTGTATATTTGCACACTTTTTAAAGGAGAGTACGGTCCGGTAGTTCAGTTTGGTTAGAATACGTGCCTGTCACGCACGGGGTCGCGGGTTCGAGTCCCGTCCGGACCGCAAAACCTTGCAGGTTAATGATCTGCAAGGTTTTTTATTTAGTTGGTTTTGCTTCACATACTAACTACTTATCACACTGATTTCTTAGAACTGAAAAACGTTTAATTTTAAAAGCTTGTTAGCCAGATAGAAATGGAGAGTACATTAGCGAAATTACAACCATAACCTTAAATCTGGTACACAAGCTCATTATAAATTTATAATCAGCCTGTTAATAAGTGTACAAATTTCTGAGTAAAAACCTAATGACCAGGTAAATAAAACCTTTTTAGAAGTGCGCTACTGCATAATGATTGCCCGTTTTATTGCATTCAGGCTTTAATTTTCTTTGCCCGAAACTCTTTTACCGCCAACCCAGGTGCTAAGGATTTTAGTATTTAAAATATCTTTTTCCGGGATCTGCATGATATCAAGGTCGGTAATGATAAAATCTGCTATTTTTCCTGCTTCCAGGCTGCCTTTTTCCTTTTCTTCGAAAGATGCTTTTGCCGACCATATTGTCATTGAGCGTAAAGCTTCTTCACGGCTTAATGCATTTTCCATCTGAAAACCATCTTCGGGGTAGCCGCTGTGATCTTTTCGGAATACGGCTGCATAAAATGTATGTATGGGATAAATTTCTTCAATCGGGAAATCAGTACCATTGGGCAGCCAGCCATTTTCATTTAACAGCATTTTTTGCGCATAACTGTATTTAAGTCTTTCATTTCCCAATCGCTGCCCTGCCCAATACATATCGGAAGTGGCATGAGTGGATTGAATACTTGGTATTATTGAATACTGTCCGAACCTTTGAAAATCATCAGGATGCACCACTTGTGCATGCTCTATCCGCCATCGCAGATCGTTTTTTTCGTTCAGGAACTCACTGTAAACATCAATCACTCTTCTTACTGCTGCATCGCCAATTGCATGAATATTCATCTGATAGCCATTGTTATACGCTATTTCGCTGTATTTTCGTATAACATCAGTGTCATCCACCCAGATTCCCAATTGCTCAGGTGCGTCAAAGTATGGTTCGAGCAATCTTGCTCCCCGCGAACCCAAAGCACCGTCAGCATATAGCTTTATTGAACGAACCGAAAGTCTGCTGGTCTTATATACACCGTTTTTTACAAAATGATCTATGTTTTCATCAGTAGGGTTGAGCATAGCATAAATTCTCATCTTGAGTTTGCCTTTTTGCTGTAATGAATCAATTAGCAGAACAGTGTTTTTATCAAGACCTGCGTCACAAACAGATGTTAATCCGGCTTCGAAGCAGTTTTTCTGTGCTTCCTGAAGTGCAGCAATCAGTTCGTTTTGATTAAGTGGAGGAACTGCGTCTTTAAATCTGTCGGCACTATGTTCAAGGAAAACACCGCTTAATTTTTCATCATGATAAATCGCTTCTCCTTCAGGAAAAGGTGTGTAATCATCAATTCCAAGCCTGTTCATTGCTTCCTGATTGACTATTACTGCATGACCATCAATTCTTATCAATACAACAGGTACATCCGGAAAAATTTCTGATAGTTGGTGGTGAACCGGAAAGCTTTTATCCTGCCATTTATTCTGATCCCATCCTCTTCCAAGCAACCATTCAGTATTATGATTGGCAGCGTGTTGTTGCATAATTTCCAGAACATGCTCAAACGAAGAAGTCTCACGTAATGAAGCCTGTTGCAGCCCTCTGGCATACCCTGTAAAATGACTGTGAGCATCAATAAAGCCCGGATAAATTGGTTTCGTACCGGCATTTATCATGTTTTCTGAATTATATTTTCTCATGATATCAATGTCTGTTCCCGTTTCCAGAATAATACCCTTGCTCACTGCCATTGCCTGAGAGGTACTGAAGTATTTGTCAACAGTATATATTTTAGCGTTATAAATTATAAGGTCAGCTTCTTTTCGGTTTTCAGTACATGCAGTACTCATAAGGATTACAATTAAAATTGAAAGAAATAAAGATGTGTTCTTCATAATCGGGTGTGGATTTATTTCGTTTATCGAACAATCGGTATTGGTGTACGTTAGTAGATTGTTCTGTTGCGAAATTACATTTTTAATTTTTAACTGTAGTTAAAGGGTTTTGTCAAAATCATTTTTTATTTTTGCAAACTGTTAAGAATAATTTAGAATTAAAACTTATGAACCGTAGCATTTTTACTCCCAGGTTTTTTGTTGTCAGCGGCATTATTATACTTGCCATAATTTTACGTCTGATACCTCATTTGCCTAATTTTACTCCTTTGGCAGCAATGGCATTATTTGCCGGAACCTATATGAAACGTAAGGAATTGGCTTTTGCGATCCCGATATTGGTTATGCTTATAAGTGATATTTTTATTGGCTTTCATAATTCCATGATTGCGGTTTATTCAAGCCTTGCTATAGTGGTAATGATTGGTTTTTACCTTCAGCGCAATGTTAAGGTCTCCAGAATATTCGTTGCTTCATTGCTTTCTTCTGTAGTGTTTTACCTGATCACAAATTTTGCTGTGTGGGCTTCAGGAATGGTTGGTTATCCCATGAATTTTGGAGGTTTAATGCAAAGTTATATTGCTGCAGTTCCCTTTTTCCGTAATGCATTATTGGGTGATCTTTTCTATAACGCCATATTTTTTGGAAGTTTTTATCTTGCTACACTAAGATTTCCGGTTCTCCAGCACTAATTGTATTAAGAGATTGATGTTTTGGGGATATCTAAATTGTATGATATCCCGTTTTTTTTATCATTGGCTATAACAGCAATAGCCTTG
The DNA here is from genome assembly GCA_964550455.1 of uncultured Bacteroidales bacterium. Taxonomy (GTDB): domain Bacteria; phylum Bacteroidota; class Bacteroidia; order Bacteroidales; family JAAYJT01; genus JAAYJT01. The sequence goes on along the minus strand of CAZJZG010000034.1, from coordinate 14,752 downwards.
GTTTCCGGTATATTTCACTCATTGGCTGACATGACAATGGCTTTAGGCTTTAAATGTGAAATACTAAGAAAATTTTCTCCAACATTCAGAATTTCTTTAAATTACCTGTGATTTTTTAATTATTGGATGTAATGGTTACTGTTTACCTGTATCATAACCCCACTGAATCATATTGAATATTTTGTCTTAATTTTGCCCTTAATCAATCTGGATTAAATTATGGATCAGAGAAAATATGATAACAGGAATGATACAATTTGCGCTATAAGTACAGCTTTCGGCATGGCAGCCATTGCAATGATCAGATTGTCAGGTCCGGGTGCGATTTCTACTATAGAAAAGGTTTTTAAACCGGCACGGCGAAATATCAGGCTGACGGACCAAAAAGGATATTCAATGATTTATGGCGATATTTCTGATAACGAGGGACTTATTGACACTGTGGTAATCGGGCTTTTCAGAGCACCAAATTCCTATACCGGCGAGGATGTGGTAGAAATTTCATGCCATGGCTCAATTTATATTCAACAGCGTATTATGAATATGCTTACTGATTGTGGCATAAGAGTGGCAGAACCGGGAGAGTTTACCTTACGTGCTTTTCTTAACCGTCGCCTCGATTTATCGCAGGCTGAAGCTGTTGCCGACCTAATAGCATCAACTTCCAAAGCATCACATCAATTAGCTTTATCGCAAATGCGCGGAGGGTTCTCAAAAAAAATTGAAGCTTTGCGGCAACAACTGCTCGATTTTGCTTCATTGATTGAACTGGAACTCGATTTCAGCGAGGAAGATGTTGAATTTGCCAGCCGTCCTCAGCTTAATGAACTACTTAATGAATTAAAATCTGAACTTCAGAACCTTGTTGATTCTTTTAAACTGGGAAATGTCCTTAAACATGGAATACCTGTTGCTATCATCGGAAAAACAAATGTTGGGAAGTCAACCCTGCTGAATGCTATACTCAATGAGGAAAGGGCTATTGTTTCTGAAATACCCGGTACAACACGCGATATTATTGAGGATGTGATCAGTATTAAGGGAATTGCGTTCCGGTTTATTGATACTGCCGGTTTACGCGATACTTATGATGAAATTGAAATAATTGGTATTGAACGTACCCATGAAAAAATTGAGCAGGCTGCCATTATTTTATATATGTTTGATCTGAATGACTTTAGTATCAGCGAACTAAAAGAGGATCTTAAGAATCTGAGAAGTAAATTAGGTAATCTGGATAAGCGAATAATACTAATTGGTAATAAGACAGACCTGCTGGTAGAGATACCCCACGATTTCAAAGAGTTGGTTGAGTATGAAACCATTTTTATAAGCGCAAAAAGAAAGGAAAATATCAATCTTATTATTGATTCGCTACTCTTATCAGTTGAGCAAGGTATTACTGATACTGATGTTCTGGTAAGCAACGCACGTCATCTACAGGCTTTGCAACAGGCACTTAAAGCTATTCAGTCAGTAGAGGAAGGCTTTCTTATAGGGCTCTCAACTGATCTGATCTCCCTTGACATACGCATTGCCCTTCACCAGCTTGGGGAGATAACAGGGAAGATCACAACTGACGATATTTTAAGTAATGTTTTCTCGAAGTTTTGCATAGGGAAATAAAATACACCGGTTACCGGAACTCAGAAACCGGTGTATTTTTTAATTCTGCATAAAAGCATTTGCCTAAAAAGGCCAGAATTGGTTATCGTACCAGATTTTTTCCTTTAACTCTTCATTCAGATCATTGAGGATTTTATGATGACCTTTTTCCCAGTCGGCAAGAAACTGATATAATTCCTTTTCTTCAGAGTCAGTAGATTCTTTTGCGCGGGTTGAATAAACTTCAATAGCCTTATTTTCCATATCAATAGCTGCTGAAATGGCTGCAGCCTCAAATCCAGCGGCTGAAATGCGCTTTGTTATGGTTTTGTCAAGAACCATATTTGCCACTGACTCATCAGCTTTTGCTCTTATAGAAATTTTATCAAATTTCCCTTTTTTCTGATACTGAAGATAATGCTCTGAAAGAAATTCAATATGCAATTGTTCTTCTTCTGCCATGATAGAGAATATCTTTTTTACATCGGGATCATCAGTTTTGGCAGCAACTGTTTCATAAAATGCTTTTCCTCGCTTTTCAAGTAAAATAGCGGTTTTTAGAATGTCAAGAGCAGTTTTGGTTTCCATAATTCAATAGATTTTTTTGAAAGAAAATATTAATAAATTAATGTTTGGATTCAAATTATAAGAACGAGGGTGTAAAGATAAAAAAAAGCCGGCAATTAAGCCGGCTTTTTTTTTAAGGATCGGATGAAAAAAGCCGTATACTAAGTGATTTTAATATCTCCTGTTGTATCCTCTATTGTCGTCTCTTCCTCTGCCGAAGCCTTTGTTTTCTTCACGCGGTCTTGCAACTGAAACATTGAGTTCACGGCTGTTTAATACATATCCGTTTAATCCGGCAACGGCAGCATTGCCCTCTGTTTCGTCAGCCATCTCAACAAAAGCAAAACCTTTGCTTCTCCCGGAGAGCTTGTCAGTAATGATTTTTACTGAACTAACTTCTCCGTACCTGGCAAATAATTCTGAAAGCTGATCTTCAGTTGCTCTGAAGTCAACATTTCCTACATAAATGTTCATAACTGTAAAAAAATTAATTTAAAAACGCGGCAAAGATAGTCTTTTTATGTACGCTGGCAATAAATCATAATAAAAATTGCATTTTAGTAAAGCATTAGTGTTCGTTTTGTAAATAGCAGTTATTAAGATAGTTATGTTTAGTATTGAAAATGTTTAACAAGTTTTAATTCTTAGCATTGATAGTAAATTAGAAAATTGCTGTAGGTTTGGGCTTTATTTTCAGGAATAGAGAAGGTCAGTGTGTTAAAACTTGTGTTTTGCTTAATAAAAAGTTGTTTATATCGTTAATATAGTTAAAAATTCATTTGAGCAATGTCAGTAAACCTCGGAGAATTAGGCAATACAAATGATATGGCAACTGTCTTTGGCAGCTTGTACCATAAATTCGCCAAAAGCTTTCCTGACAGTATAAAAGCCCTGCCTTTATCGGGTTCCCCGAGAAAATATTACAGAATAAAATCCGGCGAGATTTCTGTTATTGGCTCGTATAATTCTGATATTCAGGAGCATAAAGCATTCCTGGATTTGAGTTATCATTTTCATGATACCGGACTTCCTGTACCTCGTATACTTTATTCAGAACCAGATACAGGTATTTGCCTGATTGAAGATCTGGGAGATGAAACTTTGCTGGAACGTATAAATAAAGAAAGAACTCTGCCTGATTTTAATGATTTGCTTATTTTTTATTATCAAAAGGTGTTGACCGATTTGATCCGGTTTCAACTGGATGGAGATAAAGGCTTGAATTATAATAATTTGCCTGTACCAGAATTTGATAAGCAGGCGATGTATTGGGATTTGAATTATTTTAAATACTACTTTTTAAAACCATCAGCAGTAGTGTTTAATGAAAAGTTGCTGGAGCTTGATTTTGAAAAACTATTGTTAATTCTGCAACAGGAGAAGCTTAAAGGTTTTATGTACCGTGATTTTCAGGCACGTAATATCATGTTGCACAATGAAAAATATTATTATATTGATTATCAGGGTGGTCGAAAGGGCCCATTGCAATATGATGTTGTGTCATTGCTTTTTCAGGCAAAAGCGGCTATCCCTGACTATTTGAAAGAACAACTGCTTGATCATTATATTCAGGAACTTGAAAAGCGTATTACGTTTAACAGGCAGGAATTCAGAGTAAGGTTTAATTATTTTGTGTTGTTGCGATTATTGCAGGTTATGGGAGCTTATGGTTTCAGGGGTTGGTTCGAACGCAAAGCTCATTTTCTTGAAAGCATTCCTTTGTTACAGCCTAATATTCAGTGGCTGCTTGATAATCAGAATGTTATTGATGATATGCCGGAGTTAAAAAGAGTGTTATCTGAAATTTTGTTTAAGATGGAAAATAATTTATTGGTTCAGACTCCAAAACTTACAATTGAAATTAATAGTTTTTCCTATCGCCGTGGTATTCCTTATGATCCAAGCGGTCATGGTGGTGGTTTTGTATTTGATTGCAGATTGCTGCCCAATCCCGGATTGCTTGAACCTTATAAAAAGTTAACAGGTCTTGACAGCGAAGTGATACTATTTCTTAAAAAAGAAGATGATGTTAAAGATTTTATTGAGAACGCTGCCACTATTGTTAAACAATCAGCCAGAAATTATCTGAAGTCTGGTTACACCAATTTACAGGTGAATTTCGGATGCACAGGAGGACAACATCGTTCAGTATATTGCGCTGAGAAATTAGCTGAGATCCTGAAACAACAAACTGATATTTCAATAATTTTAAAACACAGAGAGATCAATATTTTAAAGTAAATGGATATGTCTTGCTGACAGCTTTTTCCGGAAACCAATAAATTCTAAACTTCTAATAAAACTTATTTCTATACCACTAAAATGATTGACGAAGTTATTTCACAATTTTCATCGCTACAGCCTGAAAAATATTATGACAACGCTGAAATAGTGCATTTGACTGCAAAGCAGATTATCAAGGATTTTGCAATGTTTGGTCTGGACATACAGTTTTCGGGCAACACTGAATTCGCATATATGGAATTGATGGGGCAAATGGTTGAAAGCATTCAGGGCTTATTGCAGCATGACAGTGCAAGACTGTTTGCGCTTATGTATCAGATTGATCTTAGTCAAACGGCTGTAGATAAATGCCTTGGATCATCTAAAAACATTGCAGCGCATCTGGCTGACCTGGTCATACGTCGCGAGATGCTGAAAGTGTTAACAGTAAAATATTTTAAAGAGCTGAAAAACAAAAATTAAAGCTATGCCAAAAGCCATGATTCTTGCTGCCGGTCTTGGAACACGGCTTCTGCCATTAACTCTTGACCAGCCCAAAGCATTGGTTTTAGTTGCCGGTAAGCCTATGATCGTTCATGTTATTGAAAGACTGAAACAATACGGATTTGATGATATTATTGTAAATCTGCATTATCATGGTGAAAAATTGAAGCAGTTCCTGAGTTCTGAAAAGTTTGAAGGCATGAATTTTACTTTTTCTGACGAAAGTGAACAGTTGCTCGATACAGGAGGTGCTATTGGAAAAGCTAAATGGTTTTTTGATAATGAAATGCCTTTTCTGGTTCATAATTGTGATATTATTTCCTATGTCCCTATTGACAAAATGATTGAATTTCATGTTGATCGCAAAGCTATAGCTACTTTGGCTGTGAGTAAAAGAAAAACATCCAGACCTCTGGCATTTGATCAGCAGAGTGGCCTTATTGATCGCTTTGATCCAGCAATGAACAAGGACATTAAAGCTCTGGCATACAGTGGAATTTGTGTTCTGGATAAAAATATATTTTCCTTTATGCCTGAGAAAGGAGTTTTTTCTATTATTGATGTTTTTGTTAAAGCTTCAAAAAGCTCTATAGTTGCTGCTTATGAGCATGAACCGGATATATGGGTGGATGCTGGAAGCATAAAAAATATTGAAAAAGCCGAACAATTGTTGAAAAATGTTCATCTTTGAACATGAATACTTCAAATGATACATTTCTTGGAAAGGTTGCTGCTCGTATTGTGCAGGATCATAGACAAGCCATGCAAGATGTTTGTGTGGTTTTGCCTAACCGCAGGGCAGGTATTTTTCTGAAACGCTGTTTAAGTTCTCATTTTGAACTCCCGGTATTTGCTCCTGCAGTTTTTTCCATTGAAGATTTTGTTTTTGAGCACGTCGGTTTGAACCATACTGATCAACTGATACTGCTTTGGGAACTTTATCAGTGTTATCTCAGGACCAGTGAGAATGATGTTCGTTCGTTTGAAGAATTTCTGAAATGGGGAAGGATACTGCTGCAGGATTTTGAAGAGATTGATCTGCATCTTATTGATGCTCAGTCTTTATTTACTTATTTATCGGATGCTAAAGCAATTGAATTGTGGAACCCTGGAAAACCTGAACTTACTTCGGGTCAGCAAAACTATCTGACGTTCTACCGTTCTCTAAAAGAATTGTACGGGATTTTTAAGGAGCATCTGCTTTCGCAGCGAATGGCATATAACGGCTTAGCATTCAGGAAATTATCTGAGCAGAATTCAGCATTTTTTAGTGAACTAAGCTGGAATGATTTTTATTTTGTTGGTTTTAACGCTTTTTCACCGACTGAAAGAAAAATAATAGATCTGATCTCAGATTCAAAAAATGTTGTTAATCTGTATGATTCTGATTCGTATTATTTAAATGACACAAAGCAGGAAGCCGGGAAATATCTTCGGGAAACGCTTAAATATTCTAAAACCGGAGCATTTGAGTGGGTAGGCGATAGCCTGTTAGAAGGTTCTAAAAGCATTGAAGTTATTGGCTCTTCGCATAATATAGGTCAGACCCTGGTTGCCGGATCAATTCTTGAAAGTCTGGGCATATCCCAGGCCGAAAATACAGCCTTAATTCTCAACGACGAAAGCCTGCTTATTCCCATGCTTAATATGATACCCGATAATATTGGCGAATTCAATATTACCATGGGCTTCCCATTTTCACTAACTCCGGCTTATAGTTTGTTGGAAATTCTTTTAAGCCTCCATTTAAATGCTATTGAACGAAGTCGTAAAGATCATGATAGTACTTCGGATAAATTATCCCTGAGATTTTATTTCCGTGATATTTCCGGATTGCTCAAACATCCCTTCATACTTAAATTTCTTTCAATTCAGATGGTTGAACCCAATATGGTTCAGGAATTATTGAATCAGTGTAAGGTGTATTTTGCAGTCGGGGATATTTTCAATGCATTTGAAAGTAATGAGGAGGTCATATCTTTGTTTGAGCTGATTTTTTGCGATTGGAAAGAGATAGACGATATAGTTGATAAATTGCTGAGAATCAGTTCTGTTCTTTTTTCTGCCTTTTATAGCAATGACACGGATCAAGCCCCAACTCTTGATTTGGAATTCCTTGGCAATTTTTCTTTGATAATTAACAGGCTTAAGTTCTTAACTTGTAAAGACAATTTTAATATCAGTCTTAAGGGTTTGCAGCAGCTTATCCGCACCATTGCAGCTTCCACTAAAATCCCTTTTACTGGCGAACCTCTGAAAGGCTTGCAAATTATGGGGATGCTCGAAACCAGGACCCTGGATTTTGAGAATATTATTATTCTGGGAATGAATGATGATCTTTTACCTGCTGTTAAGAACCTTCAAACCTTTGTGCCTTTTGATATTCGCAGAGAATTCGGACTTCCGCTGGGCAATGATAAAGAAGCTGTATTTGCTTATCATTTTTACAGACTTTTACAGCGTTGCAACAATATTTATTTGGTATATAATACCACTGCTGATGGTTTGGGAGGGGGCGAAAAAAGTCGTTATATTCTGCAAATCGAACATGAACTCACTAAAGTAAATCCAAATATTTCATACGTTGAAAAGTTTTACAGCCCGCCTGTAAAATTTGATATGGCAATGAAAGAAATATCCGTCGAAAAAACTGCTGATGTTATGGCTGATCTTGAAAATATGGCTATCAGCGGTTTTTCACCTACTGCCCTTAGCAATTTTATAACTTGTTCGCTGAAATTCTATTTTACCTATATACTTAAACTGGGCGAGGAGGATCTTGTTGACGACAGTATGGATTCTTTGACCTTTGGGATAGGAATGCATGATACACTTCAAGAACTCTATTCCCCATATAAAGGAGTAACGCTTACAGCTAAAATCCTTGATAAAATTGCTTCTTCCGCTAATGACACATTGCACAGATGCTTTTTGAAAGCATATAATAATAATGATATTGACTATGGCAGAAATCTGTTGATGGTTAAGGTTGCTGAGTCATATCTTCGACGTTTTGTGAGCCTTGAAAAAGAGTTTATTTCAGAATTGGCATCAGAAAACAAGCAATTGGTTATTGAAGAGATAGAAGTAGAAATTAATAAAATAAAGCCCGTTTTCATTAAAATCACTTATAAGGGAAATAGAGATTTTCCTGTGAGAATACGTGGTAAAGCTGACCGTATTGATAAAATTGGTTCGCAGGTCAGGATTATTGATTTTAAAACCGGATCTTTGGCTGATAGTGAGCTTAGTGTGAAGTCATGGGATATTCTGCTGACTGCTGCTAAAAAAGAAAAAGCCTTTCAATTGGCAACTTATGCTTTTTTATATGCAAAAACTTTCAATACAGAATTACCCGAATCAGGTATCATATCCTTCAGAAATCTTAATAATGGTTTTAAAAAGGTTAAATTACCGGCTGACAATAGCGATGCTGTATCTCAAATCGAATTATTGTTACAACAACTGATTGAGAGAATATTCAATACAGATGAACCCTTTACTCAAACAACTGAATCCGACAGTTGCAAATATTGCCAGTTCAAAAGTATATGCAGCCGGTAAATAAAGCTGCTAAAATACTTTTAAAACAACTTAAGCCTTTGACGGATCGGGCTGTAAGAGTTAAAAGTCAGTAATGATAAAGTTGTAAAATATTGCGGGGCTTAATTCTTAGATAAAGCCCCAGATTTTAATATAATATTGTTTTCAGATATACTTTTGGGAATTTCAGGCTTTACAATTTTAAAAAGCCTGTCCGCAAGTTGTATTACAGAACTATAACGCTGTTTTCAGCGTCGCCGAAACCGCTTGGAACGAATTTATCGGCATCCTGATCGTTAAGCCAGGTTTTGCCGTCAAGTAAATAACGGAACTGATATTCACGACCTGTATCAAGATCCAATGTTATTGTAAATGAGCCATCTTTCAGTGCGTTCATTTGTCCGGCTTTTTCTTTCCATTTATTAAAATCACCTACAAGAGCAATCTTATTTGCTCCTGCCGCTAATCCCTTTTCAACTTTAAAGGTTACTTTACAAACAGGTTTGGATTTTAAATATTGCTTTTTAATACTCATTTTTCTGATTTTTAATGGTTTAACAAAATTTTAAAGAGTTAATAATACACTTTTAAAAATTTTTGAAGGCGCAAAGGAAATAATATTTTAGGAAATACGAGTTTATTTATGCAAAATGATTGTTAAAATATTGTACTGAATCGGAATTGCTGTTTAATGCGAAATAGAATATTAAAACTCATAGTATTTTATTGTAGTTTGTTGTATATTGATTATCAGTTAGATAATATTTGTGAACCTAGTTTTGAGAATTCTTACAGGAATCGTTCTTTACTTCCACTCCCAGCAGGCAATTTAGTTATCAAACTTTTCATGGCGTTGCTTATTTTCCGCTTGTAGATGAGCTAATTATAAGAAAAGAGAATTTTTATTGTTGCAGGAACATCTGAAACTTGTTTTACGATAAGTAGAATTCAATAGCTTAAAAATCATCAGGATTCATTGAATCTATTGATATAGGAACAAATATGTTGTAATTTTGTAGAAATAAAATAAAACCGATAAAAATGAAAAAGATAATTACCCTTAAATCAGGATTCAGGACATTTTTCTGTCTCTTTGTTATCCTATTATCAGTACCGCTTATTGCTGATAATGTTATGATTCAACCTGATGTAACTGGAAACCCGAATGAAAATGTCATTATTTACATTGAGATTAATAATGATGATGTTTTTGTTGCTTTTCAGCTCGACTCACCATTACCTTCAGGTTTTGATTATGTAAATGGAAGTGCTTCGCTTGATGAATTACGCAAGGGTGATCACCAAATTAATGCTCAAATGCTCTCGGGAACAAATATTTTCAGGATTGTTTCAATTTCATTGACCAGTGCACCGTTTAAAGGTAACTCAGGACCTGTATGCTCTTTTGAACTTACTACGCCCGATGCTCCGGGTGCATATTTTCTGGCAATAGAAAATGCGATTATCTCTGATCCCAATGCCATAAATATTATTACCAGTTCACAAGGAGGATATATAAAACTTGGTGACGTTTATAATGTAACTTTTGAGGTGGAAGACGAGATTGGAAGTCCTGTAAATGATGCTATTATAACACTGAATGGTGTTACAAATCCTGCCGGATTATATGAGTTCTATGCCATTGATGGCAGTCATCCTTACAGTGTGACTAAAAAGTATTATAATACTGTAACAGGTATTGCTTTTGTTGCCGGTGATAATCTTTTAGTTCCGGTTATGCTAAGCATTGCTCCTACATATAGTGTAACATTTAATGTTACCAATATTGCTAATTCAGAACCAATAGCGGGTGCTTTAATTACATTGAAAGATGTGGATGATGTAATTTACCAGGGTTTAACACCGGCAAATGGAACTTATGAGTTTTCAGGATTGATAGCAGGAAATTACACTTATACAGTTGTTGCTGAAGGCTTTGGTGTTATTAATGGTTCATTGCAGCTAATTGACCAGAATCTGATTCAGAATGTTGAAATGTCAAATACTTTTTTATTGACTTTGGTTGATAATCCGGCTGGAGCTGCCGCTTATCTCATAGGATCTGGTAATTACGTTGTGGGTTCACAGGTAACTGTGCGCACACTAGCTCTACCAACCCATATTTTTGAAAACTGGACTATAGATGGTGAAATTATCTCAACGCAACCTCAGTTCCAATTTACCATGCCTGCTGAAGATGTAGCACTTACAGCTAATTTTAATAAGAAAATTGCAATACTTACTCTTGAAATCAACAAGCCTTTCTATGGTTCTGTAACAGGAGCAGGGCAGTATTTTTACGGAGATACTGTTACAGTAACGGCTACACCTTCATCTCCAAGCTGTTCTTTTGTCAGTTGGATGGAAGGAACGATAGTACGCTCCACGGATTCGGTGTGGTTATTTGTTTTAAATGCACAATATCGTACATATATTGCTAATTTTGCATCAGAAACCAGTTATAATGTGAGTTTTAATGTAAAGGATAAGAATGAACAATCTATCATCAATGCAACAATAACCTTATTTGGCAATGTCAATGATCCTGGTGATTATCAGTTTCTGGATGTTCCACCCGGAACTTTTACTTATACAGTGACTGCAGATAATTATAAAACCTATACTAATCAGGTTACAGTGGTGGATCAGGATTTAGAAGTTGAAGTAGTTTTGCAGGATTTAATTCCGGAATTTAGTATTTTTCCTGAAAGCAAAGATTTTGGGATGGTTCTTGTTAATTCACAATCTGATCCACAATTATTTACGGTTAGAAATATTGCAGAAGGCTTATTAAACATTACAAATGTTGAACTGCGGCTTCAGGATATTGATCAGTTTATTATTGTTGATACTAATTCTTATCCGGTTGCATTGTCTGCAAGCGATTCTCTTGTTTTTGAAATCATCTTTGCTCCTACATGTGTTGGTAATAAAACAGCCATACTCACAATTACTGATGCTCTTTCCAGAGTCATGCATGATGTAACACTAACAGGTACAGGTTATTTGACTGCACAAAGTTTGCCTTTTGAAGAAGATTTTACTGATGTTGAACCAGATGAAGTACCTGAAGGTTGGATGCGAAGTCATTTAAACTGGGGTGTAATGAAAACTGATAATGCTGGAGGGTCTTCACCCGAAATGGTTTTTAACAGTGAACCGGAAGATCGAGGTGTTTTTAAACTGATTACACCGCCAATATACTTTGAAGATGCATCACGAATTAATCTTTATTTCAAAAATATGGTTAAGGATTTAGCTAATATTCCTGAAAGCTATATTCTTAGTGTGGAATCATCTGCTGATTATGGTCAAACATGGGTGAGTCATTGGAATGAGCAGCCTTTTGAGAATATTCCGGCAAAAATTGTTGAAATAGATTTAAGCTCCCTATCTGGTAATACTATCATTTTAGCATGGGTTTTTGATGGAAATACCGCAGATATAAATTCATGGTTTATTGATGATGTATTAATCTGCTATGTGCCTCATAACAGGATAGTTACAAATGAAACTATAAGTGAGCAGGTTTGTTTTGATGCAGTCAATAGCATTGGTATTTCTAATGTAACTATTAACATTGGTGGCGAAGCTGATTTTATTTCAGGAGAAAATATCATAATCCAGCCTTCTGTTCCCGGTTTTGTTGTTGAACCAGGAGGCTCAGCAAAATTTCATGCCCTTCAGAATATTGTTTTCCAGACAAATACCAAAATAAAAGCAGGTGCATATATGAAAGCAGAAATTGCTGCTTTACCTTATTGTTGTCAGCCTACTCCTTTAATGACAGCCAGAAATGATGAAGAATTGATTGATAGTGATGCTATTGTGGAAGATAGATTTTTAAGCTTTTCATTGCGTGCTTTTCCAAATCCCACATCAGGTCGTTTAACTGTATATTTTGATGAAGCTGCTGAACAGAATTCATATCTGGAGATATATAATATGATGGGAAACCTTATATTACAAAGTCATTTTAACGGAATTAAACATTCTGAAATTGATATAACATCTACTCCAAATGGAATTTATCTTCTGAGAGTACTATCTGAAAATGGCTCGGCAACAATGAAGATTATTAAAAAGTGAGATTCATGATTCGTGAATTTTTTATGGCAAGGATATGTAATGCACCAAAATACTGATTAGCAGATTTGTCATATTTAAATCAGGATTATTGTTTAAGGAGGCAAATTAGTTACTTCTGTCGAAGTCTATAGTGGCACTTTAAATGGTACTGTCTCTTGGCCATAATGTTAATGTAGTGATATTGAAGTTGGTAGCAGTATGGTTGAATTGTAAAACATAGTATTCAGTTCAAAAAATTATATATTGTCTGATGGGGGAAATGAAAATACCTTTATGTTACTCTGTTTGAAAAATACAATTAATAATACTAAAATGGTGTTGTAAAGATTTTGTGATTATTTTTGCGGATTAATTAAAGTGATTTTTGGAGGAATCAATATTTTACTATAGAACATTTGTTTTATGCGCATAATTACTCCTGCTGAACTTAAAGCACTTATGGACAATGGTGAGAATTTTCAGATCATTGATATACGTGAGCCCTTTAATTTTTCTGCCGGACATATCGAAGGTTCTCTGAATATTTGTCAGAGGGATATCCCTGATAATGTTCATCAAATACAGAGGGTTGATAATGTGGTGATTGTGTGTGCCTACGGTATGAAAAGCGATCAGGTTTACATATATTTACGCGAAAAGCATAAATTCAAGAATCTGATGATCCTTGAAGGTGGTTTATATGATTGGTCGGTTATGTTTGACCCTAAAATGGTTGTTTTCTAGTTTTATCCAAACACAAATTTTACCTAACCCCTATCCACACTAAAAGTTTGCCCTGTAATATATCCTGCATGAGGCGAGAGCAGCCATGCTGCAAGCATTGCAAATCAGCTATATATGCTTGATTTTGTAGCTATTCACAATTTCAATTTATCTTTCAAAAACCTTGCGGTATATGATGATTCAACAAATGCAATTTCTTCCGGAGTACCAGCAGCAACAATATTACCGCCATCTTCACCACCTTCAGGTCCCAGATCAATTATCCAGTCAGCACATTTAATTACTTCCATATTGTGCTCGATCACCACAATTGTGTGATTACGTTTGATAAGTTCGTTAAAAGCAAGTAACAGCTTGTTTATATCGTGATAATGCAAACCGGTGGTTGGCTCATCAAATATAAATAATGTGGGATTAACAGCCTGCCCTTTAATAAGAAAAGATGCCAGCTTAATACGCTGTGCTTCACCACCACTGAGCGTACTCGACGATTGACCCAGTCTGAGATATCCCAGCCCAACATCAGCTAATGGTTGTAATTTATTTATGATGCGCCTGCATAAACTATCGTGTTCAGAATCTTTTCCAAAAAAATCAAGTGTCTGGGTTACTGACATATCCAGGATATCAGCAATGTTTTTATCATTATATGTAATATCAAGGATTTCATTTTTATAGCGTTTACCCTGGCAAACATCACATTTTAATTCAATATCAGCCATAAACTGCATTTCGATATGTACAACACCTTCGCCTTCGCACTCTTCGCATCGTCCGCCTTCTATATTAAAAGAAAATACTCCGGGTGCATAACCTCTCATTTTGGCTAATGGCTGCAAACTGAAAAGTACACGTATATCGTCCCATGCTTTAACGTATGTAGCCGGATTTGAACGGGTTGACCGGCCAATTGGGTTCTGATCAACCAGCTCTACATGCACAATACTATTTATATCACCGGATAATTTTGCATATTGACCGGTTCTTTCGGAATACCCTCCAATAATTTTGCGTAAAGCAGAGTAGAAAATATTTTTCACCAATGTGGTTTTCCCTGATCCGCTTACACCGGTAACAGCAGTGAATGCTTTTAATGGAAATTTTACATCTATGTTTTTGAGATTATTTTCCATAGCTCCGACCACTTCAATGTATTCTTTCCATTTTCTTCTTCTTTCAGGAAGGGGTATTTGTAACTTCCCTGAAAGATATTGTGCAGTGTAGGATTTATCATCTTTCATTAATTCACTCCATTTACCTGCGAACACAAGTTCTCCGCCATATTCTCCAGCCAAAGGACCAATATCAATAATATGATCGGCACTGCGTATTATATCTTCATCATGTTCTACCACTATTACTGTATTGCCCAGATCGCGCAGTTGCAGCAATACTTGTATTAAGCGTTCAGTATCACGGGGATGGAGTCCTATACTTGGTTCATCAAGAATATACATTGACCCTACAAGACTGCTGCCCAGACTGTTTGCCAGATTAA